>PABA01000184.1 GCA_002699025.1 Sandaracinus sp. | reverse complement strand
CGCGGCGTCACATGGGTCGGTTCTTCGTGGGTCCACGAAGGCGGCTCCGTGGGGCCGGGCTACGGGGCGGAGATGGGGGCGCTCCCCCGCGCAGCGGGTTGGTCTCGCGGCTGGTGCGCTCTCCTTCGCGAAGGCGTGGCTTGGTGATTGGAGCACTCCCTCGGCAGAGGAGTCTTCGCGGCTGGTGCGCTCCTCGTTGCTCTCGCGAGGGTCGGCAGGTCGCTGGGGCCGTCGTTCGATGGTCTTCGTGCGGACTCGCGGCGTGGTCGCGCGCTCATGCTTGAGCTGTGATGCTCGCGTTCTCGCGCTGTGGCTGCTGCTCGGGCTCTCGCGCTGTGGCTGCTGCTCGGGCTCCCGCGCTGTGGCTGGGGCTCGCGCTGTAGCTGGAGCTCGCGCCGTGGTTGGCGCTCGCGCTGTGGCTCGAGCTCTTCGGGCTATCGCTCGCGCACCGTATCGTGCGTGCTCCGGCCTCGCGCCCGTGGTCTCCATCGCGATCCGTGCCGCTTCTCCCGCCCAGCTCCGCGCGTTCCGTCCGCTCCGGCACGGCTCGCGCGGCTCCGCGCGCGTCACGGGAACGACGCGTGCGTTTCCGGCGCCCTCGTTGGCCGGCACGGAGTTTGCGCTTACTCTTCTCGTCCGTGGACTCCGCTCCAGTTTCCGCGTGCGTGTCGGCCCCGCGCCGCGACGCGCTGGCGAGCCCGGTGCTCGTCTTGAACCGCAGCTACCAACCCGTGCGCATCACCTCGGCGCGGAACGCCTTCCTGCTCCTCTACGGCGGGCGCGCGCACGCGCTGGACGAGGACTACGAGCCCCACGACTTCGAGCACTGGTCGACCCTCGAGCCCGGCGAGCGCGACGAGGCCGTTCGCACGCCCACGGGCGCCCTCCGCGTTCCGCGCCTGCTGCTCCTCCGCGGCTACAACCGGGTCCCGCGCACGCCGCTCCGCCTCTCGCGGCGCAACGTCTTCCTGCGCGACGGGCACGCCTGCGTCTACTGCGGCTCGACGAGCGCACTCACCATCGACCACGTCCTCCCGCGCTCGCGCGGCGGGGGCAGCACCTGGGAGAACCTCGTCGCCTGCTGCCGCGACTGCAACCTGAGGAAGGGTCGTCGCACGCCTCAGGAGGCGGGCATGAGCATGCGCCGCGAGCCCGTCCGCCCGACCTGGACGGTCGTCGTCCAGCTCACCGGCGTGCGCGACCCGCTCCCGGACTGGGAGCCCTTCCTCGGCTCCCTCCGCAGCCGCCGCGCGTCCTGATTCCGCGAGCTCGATGGCGGGCGCCGGCGCGCCGGCGCCCGGCGCCCTCCGCGCCACTTGCAGAGCGCGGGGGCCCTGGTCATACCCCGCCCCATGAGCGACGTGGACCTCGAGCTCTTCCGCGAGCCGGCCGAGGAGGGTGCCTCGGAGGCCCGCGGCGGCGGCGTGCGCGTCCTGGCCGTGGCCGGCGCCAAGGGGGGCGTCGGCAAGACCCTCCTCGTCGCCAACCTCGGCGTCTACCTGGCGACCATCGGCCGCCGCGCCGTCGTGGCCGACGCGGACGCGGGCGGCGCGAACCTCCACTCCTTCCTCGGCGTCGGCCACCCCAGCGGCATCTCGACCTACGTGCCCCCGCTCCCCGCCTTCCGCGGCGTGGACGACGGCTC
Organism: Sandaracinus sp.; assembly: GCA_002699025.1. Classification (GTDB taxonomy): domain Bacteria; phylum Myxococcota_A; class Polyangia; order Polyangiales; family Houyiibacteriaceae; genus Houyiibacterium; species Houyiibacterium oceanicum. Next base: position 43,500 of record PABA01000184.1, on the reverse strand, counting down.
CTACGAGGAAGACGAAGAGGACGAGACGCAGCAGCTCGAGCTCGAGGTCGGCGAGGAGCCGGCCGAGGAGAGCGCGAGCGCGGAGCGCGCCGAGGAGGAGCCGGGCCCCGATCCCGAGGAGCCCGTCGACGTGCCCATCCCGGGCCTGCGCCTGCTCCACTGCGGCATCGACGAGCCCCCCCGCGGCCGCCGCCGCCGCGCCCGCCGCGGCAAGCTCGTCGAGCGCCTCCGCTCCCTCTCCGCCGACCACGTCGTCGTCGATCTCGGCGCGGGCACCCATCGCTCGCTCCTCGATCTCTGGCTCGAAGCCGACATCTCGGTCTTCGTCACGCTCCCCGAGCCCACGGCCATCGACGGCACCTACCGCTTCGTGCGCGCCGTCTTCGCGCGCCAGCTCCTCCGCTCGGCCGCCGACTCGGAGGAGCGCCGGCAGCTCCTCGCCGCGCTCCGCGAGATGGGGAACACGCCGCCGCCGCTCGACCTCGCGCGGCGCCTCGAGGAGCGGAGCGACCCGCTCGCCGCCCGGGTCCGGGCGACCATGGAGTCCTTCCGCTTCCCCTTCGTCGTGAACCAGACCCGGCTCCGCGCCGACCTCGAGCTCGGCGACTGGATGGAGACCGTCGCGCGCCGACGCCTCGGCGTGCGCCTCGACTACATCGGCTACATCGACTCGGACGACACGGTCTGGAACACGCTCCGCGCCGGCCGGCCGCTCCTCGTCGAGAGCCCGGGCACGAAGGCGAGCCGCAACATCGAGAAGATCGCGCGGCGCCTCCTCGCCATCGACGCCGGCAAGCACCGCCGGAAGTCGCTCCCGCACGTGCCGCCGGCGACGCACCACGACCTGCTCGAGGTGGACCGGGGCGCCACGGACGAGGAGATCCGCCGCGCCTACAAGCGCGTGCGCGAGATCTACGCGCCGGGCTCGCTGGCCTGCTACGGGCTCTTCGACGAGGACGGGCTCGAGCGGCTGCGGGCGCGCCTCGACGAGGCCCACGACGTGCTGCTCGATCCGGCCCGCCGACGCCCCTACGAGCTGAGCGTGTTCCCGCCCGAGCCGAAGATCGAGCGCGACGCCGACGACGAGCGGCCCATGGGGCCGACGCCGCCGCCGCCGATCATCACCCCCGAGACCGACTTCACCGGCGGCCTGCTCCGCGCCGTCCGCGAGTCGCGCGGCGTGGCGCTCAAGGACGTGGGCCAGAAGACGAAGATCGGCCTCGCCTTCCTCCGGGCCATCGAGGAGGACGACTTCGCCCAGCTCCCGGCGGCGGTCTACGTGCGCGGCTTCGTCACGGAGATCGCGAAGTTCTTCTCGCTCGATCCGGAGCACGTGAGCCGCACCTACGTGCGTCGCTACCGGCGCTGGAACGAGGAGCGGGAGAAGTTCTGATGGCCGAGCAGCCCAGCCCGCTCGTGCTCGCCTCCGGCTCGCCGCGTCGCCGGGCCCTCCTCGCGCAGGTGGGGATCGAGGTGGTGGTGCGGCCGACGGACGTGGACGAGAGCGGCCGGCCGGGGGAGACGCCGGCGGCCTACGTGCGCCGCATGGCCGAGGCGAAGCTCCGCGCCGGGCTCGAGGCGGCGGCCGGGCCCTTCGTGCTGGCGGCGGATACGGTCGTGGTCGTCGAGGGGCGCGTGCTCGGTAAGCCGGTCGACGACGCGGAGGCGCGCGCGACCCTCGAGCGCCTCTCGGGCCGGGCCCACGAGGTCACGACGGCGGTGGCGCTCGGCCGCGGGAGCGCGAGCCTGGAGAACCAGGCGGTGACGACGCGGGTCGTGTTCCGGGCGCTGACGCAGGACGAGATCGCGCGCTACGTGGCGACCGGCGAGGGGCGCGACAAGGCCGGGAGCTACGGCGTCCAGGGCGTGGCGGCGGGCTTCGTGGAGCGGCTCGAGGGGAGCTGGTCGAACGTGGTCGGGCTGCCCCTCGCGCGCACGCTCGCCATGCTGCGCGCCCACGGCGCGGTGGGGGCCTGGCCGTGAGCGCCGGGGACGTGGCCGCGAACCTCGCGGCGGTGCGGGCGCGCGTCGACGAGGCCTGCCGGCGCGCGGGTCGGGACCCGGCGGAGGTCACGCTCCTCGCCGTCTCGAAGGTGCACGGGCCGGAGGCGATCCGCGCGGCCTACGAGGCCGGGCAGCGGGTCTTCGGCGAGAACTACGTGCAGGAGCTCGTGGAGAAGGCCGAGGCGCTCGCCGATCTGCCGGACCTCCGCTTCCGCTTCATCGGGCACCTGCAGCGCAACAAGGCGAAGTACCTCACGCGGCTCGGCGCGCGGCTGGCGGCGATCGACACGGTGGACTCGGCGCGGCTCGCCAAGGAGCTGGCCAAGCGGGCGGCGGGGGAGGGGCTCGTTCTGCCGGTGCTGCTCCAGGTGAACGTGGGGCGCGAGGCGCAGAAGAGCGGCGTCCTGCCGGAGGCGGTGGAGGAGCTCGTGGAGGCCGTGCGCGCGCACGAGAGCCTCGCGCTCCGTGGCCTGATGACCGTGCCTCCGGCGGACGAGGATCCGCGCCCGCACTTCCGGCGGCTCCGCGAGCTCGCCGAGGCGCACGCGCTGCCCGAGCTCTCCATGGGCATGAGCGGGGACCTCGAGGTCGCCGTCGAGGAGGGCGCGACCATGGTGCGCGTCGGCACGGCCATCTTCGGACCACGGCCTTCGCCCGCGTAGCGGGTAGGCGTCGCGGCGCGGGCGGCGATTCGGGGCGGAAGCTGCTACCTCCCCCGGCATGGGTGAAGCGAAGCTGCGCGAGCTCCACGTCGGCGTCATCGGCGCCGGCAACATGGGCGGGACGATCCTCGAGGGCCTGCTCGACACGGGCGTGGCGACGCCCGAGCGGCTCCTCGTCAGCGACCCGCGTCGAGAGCGCCGGGAGCAGCTCCTCGACGAGCTGGGTGTGGCCTCGACGGGCTCGAACCTGGAGGTGGCGCGCTTCGCCGACCTGCTCGTGCTGGCGACCAAGCCCCAGGCCTTCGACCGGGTGCTGGCGGAGATCGCCCCGGCCACCGGGCCGGAGAAGCTCGTCGTCTCCATCGCCGCGGGTGTGCCCATCCGCGTGCTCGAGGCGCACCTGGCCGCGGGGACGCGGGTCGTGCGCACCATGCCCAATACGCCCGCGCTCGTGCACGCGGGCGTGACGGCGATCAGCGGCGGGGCCCACGCCTCGGACGAGGACGTGGAGGTGGTGCGCGCGCTCTTCGCGCAGATCGGGCTCACGGAGGTGCTCGAGGAGAGCCAGCTCGACGCCGTCACCGGCCTGAGCGGCTCGGGCCCCGCGTTCATCTTCGTGATCATCGAGGCGCTGGCGGACGCCGGCGTGAAGCAGGGGCTCCATCGGAGCACGGCGCTCAAGCTCGCGGCGCAGACGGTGCTGGGCGCCGCGAAGCTGCTCCAGGAGACGGGGGCCCACCCGGGGGCGTTGAAGGACCAGGTCTGCAGCCCCGGGGGGACGACCATCTCGGCGCTCCACGTCATCGAGGCCGGTGGGCTTCGGACGACGCTCATGAACGCGGTCGAGGCGGCGACGGAGCGCTCGCGGGAGCTGGGCGCCGACATCGCGCGCAAGCTCGGCGACGCGGAGCGCTGAGCCGGCGCGCGGGCGGCCCGGACGTGGTCCGGGGCGCGGCGCCGTGGCAGAACTGCGGCCGTGGAGGCGTTGGAGCGAGCGCGCCGGGCGGTCGTCCGATGGCGCGGGAGCGAAGCGGAGGCGGCTCTCGCCGCGGCGCGGGGCGCCGAGCGCGTGGCCGTCCGCTACCCGGGCCCGGCCGCGGTGGAGGCCTTCTGCGAGGCGAAGGGGGAGCTCCCCCCGGCGGAGCGGGACGCGCTGGCTGCGCACCTCGCCGCGGGCGTCGCCGAGCGGGCCCTCCGGCCGGGCCGGGAGGCCCTCGCCGTCGCGCTGGAGGCGCCGGTCGCCGGTCGGCGCGGTCCCGTTCCCTGGCGGCGGGCGCTCGAGGCGCTCTTCGACGGCCCCGAGCCGGGGCGCGATCGGCGGGTCCTGGGCGCGGCCGAGGCCGGGGCCGGCCCCCTGGCCGAGCGGCTCGCCGAGGCCCGGAGCGCGGCCGACGACGCGGCGCGGCGCGCGCTCTCCGCGATGGAGCCCGGTCGACATGCGGACGCGGGGCCGGCGGCGGGGGACGGCGCGGCGGCCTGGCTGGACGCGACCGAGGATCTCTGGGCGGCCGAGCGGAGCGCCTGGGGGATCGGCCGCGACCTCGGCGCGCTGCTCCGCGCGCTCCGGGCCGCCGAGCTCGATGGGCCCCTCGAGGCGGAGCGGCGCGCCCGATGGAAGCGCCTCGGCGCCCTCTGGCGACCGCTGGGCCTCGAAGGCGTGCTCGCCGAGCGCGCGCGCGTCGAGGCGCCGCATGGGCTGGGCGACCCGGCGCCGCGCCTCTGCCTCCCGCGGCCGCGCGAGGTGCGCATCCTCCCCGGCTTCGCGCCGGGGCTCTTCGGCGAGCTGCTGGCGGCCCGCGCGGTCGGCCGCGCCCTCGGCCACGCGCTGGTCTCCCCGGCGCTGCCCCATGCCCTCCGGCGCCCGGTCGTGGGCACGGTCCCGCGGGCGCTCGGCCAGCTCCTCGCGCAGCGGCTCGCCGAGCCCGGGCTCTGGCGCGCGCGCGGGCTCGGCGCGGGGGAGGCCGAGCGGATGGGGCGTCGGTCCGCGGGGATCTTGCTCCTCCTCTCGCGGGTGGACGCCGCCGCGGCGCTCGCGCGGGGGCTCCGCGATCCATCCGGGCGCGGTGGCGGCCTGCTCCTGGCCGGCGACGCGGCGGACGCGCCCGTCGTCGGCGAGCGCTGCCGGGAGCTCGCCGAACGCGCCCTCGGCGTCGCGCTCCCCGAGGCTCTCGCCCGGCTCCTGCTCCACACCCCCTCGCGCGGGCGCGTCCGGCTTCGGGCCGCGCGCGGCGGCTACGCGCTCTGGGCGGCGCTCCGCGAGCGCTTCGACGAGGACTGGTTCCGGAACCCGCGGAGCGCCGAGGTGCTCCGAGGCGCCGCCGAGCGGGGCGGCGGGCTCGCGGTGGAGGGCTGGCTCGAGGAGCTCGGCGGCGATGCGGACGCCGCCGCCGCCGCGCGGGCGCTCGAGCTCGGCCCCTGAACGCGCGCCGGAGCGGTCCGGGGCGGCGCGGCCCGAGTCGCCGCGGTCCACGCCGCCCCGGTCGTCGCCGCCCGGGGATGTCGCCCGTGCCGCCGCCGGGGTGCTCGCTTCGACGGCGCCTTCCGCGCCTGATAGCTTCCCCCAAATGAGCGCCACCCCCGACGCCGCCTCCGTGAAGCGATTCGCCGAGCGCCGCGCGCGCTTCCTCGACGCCATCGGCCCGGGCGTCGCCGTCTTCCCCGCGGCGCCGGTCTTCATCCGGAACAACGACGTCGAGCACAGCTACCGGCAGGACAGCGACTTCCACTATCTGACCGGCTTCGAGGAGCCCGAGAGCGTGCTGGTGCTCACCAACCGGCACCCCGAGCACCGGGCGATCCTCTTCGTCCGCCCGCGCAACAAGGAGCGCGAGATCTGGGACGGCCCGCGCGCCGGCGTCGAAGGCGCCGTCGAGCACTTCGGCGTCGACGCGGCCTTCACCCTCGACGAGCTCCCCGAGAAGCTTCCGGACTACCTCGCCGACGTCGACCGGCTCCACGCCGCCGTCGGCCAGGGTCACCCCTTCGAGCAGACCCTCTTCGAGGCCCTCCGCGCCCTCCGTGGCCGCGCCCGCCGCGGCGTGGCCGCGCCGACGGAGATCGTCGACCCGGCCAAGGCGCTCCACGAGATGCGCTTGCGCAAGGACGAGGCCGAGGTGGCGCTCATGCGCCGCGCCGCCGAGCTCACCCGCGACGCGCACGTCGAGGCCATGAAGGTCGCCGCGCCGGGCCGCCACGAGTACGAGGTCGACGCGGAGATGGCCCGCATCTTCCGCCTCGGCGGGAGCGCCCGGCCGGCCTACGACTCGATCGTGGGCTCGGGTCCGAACGCGACCATCCTCCACTACCGCGCCAACGACCGGCGCATGGAGGAGGGCGACCTGCTGCTGATCGACGCCGGCTGCGAGCTCGACTATTACGCCGCCGACGTCACGCGCACCTTCCCGGTCTCGGGGAGCTTCACGCCTCCTCAGCGCGCTCTCTACGAGCTCTGCCTGCGCTCCCAGCTCGCCGCCATCGAGGCGGTGAAGCCCGGCGCCACGCTCGACGACGTGCACGACGCCGCCGTGAAGGTGATCGCGGCGGGCCTGATCGAGCTCGGCCTGCTCGAGGGGCCCCTCGAGAAGTGCATCGAGGAGCAGACCTACCGGGCCTTCTTCATGCACAAGACCTCGCACTGGCTGGGCATGGACGTGCACGACGTGGGCGCCTACTTCGTCCGCGGCGAGCCCCGGCCGCTCGAGCCGGGCTTCGTGCTCACCATCGAGCCCGGCATCTACGTGGGCGTCGACGCCGACGTGGACGAGAAGTGGCGCGGCATCGGCATCCGCATCGAGGACGACGTGCTGGTCACCGAGGACGGTCATCGGAACCTCACCGAGGACATCCCGAAGGACCCCGACGAGATCGAAGCCCTGATGAAGGGCTGAGCCCTCCGCCGCGCATCCTCGATCTCTCGGCAGCCGGAGGAGCGCGCCGGCCGGCGCCCGCCATGCGGCCGCTGCTGCGTGAGAAGGCGTGGCGCCCATGGGGCCCTCGGCGGGGTTCGGACCGAATCCCGCCAGAGCGGCGGCCGCAGGCCACTCCTAGCGCCAGCGGATGACCAGCGTGCCGGCCTCGTCGCCGGTCGACTGGACCACGCTCGCCCGCACCTCGCGTGCTCCGCAGAGCTCGAGGAGCGCCTCCGTGAAGCCCGCCAGGAAGAGGAGCGCCCGGCGTGAGCGCGGCCCGCTCTCCACCCGCAGGCGCCAGCTGCCCGTGCCCGACTCCTCGAGGCGCAGCGCCGCCCCCTGCGCGTAGCTCCGCCAGACGCCCGGCAGGCGGGCGAGCGCGACGCCCGGGTCGTGGCGTCGCACGAGGAGCGCGTGCGTGCGCGGGATCTCGCGCTCGGCGACGGCCCGACCGACGGCGCGCACGGCCTCCAGGCTGCGGGCGCGCTCGAGCTCCGTCAGCAGCCCCTCGAGCATGCCCGACTCCACCCACGCCACGGGCAGGACGAGCGCGTCCATGGCGCCGCCCTCGCCGACGTGCTGGCGCACGCGATCCAGCTCTTCCTCCGCGAGGGTCTCCTTCATGCGCTCGCGGGTGGCGATGATCAGGCTGCCGCGTACGTCGCCGGCCGGCGGCGCCGCGGGCCGGGCCGACGAGCGCGGGGGCGCGGGCGCGGCCGCGGAGGCCGGCGGCGAGACGTCCCGGGCCACCGGGGCGCCGGCGCGCTCGTCGAGCCAGTCGCTCGAGGTCGCCACGAAGCGCCGGGGGGCGTGCGCGAGAGGGACCGGGGCGTAGCTCGCGCCGCTCGGCGTCGGGTCGAGGGCCGCGCTCGGCGGCGGCGGCGTCGACGACCTCCGCGGCCGGCGGGGGGCCTCCCGCGAAGGGGGCGGGCCGCTGAGCCCCGCCCGCTCGAGCCGCGCCTCGAGCTCGTGGCTCGACATGGGCGCCGTCGGGAGGTGGCTGATGGAGGGGGAGGGCGGCGCGATCGACTCGGGGCTCGTCGGGGCCTCGGCGCCGAAGGGCACGAGCGCCTCCCACATGGCGCGCGCCGACTCGAAGCGCCGCGCCGGGTCCTTCGCGAGGGCCCGGTGGATCACGTCGGCGAGGCCGCGGGTCACCCCGCTGACCAGCGTGTCGACCCGCACCGGCTCGCGCACCAGGATCGACTGGAGCAGCGCGTGGTAGTTGTCGGCGTCGAAGGGCAGCTGCCCGGAGAGGCACTCGTAGAGGATCACGCCGACGGCGTAGAGATCGACGCGATGGTCGAGCTTCTTCACGCCGCGCGCCTGCTCCGGGGACATGTAGTGGGGCGTGCCCACCATGGTCCCCGTCCGGGTGAGCCCGACCTCCGTCCGCCCCTCGGGTACGCCGATCTTCGAGACGCCGAAGTCGAGCACCTTCACGTAGTCCCGCTGCCGCCCGCGCCGCGTGAGGAAGATGTTGTCGGGCTTCAGGTCCCGGTGGATCACCCGGCGCGCGTGCACGGCCTCCAGCGCCGAGAGCACCTGCCCGGCGATGCGCGCGGCGCGCTCCTCGGGGAGCTGACGCTCGCGCTCGAGCCGCGCGGCCAGGCTCTCCCCCGCGAGCAGCTCCATGACCAGGTAGGGCGCGCCGTCTTCCGCGAAGCCGAGGTCGAGGATGTCGACGACGTGCTCGTGGCCCGTCCCGCCGGCGGCGCGCGCCTCGCGCTGGAAGCGGTTCACGGCGTGGGCATCCGTGGCCAGCTCCGGGTGCAGGCGCTTGAGGGCGACGCGCCGCCCGATGGTCCGGTGCTCGGCCTCGTAGACGGCGCCCATGCCGCCCTCGCCGACCAGCCGGATGACCTCGTAGCGCCCGGCGATGACCCGCCCGATGAGCGCGGGGCCGACGGTGAGCGGCTTGCCGGTGTTCGGGCAGTGGGACCAGCTCTTCGGGTGCAGCTGGCCGCAGTGGGGACAGAGCACCTGGTCCGGGCGCGGGACGGGGCCGCCGGCGCGGGTCTCCGCGGCCGCCACCGAGGCGTCGTCGCGGGCCCCCGACGTCGACGCCCCGAGGGCGCCGACCGGGTCCTGGGAAGGACCTTCACTCTCCATCACACGCCCCTCGATGGTCCTCCGAACCCATGTCGGGGTCAACCATGACGACGCGGCGCGTCACGGAGCGGTCGCGATCCCGAGGAGCCCCACGCCGGGCGGCGATGGGCTCGGCCGGAGGCACGCCGACCCGGCCAGGCGAGCGCCTTCGCCTCGGCCGTCCATCGGTGGCGACCACGCGCCGCCCGGCGAGCCCCCTCAGCCCTCGGCCGCCTCGGCCTTCGCCACGGCCGTCCGCGGCTGCATCTCGCCGCTCTTCAGGCGCTTCCAGTAGTCGTCGAAGGCGCGCTTCACCTTCCCGCTCAGGAAGTACATCCCGAGGATGTTCGGGAAGGCCATGCCGAGGATCATCAGATCCGAGAAGGTGATGACGTTGCCGAGCTCGATGATCGCGCCGAGCACGCTGAAGATCAGGAAGATGACCTTGTAGATCATCGAGCTGCCCGTGCCGAAGAGGAACGTCCAGCAGCGCTCCCCGTAGTAGCTCCAGCTGATCATCGTCGAGAACGCGAACATCACGACGGCGAAGCTGAGCACGTACTCGAAGCCGGGGATGACCGTGTTGAAGGCCGTCGAGGTCATCTCCACGCCCTCCTGGCCGGACTGGTAGGCGCCGGTGATGACGACCACCAGGCCGGTCATCGTGCACACGATGATCGTGTCGATGAAGGGCTCGAGGAGCGCGACGATGCCCTCGCGCACCGGCTCGTCGGTGCTGGCGGCCGAGTGGGCGATGGACGCGCTGCCCACGCCGGCCTCGTTCGAGAAGGCCGCGCGCTGGAAGCCGATCATCAGCACGCCGAAGAAGCCGCCCGCCACCGCGTCGGGGCTGAAGGCCTCGCCGAAGATCTTCCCGAAGGCCGGCCCGATCTCGCCGAGGTTGGAGAAGAGCACGCCGAAGCCGGCGAGCACGTAGACGCCGCACATGACCGGGACGATGAGCCCGGCGACCTTCCCGATGCGCTTGATGCCGCCGATGATCACCGCGCCGACGAAGATCGCGAGCACCAGCCCGTAGACCAGCCGGCCCGCCGAGCCCTCGAAGAGCGGCACGACCTGCGAGATCTGCGCGCCGCTCTGGTTGGCCTGGAACATGTTGCCGCCGCCGAGGGAGCCGCCGATGCACATCAGCGCGAAGGCCACGCTGAGCACCTTACCGAAGGGCTTCATGCCCATCTCCTCGAGGCCGGCCGCCAGGTAGCGCATGGGCCCGCCGCTCACGTGCCCCTTGGCGTCGGTCTGGCGGTAGAGCTGGCCGAGCGTGCACTCGCTGAACTTCGAGCACATGCCGAAGAAGGCGGCGACGACCATCCAGAAGACGGCGCCCGGGCCGCCCATGCCGACGGCGACGGCGACGCCGGCGATGTTGCCGAGGCCGACGGTCGCGGAGAGGGCGCTCGAGAGCGCCTGGAAGTGGCTGACCTCGCCTTCGCTCTCCTCGTCGTCGTAGACGCCGCGCGTGACCTGGACCGCGTGGCCCAGCGCCCGGATGTTCGGGAAGCCGTAGCGGAAGGTGAAGAAGAGCGCGCCGAGGACGAGCCAGAGCACGACGAAGGGCACCTTCATGGCGCCGGCGTGCGTCACGAGGAGCTTCGCCTCCCAGTCGCCGACGCCCTCGACGGCGCGGATCGCGCCGAAGTCCTCGAAGCCATCCTCGGGTCGGGCCGCCACGATCGCCGCGGCCGCGTCGCCGCCGACGATCCCCTCGAGGGCGCTCGCGTCCGCGGCGCCGTTGACCTGGTGGAGGATCCAGCCGGCCTCGGTCCGCGTCGGCGTCGGCACCTCGATGGCCCCCTCGGGGCGATCGCCGTGCGCGGGCGGGTCGTCCCAGAAGACGACGTCGTAGAAGAAGACCGTCGCGAGCGGGCCGACGATCCACTCCCCGAAGAACTGGTCGACGCCCTGCTCGAGCCGAGCGGCGAAGCCGGGGGACTCCTCCGCCCCCTCGGCGCCATCGTCGGCGTGGGCGGGGAGGGCGGGCCCGAAGAGGGCCGCGGCGAGCAGGAGGGCGGCGAAGCGGAAGGGAAGGGGCGTTCGTGTAGAAAGCATGGAGGGCATCGGCTCGGGGTCCATGGGCGAGACGAGGCGTCGGGCGTGCCAGAGGCCGATCGCCGGCGAGGGTCGCGGCCGGCCAGGCGACGGCGGGGCACCCGGGCTCGCGGATCCGCCCCCCGACGGCGCCGGACCATCGCATATCCGACCCCGCCGTTCCAGCGGACCGAAACGCCACGATGGCGCGTCCTCACGCCCTCGCCCGAGCCTGGGCGAGCGTGATTGACAGCCACCCCCCCTAACGCTAGAAGCCCACAGAAACTCGGGCCTTTGTGGCCTCCCCCGCGCCCTTCCGCGCGGGCCCGCGCCCCGCTCGAGCCTTTCACATGCGGCCGGCTCCACGCCGGCCAAGACGCAGCGCGCGGCCTCAGCCGCCGCCCGACGAGCCCACGCCATGTTCCCCGTCTATCTGCCGGTCCTGATCCTCCTGATCGTCGCCTCCGCGGTGGCCCTCGGCATGTTCACCGCCACCTCGCTGGCGGGCCCGAAGAAGCCGACGCCCGAGAAGATGCTCCCGTACGAGTCGGGGTCGAACACGACGGGCGCATCGCACCTGCGGATGAGCGTCAAGTTCTACCTGACGGCCATCCTCTTCGTGGTCTTCGACATCGAGGCGGTCTTCCTCTACCCGTGGGCCAGCCTCTTCCGGGAGCTCGGCTGGTTCGGCTTCGTCGAGATGCTGCTGTTCCTCACCATCCTCGGCGTGACGCTCGTCTACGCCTGGAAGAAGGGAGCGCTCGAATGGGAGAAATGAAGGTCGTCGGTGGGAATCTCTCCGAAGGGATCATCACCACCAAGCTCGACGCGCTCCTCGGCTGGGCGCGCAAGTATTCGCTCTTCCAGTACCCGTTCGCCACGGCGTGCTGCGGCATGGAGTTCTTCGCCGTCGCGTCCCCGCGCTACGACATCGCGCGCTTCGGCGCCGAGGCGCCGCGCTTCAGCCCGCGCCAGTCGGACGTGCTCTGGGTCGTCGGCACGATCAGCCAGCGGCAGGGCCCCGTTCTCAAGCGCATCTACGAGCAGATGACGGAGCCCAAGTGGGTCGTCGCGTTCGGTACCTGCGCGAGCTGCGGCGGCTTCTACGACAACTACACGACGATTCCGGGCGTGGACAAGATCGTCCCGGTCGACGTGTACATCCCTGGCTGCCCGCCCCGCCCCGAGGCCGTCCTCGACGGGCTCATGCTCCTCATGGAGAAGGTGCAGAAGGGCACCCGCGAGCCGGTGACCGTGCCCCCGCGCGAGGTGCCCGGCCTGGCCCAGCTCCGCGCCAAGAAGGCGCGCCCGACGGCGACCACGCCGAGCGGTGAGGGAGAGTCGTGAGCAAGAAGGTCGTCAAGCGCCTGAAGAAGGAGCTCGGGGAAAAGGTGATCCTCGAGACGAGCGAGTTCCGCGGCGACGAGGAGGTGCGGGTCCCGCTGAAGAAGTGGGTCGAGGTCGCCACCTTCCTCCGGGACGACGAGAAGTGTCAGATGCTGCTCTGCGATCTGACCGCCGTGGACTTCCCGGAGCGCGAAGCCGAGGGCGAGCCCCGCTTCGAGGTCGTGCTCCTCGCGCGCTCCATGGAGCTCAAGCATCGCGTCCGCGTCGTGACCCGCGTGAAGGACGGCGAGGCCTGCCCGACGCTCTGCGGAGTCTGGGCCGGCGCCAACTGGGCCGAGCGCGAGATCTGGGACATGTTCGGGATCCGCTTCGACGGGCACCGGGACCTGCGCCGCATCCTCATGTACGAGGAGTTCGAGGGCTTCCCGCTCCGCAAGGACTACCCCATCGACCGCGTGCAGCCGCTCGTCGAGTACCGCGACGTGGACGACACGCTGAAGCTCCCGCCCTTCGGCATCGAGGAGGGCCAGCCCTTCGCTCGGATCGACTGGGAGGAGCGGCTCGCCGGCCGGGACGAGCAGGTCTCGCCCTCGATCGGCCTCCAGCAGGGGCAGCGCCGGAGCCTCTCGGACTCGGACGCCGCCGAGGAAGAGGCGCGCGAGCTCGCGTCCAAGAAGGACGAGCCGCCCGCCGAGGAGACGGCCGCCGGGGCCTGAGCCCGGCCATCCGGACCCGGATCCCCCGCCCCGCCTTTTCGCACCGTTTCGATTTCCCTCCTTGAAGGCAGACGATGGAACCCGCTGACGAGATCCTCGAGCTGGACGACGAAGCGCTGGAGATCCCCGCCGATCCCATGCGCCTGAACATGGGCCCGTCGCACCCCGCGATGCACGGCACCATCCGCATGGTCCTGGACCTGGACGGCGAGACGGTCATGAACGTCGACGTCCAGCCCGGCTACCTGCACCGCGGCTTCGAGAAGAGCTGCGAGCGCGGCACCTGGGCCCAAGTCTTCCCCTACGCGGACCGGCTGAACTACGTCTCGCCGATGCTGAACAACGTCGGCTTCGCCCTCGCCGTCGAGAAGCTCCTCGACATCGAGGTGCCCGAGCGCTGCCAGTGGTACCGGGTCATCCTCGGCGAGCTCAGCCGCGTCTGCGACCACTTCACGTGCAACGGCGCCTCGGCCATGGAGCTCGGCGCCTTCACGCCCTTCCTCTGGCTGCTCAAGGTCCGCGACTGGATCTGGGACATCCTCGAGAAGGAGACCGGCGCCCGGATGACGCACAGCTTCGGGCGCATCGGCGGCATGGCCGCGCCGCCCACGGACGGCTTCAAGGACGACGTCCGCGCGATCATCCCGGAGATCCACAAGGTCGTCGGCGAGGCCGAGGGGCTGCTGCTCAAGAACCGGATCTTCCAGGACCGCATGCAGGGCGTGGGCATCCTGACCAAGGAGCGCGCGCTCGCCCTCGGCGTGACGGGACCGGTGCTCCGCTCCACGGGCGTCGCCTACGACGTGCGGAAGGACTTCCCGTACATGACCTACGGCGACGTCGACTTCGACGTCCCGGTCGGCACGGACGGCGACAACTGGGACCGCTTCATGGTGCGCATGGAGGAGGTCCGGCAGGCGGTCCGCATCATCGAGCAGGCCCTCGAGAAGATGCCCGACGAGGGCCCCGTGAACGTCGACGATCCGCGCATCGTCCTCCCGGAGAAGCGCGAGGTCTACACGACCATCGAGGCGACGATCGCCCACTTCAAGCTCGTCATGGAGGGCCTGAAGTGCCCGAAGGGCGCCGTCTATTCCTTCACCGAGGGCGGCAACGGCGAGCTCGGCTTCTACCTCGTCTCCGATGGCAGCGGCACGCCCTACCGCTGCCGCGTGCGTCCGCCCTGCTGGTTCAACCTCCAGGCGGCGCGCGAGATGCTGCTCGGCGACATGATCGCCGACATCATCCCCACCTTCGGCTCCGTGAACATGATCGGCGGCGAGTGCGACCGCTGATCTCCTGAGCCGCGCCGGGCCGTTGCGTCACGGCGCCGCTCGGGTCAAATGGCCCGGCGGCGGCGGAGCCCTTCGAAGGCGACGGCGCATCGAGTACCCTCCCGCGCGGCGTCGGACCCGACCGGACCTCGAGACTTCCCCAGAGACCACGGCCCCGACGGCCCAGACCCACCGAGCGAGATGCCGACCTTCAAGCTGAACGGCCAGGAGATCCCCTTCGAGCCGGGCGACACGATCATCCGCGCCGCCTGGCGACAGGGGATCGAGATCCCTCACTACTGCTGGCATCCGGGCCTGAGCATCGCCGCGAACTGCCGCATGTGCCTCGTGCACGTGACGAGCGGGCGGCAGATGGCCATGCCCGTGCTGCGCTGGGACGAGAAGAAGAAGGAGTACGTCCCGGACACGAAGCCGAAGCTCGTGCCGGCGTGCCAGACCGGCGCCCAGGCGGACATGGAGGTCGACTCGGTCGGCCCGGAGGTCCAGCAGGCCCAGGCGCACGTGCAGGAGTTCCTGCTCCTGAACCACCCGGTCGACTGCCCGATCTGCGACCAGGCCGGCGAGTGCAAGCTCCAGGACTACTACGAGGAGCACCAGCACACGCTGAAGCGCAAGCGCACCGAGCCCGTGCACAAGCCGAAGGGCGTGCGCTTCGGGCCGACGATCGTCTACGACGCCGAGCGCTGCATCATGTGCACGCGCTGCATCCGCGTCTGCGACGAGCTGGTCGGGGACCACGTGCTCGACATGCGCGAGCGGGGGAACCGGAACGAGATCGTCCTGGCCCCCGGCCGGGAGCTCGACCACCGCTACACGCTGATGACCGAGCACGTCTGCCCCGTGGGCGCGCTCACGAGCCGCGACTTCCGCTTCAAGGCCCGCGTCTGGTTCCTGAAGACGGTCGACGGGATCTGCACGGGCTGCGCGACGGGCTGCAACTCGCACGTCGACTTCGACCCGCGCTACGGCAAGGTCTACCGGCTGCGCCCGCGCGACAACGAGCAGGTCAACGGCTTCTGGATGTGCGACGACGGCATGATGACCTACCAGGAGGCGCACGAGCATCGGGTGGTCACGGCCGTGGATGGGCGCGGCGAGGACGCCGAGAAGCTCCTCCAGGAGGAGGCCACCGAGGAGCTCGCCGCGCGCCTGAAGGGGCTCGACGCGGGCAGCCTGGCGGTGGTGCTCAGCGCCCACCACGCGAGCGAGGACAATTTCGTGCTGGCCGAGGTCGCGAAGGCGCTCGGCGTGAAGCACGTCTACCTCGCGGCGCGCGAGGCCGAGGACATCGGCTGGGAGGGCGACGACATCCTCCGCCACGCCGACCCGAACCCGAACCGCGCGGGCGCCACGGCGGTGGCCGAGGCCCTGCTCGGCGAGGCCCCGGGGGACCTCGAGGACCTCGTCGGCGACGTGCTCGCCGGCCAGGTGAAGAGCGTGCTCGCGCTCGGCGCCATCGGCGGCGAGAAGGAGGGCAGCCTCGACGCCCTGAAGAACCTCGCCGACGTCATCGTGCTGACCGCGAACGAGGGGCCGCTCCCCTCGGTGGCCAGCCTGACCGTGCCCGTCGCGAGCTGGGCCGAGATGTTCGGCACCTTCCGCAACGCGAAGGGGCTCGACCAGCACTTCGTCCGCGCGATTCCGTCCCCCGAGGGGATCGAGCCCGCGTGGAAGACCCTCGTCGCCGCCGCCCAGGAGCTCGGCCTCGAGGGCATCGCCTACGCGCGCACCGGAGAGGTGCGCACCGCCATGAACGACGCCGCCGCCCCCGCCGCGGGCGACGAGGCCCAGGCGAGCGCGCCCGCCTGAGGGCCGCGACCGCCGCTTCCCCGAGCTGATTCGAGACACGCCTGATGGACATCTCCGGCCACATTCTCGCCGCGCTCCTCAAGATCCTCTTCATCATCGCCGTCGTCGTCGGCGCCTTCGCTCCCATGCTCGTGTGGGCCGAGCGCCGGCAGAGCGCGATGATCCAGGACCGGGTCGGGCCGCGCCGCGCGCACATCCCGCTGCCCCGCGGCGTCGTCGGGCTCTTCCGCGCGTCGCTCAAGCCGATGGAGGCGGGGGTCTTCCTCTCGTTCTTCGCGGCCGGGCTCGCGATCCTGACGCTGGTCCTGATGGGCCTCTTCGGCATCGAGACGGTGGCGGGGCAGGACGCCGAGACCTTCTACCTGGCCGTCATCGGCTTCGGCATCGCGGGCGTGCTGCTCCGCCTGGGGCACAAGCTCCACAAGGGCATCGTCGACAGCGGCGGCAAGCTCGCGCTCCTCGGCCTGCTCCACCCGGCCGCGGACGCCGTGAAGATGATCTTCAAGGAGGACTTCACGCCCCCGAAGGCGGACAAGTTCCTCTTCTCGATCGCGCCGATCATCACCGTCATCCCGGCGATCATCTCCTTCGCCGTCATCCCCTTCGCGGACACGCTCTACCTCGAGTACTGGGACCAGGTCGTCCCGCGCGACGGGGAGATCATCGCGACGGCCGTGCCGATGCAGGTGGCGAGCCTGAACGTCGGCATCCTCTTCATCTTCGCGGCCGCGGGCACGGGCGTCATCGGCGCCGCCGTGGGGGGCTACGCCTCGGACAACAAGTTCTCGCTGATGGGCGGCATCCGCGCCGCCAGCCAGATGGTCAGCTACGAGGTGGCGCTCGGCCTCACGATCGTGCCCTGCTTCATGATCTACGACTCGCTGCGCCTCGAGGACATGGCCGCTTGGCAGCATGAGCACGGCTGGTGGGGCTTCTTCATCCCGCCGCTGACCATCGCGTCGATCCTCTACCTCTTCGCGGCGATCGCCGAGACCAAGCGCATCCCCTTCGACGTCCCGGAGGGCGAGAGCGAGCTCGTCGGCGGCTACCTCACCGAGTACTCCGGCATGAAGTTCGGCATGTTCTTCACCGGGGAGTTCATCGAGGTGGTCGTGCTCGCGGCGCTCGCCGTGGTGCTCTTCTTCGGCGGCTGGGACGTGCCCTTCCTCTACCGGAGCGGCTTCGACCTGCCCGGCACCTGGGAGCTGACGGTCCCCATGACCGAGTGGGTGATCACCGATCAGTTCCTGCTCCAGCACTGGGCCGTGCTGCTCATCCAGGTGCTCTTCTTCCTCTTCAAGGTCGTGGTGCTGATGTGGCTCCAGCTGATGATCCGCTGGACGCTGCCGCGCTTCCGCTACGACCAGCTGATGCAGCTCTGCTGGAAGGGGCTGCTCCCGCTCTCCCTCATCAACATCCTCGTCACGGGCATCCTGGTCCTCCTCTGGACCTGAGCCCCTCCGCGCCCCAGGAACGACTCATGGCTGCAGGCGTCAAGGTCCTCGAACGCAAGAAGCGCACGCTCGCCGAGGCGAGCTACGTGCCGGAGATCGCGAAGGGTCTCGGCAAGACGATGGGCCGCTTCTTCAAGAACACGTTCGGTCCCGAGGAGAAGAAGGAGATCGCCACGGTCTGCTATCCGGAGGAGAAGCGGGAGTACCCGCCGCGCTTCCGGGGCATCCACCGGCTGACGCAGCGCGCCGACGGCTCGCCCCGCTGCGTGGCGTGCCTCTGCTGCAGCACGGCCTGCCCGGCCCAGTGCATCCACATCGAGCCGGCCGAGTACGAGCCGGACGATCCGCGCTACGGCTACGAGCGCTACCCGGCGAAGTTCATCATCGACGAGCTCCGCTGCATCTTCTGCGGCTACTGCGTCGAGGCCTGCCCCTGCGACGCGATCCGCATGGACACGGGCATGCACATGCCGCCGTCGACCGAGCGCGGGCACTTCCTCTACGGCAAGGAGGTTCTCCTGAACCTGCCGGGCCGTGACGGGACGTACCTCTCGGGGAACCCGCGGCACGAGCCGGGCGACCCGACGCACCCGGGCGTGACCCGCGAGCAGGGTCACTGAAGGGGGCCGGGTCTCTCGACCTGGCGCTCCGCTCGACGGAACGCGACGCCGCCCTCCCGACCGGGAGCGGCGGCGTCACGCGTCTCGGGGGGCGTGAGCGCCGTCCGAGCGGGGAAGGCGCGAGCCCGCGAGCTCTACGGCGCCGTCTCCACGCTGCCTTCGGGCGGGCGGGTGTCGTGGCGCTCGCGCGCGCCGGGGAAGCGCTCGAAGAGCGCGGCGTGCGCGGGTCGGCCCGTCGGGTCGTCGCGCTCCGGGTAGCTCGCGATGAACGCGAGGAGCTTCGGCAGGAAGGCGTCCTGGGCCTCGGCGCTCGGCCATTTGTGCGGCTCCCAGGGGCGGGCGCGGGCGTGCTCGAGGCAGCGCGGGAGGTCGAGGTCGAGCCAGACGAGGTGGTCGCGCGGCCCGGCGAGCGCCTCGATGAGGTCCGCGTAGCAGCCCTCGATGATCGCCGTCGCCGCGTCGGGGCGCGCTTCGACGAGCGCGCAGGAGTCGGCGAGGGGGCGGCGCGTGCCCTGCTGGTCGAGGAAGGCCACCTCGTCGAGGTCGACGCGCGGGCGGCCGAGGGCGCGGGCGAGGCGGGCGGCGAGCGTGGACTTGCCGGCGGCGGAGTTGCCGACGAGGAAGACGCGGCGGGCCTCCCGGAAGGAGCGGAGGCGCTGGTCCATGCGCCAGCGCTCGAGGGGCACGCCGGCGCGCTCGACCGCCTCGACCCCGCGGGCGACCCAGCCGCGCGCCTCGAAGAAGGGCCGCGCCGCGCGGGAGGCCTCCGTGTGGACGCGGGCGAGGCCGGCGCGTCGGGCGTCCTCCAGGAGCCGGGCGTGGAGCGCGCTCGCCACGCCTCGGCGCTGGTGGTCCGGGTGGACGTAGGCCAGGTCGAGGTGGCCGTCCGGCTCGAGGGTCATGAAGCCGACGGGCTGCCCGTCCTCGAGCGCCAGGAGCGGCGGAGCGCGGCGGATGCGCCGGGCGAAGGCCTCCGCGTCGGGCGGCGTCGGGGCCCAGGCTTCACGCGCGGCCGGGCCGTAGAGCGCGTCGGGGAGGGCGTGGACGGCGGCGTGGAAGAGGGCCGCCAGGACGGGCGCGTCCTCGGGAACGGCGGCGCGGAAGGAGCGGGGCACGGGGCGCAGGCTGCGTGCATCGGAGCTCCGCGTCGAGCACCGCACGGCCGCAGGCTGCGTGCGGAAGCCCCGCGTCGAGCACCGCACGGCCGCAGGCTGCGTGCGGGAGCCCCGCGTCGCCGCGCTCGCGGCGACCGCGAGGACGGGGCGTGGCCGCCGGAGCCCGGTTTCATCGATGAGCCGGACCATCGGTGAGCCGGTCCATCGGTGAGCCGGTCCATCGGGGAGCCCGCCGCCCATCGGGGAGCCGGTCCATCGGGGAGCCCGCCGCCCATCGGGGAGCGAGCGGGGAGCCGCCGGGCATCGCGCATCGGGGGCCAGTCCGATCGGGGGCAGGCGCGCATCGGTCGCCGTCGAGCGCGCTACCCTCGCTCGCGATGGCGGAGGACGCGCACGAGGAGTTCCCCGAGCACCCGGGCTATGCGGAGGCGACCGCGCTCTATCGCGCGGCGCGGGCGGCCGGACGGGATCGCCGCGACGCCTATCGCGACGCGGCGGAGCGGGCCGCCTCCGAGCACGGCCCGCGGAGCGCGCCCTATGCGGCGTCGCTCTACTACCTGGCGACGCACCTCGACGAGGAGGGCGCGAGTCGGGACGCGACGGGGCTCTGGCACCAGCTCTACTCGGTCGAGTGCGAGCGCTTCGGGCCGCGGCACTCGGAGACGGCCGGGACGCTGAACAACCTGGGGCTCCACCACGAGCGGCTCGGCGAGACCGACGAGATGGAGGTCTTCCTCCGCTGGTCCATCGCGGTCTCCCGCTTCGTGGGAGAGCCGACGCTGCGCGCCGAGGGCAACCTGGGGAAGGTGCTCGCCGGCTACCGCGACGATCGGCGCGCGCTGGCGGTGATGGAGCGGGCGGCGCGGGAGGGCGCGGCCGAAGCGCGGGGGGAGGTGCTCCACTCGCGCGCCGTGTGCTTCGCGCGGGTGGGCGAAGCGCAGGCGGCGCGGGGAGCCTTCGAGGAGGCCATCCGGCTCCTCGACGAGGCGGGGAGCGCGCGGCAGCTCTGCAACGCGCTCCACAACCGGGCGCTCTTCCTCCAGCGGCACCTCGGCGCGTCCGAGGAGGTGCGGCAGGCCTTCGAGGAGGCGGCGGCGGAGGAGCGGGCGCGCTTCGGCGTGTCGCGCTCGCTCTACGTGACCGAGCGCGAGCGGGTGCGCTTCCTGCTCCGCGCGGAGCGCTGGGCCGAGGCCGAGGAGCGGGCCCGGGCGGCGCTCGAGCTGCCGGCGGTGGACGGCTCGGAGTGGCATCGGGAGCAGCTCGAGCGGCTGCTCCGCGGGGCGGCGCGGCGGGACGAGGCGGCGCGCCCGGCGCCGCCCGAGCCGATCGCGCCGCCCGACCCGGCCGTGGCGCAGCTCGAGGTGATCTGGGCGGCGCTCTCCGGCTCGCCCGAGGTGCGGCTCGGGACCGCCGAGCGGCTCTTCGAGCGGGCCGCGCTCGTCGGCCCGGCCGCGCGGCGCCTCTACGCCGAGCGCTGGGTCGAGGCCGCCGTGGAGGTGGGGGAGGGCGAGCGGGCGCGGCCCCTGCTCGGAGACGAGGACGCGGTGGTGGCGGCGATCGTGGCCACGCGGCTCGAAGCCTGGGACTGGCTCGAGGCCTGGCACGAGCGGCTGCTGCACCGACGCTTCCCGCTCCGCTAGCCGCCGCCTCGCCGCTGGCGCGGCTCGGTGGCGGGGGGGCGCCGCCTCGCCGCTGGCGCGGCTCGGTGGCTTTGGGGGGATTCGCGCCTTCGGCGCGGGGGTCGGGGAACTCGAGCGCGTCCGGTACGGGGAGAGCGAGGGGATCCAGGTGTCCATGTACGCCCTCGCCGCCGGCGCGGCTCGGTGCGTGGGGGTGCCGCCTCGCGCGGGGGGCGGCTCGGTGGCTTGGGGGGGGATTCGCGCCTTCGGCGCGGGGGTCGGGGATCTCGCTGGGGTTGTCGCTCCCGCTCCCGCTGGGGTGTCGCTCCCGTTGTGGCTGTCGCTGTCGCTCCCGCTGGGGCTGTCGCTGTCGCTCCCGCTGGGGCTGTCGCTGTCGCTCTCGCTGGGGCTGTCGCTCTCGCTCCCGCTGGGGCTGTCGCTGTCGCTCCCGTTGTGGCTGTCGCTCTCGCTCCCGCTGGGGCTGTCGCTGTCGCTCCCGCTGGGGCTGTCGCTGTGGCTGGGGCTGCTGCGGCTATGGCTGGGGCTGTCGCTGTGGCTGGGGCTGCTGCGGCTATGGCTGGGGCTGGCGCTGCTGCTCGGGCTGGAGCCGCGGCCGCGCCCTCGGCGGCAGAACGCCCCGGCCGCGTCGCCGCCGGCGGAGGTTGCACTTGGTGCCACCTTCGCCTCCGCCGGCTGACGTCGCCAGCGCCTTGCCGCTACGCTCCGCCCCATGAGCGACTCGAAGCCTCCCCGGGCGCCCGAGACCCTCGCCGTCCACGGCGGCGAGCCGCGGCGCCACGAGTACGACGCGCTCGCGGCGCCCATCGTCCAGACGGCGACCTACACGTTCCGCGACACGGCCGAGCTCTGTGCCTTCTTCGAGGGCCGCACCGAGCGCGAGGAAGAGTACGGGCGCTACGGCAACCCGACCGTCCGCCTCGTGGAGAAGAAGGTCGCCGCCCTCGAGGGCGCGCAGGACGCCATCGCCTTCTCGAGCGGCATGGCGGCCGTCACCACGGCCATCCTCGCCCTCTGCAAGAGCGGCGCCCACGTGGTGCTCTTCAGCGACTGCTACCGGCGCACGCGCCAGTTCGTCACCGGCTTCCTCGAGCGCTACGGCGTGAGCGCGACCCTCGTGCCGCCAGCGGACGTGGACGCCCTCGAGGCGGCGCTCCGCCCGGAGACGAAGCTCGTCATCAGCGAGGCGCCGACCAACCCCTACCAGACCGTGCCGGACCTCCGGCGCCTCGCCGCCGTCTGCAAGGAGCGCCGCATCAAGACGATGATCGACGCCACCTTCGCGACGCCCGTGAACCTGCGGCCGGTCGAGCACGGGATCGATCTGGTCGTGCACAGCGCGACCAAGTACCTCGGCGGCCACAACGACGTTCTCGGCGGGGTCCTCGCCGGCAAGGAGGGCCTGGTCTCCGTCGTGCGTGATCTCCGCCACGTGCTCGGCGGCGTGCTCGACCCGCACGCGGCGTACCTGATCCACCGCGGCATCAAGTCCCTCGCCGTGCGCGTCCGCCAGCAGAACGCCACGGCGCAGGCCATGGCCGAGGCCCTCGAGGCGCACCCGAAGGTGCGCCGGGTCTGGTACCCGGGCCTCGCCTCGCACCCGAACCACGGCGTCGCCAAGGAGCTCATGACCGGCTTCGGGGGCGTCGTCACCTTCGAGGTCGACGCGGACCTCGAGGGCACGAGCCGGGTCGTGGACGCCGCGCGCATCCCGCGCATCGCGCCGAGCCTCGGCGGCGTCGAATCGCTCATCGAGCAGCCGGCGTTGATGAGCTTCTTCGAGCTCACGACCGAGCAGCGCCTCGAGGTCGGCATCCGGGACAGCCTGATCCGCTACGCCGTCGGCCTCGAGGACACGGACGAGCTCATCGCGGACGTCCTCCGGGCCCTCGACGCGATGGGATGAGGCCGTGGACGAGGCGTGGATCCGGCGCTTCGCCGCGGCGGAGCGGACGCTCGTCGTCACGGGCGCGGGCGTCAGCCTCGCCAGCGGCATCCCCACGTTTCGCGGCGCGGACCCGGGCGCCGTCTGGGAGGAGAACGTCGTGGCGCGCGGCACCTGGGCGTACTTCCTCGCGCATCCGCTCGAGTCCTGGCTCTGGTACCTCGGGCGCTTCCGTGCGCTCCGAGGCGCCGAGCCGAACCCGGCGCATCGCGCGCTCGCCGAGTGGGAGCGACTCCAGGGCGCCTTCCTCCTGGTCACCCAGAACGTCGACGGCCTCCACCGGGCGGCCGGCTCGGAGGCGCTCGTCGAGGTGCACGGCCGCGCCGATCGGGTCCGGTGCACGGCGAAGGGCTGCCAGCACGCCGGGCCGCGCGGGAGCCTGCCGCGCCCCGACGAGGCGCTCCGCCGGCTCGAGCGCGAGCGGTGTTTCGACGCGCTCCCCGAGTGCCCCGCCTGCGGCGGCCTCCTCCGCCCGCACCTGCTCTGGTTCGACGAGCGCTACGACGGGCACCGGGACTACCGCATCGACGAGGTGATGCGCGCGGCGAAGCGGGCCGACGCGGTCCTCTTCGCGGGCACCTCCTTCGCGGTCGGGCTCACCGAGCTCGTCCTCGACGCGGGGCTTCGCCGCGGCGCGTTCATGGCGAGCATCGATCCGAACGCCGCGTCCCCGCACCGCCGCGTCGAGCCGATCGCCGAGCCCGCCGAGGAGGCGCTCCCCGAGCTGGTGGCCGGCCTCCGCGCCCGGCGCTGAGCGGTCCCCTTCGCACGCGCGCACCGCTGCGATGCGGTCGTGAACGCGGTTCGCCGGCTGCGCCTGCGTCCGCTATCGTGCGCGCCGATGGGCGAGCTCCGCTGCAAGGGCTTGATGCTGAAGAACCGGGCTGCGCTCCTCGGAGAGCAGTGCGACGCGGAGACGGAGCTCCACCCCCGGCTCTCGGCCGAGCTCCGGGACGGCCTGGCCTACGGCCGCATCGTCTCGGGCGGCTGGTACCCCATCGCCTGGTTGCGTGAGCTCCACCGCGCCGGGACCGAAGCGACCGGCCGCGGCGAGGACCTGGCCTGGGAGCTCGGCTCCGAGGGGGCCCGGCGCAACTTCAAGACCGTGCATCGGGTCTTCCTCTCGGTGCTCTCCCCGAGCGCGATCCTGAAGCGCGCGCCGCGGGTCTTCGGCGCCTATTTCGACGGGGGGCGCTACGAGGTCACCCGCGCCGACTCGAACGCGGCGACGATCGAGATCTCCGAGTGCCCGGGCTTCGACATCCACACCTGGCAGGCCATCGCCGGGACGGCCCACGCGGTGCTCGAGATGTGCGGGGCGAAGGACGTCCAGACGGCGGTCCAGCCGGCGCCGGGCCTCGCCCGCGGCACGCTGAGCGCGACCTGGCGCTGAGGCGGCGGGGCGATTCGAGTCCGGAGCCGCGGGCCCGGACCCGCGGAGCCCGGAGCCGCGGAGCCCGGAGCCGCGGAGCCCGGGGCCGCGGAGCCCGGAGCTGTGGAGCCCGGAGCTGTCGAGCCCGCGCTCCGAGCCGGAGCCCGAGACCGCCACGCGGGACCGAGCCCGAGCTCGCGGCGTTACTCGATCGTCGGGACCTCGCCGGCGAGCGCCGCGAAGAGGAAGGCCTGGACGTCGCTCCGGCCTCCCTCCGTGCGGCTCGCGACGAAGTGGCCGTCATCCCCGGCGTCCGGCGCGTAGGAGCGGAGCCCGATCGTGTAGGCCTGCTCGCCGGCCATCACGTTGCCGCTCAGGCCGGCATCGACCTCCGCGAGGGGGAGCTCCGCGGCGACGCGCGGGGCGACGTGCGGGAAGCCGGCAGGGACGGCGTAGGCCCGCTGGTTCACCTCGGGCGTGTACGTGTCGTCCAGCCCGAAGGTCATGAAGACGTGCTTCAGGTTCGCCTCGTCGGCCGGCTCGCGCCAGAGCGCGAGCGCGTGGTTCACGGGGTCGGCCCCGTCGAAGAAGCCCTGGAAGAGCGCCAGCGCCGGGTGGAAGTCACCCGTCCGCAGGTTGCCGCCCCCGTCCGCGTCGAGGAGCGCGAAGGGCACGATGGCCTGGATGTTCGTCGGCGAGGTCTTGTTCAGGAGCGAGAGCGTGAGGTCGCCCGAGTTGCCGCTGAAGACGACCGCCGCGAGGCCGGGCTCGTGCGGGACCATCAGGTCCGCGTGCGTGGCGCCCTGCGAGTGCGCGTAGAGGGCCACGCGCGCCGGATCGAAGGCGATGGCCTCGCCGGTCGGCGAGGCGGCCGCGTCGACGCCCCCTTCGAGAGCCCAGCGCACGACGGCGAAGAGGTCCGCCGCGCCCTGGAGCACGTTGTCCCGGGCCGCGCGCGGGTTGAGGAAGTTGAAGAAGAGGATGTCCGGGGGCTCCTCGCTCTCGCCCCGGCGCTCCCCGTGCTGAGGCAGGTCGATGGCGAGCGTCGCCACGGGCCCGGGGGTCGTGGCGCCGGCCGCGGCGCTGGCGAGCCCGTTGCCGACGGCGGTGCGGAAAGAGCCGTTGGTGCCGTGGGCGGCGACGAGCAGCGGCCACCCCTCGGCCGGCGCGCTCCCCTCGGGCACGGTCAGGGCGAAGCAGACCTCCTCGGTCCGCTGCACGCGCGGCTGCCCATCGACCCACTCGAAGGCGCCGCCGTCTTCGGGCGTCGCGTAGGGCGGCCGGCCGCCCTGGAAGATCGGCAGCGAGAGGCGCCCGTGGATCTCCGTGTAGGGCTGCCCATCGGCGCCCTCACAGCTCCGCTGGGGCGTGCCATCGTCGCAGGGCGAGGTGACCCCCGCGCCGCAGGCCGTCAGCTCGCTCGCCGCCGGCAGCTCGGCCGCGTGCACGGCCTCCCGCAGCCTTGCCATGGGCGTGGCCGGCTGGGTCGTGAAGACGGTCGCGTTCAGCACCTGATCCGCGCTCAGCTCTTCGGCGCCCGCGAGATAGTCGCGGAGCGGCGCGTACTTCTCCCAGGCGGCGGCGAGCGTCGCGTCCCCGGGCGCGCTCGCTCCGAGCATGGCGTCGAGGTCCGCGTCGCGCGCGTAGGTCCCGCCCACGTCGGCGCTCGGCTGCAGATCCCGCGTGAGCACGACCGCGTAGGTCGTGTCCGGGCGGAGCGGGGCGCCGTGCCCCGTGCGCACGCCGAGCCAGTCCTCGCAGATGTAGTTCGTGATCGGGCCGAAGGTCGTGAGCCAGGCGAAGCCCACGCCGCGGCCGAAGTCGGGCGAGTCCGGGTCGACGTCCACGAAGCGGATGGCGCCGCCGACCGTGTCCCAGTCGTAGGGCTCGCTGAAGCGGAAGTAGACGACGGGGTTCGTCGAGAAGCCCGCGAGATCCTCCTCGGAGGCGCGGAGGTAGCGGTCGATGATGTCGACGTCCACGGCCGTGTCCGGCGTGGGGTGGCCCCGCAGGTCGAGGCCGGACGCGGTGCGACGCACGTCGTTGGGGAAGGGCAGCCGGTAGAAGTCGCCGTCGGTCTCGTCGAAGCGGGGCACCTCGAAGTAGGAGACGGTCTCGTCCACGTCCTCCGGGCACTCCACGCCGGACCAGCTCGGGATCGCCGGGGGCAGCTGGGTCCCCGGCTCGGCGGCGGGGGGCGAGAGGCACTGGGAGCGGTCGTTGATCGGGTCGGGGATGCAGCTCAGGCCGGCGAGGCAGTCGGCGCCGTTCTCGCAGAGCTCGCCGATGTCGCCCGTGCCGGCCGGCCGGCACTCCGCGTAGAAGCCGCGGAGCACGCAGCTCAGGCCGGGCAGGCAGTCGGCCGTGGAGCCGCAGCGCGCGCCCTCGTCGGCGTCCCCCGCCGGGGAGCAGGTGCGGTCCGCGGCGCAGTAGAGGTCCGGGCCGCAGTCGCCGGTGAGCTGGCAGACGCCGCCCTCGGGAGCCGTGCCCGCCGGCTGGCAGCTCATGCGATCCATGTCGCAGACGAGCCCCGTCCGGCAGTCCGAGGCGGACGAGCAGTCCTCCCCGACGCCCCTCCCGGTCACGGACGGGGGCGGATCCCCCTTGTCGAAGAAGTCGCAGCCCCCTAGCGAGGCCGCGAGGACGAACGAAGCCAACCAAGCCGCACGCATGTGCCCTCCCACGGTACGGCTGCAGAGTAGTCGGATTTCGCGGGCTTCGCTCGGCTGGATCGCGCACCGCCCGCCCCAGGCCGGCTCGAGGCTCCGCTCACTCGGCCGGGCCGGGCGCGCCGGCCTCGATCCAGTCGTGGAAGAGCCGGAGCTGGTCGTCCGGGAGCGGCGAGGGCGCCCCGGCGTTCAGCGGCATCTGGTAACCGAAGGTCAGCGCGCCGTCCTCCACGTTCGGGCAGCGCGAGGGCGGGAAGCTCCCGTCGTCGCGCGGCTCGATGCCGGGATCCCAGGCCGGATCGGGCTCGAAGAGGATGCGCCCCTCCTCGTCGTGGGCCTGGCTCAGCTTGATCCAGAGCCAGCTCTCCTCCGGCGAGCCGGGCTCGACCCGGTCGAGGAGGTCGTACTCGCAGCTCGGTACGTTCACGAGCGCCTCGGTGATCGGGCGCCCCTCGGCGAGGAGCGCCTCGAAGCTGAGGCTCCCGCCGCCGGTGGAGCCGCCGTGGCAGCTGCTCGACTCGGCCCCGCAGCTGACCTGCACGGTCTCGAGCACGTTCGCGTAGGTCGGCTCGATGGCTGGGCCTTCGTCGCCGCAGCCCACGCAGGCGAGGGCGATGAGGAGAGACAGAACCGAGGGGACCCGCCAGCGCATGGGCTCCTTTAGCACGGGGCCCCGCCGACCCGCATGGCGAAGCGCGTCGGGCCGATCTACGTTGCGCGGAGCATCCCGTCCGCGGAGCGGCCTGCGCGAAAAAAGCCGGCCTCGCGGAGAATAGAGAGAACGTCGGCCGCGTTCCGACGTCGAAACTGGCATGGGACTGTTCCGCAAGACATCGCCCCGTCGCGCCGAGTTCGAGCGAGAGGCTCTGCCCTACCTCGACAACGTCTACGCGACGGCCCTCCGGCTCACCCGCTCGCCCAGCGACGCCGAGGACCTGGTCCAGGACACGCTCCTGAAGGCCTATCGGTTCTACGACCGCTTCGAGGCGGGCACGAACATGAAGGCCTGGCTGCTCCGCATCTGCACCAACACCTTCATCAACCGCTACCGGCGCTCCGTGCGCGAGCGGAAGGTGTTCGACGGGGCGGTCGCCAAGCCCGTCGGCGAAGGCGTGATGAGCCGGGCGGCCATGCGCGGCCTGACCAACCCGGTCGAGGACGCCCAGCGGCGCCTGTTGGCCAGCGAGATCCAGAAGGCCATCGACGAGCTCCCCGAGGACTACCGCATCATGATCCTCTTGGCGGACGTCGAGGAGCTGGCCTACAAGGAGATCGCCGAGATCGTCGGGTGCCCCATCGGCACCGTCATGTCGCGGCTCCATCGGGCGCGCAAAGCCTTGCAGAAGAAGCTCATCCATCAGGCCGTGCAGCTCGGCATCGTCGACGATCCCGCCGAGGACGGCGAGGAGAACGAGCCCGTGTCCCTGGACGCCTACCGGAAGAAGAAGGTCGCGGCGCGATGATCCCCTGTGAGCTCTTCCAACGCCACGTCGGCGCTTTCGTGGATGGGGAGCTCGATCCGGCGACGCACATCGAGTTCGAGGAGCACGTCGCCGGTTGCCGCTCCTGCCGCGAGTCGCTCGACTTCGAGGGCAGCTACCGGTCGATCGTCGCGGAGGCCATGGAGGCCCCGGCGGCGCCCGAGAGCCTGCGCGAGCGCGTGCTGATCTCGCTCGACGCCGAGCCCGAGCCCGAGCGCGCGGCCGTGCGCATGACGCCGCTCCCGCTCCGCTACGCGCTGCCCATCGGGGCGGCGGCGGCGGTGGCCCTGACCGTGGGCGCCCTGAACCTGCGGGGCGCGGACGAGGTCGAGGAGGCCTCCGTGGCGTCCCTCGAGGACGTCGTGCGGCTGCACTCGAGCCGGCTGCCGGCGGACGTCTCCCTCCAGCAGAAGGAGGGCGAGGGGACGCCGGGTGGAGACCAGGCCGTGAGCAGCTGGTTCCGCGACAAGGTGGAGTTCCCCGTGCGGCCGGCGGAGTTCGCGCGGCGTGACGTGCGGCTGGTCGGGGCGCGGCTGAGCAACGTGCGGGAGCGGCGCGCGGCGGCGCTCTACTACGAGCTGCAGGGTGGCCGGCGGCTGACCGTCGTGGTCACGGACGCGAACGTGGCCGAGGGCGACGAGGCGCAGCTCGGGAACGCACAGGTCATCACGCGGGACGTCCGCGGCTACGCCGTGCCCGTGCGGCGCGAGGCGGGTCTGACCTACGCCTTCACCGGCGACGTGGACCGGGACACGCTGATGCGCCTCGCGGCGAGCGCCCGCGTCCGCTACTGAGCGCGTCCGCGACAGACCGGCACAGACCACGCGGCGGACACATCGGGTTGCGATGGACCGCTCGCGTCAGGTCGCTCGCCCCGAGCCCGCCGCCGAGCGGGGGCGCGTCCAGTCGCCACGGGCCCCGCCGCCATCGGCCCGCGGAACGCGGCCTGCTCGCGGCTCCGAGCGAGCTGCGCGGGTGGTGCGTCCAGGGCGACCCGAGTCCATCTCGAAGCACTTCCGGAAGTGCTTCGAGATGCGCCGTCGATCCAGCCCGGCGAGCGGGCCAATAGGGCGGAAACACCGGGCTTTCCCCCGTGATATTCGTTGACCCCTCTCGCGCGCCGCGGGTACTCTCGGGCCCCGCGAGTGGGGTGGGTTCCGTCGCCCCCCGCGGCCTTTCAGGAGCACCATGGCGCATCGGATCCTCGTCTTCGAAGCCGACACCCAGTTCGCGAGCGAGCTCCGCAACGGCTTCGCAGGACGCGACGTCGAGCTGGAGATCGTCTCGGAGGGCAAGAAGGGGCTGGAGCAGGCCGCTGCGACGCCGCCCGACCTCATCCTGCTCTCGATCGAGCTGCCCTCGATGAACGGCTTCTTGGTCTGCAAGAAGATCAAGAAGAACGGCGACCTCTCGAGCATCCCGCTGCTGATCCTCTCGAGCGATCCGAACGCCGACGAGATCTTCGAGCAGCACAAGAAGCTGCGGACGCGCGCCGAGGACTACGTCAAGAAGCCGGTGGCATTCGACGCGCTCCTCGGCCGCATTCGCGAGTTCCTCCCGATCGCCGACCCGGCGGAGGAGCCGAACTCGTCGACGATGGTCATCGACCAGGCGAGCGTCGACGACGAGATCGACGCCTTCGCGGACTCGGCCTTCGACGCCCTGATGATGGGCGAGGAGGGCGGGCAGGCCGCGCCTCCGCCCGAGGCGGCGCCCGCGTCCGATGTGGTCGAGGATCTCGAGATCGAAGAGCTCGAGTTCGAGGAGGACGAGCCGACGGCCGTCGTGAGCGCGGAGGCGCTCGAGGCGGCGGCCCTGGACGACGCGGCTCCGGCGCCCCGTCGTGGCTCGGGGGCTCCACCGCCCCCGGAATCGGAGGCGCCGAAGTCCGAGACGACGCCGCCGCCCGCCACCACCCCGCCCGAGGCGAAGTCCGAGCCCGCGCCCCCGCCGAAGTCGGAACCCGCGCCCGCCGCGGCCGGGGGTGGCGCGAGCGCCGAGGAGCTCGCGGCCGCGACGGCCAAGGTCGACGAGCTCGAGGGCGAGCTGGAGAAGGCCCGGCTCGAGGCGGAGCAGCACCAGGGCCAGGTCGAGACGTTCCAGAAGAAGGTCGCGGACCTCGAGAAGGAGGTCGCGCAGCTGAAGGCCCAGGGCGGCGGCGGCGGCATCTCGAGCCGCGAGTTCCTCGACCTGCGCGAGAAGCTGAACAGCAAGGACAAGGAGATTCTCGACCTCCGCGACCAGGTGACGTCGCGCGACAAGGAGCTGCTGGACCTCCGCGACAAGAACCTCGAGGTCGAGCGCGCCAAGGCCGACGTCGAGGACGCGAAGCTCGCCCTCGAGCGGCAGGTCGCCGACGCGAACGACAAGATCGGCGCGCTGGAGACCGATCGGGACGCGGCCAAGAAGCGCGCCGACGACCTGAAGGGGCGCCTCGAGCGGTCCGACGAGAAGGGCAAGCAGCTCGAGGCCGAGCTCGAGAGCACGAAGAGCGCAGCGGCCAGCGAGAAGCAGCAGCTCGAGGAGAGCCACGCGGCGAAGGTGGCCGAGCTCGAGGAGAAGGCGGCCGAGGAGAAGGCCTCGCTCCGCGCCGAGAAGGCGGCGGGCATCGCGGCGGCGAAGGAGGAGGGCGAGCAGGCCCTCGAGGCGCTGAAGGCCGAGCACGCGAGCGAGCTCGAGGCGAAGCAGAAGGCCCACGACGAGGCGCTGGCGGCCAAGCAGAGCGAGCACGAGGCGGCGCTGGCGGCCAAGCAGAGCGAGCACGAGGCGGCCGTCGAGGCGCTGAAGGGCGAGCACGCGAGCGAGCTCGAGGCGAAGGTGGCCGAGCTCGAGAAGGCGAAGGAGGACGCGCTGGCGTCGCTCCGGGCCGAGCTCGAGAAGGCGAAGGACGACGCGCTCGCGGCGAAGGCCGAGGAGCTCGCCCAGCGGGAGCAGGAGCTCACGAGCGAGAAGGAGAGCGCCCTCGCTGCCAAGGAGGAGGAGCACTCCAAGGAGCTCGCGCTCCTCGGGCGGAAGCTCTCGGACACGGAGAGCCAGCTCGGCGAGAAGAGCGAGGCGCTGGCGGCGCTCGAGACGGCGAAGAGCGAGCTCGACGAAGCGCATGCGGCGCGGGGCGAGGAGCTCGAGGCGTCGAAGGCGAAGGTCGCGGAGCTCTCGACGAAGGTGGACGAGCTGACGGCGCGCGTGGCGAGCCTCGAGTCGACGAAGAGCGACCTCGAGGGGCAGGTCGCGAAGGCGCGGGCGAAGATCGAGACCGACGACGCGCTCCTCGAGCGGGTGCGCAAGGCGATGAGCATCGGCCTCGGCCTGCTCGAGGACCAGAAGAACAACACGCTGGACGGGGCGGGCGCCGACGCCGAGTGAAGACCGGGCGTCGCCCGGCGAGCTGGGGCGGCGACGGGAGCGGGCCCGCGCGCTCTTTCGCGCCGCGCTCGACGCGGTGGACGCGCGGGCGGCGACGAGGCGCGCGCTCGAGCGGCTCCGGGCGGAGGGCGCGCTGCCGGGGGGAGAGGCCCCCTGGGCGGTCTTCGCGCTCGGGAAGGCGGCGGCGGGCATGCTGGCGGGCGCGGCGGAGGTCGTGCCCATCGAGCGGGGCGTCGCCTACGCCCCGGCGCCCTTCGAGGCGCCGCCGGGCGTGGAGGTGTTCGTCGGCGGTCATCCCGTGCCCTGCCCGGAGGCGGCCGAGCAGGGGCGCGCGGCGCTCAGGCTGGCGGCGTCGCTCGGACCGGGGGAGCGGGCGCTCGCGCTGATCAGCGGGGGCGGCTCGGCGCTCTTCGAG
The DNA here is from genome assembly GCA_002699025.1 of Sandaracinus sp. Classification (GTDB taxonomy): domain Bacteria; phylum Myxococcota_A; class Polyangia; order Polyangiales; family Houyiibacteriaceae; genus Houyiibacterium; species Houyiibacterium oceanicum. Next base: position 11,548 of record PABA01000184.1, on the reverse strand, counting down.
GTGCCCATGCCGGGCGTGCGCGTCGAGGCGCTCGGCGAGGCGAGCCGCCGGCTGATGGAGGCGGGCTTCGACATCCACGCACTGAACGCCTTTCGGGCGGGCCTCTCGCAGGTGAAGGCGGGGCGGCTCGCGGCGGCGATCGCGCCGGCGACGCTGCTCAGCTTGGTGCTGGACGACGTGCCGGGGGGCGATCCGCGCGAGGTGGCGAGCGGTCCGACGGCGCCGCGCTCGGTGCGCGTGCCGGCGGCGGTCTGGGAGGTCGTGCCGGAGCTCCGGGCGCGCTGGGAGGCGCCGCCGGAGGGGCCGGGCGGGCGGCTCGAAGTGGTGGCGGACGACGAGGCGGCGGCGCGAGCGGTGGTGGCGGCGGCCCGCGCGTGGGGGCTGCGGGTCGGGCGCGCCGGCCGGCTCTTCGGGGAGGCGCGGGAGGTCGGCCCGCGCTTCTACGCGGAGGCGCGGGCGCGCTGCGCGGCCGAGGGGCTCGATGGGCTCGTGGCGACCGGCGAGACGACGGTGCGGGTGGAGGGGCCGGCGGGGCGGGGCGGCCGGAACCAGGAGCTCGTGCTGGCGGCGGCGCCGCGCTTCGAGGGCGGGCTGCTCGGCGCGCTGGGCACGGACGGAGTCGACGGTGCGTCCACGGCCGCCGGCGCGCTCCTCGACGCGGAGATCCTGGCGGCGGCGCGCGGGCTCGGGCGGGACCCGGCCGCGCACCTCGCCCGGCACGACAGCGAAGCCTTCTTCGAGGGCACGCCGGGCCGCATCGAGACCGGCCCGACCGGCACCAACGTCGCGGACCTGACCCTCTACCTCGCCTGACCCGCCGACAGCTGCCCCTGCCCGTGCACCGATCCCGCCGAGGCGGCGACGGGCGGGACGGCCACGGCTCGGAGGCGAGGGCGCTCGCGGCGAACACTCCCTCGTCGGGGCTTCGCCTCGGGTGGCGCGTCGGTCGGCCCAGCGACTCCGTCCCGGGTACGGTGGTGCGTCATCTCACGTGCCTGCCCCGCGAGTCCGTCCCGGGTACGGCGGTGCGTCATCTCACGCGCCGGTCCCGCGAATCCGTCCCGGGTACGGCCATGCGCCATCTCACGCGGCTGGCCAGCGACTCCGTCCCGGGTATGACCGTGCGCGATCTCACGCGCCGTACCCGCGACTCCGTCCCGGGTACGGCGGTGCGAGGACTCGGCGTTCCTTGCGCCGCCGAGGATCGGAACGCGGACGCCGAGACGGAGAGGGCGGCCCGACCGGAGGGCTCAGCGCTGCACGACCACGATGCGGCGGTCCTCTTCACAGAGGACGACGGCCGGCTCCGCGAATCCGTCCCGGATACGGCCGTGCGTCATCTCACGTGTTGGCTCTGCGAGTCCGTCCCGGGTACGGCGGTGCGTCATCTCACGTGCCTGCCCCGCGAATCCGTCCCGGGTACGGCGGTGCGCCATCTCACGTGGCTGCCCAGCGACTCCGTCCCGGGTATGGCCGTGCGCATGACCGTGCGCGATCTCACGCGCCGTACGCGCGACTCCGTCCCGGGTACGGCGGTGCGAGGACTCGGCGTTCCTTGCGCCGCCGAGGGAACGCGGACGCCGAGACGGAGAGCCCGACCGGAGGGCTCAGCGCTGCACGACCACGATGCGGCGGTCCTCTTCGCGGAGGACGACGGCGCCGCCCTCGGCGAGGCAGCCCCAGCAGGGGCTCCAGAGGAGCTCGCCGTGGGAGGGCGGCGTCCAGGCGAGCGCGATGGGGCCGCTCTCGCCCTCACGGATGAAGCTCGCGCCGTGGACGTAGCTCCCGTCGGGCATCGGGTGGAGCACGGCGACGAGCGAGTCCTCGCCGCTCCGGCCCGTGACGACCCAGGCCAGCTCGCCGTCGACGGGCGCCCAGCGGAGCACCCCCGGGGCGAGCTCCCAGCCGTGGAGCGACTCGACGCCCTCGGGGAGGGCGCGCAGCATCTCCTGCTCGTCGAAGGGCCGGAAGTCGGCCGCCCAGGGGGCGAGCTCGGGCACGCTCGCCAGGACCCGCCGGAGCTCCTCGAGCTCGACCTCGAGCATGCGGAAGCGCGCGACGGTGGGCTCGGTCGGGTAGGTGGCCTCGGGGGCGGGGCCGCTGCAGCAGCGGAAGCCGATGTGGCGACTGGTGGTCGTCGGCCGGGTGGCGCGGCGGGCGGCGCAGCGATGCAGCGGGAGCTCGCCGTCGGGCGCGGCCCCGCGGAAGACGGCCTGGTCCTCCATGAGCCCGCGGTTGCCGTCGCTGGCCGTCCACTCGGCTTGGAGCGTGCCGAGCTGCAGCACGCCCTCGGCGCTCGCGCAGGCGAGCGGATCCTCGCGGCAGGCGTCCCGGTCGAGGCTCGCGCCGGGGGCGAAGGTGCGGTCGCCCTCGGGGCCGCGGCAGGCGCGCTCCCACTCGAGCTCCGTGCAGAGGCGCTTGCCTTCGGCCTCGCAGAGGCGCGCGGCCTCGGGGCGGCTCAGGCCGGTGCGCGGAGGCGCGGCGGGATCGTTCGGGTAGGGGAGGCGGTCGATCTCGAAGGCCGGCAGCTCGACGGGCACCCGGTCGGCCTCGTTCTCGGCGCGGCGGTGGGGGCGACCCGGGCGGCTCCCCACGGCGAGCGTGCCGGCGGGGATGGCGACGGTCTCGCCCGCGCGGGGCGGCGCGGGGGCTTCCGGCTCCGCGGGCGGGGGCGCGGCGGGAGGCTCGGTGGGCGCGGGGGCGGGCTCGGCCGGCGCTTCGATCGGGGGGCCGGCGTCCGGCGACTCCGCCGGTGCGCTCGTCTCCGCGCCTCCACAGGCGAGGCTGGCGGCGAGCCCCGCCGCGCGCAGGCTCTCGGCCCAGCGCGGGCTTCGTCGACCCCTCGGGTGCCTCGGGCGGCGCATGGGGCGAAGCTATGCGGGGCCCCGATCGGCTCCAAGTTTTCCGCGGCCCCGAATCGCCTTGCGCGCCGGGAACTGGGCCCCACCTTTGCGGGGTCGGAGCGGCTCGGGGGTTCGCCGGCGGGGCTTCGGCTCCGCGGGAGGAAAGTCCGAGCACCGCAGGGCAGGGTGCCAGGTAACGCCTGGTGGGGGTGACCCCGAGGAAAGTGCCACAGAGAGCAGACTGCCGGGCCGCGCTTCGGCGCCGCCCGGTGAGGGTGAAAGGGTGAGGCAAGAGCTCACCGGGCCGACGGTGACGTCGGTCGCACGGCAAACCCCACCCGGTGCAAGGCGAAATAGGGAAGCGCTCGAGGGTGGCCCGCCCGAGCTTCCGGGTTGCGTCGCTCGAGGCCGTCGGTGACGGCGGCCCTAGACGAATGAGCCCCACCCGCGCGCCGGTGACGGTCGCGGGGACAGAACTCGGCTTACGAGCCCTCCGGCCGACGGCGCCTCCCACTTCGGGGGGCGTCGTCGTTCCGTCTCGGGGGCGGCCCGGGAGCGCGCCCTTTCCGTCAAAACGCCTTGCAGAGCGCGAGCGGGGCTCCGACAGTGAGCCGTCGCGTGAGCGGTTCCGCCTGCCAGAAGGGCGCGCGTCGGTGCGCCGTCGCCTCGACCCCGCTCGGGCTCGCCCTGCTGGTGCTCCTCGGCGGCGCCCCGGCCCGGGCCCAGACGCGCATCACGGACGCGCCGACCGCCCGCGAGCCCGCGCGCGATCGCAGCCGCTGGCAGCTCGACTCGGACACGACCTTCGTCGCCTACGAGATCCGCTCGCCGCGGAGCCCGGTCACCTGGCAGCGGCGCCGCCTCGTGCAGCGCGTCGGCTACGAGCACGTGCTCCTCGCCGGGGACCTCGAGCGCCCCTGGCGCCTCTCGGTGCGCCTCGACCTCCGCCTCGACCAGGACTTCGGCGAGGTCTGCCTGCGCGAGGACGAGGAGCGCTGCCTCGCCGAGCGTGTCGTCGCCGCCCGCCGCGATCACCAGCTCCTCGCCCGCCCGACGCGCCTCGACATGCCGCAGGCGGTCCTGGAGCTCCGGGCGCCGGTCGCCGGGCTCCGCATCCAGCTCGGGCGGCACGTCCTCTTCGACGTGACGGGCCTGCTCCGCCTCGATGGAGGCCGGGTCGAGCTCCGCCCGCACCGCTGGGTCGACGCCGAGGTCTACGCCGGGCGGCAGGTGCGCGACGGGAGCTGGCTCGCGAGCTCGGGCCTCGAGGTGCCCGGCTCCATGCGCGTGCCGCTCCCGGACGACCTCGCGCCCGAGCGGGTGCCCTGGGCCAGCGAGCCGGCGCCGACCTGGGCCGTGGGCGGGCGCGTGGCCGTCGGGGACGCGCGCGTCGTGAAGGCGCGGCTGACCTTCCGCGAGCTCCAGGAGGACGGCGCGCTCCGCGACCGGGGGGACCGGGGGCTGGTCGCGCGGCGGGTCGGCGTCGGGCTCACGAGCCGGCCCCTGGAGCCGCTCACCCTGCGGGCCGACGCCGTCTGGGACCCGACGGACGGCACGCTCGTGGACGCCATGGGAGAGGTGGCGCTCCGGCGCGGCGGCGGCGCGGCGCGGGCGCGGGTGGAGCGGCACGTGCCGCGCTTCGACCTCGGAAGCATCTGGGCCTGGTTCGATCTGGTGCCGGTCGATCAGGGGCAGCTCCTCGTGGACGCGACGCTCGGGCGGCACCGGCGCTGGACCCTGGGCGGGGCCGCGCGGGGGCGCCGCTCGAAGCAGGGCCAGACCACCCAGCGGGACGTGGGCGGCGAGGCCTGGCTGCGTCATCGGCGCGCCGGCTGGAGCTGGGGTGCGCGGGGCTGGCTCTGGGCCGGCGACCTGGCGCCCGCGGCGGCCGTCTTCCTCGACGCGACGCGCCGCTTCGCCTGGGCGCAGGCCTGGGCGCGGGCGTCGCTCTGGCACTTCGACCACCCGTTCCAGAGCGCCCTCTACGGGACCTCCGTGGCCCTCGCGCTCGGCGGCGCCATCGATCTCGGCGCGCTCGCGAAGCTCCGCTTCGAGCTCGAGTGGGCACACAACCGGATCGTCGGGCACCGGACGCGGGCGCTCGCGGCCCTCACGCTGAGGGCGTGGCGATGAAGCGCGCGATCGGTGGAGCTCTCTCGCACAGGGCGGCGGTGCACAGGGCGGTGGCGCGCGGGGCGGTGGTGCTCGGAGCCGTGGGGCTCTTTGCGCTCGGCTGGGGCGCCGGCGCCGGCGAGGCGAGCCGGCCCGGTCGCGCGCTCCGCTCCCGCGTCGTCTACCCGCCCCAGCGCATCGCCATCCGCATGGACCACGCCCACCCGGCCCATCGGCGGCTCCGCTGCGAGCGCTGCCACGCCGGCGCGAGCGAGAGCGAGGCGGCGCGGGACCGGCTGATCCCCCGGGAGGCCGCCTGCGCGCCCTGCCACGACGACGCGCTCGATCGCGAGCGGGCCGGCGCGGAGACCTGCGGCACCTGCCACCTCGGTGAGCCCACCGCGGCCGGCTTCCGCGTCGCCGCCTCCGCCTTTCCCGCCGCGCGGCTCCGCTTCTCCCACGCGAAGCACGCGCGGGCCGGCGTCCCCTGCCTGGACTGCCACGCCGGGGTCCAGGAGGCCGGCCTCGCCACGCGCCAGCACCTGCCCACGATGCGCAGCTGCTTCCGCTGCCACGGCGGGGACGGCGTCGGGGCCCACGCCGAGGGCGCGGACGAGGCCTGCTCCACCTGCCACCTGAGTCGGCCCGACGGCCGGCTGCGCACGGACTGGCCCGAGGGCGAGATGCTCCCGCCGCGCTGGCTCCACGGGATGGATCACGATCGCGACTTCCTCGTGCGCCACCGCTGGATCGCCGCCGACGAGGGGCCGCTCTGTGCGGAGTGCCACGACGAGGGGGAGTGCGTCGCCTGCCACGACGGGCGAGTCCGCCCGGCGAGCCGCTTCGGGAGCGGCGGCGCCCCCGGCGCGCGGGTGCACCGCAACGACTACCTGACGACCCACGCCGCCGAGGCCCGCCGGGACACGCCCCGCTGCGCCTCCTGCCACACCACGCAGCGCTTCTGCGCCGAGTGCCACGCGCGCCTCGGGCTCTCGCCGGTCTCTGCGCCCGCCGCGGCGAGCGGCCGGCCCTTCCACCCGCCGGGCTTCGCCGGCGCGGCCCACGGCATGGAGGCGCGGCGTTCGATGACGACCTGCGCGAGCTGCCACTCGGAGCGCGACTGCGTCGCCTGCCACGGCGCGACCGGCATCGGCGCGGGGCTCTCGCCGCACCCGCCGGGCTTCGCCGCGGGCTGCGCCTCCGCCCTCGAGCGGAACCCGCGGGCCTGCATCACCTGCCACGGCGACGCCGCCGGGCTCGCCGCCCGCTGCCGCTGAGCAGCCCGGGCGCTGGGCTCGGAGAGCGGGCACGGGTGCGTGCACTCGGCGTTGCTCCTGCGCGCTGGCACTGCGCGCGGGCATTGGGTGCAGGCACGAGGCGAAGACAGACGCCCGGCAAGGCTCCGCGACCGCCGGATGGCCGCGGCTTGCTCGCGGGGCGTCGCGCAGAATCGGAAGACGGCCCTGGGGCTCGAAGGCGAGCCGGATCGCGGGCGAGCCCGGGATCGCGCTCGCTACTCGTCGCGAGACGGTCCGACCACCACGTCCGGGCCGGGCGCGATCGTGTCCGAGTGGTCCATCACCTCGAGCTCCGGGGAGGTGTCGACGTTGCGGAAGGCCGGGAAGTCCCCGACCAGCGTGTCCTCGGAGCGCGGCATGGCGGGCGTCGGCTCCTCGGGCAGCGGGTTCTCCGAGGTGGCCACGTCGTCCGCGTCGACCATCGACGAGATCGGGGCCCACTCGACCGTCTCGTCGAAGGCCTCGGTCCAGGAGTCCCAGCTCTGTGAGCCGGGCGAGAGCATCTCGTAGACCTCGGCGATCCGCCGCCGCCGCGCCGCGCCGCTGAAGCGCGCCCGCACCCGGTCGTAGGCCCGGTCCACCAGCTCTTCGCGCCGGGCCGCGTCGGTCGCGAGCAGGACGATCGCGTCCGCCAGCGTCGTCTCGTCCCCCGGCGGATAGACGAGCCCCTCGTGCTCGTCCCGGATCACCTCCGAGACGGCGGGCACGCCGGCTGCGACCACCGGCCGCCGGCAAGCCAGGTACTCGAGGAGCGGCTCCGGGAGGTCGCCGAACTCGCGGAAGCGGGGCGTCGCGCTCGCGCTCACCACCGCCAAGTCGCTCGCGGCGATCAGCGCCGGCAGCGCCACGGCCCGGGGCTCGCCCCGCACGGAGACCAGCTCTCCGAGCTCGAAGGCGTCGATCATCCGCTGCACGTTCTCACGCCGCTCCGGGTGCGGGTCCCCGGCGACCAGGGCGCGCAGGGGGATGCGCTTCGAGGCGGCGCGGAGGGCGCTGAGCAGCGTCGGGATCTCGCGGTCGGCGGTGAACGCGCCCAGGTAGATCAGGCGCACCGGGTCGCCGAAGGGGGAGGGCCACCAGTCGTAGGCGTCCACGTCCACCCCCGGCGGGACCACGGCGACCTTGCCGGCGAAGCCCTGCTCCGCCAGCGAGCGCGCCGCCGCCTCGGCGCCCACCAGGATCAGGTCGGCCTCCTCGAGGCAACGGAGGTGCGCGTCGGCCCAGATCTGCTCCGCGTCGGGCCCCTCGGCCTCGTCCGGGAAGGTCGCGACCTCGTAGACGAAGCGGAACCCCATGGCCCGGTGGAGCGGCGCCACGTACTCGCCCTCCCAGGGACCGCGGACGTGCACGACGTCGTAGGGCTCGGCCTCGAGCTGGCGCTTCACGGCCCGCCCGAAGGCGGCCCGCTGCTCCGCCGGGAGCCCCTCGCAGCGGACGCGGAAGAGGCGCGCTTCACCGAGCCGGCCCTGGTGCGAGAGGGTCGGCGTCTTGCGCGTGACGAGGTCGAGATCCCCCCGCAGCGCGGCCGCCATGCCCATCAACGCGCTCGAGTGCGAGTTGGGTCCCGGGACCGTGCCGAACGCCGTCACGAGCACGCGGAGGCGGGCGTCCATCGGCGCCATCCTACCATGCCCGCAGCCCTCGACCGGGCCCGCGAAACTCCCCTTGCCATCCCCGGGGGCCGCCGACTACAAGTGGTGGTCGGCCCGAGCACATGGAGGCACCAGGGTGAACAAGCTGGCGCGCTATCTGATCGAACACATCTACCTCGATTTCGACGGAGGAATCACGATCGACCAGGTGCGCGAGTTTCTGCGCGACGAGGACAGCCGCGAGTCGCGGGCCCTCCTCGCCAAGCTCATCGAGGACAAGGGCGTCGACGACATGATGATCACCGTGGCGGAGGTCCTGAAGGACTACCTCCGCACCGGCATCAACGAGGAGGTGCTCCGCGAGCAGCTCCGCATGTATTCGGAGTCCTGAGAACGCGACCCATAGCGCGTTCCTCGGTCGATCGGCGCCCGCCTCTCCACGCGGAGGGGCGGGCGCGTCTCCTCCGTCGACGCTCCCCCGATTCGGGCGGTCGTGATGCGGGCGGTCTTCCCCCGGGCGGCCTTCCCTCGGGCGGTCGGTGTCTGCGCGCGGCCGCGCGCCGTGGTGGTCGGGCCGCGCTCGCCGTCCTCGTGGTGCTGATCGGCGCCTGCGATCGGGGCGGGCTGGTCCTCGACACGCCGCCCCAGGTCGTCGAGTCCTCGCCCGGGCCCGACGAGCGCGAGGTCGGTCGCCGGCCCCTCTACCGCGTGCGCTGGGACCGGCGCCTCTCGCCCGCCTCCGTGACCCGCGCCACCGTCGAGGTGCGCTCCGGGCCCCAGCGGCGCTTCCTCAGCGTGCGCTTCGATCCCGTGCGCTCCGAGCTCATCGCCCGGGACTTCGGCGACGGAGTGCTCGCTCCGCGCGTCGAGTACACGCTCCGCGTCGAGGGCGTGCGGGACCTCGACGGCGTCCCGGCGGAGCCCTTCGAGGTGCGCTTCTGGACCGGCGAGGCCGAGCCCGAGCCCCTGCCGGAGACGGGCGTGACGGGCTGGGCCGAGGTCGCGCCGCTCCTCGCCTCGCGCTGCGCCGACGCCGGGTGCCATGGCGGCCCGGAGCCGGCCCTCGGCTTGGACCTCGGGAGCGCCGAGGGGGTCCGGGAGACGGCGCTCGGCGTGGCGGCGGTGCAGACCGGCGGGCGGGTCGGCTACCCCGATCGGGGGCTCGGCGGCTTTCCGCGGATCGACGTCACGGCGGGGGGAGGGCGCCCCTCCACGAGCTACCTCGTCTACAAGCTCCTCGGCGATCCCCACGCCTGGGGCGAGCCCATGCCGCTCGGCGAGCCGCCCCTCGAGGAGGCGGAGATCGACCTCGTGGCCGACTGGATCCTCGCCGGCGCGCCGACGGAGTGAGGACGGGCGTAGGCGGGGATGCGCCCCATCGGAGCTCACCGCACGCGGGGCTCGAACTTCCGGGCCGGTGTACTAAGCTCCGCGCGTCATGACGCACCCCCGCCCCGGGTCCCGGATCGCCACCGGCCTCCTCGTCCTCGCCGGGCTGCTCGCGCTGCCCGCCTGCGACGACGACGCCGAGCAGGAGCTCGTCGAGAACGTCGAGGTGAACGGGGTCGAGCCCGAGGAGCTGATCGAGGAGCTCGAGGGCGTCGACCTGAGCGGGCTCGGGGGCGCCGAGCGCCGGCTCTTCATCCGGCAGGTCAACGACCTCCTCTCGCCCTGCGGCGACCCGGTCAGCGTGGCCCGCTGCATCGACGAAGGGCGGGAGTGCGCCGACTGCGTGCACGCGGCGAGCTACGTGAAGCGGCTCGTCGGCGAGGGCTTCGAGCGGCACGAGATCCGCGAGCTGTACCGGCTGCGCTTCGACCCGGAGACGGTCGCCGAGATCCCCGACGCCGACTCGCCGGTGCGCGGCACGCCCATGGGCGCCGCGGTGACGCTGGTGGAGTTCTCGGACTTCGAGTGCCCCTTCTGCGGGCGGGCCCATCCGGTGCTCGAGCGCATCGTCCGCGAGTTCGACGGGCAGGTGCGGATGGTCTTCAAGCAGTACCCGCTCTCCATGCACGAGTACGCGGACGACGCGTCGCGGGCGACCATCGCCGCCGGCAACCAGGGCAAGTTCTGGGAGATGCACGACACGCTCTTCGAGCACCAGACCGCGCTCACGCCCTCGGACATCGAGGGCTACGCGGAGGAGCTGGGGCTCGACATGGAGCGCTTCCGCGCCGACATGGAGGCCGAGGCGACGCAGGCGATCATCGATCGGGACCGGGCGCTCGGGCAGGAGCTCGGGGTGAACAGCACGCCGACGATCTTCGTGAACGGGCGGAAGTTCGAGGAGCCCCTCGAGAACCTCGGCCAGTACATCACCGAGGAGCTCGCCCGGCAGTGAGGGCGCGCGGGCGCCGCGGCGCCTCGCAGACGCGCCCGAGCCCGGGGGGCCCGCGCCGGGACGCGCCGGGAGCGCGGACGGCACTGGGGCGGCGGAGCCACGGACGCCGGGGGCCAGGCTCCGAGCGCCGGGGAATCCGCTCTTGCGTCGACCGCGGTCGGGCCGCGATGCTCCGTCTCAGCATGCCGATGAATGCTTCTCGTCCCTCCCCGTCCAAGGCCCCGATGACCCGCCGCCGCACCCTCTTCGCGCTCCTCGGGGCGTCCGCCCTCTCCCTCGCCATCGCCCTGCCGGCCCTCGCCGTGAACCGGGGTAGCCGCGCCCCCGAGATCGGGCTCGAGGACCAGAACGGGAACCCGGTGCGGCTCTCGGCCTTGCGGAACAAGGTCGTGCTCGTGGACTTCTGGGCGTCCTGGTGCGGCCCCTGCCGGGAGGAGATGCCCGTCCTCGAGCGCTTCCATCAGGAGTACGCCGACGACGGGCTGGTCATCGTCGGGGTCAACATCGACCGCGAGCAGGGCAACATGCGGCGCTTCCTCCGGCGGACGCCGGTCTCCTTCCGCATCGTCCACGACGGCTCGCACCAGGTGGCCGATCGCTACCAGCCCCCGCGCATGCCCTCGTCCTACCTGATCGACAAGCGGGGCGTGATTCGCTACGTGCACGCCGGTTTCCGCTCGGGCGACGCCGACGACATGGAGCGCGAGATCCAGCAGCTGCTGCGCTGACGGTTCCCGTGTGTTTTCCGCTCGCTGGCGCTCGCTCCTGCGCTCCGGTCGTCGCTACGCTCCTCCCTGCGCGGCTTACCAGCGCCTCGCCGTGGCCGGCGAGGGCTCGGCCTCGCTGCGCTCGGTCGCGGTGCTCGGCTCTATCGGGCACAGCCGCGGCGTCTCTCCGCTGGGAGGGCTACCGGGGGGCCAACCCCGCGCGGGGGTCGCTGTCGCTCGGGTTCTCTGGGAACGGCACCTTCGTCGCCGAGCTCGCTGGCGCTCGACTCGGGCGTCGCGATCGCCGTGTGGGCGCCTCCTCGGGATCGTGCGCATCGCTGACGCTCGCTCGTGCGTCGTGATCGCCGCGTGGGCGCCTCTTCGGGCTCGTGCGCATCGCTGACGCTCGCTCGGGCGCGTCGCTGACGCTCGCTCGGGCGCCGCGAGCCGCGTGGGCGCCTCTTCGGGTTCGGGCGCATCGCTGACGCTCGCTCGGGCGCAGCGATCCGCGTGGACGCCTCTTCGGGCTCGTGCGCATCGCTGCGCTCGCTCGTGCGCATCGCTGACGCTCGCTCGGGCGTCGCGATCGCGGCGTGGGCGCCTCTTCGGGTTCGTGCGCGTCGCTGACGCTCGCTCGGGCGTCGCGATCGCG
>PABA01000183.1 GCA_002699025.1 Sandaracinus sp. | reverse complement strand
CGTTGCTGGGAAGGGGAGCGCCCCGGCCGCGAACGCGGCGAAGTCACGTTGCTGGGAAGGGGAGCGCCCGGCCGCGAACGCGGCGAAGTCACCACACTGCGAAGGGGAGCGCTCCGGCCGCGACAGCGGCGAAGTCACCCCACCCCGAAGGGGAGCGCCCCCATCTCTGTCCCGTAGCCTGGCCCCACGGAGCCGCGTTCGTGTGTGTTCGAAGAACCGACCCGTGTGACGCGAGCGCAGCGAGCGGAAGACGCCCCACGGAGCCGCGTTCGCGTACCCATGAAGAACCGACCCGTGTGACGCGAGCGCAGCGAGCGCCAAGCGCCCCACGGGCGCGCGGTAGGGCCGCGAAGCGGCCAGATAGCGAGCGCAGCGAGCGGAAGACGCGGCGAAGTCCGGCCGCTGCGAAGGGGGCGCCCCAGCCGCGACAGCGGCGAAGTCGCGCGGCTGCGAGGGGGAGCGCCCCGGCCGCGAACGCGGCGAAGTCACGCCGCTGCGAAGGGGAGCGCCCCCCATCTCTGCCCCGTAGCCCGGCCCCACGGAGCCGCGTTCGTGTCGCGTCGAAGAACCGACCCGTGTGACGCGACCGGAGGTCGCGCCAAGCGCCCCACGGGCGCGCGGTAGGGCCGCGAAGCGGCGAGATAGCGAGCGCAGCGAGCGGAAGAAGCAGCGAAGTCCGGCCGCTGCGAAGGGGAGCGCACCGGCCGCGGAAGCGGCGAAGTCAGGCCACTGCGAAGGGGGGCGCACCGGCCGCGCGAGCGGCGAAGTCCGGCCGCTGCGAAGGGGAGCGCCCCCATCTCTGCCCCGTAGCCCGGCCCCACGGAGCCGCGTTCGTGTCGCGTCGAAGAACCGGCCCGTGTGACGCGAGCGAAGCGAGCGCCGAGGGCCCCACGGGCCCGCTGGTAAGCCAAAATAGCGAGCGCAAAATCAGCGCACCGGGCGGTAGATGTAGCCCTGGTGCTGGAACACGCAGATGCGGTCCCGGCCCTCGCGCTTGGCCTGGTAGAGCGCCTGGTCCGCGGCGCGCAGCAGGTCCTTCGACGAGCCCACGTCGCGGCTCGGGAAGAGCGCGAGGCCCATCGAGATGGTCGCGTTCAGCTCGACGCGGTCGCGCCCCGCCATCGCGCGCACGGGGCGGCTCCGCACGGCGTCCCAGATGCGCTCGGCGACGGTGATGGCCCCGCTGAAGTGCGTGCTCGGGAGCATCACCAGGAATTCGTCGCCCCCGTAGCGCGTCACCACGTCGGTCTCGCGCAGCGCGCCCTTCAGCCGCTCGGCCACCTCCACGAGCAGGGCGTCCCCCACGTCGTGGCCGTGGCCGTCGTTGACCCGCTTGAAGTGGTCCACGTCCACCATCGCGCAGGCGAGCGGCTCCCGGTGTCGCTGCGCGCGCTTGAACTCCTCGTGGATGCGCGAGTGCAGATAGCGGAAGTTGAAGAGCCCCGTGAGCTCGTCCCGCACGGCGAGCTCCTCGAGGCGCCGCTTCGCCCGCACCACCTCGTCGTGCCCGCGCTTGATGCGGAGCATCGCGTTCACGCGCGCCAGCAGCTCGCGCTCGTCGAAGGGCTTGACCACGTAGTCGTCGGCCCCGATCCGCAGCCCCTCGACCCGGCTCTCGGTGTCGCTCTTGGACGTCACCAGGATCACCGGCACGAAGCCGTCCCCGGCCACCGACTTGATCAGCCGGCAGGCCTGGAGCCCGTTCATCCCCGGGAGCACGACGTCGAGGATCACCAGGTCCACGTCGCCGCGCGTCACGCGCTCGGCGATCGGGCTCGCCGTCTCGTAGAGCTCCACGGCGAAGCCGTGCCCCCTCAGCAGCCCGCCGACCAGCTCGCGGGTGACCCGATCGTCTTCCGCGACCAGCACGCGCGGGGGAGACTCGGAGGCGTCGGCCACCCGAGGATGGTACATCGTCCCTCGCCGGGCCTCACGCCCGGGTCGGCCGGCTGGAGACGCAGATGGGAATCCTCGACAAGGTCGAACGCTTCATCGACGACGTGCTCCTCCTCCCGGACGACGTCCGCGACGCGCTCGAGGCCGGCGACGCGGCGCTCGAGGCGGAGCTCTTCGGCGAGGCCGAGAAGGTCTTCCTCGAGATCCTCGCCGAGCGCCCCCAGCTCGCCCGCGCCGCCGTCGGCCTCGCCCACGCGCGCCGCGGCCTCGGCGACGTCGCGGGCACGCTCGCGGCGCTGATGGAGGCGCGCGCGCTCCTGCCCGAGGACGCCGACCTCGCCATCTGGACGGCGCGCCTCGCGCTCGAGGCGGACGAGCTGGACGCGGCGGTCCGCGCGGCGAACGACGCGGCGCGGGCGCACGCCGAGGCCGGCGGGGCGGCGCTCGCGGAGGCCTGCGCGCTGGCCGCCTGGGCCGAGTGGAAGCGTGGCCGGCCGGACCGCGCCGCGCGCGAGCTCCGCAAGGCGCTCAGCGCCGATCCGGAGCGGCCAGACCTGCAGGTGGCGCTCGTGGAGGCGCTCGCCGCGGCGGAGCGAACCGGCGCGGCCCGGGCCACGGCGGGTGCCCTCGACGCGGCCGCGCTCTCCCCCGAGGAGGCGGCGCGCGTCGGGCAGGCGCTCGTCCGCCTCGGCGCGTCGGACGCGGCCCGCTCCTTCCTCGAGGTCGCGGCGGCCGCCGGGGACGGTCCGGCGAAGGTCGCGCTGGCGCGGGACGCGCTGGCCGCGCGGGATCTGGAGACGGCCGAAGGCCGCGCCCGGAGCGCCGTCGCGGAAGGCGCCGGACCGGCGGCGCTCGTCGTGCTCGCCGAGGTCCTCGTGGCCCAGGGGCGGCCCGGGGACGCGGCGGAGGCCTACGCCGCGGCCGGCGCGGCCAGCCACGAGCTCGGCCCCTGGCGGGACGCGGCGCGCGTGGCCCCCCGCGAGGCGCTCGGCGGGATCCTCGCCGGCCTCGAGGGCATCGCCCCCGGCGATCCGGTCGCGGAGGCGGCGCGCGCCTGGCTCGAGGGCCGCGAGGCGCCCGGGAGCGTCGAGCCCCGCGGCCACCTCGCGAACGCCCATGTCCGCCTCGACGCCGGCGACGCGCGAGGCGCCCTCGAGGCCCTCGACGCCTGGGCCGGGGCGCGCCGCGAAGGCCTCGGCGGCGCCGTCGACGGCGACGAGGCCGCCGAGCTCCGCCGGGCCGCCCTCCGCGCGCTCTGGCGCTCGGATGGGGAGGGCGAGATCGACCTCGCGGCGGCCATCGACGCCGTCGGCCGCTTCGCCACCGAGCACGGCCTCGAGCCCGTCGCCCGCGACGCCCGCGCGCTCCGCGACGAGCTCGATCGGCCGCTGCTCTTGGCCGTCCTGGGCGAGTTCAACGCCGGCAAGTCGACCCTCATCAACGCTTTCATCGGCGCCGGCGTCGCGCCCATGGGCATCGTGCCCACGACGGCCACGCTGAACGTGCTGCGCGGGGGCGCCGAGCGGCTCGTGCGCGTCGTGCGCCGCGACGGGAGCACGCGCGAGGGCGACTACGCGAGCCTCGCCTCGATGCTCGAGGAGGCCGAGCTCCTCGGCTCGGAGGCGGCCGGCGCGGAGGCCATCGATCGGGTCGAGATCGTCCTCCCGAGCGAGACCCTCGAGCGCGTGTGGATCCTCGACGCGCCGGGGACGAACGCCCTCGACGAGGCGCACGAGGAGCTCGCCCACGAGGCCGCCCGGCGCGCCGACGCGGTGCTCTGGGTCTTCGACGCCGCGCAGGCGGGCAAGCTCACGGAGACGAAGATGCACCGGCAGATCCGTGCCCAGGGGCGGCGCGTCCTGCCCGTGCTCAACAAGGTCGATCGGCTGAAGGAGGGCGAGCTCGAGCGCGTGGCCGCCGTCGTGCGCGAGGGCTTCGGCGCCGCGCCGATCCCGCTCTCCGCGAAGAAGGCGCTGAAGGCGCGGCTCGCCGACGACGAGGGGGCCTACGCCGGGAGCGGCTTCCCCGGGCTCCTCGAGGCGCTCGAAGCCAGCATCTTCTCGCAGTCGCGGGCCCTCAAGCGGGCGGCTTGCGCCGGGCGGCTCGCCCGCACGCTCGACGGGGCGCTGGTCGCGGAAGAGGAGGCCGAGCGCGCGCACGAGGCGCGGCGCGCCGAGCTCGCCGCCGAGCGGGAGGCGCTCGTCGAGCGCGCGAGCGACGTCGTGCTCGCGGTCGACGACGCCGTGCGCGCGCTCGACCGGGACCTCGACGAGGCTTTCGAGGCGGCGGCCGACGAGGTGCTCGGCTTCGTCCGTCCGCGCGCCCATCGCTTCGCCGAGCACGGCGTGCACCCGGAGGACCGGGCCTTCCTCGCAGACCTGCTCGAGCGCCGCCTGCGTCACGCCCTCGATCGCTGCGAGGCGCGCCTCGTCGCCCGGCTCCGGGGCGTGCTCCACGGCGCCGCGGCCGGCGGGGAGGGCGACGCGGCCGAGATCGGCGAGCGGGTGCGCGGCGCCATTCGGCCGCCGCTCTCGGCCTTCTGGGGCTACCAGCGGGGCGTCCTCGCGGGCGGCTCGCTGCGCCGCTTCTTCGAGGAGGTGCTCCCGCGCGCCGACCTCGAGCGCGAGGCCCTCGCCGGCGCGCTCATGCGGGCGCGCTCCGCGCCGCGCGACGAGCTCCGGCCGCCGCTCGTGGAGGCCGCGGAGGCGCTGCACCGCGCGCTCGTGCAAGAGCGCGACGACGCCGTGGAGGCCCTCGCCGCCGAGCGCCACCACGCGGCGGCCGCGGTCTTCGGTCCGCTCCGCGCCCTCCGCGAGGTGCTCGCCGAGATCGCTGCCGCGCCCGCGCGAGCGCCGGCGCTCGCGAACGACGCTCGTGACGAATGAGAGGCGCCCGCCCACGAATCGGGGGATGCACGACGCGCGCCGTGGTGTAGGATGCAGTCAGAACGCGGGCGGAGAGGGGCCTTTCGGCACCTCGCCCGCCCCCGCCACCTCCACGTGGAGGCGCCCCGGAGCAGCCGGTGCGCTCCCCGCGCGCGCCGCCGTGCGCGTCGGGATGTCCCCCGCTCGCTACCCCGTGCTTTTCTCCCGGGACCCCGTGTAGACTCAGGACCACCGGATGGAAATCAAGCAACAGCTCCGACTCTCGCAGCAGCTCGTCATGACGCCGCAGCTGCAGCAGGCCATCAAGCTGCTGCAGATGTCCCGGATGGAGCTGGCCGAGCTCGTCCAGGAGGAGCTGCTCGAGAACCCGGTGCTCGAGGACTCGCTCGAGGGGCGCGACCTGCGCGAGGTGGAGCTGCCCGAGGAGTCGACGACCCTCGACAAGCAAATCGACTCCGATGACAAGGCCGCCACCGAGGATCCGAACAAGGAGAAGAAGGACGAGATCGACTGGGAGCGCTACCTCGAGAACCACGCGCTCCAGGCCCCGATGCCGTCCTTCCGCCGCGGCCCCGACGAGGAGATGCCGGGCGTCGACCAGACGCTCTCCCGCGGCGAGGACCTGACGGCGCACCTGCTCTGGCAGCTGCGCATGGGCGACTTCGTCGAGGACGAGCAGCGCTTCGGCGCGCTCGTCATCGGCAACCTCACGGACGACGGCTACCTGAAGATGGACGGCGTGCCGCCGGCGGAGATCGTGCCGCGGCTCGCGGAGGAGGCCGGGCTCCACCCCGAGGACGCGGAAGAAGTGCTGAAGATGATGCAGCAGTTCGATCCGCTCGGGGTGTGCACGCGCTCGCTGCAGGAGTGTCTGCTCGTGCAGGCGGAGCACTTCGGCATGGACGAGCTGACCATGCGGGTCATCTCCGACCACATCCCGAACCTCGAGAAGCGCAACTACAACGGCATCGCGAAGGACCTCGACGTCGCCGTCGAGGAGGTCTACGACATCGCGCAGGTCATCGCGGATCTCGAGCCGCGGCCCGGGCGCAACTACGTCAGCGAAGAGCCGCGCTACATCACGCCGGACGTGTACATCCATCGCATCGGCGACGAGTACTTCGTCGTGCCGAACGACGACGGGATGCCGAAGCTGAAGATCAGCGGGTTCTACCGCGCGGCGATGGCGGACAACCCGAAGGCGAAGGAGTACATCCAGAGCAAGCTGCGCTCGGCGCAGTGGCTCATCCGCAGCATCGACCAGCGCCGGAAGACCATCGTGAAGGTCACCGAGTGCATCGTCGAGAAGCAGCGGGACTTCTTCGACAAGGGCATCGAGTACCTCAAGCCGATGATCCTGCGGGACGTGGCCGAGGCCGTGGAGATGCACGAGAGCACCATCTCGCGCGTGACGAGCAACAAGTACGTCCACACGCCGCGGGGTCTCTTCGAGCTGAAGTTCTTCTTCAACTCGGCCATCAAGCGCGAGGGGCGCGGGGACATCGCGTCCGAGAGCGTGAAGCGGCAGATCCAGAAGATCGTCGCGGCCGAGGACCCGAAGAAGCCGTACTCGGACCAGCAGATCGTGAAGCTCCTCAAGGAGGAGCACGACATCAAGATCGCACGGCGGACCGTGGCGAAGTACCGCGAGATGCTCGGGATCCTGAGCAGCACGAAACGCAAGCAGTACTTCTAGGTCGGCGCACGTCCCGGTCCGAGCCGGAGGGGCGAACCGTGGGGCGGCTGGGGAGTCTCTCGCCGTCGCGGGTCGCGCGGGCGCGCGCCCCGCGGGGCACAGGTCTCCGGGGGGCGCGTTTCTCTGCTCAGGGGCAGGGGCAGGGGTTTTCGGGGGCGCGTTTCTCTGCTCTCGATCTGCTTCGGCCTGCGGGCAGGGGCACGGGCAGGGGCACGGGCACGGGTTCGTGGGGGCGTCCCGGGCTCGGGATGGGTTCCGTCCCCTGCGACGTTCTGGTTACACTGGCCGGGCGTCGGTGTCCGTCGGATGAAGCGTCCGCGCGGCCCGGCACGGGTCATTCACATTCCAGCGACGCGCAAGGCCTCGGGAGGTTCGATGCGAATCAGTTACAGCTTCCGCAACGTCGACTCGTCGGACGGGCTCAAGAGCTACGCCTCGGAGAAGATCGCGAAGCTCCAGAAGTACCTCCGGGTCCCGCTCGCCGCGGACGTGACCGTCTCCAAGGAGCGCCACCTCCACGTCGTGGACATCGCGGTGCATGCCGACGGCGACCGCTACGCCGGGCGGGAGGAGTCGGAGGACATGTACGCCTCCGTGGACCTCTGCCTCGACAAGGTCGACCGCCAGATCCGCAACGCGAAGGCGGCCCTCGTCGACCGTAAGCGGAACGGCAACGGCAGCCCCTGAGCCGGGCGCGCGCTCTCAGCGCGTGCCGCGTACCAGGAGGTGCCGGTCGGAGCAGGCGCGGACCTCGAGGGAGGCCGCGCAGGCGCCGAGCTGCGCGCGCACCTCTTCGACCGTGAAGGCGGCGTGGAGCGACGCCCGGAAGTCGCGGCGCAGCACCGGCGGCGCGTCCGCCGCGTAGGTCTCGACCAGCCGATCGAGGGTCCCCTCGTCCTCCGGCCGGAAGAGGTCCATCACGACGATGGGCGCGCCCGGTCGCGCGATCCGATCGATCGTCCGCCAGAGCACGTCCGGCTCGGGGAGGTGATGGAGGAGGCTGTTGCTGAGCACGAGGTCGTAGCCGCCCACGGGCACCTCGCTCGGCGCCTCCGGGAGCCGCCCCCGCACGAGCCGCAGCCGGTCGCCGACCCCGGCCGCGTCGGCCGCGCGCTTCGCGTGCGCGAGCATGGCCGCCGCTCCGTCGATGGCGTCCACGCGCCAGCCCGGGTGCCGCTCGGCGAGCCGGACGGCGATGTCCGCGGGCCCGCAGCCGAGGTCGACCACCCGCGCCTCCGCCGGCACCGGGTGCGCCTCGAGGACCGCCTCGACCCGCTCGATGAAGGCCGCGTTCGGCTCGTCGAAGTCGGCCTCGGCGTAGGCGCGGGCCTGCTCGGCCTCGTCCATCAGCTCCGGCTCGGGGGTGCGCGGGATCATCCGCCCGGGCCCGCCAGCGCGGCGATCGCGTCGCGCGGCGTCGCGGCTTCGCGGAGCGCCCGCCGCACGTCCTTCTTCCGGAGCGCCCGGGAGACCTCGGCGAGCACTTTGAGGTGCTGGCTCGGCCGGTCCTCGGGCGCGAGGATGGCGACGAGCACGTGGACCTTCTCGCCGTCGATCTCCTCGAAGTCGACGCCGCCGCGGTGCACGGCGAGCGCCGCGCGGATCTCCTCGAGCCCCGCGACGCGCCCATGCGGGATCGCGACGCCGCTCCCCACCCCCGTCGAGGCGAGCTCTTCCCGGGCGGCGAGCACGTCGAAGACGGCCGTCGCCGAGAGCGCCGGGTCCCCGCCCGTGAGCAGCGCGGCGAGCTCGCGCAGGGCGCCCTCCTTGTCGCTGGCGTCGAGCGCCAGGGACACGCGCGTCTCGTGCAGGAGCTCACCCAGCTTCATCGGCAGCCGCCTTAACCCATCGGGTGGTCATGGCGCAACCGATTCGGCCGCGCCGGCGCTCTGGTCATGGAGCCGGAGGAGGGTCTCGGCCAGGTGTTCGGCGGGCACGTCGCCGTGCGCCACCCGGCTCCGCAGCACGCGCACGGGCGCGTCTTCGTCCAGGCTCCCGGAGACGCGCACGCCTCGGCGGGACGCGAGCCGCTCGAGGCGCGCGTTCTGCCGCGCCGTGGAGCCGCGGCCGGTGTAGAAGCTGACGAGGCGCCGCTCCGGGGCGGCCTCGACCCAGGCGAGGAAGGTCTCCGTGCCCGCGTAGAGGGCGTCCATGAGGACCACGTGACGGACGCGGTCGCCGAGGCCGCCGCGGCGGAGCCAGGCGAGGGCCGTCTCGAAGCCGGCGCTGTGGGCGACGAGCGTGAGCGGGAGGCGCGCGGGGATCGCGAGCGAGGCGAGCGTCTCGGCGGCGAAGCCCTCGCGGACGTAGCGCCCGGCGCGGCCGTCGCGGGCCCGCCAGGCGAGCTGCGGCAGGACGAAGACGGCGGCGACGCCGGCGGCCTCGTGGGCTTCGACGAGGCCCCAGCCGTCTCGGGGCGGGCCACCGGGGACGCAGGCGACGCGGCCGGGGAGGGCGAGGACGCGCGCGCAGCCGCTCCAGCCGTGGAGGAAGACGACCGCGCCGACCGGCGGGGCGTCCGGGCGAGCGACGATGGCGTGCGGCGCGCCCGCGGGCGTGCCCGGATGGGACGGGCGCTCGAGGCGCCGCTCCTCGATCTCCCAGCGGAGCGCGGCGCCGAGCTCGGGCCTCTCGTCGCCTCGATCCTCCCCGTCGTCGGCCCCGTCGCCCACTTCGTCGTCACCGGGCTCGCCGCCCCCCTGGTCACCGGGCTCGCCGCCGCGTTCGCGGCGACCCATCTCGCCGCCGCGTTCGCCGTCGTCCTCGGCGTCGCTGCCCTCGGTGTCGCTGCCCTCGGTGTCGCTGCCCTCGGCGTCGCTGTGCTCGGCGTCGCTGCCCTCGGCGTCGCTGCCCTCGGCGTCGCTGCCCTCGCCGCGCCCGCTCGCGCCTCGGGTCGCTTCCCCGGTCGGCTCCTCGGCCGCCGCCGCGCCCTCCGGCTCGCCGTCCGCGGCGCCGCCGCCCGCGCAGCCCCCGAGCGCGACCAGCGCTCCGAGCACCCCCGCGCGCCACGCCGCGCCGACCGAACCCCGCCCACTCGCCACCCGAAGACAGTACCCTCTCCGGCGATGGTCGCCGACGCCCCCTCCACCCCGCCCGGGGCCACCCACCCGACGGTCGCCGCCCTCCTCGCCGAGCGCCCCGTCGCCGACATCATGCGCCTCGTCGCCGGCGCCGCCTCCCTCGAGCGCGTCCTCGCCCACCCGCGCATCCAGAAGTCGGGCCTGGTCCTCGTCGGCCACACGCGCGGCATCGTCCCGACGCGCATCCAGATCCTCGGCGAGACCGAGGTGAGCTTCCTCGAGGGCCTCGATCCCGCCACCCGCCGCGCCCGCTGCGAGGGCCTCTTCGCCCTCGGCCTCTCCCTCGTCGTCATCCCCCGCGGCGTCGAGCCCCTCCCCGAGCTCCTCGAGGCCGCCCGCGCTACGGACACCCCCCTCGCCGTCGCCGAGCCGCGCTCGAGCCAGAGCATCGCCGTCATCCACGAGGTCCTCGACCGCCTCCTCGCCCCCTCCGAGACCCGCCACGGCGTTCTCATCGACGTCCACGGCATCGGCACGCTCCTCCTCGGCCCGAGCGGCATCGGCAAGAGCGAGTGCGCCCTCTTCCTCGTCGAGCGCGGTCATCGCCTCGTCGCCGACGACCAGGTCGTCCTCACGCGGAGCCCCTCCGGCGACGTCGTCGGCCGCCCGCCGCCGCTGCTCCGCCACCACCTCGAGCTCCGCGGCATCGGCATCATCCACGTGCGCGAGCTCTTCGGCGCCACCGCCGTCCGCGAGGAGAAGGTCGTCCAGCTCGTCATCGAGCTCTGCCCCTGGGAGCGCGATCGGGAGTTCGACCGGCTCGGCCTCGACGACCTCAGCTTCGATCTGCTCGGCGTGCGCCTGCCCATGCTCAAGGTCCCCGTGCAGCCGGGCCGCAACATGGCCGTCATCCTCGAGGTCGCCGCGCGCAATCACCTCCTCAAGGTGGCCGGCCGCGACCCGGCCCGCGAGTTCGTCCGCCGCCTCCACGGCGAGCTCGGCGTCCCGGGCGAGGACTGAGGCCCCACCCGCCGCGGCGGCCTCGGCAGCCAGCCGCCGGTCCGATCGGGGCCGCCGACGTCGGCAGCGATCGCGGCGCCGTCCGACTCGCCCCGCCGCACACCGGCGTCGACGAAGCCGGGCAGAAACCGCGGCGCCGATCCGATATGCTCCCGGCGTGGCGCACCTGGTCGTCGTGACGGGGCTCAGCGGAGCGGGACGGAGCACGGCGCTCCACGTCCTCGAGGACCTCGGGTTCTACTGCGTGGACAACCTCCCGCCCGCGCTCGCCCCCCGCCTCGTGGAGCTCGCCGGCGAGGGCGAGGAGCTCGAGCGCCTGGGCCTCGGCGTGGATGTCCGCACGGGCTCCTTCCTGGTCGGCGTCGACGACACCCTCGACTCCCTCGAGGACGCGGGCCACGAGGTGGAGGTCGTCTTCCTCGACTGCGCCGACGACGTCCTCATCCGCCGCTACAGCGAGACGCGCCGGCCGCATCCGCTCGCCCCCGGCGGCGACGTGCCCGCCGCCATCCAGGCCGAGCGCACCCGCCTCGGCCCGCTCCGCGCGCGCGCCGCGACGGTCATCGACACCAGCGACCTCACGGTCCACGACCTGAAGCGCGCCCTCGTCGACTACCTCTCCCGCGGTGGCGAGGGCCGGCAGATGGTCACGCGGGTCATCTCCTTCGGCTTCAAGTACGGCCTGCCGAAGGACGCCGACCTCGTCTTCGATCTCCGCTACCTGCCCAACCCGCACCACGTCCGCGAGCTCCGCCCGAAGACGGGCCTCGACGAGCCCGTCGCCCGCTACGTGCTCGACACCCCGGAAGCCGCCGAGCTCCTGGACGATCTCGAGCGCCTCCTCGCCCACACGCTCCCCCGTTACGAACGCGAGGGGAAGGCCTACCTCACCATCGCCATCGGGTGCACGGGCGGCCGCCACCGCAGCGTCGCCATGAGCGAGGCCCTCGCGGCCCGCCTCCGGGGCGCCAGCGGAGACGCCCGCGAGGTGCGCGTGCAGCACCGCGACGTCGACCGGGCCACGCCCCGCCCCGCCTCCCGCTGACGTGCCCCGCGCCGCCGACACCTTCGAGATCGTGAACGCGCTCGGCCTGCACGCCCGGGCCGCCGCCAAGCTCGTGCGCCTCGCCGGCCGCTACGACGCGCGCGTCGAGCTCGAGAAGGACGGCCAGACCGCCGACGCCAAGAGCATCATGGGCGTGCTCCTCCTCTGCGGGGAGCAGGGCGCCCAGCTCACCGTGCGCGCCGACGGGGCGGACGCCGAGGCCGCCGTCGCCGCCATCGGGGAGCTCATCGCTGCGCGCTTCGGAGAGGAACGCTGATGAGCGCGGCCGACGGGCGCGAGGACGGCCGCGTCGAGGTCGCCGGGGTCGCGGCGTCCCTCGGCATCGCGCTCGGGCCCGTGCATGTGGTGCCCCGGGGCGACCGCGCGCGGCGGCGCCGGGTGCGCGATCGGGCGGCCGAAGTGCGCCGGCTCCGGGAGGCCATCGAGGCGTCGCGGGCGGAGATCGAAGCCGCCCGGGACACGCTCGACGAGGAGACCGCGCTCGTCCTCGACGCGCAGCTGCTCATGCACCGGGACGAGCTCCTCGTCGACGCCGCCGTGAAGGCCATCGAGGAGCTCGGCCTCGACGCCGAGTGGGCGGTCGAGCGCACCGTCGACGAGCTCCGCCAACCCCTGCTCCGCTCGGACTCCTTCTATTTCCGCGAGCGCGCCGAGGACGTCGCCCACGTCGGTCAGCACATCCTCCGCCACCTCCGAGGCGACCTCCTGCGCCTGCCCGAGCGCCCGCTCGTGCTCGTCGCGGCGGACCTCAGCCCGGCCGAGGCCGTGCGCCTGCTCGGCGACGAGCGCGTCCTCGGGCTGGTCACCGAGTCCGGGAGCGCGACCAGCCACACGGCGCTCCTGGCTCGCGCCCTCGAGGTGCCGGCGGTGATCGGCGTCGCCGGGCTGCTCGAGCGCATCGAGGGGAGCCCCGAGGCGGTGGTCGACGGGCTCGCGGGGAAGGTCGTGCTCACGCCGAGCGCGGAGGAGGCGGCGGCGGCCGCGCAGCGCTCGGAGCGCTACCGGCGCTTCGCCAACCAGCTCCGGGCGCGGGCCGGCGACGCGGTCGTGAGCCGTGACGGCGAGGAGGTCGCGCTCGCCGCGAACATCGAGCTCCCGCGCGAAGCGGGGGCGGCCTGCGCGCACGGGGCGGCGGGGATCGGGCTCTACCGCACGGAGTTCCTCTACCTCGACCGGGACGCGCCGCCCTCGGAGGAGGAGCAGCGCCGCGTCTACCAGGAGGTGCTGGACGCCTGCCCGGGGCGCGGGGTGACCATCCGCACCTTCGATCTCGGCGGCGACAAGCTCCCGCGAACGGCGCGCTTCGACGCGGGGCCGAACCCGGCGCTCGGTCTGCGGGCGCTCCGGCTCGGGCTGCGGCGCCGGGAGGTGCTGAGGACCCAGCTCCGCGCCGTGCTCCGCGCCGCGGCCGATCGGGAGGCCGCGCTGATGTTCCCGATGGTCAGCGACGTAGGCGAGCTCCGGCGGGCGCGGGCGCTCGTCCGCGAGGTGGAGGAGGCGCTCGATCGGGAGGGGCTGCCGCGGGGGAGCGTGCGCGTGGGCGCGATGATCGAGGTCCCCTCCGCCGCGCTGCTCGCCGGGCAGCTCCTCGCCCAGGCCGACTTCCTCTCCGTCGGCACCAACGACCTCGTGCAGTACACGCTGGCCGTCGATCGCTCGAACCCCGACGTCGCGCCGCTCGGCGATCCGGCGCATCCCGCCGTGCTGCAGCTCCTCGCGCGCGTCGTCGAGGCCGGCCGGGTGCACGGCAAGCCGGTGGCCATGTGCGGCGACATGGCCGCCGATCCGATCGCGCTGCCGGTGGTGCTCGGCCTCGGCTTCCGGCGCCTCTCCATGCCGCTGGGCTCGCTCCCCTTCGCGCAGGAGACCGTGCGGCGCGTGGCCATGAGCGAGCTCGCGCCCCTCGCCGAGGAGGCGCTGGCGATGGAGAGCGGCGCCGAGGTCCGCGACCGCGTGCGCGAGCAGCTCCGGGACGCGCTCGGCGAGCTCTGGGTCGAGCAAGGCCTCTGAGAACGCGGCCCGTCCGAGCGCGCGGCCCGTCCGAGTGCGCGGCCCGTCCGAGCGCGCGGCCCGTCCGAGCGCGCGGCGGAGCGAGGCGCGCGGACCGAATCAGACCGGGACCGGGGCCTCGGCGTCCTCGTCCGCCCCCGCGTCGGCGTCCCCCGCGCCCGCCCCGTCGGTGCCCGCTCCGCCGTCGTCCGCGCGCGGCTCTCCCTCGGCCCCCTCCAGCGCCGCCGCCTCCCTGAACATCGCCAGCGTCCACCCCGCCAGCGCCACGGTCACCAGCTGTGGCACCACCCGCGGCAGCCCCCATTCCGGCAGGTGCTCCCAGAGGTACCCGCTCACCAGCTGGATCCAGAGCGACACCCCGAGCAGGGCGAGCAGCGTCCACCCGTAGAGCCGCCCGCCCCCGAAGGGGCGCCCCGCGGGGCCGCGCCCGACGCGCATGTAGAGGAGCCACGCGGGCAGGAGGAAGAGCGCCGCGTCGTAGAGGAGCAGGTGTGGGCTCGCGAGCCAGCCCGCCGCCAGCGTCGCCCCCATGGCCACGTCCCAGCTCCGCGAGCCGGGCGTCCACGGGCGCCGGTGCCAGTACATGCCCAGCGCCACCAGGATGCCGATGCCGAGGAGCGGGCCGACGAAGTCGACGACCCGCGGCAGCGCCCAGTCGGCCAGCAGGCTGAGCGCACCCGGCACGCTCAGCCCGAGGAACGCGGGGAAGTCGTGCTCGAGCCCGCGGACGAGCTGCGCCGTGCCGCGCACGGAGGCCAGAAAGCCCGGCCAGGCCTCCGGGATCAGCGCCACGGAGAGGCCGATGAGCGAGAGGGTCACGACCGCCGCCGCCGTGACCGCCTTCCAGCGCCGCTTCACGACCAGCACCAGCGCGAAGCCGAGGGCGAGCTGGGGCTTGAGGATCATCGCCCCCACGAGCGCGCCCCCGAGCACCTCCCGGCCGCTGCGCAGCGCCACGAAGGCGAAGGCGCTCAGGGCGAGGCTGAGGAAGGTGTTCTGGCCGATGGCGAAGGCGATCTGCGTGGGGACGAAGCCGAGCGCGAAGAGCAGGGCGTGCCGCGGACGGATGGGCGCCGCCGCGTCCGGATTCACCGCCCGGACGACGTGGAGCGTCGACGCCACCAGGAGCGCCAGCCCGAGCACCCACCAGAGGGCCACCGCCGGCACGTAGGGGAGGGCGGCGATGGGGACCATCAAGAGCGCGTAGGGGGGCGGGTTCAGGAAGAAGGCGCCCCCGCCCTCCGGATCCTCGCCGACGATCGCGTACTGGAGCTCGATCTCCTCGTACACGTCGTAGAGCTCGCTCGCCTCGCCGCGCCGCACCATCGTGCCGCCGGCGTAGAAGGCCACGAAGTCCGCGCCGAGCGCCGTCCCCGTGTGGTCGTAGAGCCCGTCCCAGGGGCCGACGGCCTTGGGCACGATGATGCTGAAGAAGCAGGTCGCGGCCAGCGCGAAGTAGTAGACGGGCCAGCGCTGCCGGTTCGCGAAGCGCGCGAGCCCCTCGACCAGGCGCACCTCAGTCGCCCCCCAGCAGCGGCCGCGTGGGGGCGTCCTCGCGCCCCCCGCCCCGCCGCAGCGCGCGCCGGAGGAGGTTCTCGAGCGTGCTGGTGTTCGGGAAGCCGACGTGCCGGTCCACCTCGAAGCCGCGCGCGTCGATCATCACGTAGAGGGGCACGGCCTCGAGCTCCCCCAGCACGCTCGCGCCGCGGTGGACGTCCCGGGCCGGATCGTAGGCCATGGGGAAGAGCGGCTGCAGCGCGCGCTCGTAGGGATCGAGGAGCTGGGGCGCGTCCGGCTGCGCGGCGACGCCGATGACATGCACCTCGTCTCCGTGTGCGCGGGCGAAGCGGTTCGTCGGGCGGAGCGCCGCCTGGCTGACCCCGTCCCAGGTGGCGAAGAGGAAGAGCAGCACGGGCTTGCCGCGGAGATCCCCGAGGTGGATCCACGCGCCGTTCGGACGTCGCAGCGCCAGCTCGAGGGGGCGCGAATCCGGCGCGCGCGTGCTCTCCCCGAGCGCGGCGCCCCGACCGCTCTCGGCGCCGCCACCGCAGGCGCCGAGGGGGAGGGCGAGCAGGCTGGCCGCGAGCAACAGGGCCGCGAATGGCCGGGCCGCGAGAGACCGGGCCGCGAATGACCGGGCCGCGAGAAGGGGCCTCACCCCTTCTGGCCGACGAAGCGGTCGTCGTCCTCCTTGAAGAGGACGTTGAAGGTCGTGAGCGTGCCGTAGCAGGCGGTGATGTACTGCTGGAGCTGGACCTTCTCGTCGTTGCTCAGCTTCTTGTTGCCGTTGACC
Source organism: Sandaracinus sp. (assembly GCA_002699025.1). Lineage (GTDB taxonomy): Bacteria > Myxococcota_A > Polyangia > Polyangiales > Houyiibacteriaceae > Houyiibacterium > Houyiibacterium oceanicum. Next base: position 11,561 of record PABA01000183.1, on the reverse strand, counting down.
TTCTGCTCGAGCACGCGGAGCTTGTCCCGGACCATGACGATCTTCTTGAAGAAGACGTCGATGGGGATGCTCTTGTCCTGCGTGCCCTCCTTGCCCGGCTTGATCACGACCTCGCCGCCTTGCCAGCGCTCCCCGATGGGCACGTCGCGCACGCCGAGCTCGTCCAGCAGGACCTCGCGCAGCACGGTACGGAACTCGTCCTGGTCCATGTCGATCCCGATCTCCTCTGGAATGCGCGGGCGGCGCACCACCGGCCGCGCGTCCTCCCGGTAGCGGCGGGGCGCGCCCGCCACGGCCTTCCGACGCAGGGCGCCCTCGAAGGACGCGCCGAAGGGCTTGTAGCTCGAGCAGGTGTTCGTGTCCTTGAGCGGCGAGGGCCAGCAGCCGAGGCGGCACTCGCCCCAGCCCACGCCGGCCTCGTCGGTGCGCATCTTCTTGAACCAGCCGCAGGTCCCGCAGCGCCCCGCGAGGTCGCGCTCCGGGCCCGCCTCGCCGCCGCTCGTCGACTCGTCGTCGCCGCCGCTCATCGCGGCGAGCAAGGTAGTACACCCGCCCGGAAAGTCGAAGGCGCGCGCCGCCTCAGCCCGCGCCCCGGCGCCGCCGCCAGCGCGCCACCAGGCTCAGCCCGACGAGCCCTGCCCCGACGAGCGCCCAGAACCACCAGGGCCGCCCCGGCTCCTCGCCCGGATCGATGGGCGCCGCGCGCTCGCACTCCCACGGGCCGCCCTGCTCGAAGCCGCAGCGCTCGAGCACATCGCCGCTCGGCCGCACGACCGTCATGGCGAGGCGCTTGCCCTCGACGTCGATGCGCACGTAGTGGTGTACGGGCTGGAAGGCGAGCTGCGAGGGGCGCGCCCGATTCACCCGATAGAGCGGGGCGCCGCCGCCGCCCGTGACCACGTACTTCAACCCGCGGAAGTCGCCGCGCTCGTACATGTGGTCGTGCCCCGAGAAGACGAGGTCCACCTCGGCCTGGCGCAGGATCTCGGCGACCCCGAGCGAGCTCATGCCCGGGTGGTCGCCGTGGCGGCCGCTCGAGAGCGGCCCCTGGTGCGCGAAGACGATGACGAAGCGCACGCCGGGCTCGTCGCGGGCGTGCGCGAGCTGCTCCTCGAGCCAGTGGAGCTGCTCGGCGTCCTCGGTCCACTCGTCGTTCGAGTCGAGGGCGATGAGCTTCACCGGGCCGTGCGTCCAGGCCTGGAAGGCGACGCGCAGCGAGGGCTTCACGAAGTAGCGCTGGTAGCGCATGCGCCCGCCCGGCCCGTAGATCTCGTGGTTGCCGAGGCTCGGGTAGATCGGCACGTCGCGCAGCAGCGGCCCGGCGATCTCGAAGAAGGTCTGCCAGTCGCCCGGACGCCCGCCGACCTCGACGTAGTCGCCGGTGTGGACGACGAAGCGCGCGCCCTCCTCCTCGCGCATGCGCGCCACGAGCCGGCGATGCACGGCGTGGCCCGTGCGGTCGTCGCCGTAGACGAGGAAGCTCAGGTCGCCGGCCTCCTCCGTGGCGGCCTCGGGGGCCGTGTGGAGCGTCACCGCCGCCTCGAGGCCGGGCGCCGTCACCTGCCCGGCGTAGAGCGTGTCCGGCGCGAGCCCCGTCACCCGGAGCGCGTGCAGCACCCCGCCGTCCGGGCCCGGGCCGCCCTCGGAGGCGAAGCGCGTGGTCGTGCCGTCCGGGGCCGTGAGCACCAGCTCGAGCTCGCCCGCCTCGGCGACCTCCGCCATCAGCCGCGCGCCGCCTTCGTGCACGTCGATCCACCAGGGGCCCTTGGGCTGGGCGGCGGCCGGCGCGGCGAAGCTGGCCGGCGCGGCGACGGAGGCCGCGAGGGCGAGCGCGAAGAGGAGCGGGCGCGGGGAGCGCATCGTCGCTGCTATACCACCGACGTGCCTCGCTTGCGCCCGGCCGAGCGCCGCCTCCGCGCGCGCCTCGAGGAGCTCGTCGCCTCCGCCGACGGGGTCGCGCGCCGCGAGGCCGATCCGGTGGGCTTCGTGCACCGCTTCCCCGACCGGGCCGACGCGGAGGTCGTCGGGCTCCTCGCCGCGACCCTCGCCTTCGGCAACGTCGTGGCCATCCGGAAGAGCGTCGCCCGGGTCCTCGACGCCCTCGGCCCGCGTCCCGCCGAGGCCCTGATGCTCGGTGAGGCGGAGCTCGCGGCGCGCCTCGAGGGCTTCGTGCATCGCGTCTACCGGGGCCCGCACGTCGCCACCATGCTCGCGAACGCGGGCCGGCTCCGCGCCGCCCACGGCACCCTCGGCGCCGCCTTCGCGGCCGACCTCGAGGCGGCGGGCGAGCTCCGCGAGGGCCTGGCCCGCTTCGCCGAGCGCCTCCGCGGCGAGGACGCCCCGCGCGGCCTCCGCCACCTGGTCAGCGACCCGCGCGCCGGCAGCGCCTGCAAGCGCCAGCTCCTCTACCTCCGCTGGATGGTCCGCCCCGCCGACGGCGTCGACCTCGGCCTCTGGCCCGTCGATCCGGCGCGCCTCGTGATGCCCGTCGACACGCACGTGCACCGCATCGCCCGCAACCTCGGCCTCACCGCCCGCGCCGACGCGAGCTGGCGCACGGCCGAGGAGATCACCGCCGCCCTCCGCCGCTTCGATCCCGCCGATCCGGTGAAGTACGACTTCGCCCTCTGCCACCTCGGCGTCTCCCGCGACTGCCCCTCGCGCCGGGACCCGCTCAAGTGCGACGCCTGCGTGCTCCGCACCGTCTGCCGTCAGTGGCGCCGCTGAGCGGTTCGGCGCGCGGCACGCGCGGGTGGGGTCGGCGGCTCGCTCCGTCCGGCGCTCCGGACCTGGGCATCGGAGCTCCTTTCACGAGCGAGATGCGCGGCGTGGACCAAGCGGGTCGGAAAACCTCGTGCGGTCTCGGCGTTCCCGCCCGGCGGATCGAATGAGCCGCTTCGCGGCTGGTAGGCGTCAGGCCGGTATGATGCGATCTCCGCTCCCTGTCCTCGCGCTGCCTCTGGTCCTCGCAGCGTGTAGGGCCGCGCCCCCGGAGGTCGGTGTCGACGCCTCCACGGCGCCGAGCCGTGGTCTCGACGGATCGACGTCCGAGGACGCGGGGCGAACCGAGGCGCGCCTCGACGCGGGCGGGCACGATGGCGGGTCGCTTCCGACGGACGGCGGGGGGGAGGAGGACTCCCGGGCCCCGTCCCCGGGAGGACCCCCGGGACCGGGGGAATGCGGCGGGTGCGAGGCGGGGGCGGTCCGCTGCGTCTCCCACCGCGACCGAGAGGTCTGCGCCGCGGACGAGGGTGGCTGCCTGCGGTGGCGTGCAGCGGAGCCCTGTGGGGAGGAGCAGGTCTGCTGGGGGGCCGGGGAGTGCCAGGACGATCGCAGCTGCGGCTACGTGCACCGAATCGAGCGGTGCGTGAACGGGGCGCAGCGCCGCTGCATGGACGGGCCGTCGGGGCGCGTCTGGTCCGCGGCCTCGGCATGCGACTCCGACGTGGTGCCGCCTCATTGCGACGCCCTGGCCGATCTCGGCGTCCTGCACATCACCCCTCACCACGGCGTGGGCGCGTGCGTCCAGCTCAGCGCGCGCTTCGAAGGGCCGTGCGGGCCGTGCAGCTGGCATCAGTGCGTCGTGGACGAGGAGACCGGCGAGCCCCACTTCCGCTGCGTCTCCCGGGACTGGTCGAGGGTCCGCCCCGACCAGCTCCCGCCGGGCCCGGACCTCGGCTATGCCTGCCCGGAGGCGCTCGGCGGCCCGATCCAGGGGGACTCGAAGGTCAAGCGTGGGGGGACCAACCCCTGGACCGTCCTCTCCCACTACAATGGGGGCGTGTGCGTCACTCCGGAGGGCGTCTGATGAGCCTTCCTTGCAGGAGGGAAGAAAGAAAATCGAGCCGGTCCAGGGACGCGACGCGTCCTGCTGCTCGATGGGAGCGACACATCCCCGAGCGAGGTCGGCCGGAGGGCCGAGCGTGAGCGGCTCAGGCTCCGCCGCGGCGCCCGCTGGGCGCCCGGCCGAGGTGGTCGAGCTGCGGCCGGGCAAGGTCAGCCCGGAGGCGCTCCTCACCGCCCTCCGCGAGGGGCATCCCCGGGCCCCGGCGCTCCTCTACGACGCCTTCGCCGACGACGTGAACCGGCTCGTCTGGAGCCTCCTCGGCGCCGACCCGGACCACGACGACCTGGTGCAGGTGGCGATGCTGAAGGTCCTGAGGAAGGCGAAGGACGTCCGCGAGCCCGGGGCCCTGAAGGGCTGGGTCCGGATGGTGACCATCAACGTCGTCCGCGGGGAGCTCCGCAAGCGCAAGCTCCGGCGGGCGCTCTTCGTCGGAGGCGACGCGGTCGATCCGGACCGCTTCGAGGCGGCGAGCGCCGATCCGGAGCGGCAGCGCCTCTTGCGGGCGACCTACGCCGCCCTCGAGAAGCTGCCGGCGGACGAGCGCATCGCCTTCACGCTGCGGGTGGTCGAAGAGCACACGCTCCCGGAGGTCGCGGAGCTCTGCGGCTGCTCGCTCGCGACGGCCAAGCGGCGCGTCGCGCGGGCCCGGAGCAAGTTCGAGAAGATCGCGCGGCGCGATCCGGCGCTGCGGGCCCGTGTCGCGGGCGAGGGTGGGGGGCTACGATGACGGGCGAGGCGATGAAGCAGGCCGTCGACGAGATCGGGCGCGAGGTGCGGGAGGGGCTGGGATCGCCCCTGGACGACCCGGCGCGGCGCGCCCGGCAGCGGGCGCGGCTGGTCGAGGCGGCCGGTCGACCGGCGCGCGGGCGTCGGCGCCCGCTCGGGCTGGCGCTCGGCCTGGGGGCGCTCGCCGCGGCGGCAGCGGTCTTCGTGTTCTGGCCGACCGGGCCTTCGATGACGATGGAGGGCGCCGCGCCCCGGGCCTGGGTGGCGCCGGCCGACGCGCCGCGCGAGCTTCGCTTCTCGGACGGAAGCACGGTGGACGTCCGGCCGGGGGCCCGGGCGCGGGTCGCCCACGTCGACGCCGAGACCGTGCGCGTCCAGGTGGCGGAGGGCGCGGTCGTCAGCGAGGTGGAGCCGCGCACGGGCGCGACCTGGACCTTCGAGGCCGGCCCCTACCGGGTGGTCGTGCTCGGCACGAAGCTCGGCGTGCGCTGGGCCCCGCGCGAGGGGCGCCTCGAGGTGCCGGTCTGGCGCGGCCGCGTCGGCGTGCGTGGCGGACCGCTCGACGGGCGGGTCTGGGAGGTCGGCGCGGGCGAGCGGCTCGTGGTGGACCCGGAGGGCGTGCGCCTCGAGCGCCTGGACGAGGTCGAGCCCTCGGAGCCGCCGCGGAGCGAGGCGGCCGAGGCGTCCCCGGCCGAGCCCGACGAGCCCACCGAGGTCGCGCCCGAGCCCCGGCCCGAGCGGCGCGCTCGCCGCCACCCGGCCCGCCCCGATTGGCGCGCGCTGGCGCGGGCCGGGCGCCACGCCGAGGCCCTCGAGGCGCTCGGTGAGATGGCCCCGGGAGTCCTCCGTCGCGGTGGGCCCACCGAGCTGCTCCTCCTCGGCGACGCGGCCCGGCTCGGTGGAGACGGGGCGCTCGCCCGCCGCGCCTACGAGACCTGCCGCGAGCGCTTCGGCGGCCACGACGCTGCGGCCGCCTCGGCCTTCCGCCTCGGGCGCCTGGCGCTCGCGGGCGGGCGGGCGCGGGAGGCCGGGCGCTGGCTCGACACCTACCTGCGCGAGGCGCCGGACGGCCGCTTCGCCGCGCAGGCGCGCGGCCGCCGCCTCGAGGCGGCGCGGCGCAGCGGGGACGCGGCCGCGGCCCGGCGCGCGGCCGAGGAGTACCTCGCTCGTCACCCGGCGGGGCCCTACGCCGGCCTCGCTCGTCAGACCCTGGCGCCGGAGCCTTCGCCGATGGGCTCGGCCGGGACGGGGGAGGTGAGCGGCGACTGAGACCGCGCGCCGGGCGGCTCTCCTCGCCGTCGGTGTCCTCGCGGGCGCCGCGCCGGCCCTCGCGCAAGGCGGGGGCGCGGCGCGTGGACGCGTGCTCGTCGTCGAGCTCCTCCCGGGCGCCGCCCACGGCTGGCCGGAGGCCGACCGCTACGTCCGCAGCGAGCTGGCGCAGGCCGAGCTCGAGGTGGTGGCGCTCCCGCTCGAGGAGATCGACGACGAGCTCGCGCTGGTGCGCGCGATCCGGGCCGAGGCGCGGCGCCGCGACGCGCTCGCGGCCGTGCTCCTCCTCCGTGAGCGCGGCCCCGCGGGCGTCGTCGTGCGCGTGTGGATCGCCGACGAGGTGACGGGGAAGCTCGTCTCCCGGGAGCTCCCCGTGCAGGCGGAGGATCCCTCGCCGGCCGACGCGGCGCTCGCCGCCGTCGAGCTCCTGCACGCCTCCCTGGTGGAGATCCGCACGCGCGTCGGACCGGCGCGCCCCCCGCGCCCGCCTGCTCCCCCCGCGGCGGAGGCCTTCGTCGCCCGCCGCGCGCCCCAGCCGCCCGCCTGGCGCCTCGAGCTCGCGCTCGGCGTCACGGGCCCGCTCCTGCTCGACGGGTTCTCCCCCTCCCTCGGGCCGCGGCTCGGGCTCGGGCTCGCGCGCGGCGGGCTCTTCTTGGACCTCGGCCTCTGGCTCGGGGCCCTGCCGGCGCGCCGCGACGAGGCCCGCGGGGAGGTGGCGATCGGCAGCGCGGGTGCGCTCGTGTGGGCAGGTCTGGAGGCCGCTCACGGGCCGGCCGCGCTTCGCCTCGGCTTCGGCGTGGGCGTCCTCGCGCTCTGGGGCGAGGGCGAGCCCGACGCCGGCTGGGAGGGCCGGCGCGACACCACGGCGGCGGCGGCGGCGGGGCTCCGCCTGGCGGGCCGCGTGCGCCTCGTGGAGCGCGTGCGCCTCGAGCTCGCGCTGGAGGCCTTCGCCGCGCTCCCTCCGAGCGGCGTGGAGGGCGGCGTCGCCCTCGGGCTCCCGGTGCTCGCGCCCAGCCTGGCCCTGATCTGGAGCGTGCCGTGATCGCGCTCGCGCCCCGCCTGGCGCCCTTCGCCGCGCTCCTCGGTTCCCTGGCGCGCTTCGCCGGGCTCCTGGGCTCGCTCCTCGTCGCCGCCGGCTGCGGCGAGCTCGAGCTCTTCGTGGCCGCCGACGCGGCCCCGCCCGAGGACGGACGCGTCTGCGTCCCGCGAACCTGCCAGGATCTGCGGGTCGAGTGCGGGCCCGTCGGCGACGGCTGTGGCGGCGAGATGGACTGCGGCAGCTGCGAGGAGGGCGCCTGCGGCGCGGTCTTCGCGGGGCTCTGCCCGGAGGCGCCGGCCTGCCCGCTGGCGCCGGGCGAGGAGCGGCTCCTCGGCGAGATCTCGCCTCGCGCCGAGCCGATCGTGCTCGACACGAGCCCCACGCACCTCGCCTTCTTCACCGCCTTCCCCACGGGCAGCTCGCCCGGCCAGTCCACGCTCCGTCACGTGTCCAAGTGCGGCGGCGAGGTCGTCGAGGTCGCCGATGGCCGCAACGGCGACACCTTCGGCGGGGGACATACGCTCGACGTCTTCGGGCGGGCCTACTACTTCGCGACCACCCGCTTCGCGGACGGAGACACGGTCTGGCGGGGCGCCCCCGACACTCTCGAGGTCGGCGTGCTGGGCGGGATCCCGCGCCCCTGCACGCTCGCCGTCGACGCGGCGCGGGGGCGCCTGCTCGTCGCCCGATGCGAGCGCGAGGAGGAGGCGATCGTCGCGGTCCCGCTCGGCGGAGGCCCGGTCGAGACGCTCGTCCCGGGGGAGCGGACCACGCGACGACGGCTCGTGGCCTCGGACGAGGCCGCGTGGTGGGTGCGAGAAGAGCCGCCCGCGATCCGCCGCCTCTCCTTGGGCGAACCCGCGGCGCCCGTCACCCTCGCCGAGGAGGAGGTGCCGCCCCTCGACCTCGTAGTCCTGGGAGGCCAGCCCTGGTGGTTGCGCCCGCTCCCCGAGGGGGGCCGCGCGCTCGTCACGCTCGCCGACGGCGCCCCGCTCGTCCGCGCCGAGCTCCCGGGGGAGCCGGAGCAGCTCGCGGCCCACGGCGGGGGCATCTTCCTGGTCGACGCGGGCGGGGTGACGCGGGTGGACGCGCTCACCGGCGAGCTGCGCTCCCTGAGCGACCTGCCCGGGGACCGCATCGTCGTCGACGCCGACGGAATCTACGTGGCGCGCTTCGGCGGCCGCGACGCCGACGACGTCGTCCAGCCCCACTCCTTCTGGGCCATCGCCCATCCGGACTGAGCCCGGCTGGGCCCGACCTCCCGAGTGGGTCGCGCCCAGCTCGCGGGGTCCCGCGCGTCCCCTCCTCTCGCGAGGTCCCGCACGTCCCCTCCTCTCGCGGGGTCCCGCGCGTCCCCTCCTCTCGCGGGGTCCCGCGCGTCCCCTCCTCTCGCGGGGTCCCGCGCGCCCCCTCCTCGGCGCGCGGAGCCCGACCGGCGCCGCGTACCCCGCGTGGCGGGAGCCCACGACACCGGCCGAGCCCTCAGCGGAGCAGCTCCGCCAGAGGGCCTTCGACCTCCTCGACGCCGCCGGCGCCGAAGTCGTCCGTCGGCGCTCCCACGGCGGTCGCGACCGTGCTGAAGAGATCGGCGAGCGCCCGGCGCGGGTTCCTCCCCTCCCGTGAGTAGCGGAGGAAGCGCCCGTCCGCGCGGAGCGCGCCTCCCGCGTCGCCGAAGAGCAAGGCCGGGTAGCGCCCGTGCTGGCTGTGGTGCGCGTCGCCGTTGTCGCTCATCCAGAGCAGGGTGGTTCGGTCGAAGAGCGAGCCCCCGCCCTCGACGGGCGTCGCCTCGAGCTGATCGATGAAGCGCTCGAGCTCCGCCGAGAAGAGGCGGAAGAGCGTGCTCACCTTCGCCACCATCTCCGGGCCGCGCGAGTGCCCCTGGACCCCGCCCTCGGCGAAGCGCGGCGCGAAGCCCCCGTGGCCGTGCCCGGCGCCGACCCCCACGCAGAGCACGTTCGTCATCCCGCAGCCGAGCGCCATCGCGCCCATGTCGAGGATGGACCGGAGCTCCTGCTCCGGTGACAGCTCGGTCGCCGGCGAGCCCGGCGCCGCGCAGCTCAGCTCGCGCACCAGGCTCGTCCGCCGCTCGAACTCCTCCAGCGAGGCCTCGTAGTGGTCCATCTTCAGCCGCTCCACCCCCGTCAGCTCCCCCCGGAGCCGCGTGAGGTCCTCCCGGAGCCCATCCATGAGCCGCCCCGAGGAGCTCCCGCTCGCCGCCGAGCCGAAGAGCCGCGACCACATGGACGTCGCCCCGGCGAGGGAGGGCACCGGGCGCCGGACGTCGCTGGCGAAGTTCCACTGGCGGCTCCGGTTGCGGTTCAGCGTCACCAGGATTGAGCGGTAGAGCGACGCCTCGCCCAGCGTCGCCGCGATGTGCTGGTCGATGGTGATGCCCCCCGGGGGCGCGCCGGACTCGTTGGAGCCTCCGCTCGGCGAGGTGCGGCAGCTGAGCGCCGCGTAGCCACCCGAGTGCTGACCGCGCGGCATGCGGTTCGCCAGGCCGTCGACGAGCAGCGCCCGATCCCGGAGGCGCTCGAGCGGCCCGAAGGCGCTCGGCCAGTCGTAGGCGGTGGTCCCCGGAAGCAGCTCGCTCGTCCCGTCGAGGCCGTCGGGCACGAACGCCTCGGGCTGGATCCCCTGGCCGCTCAAGAAGAGGACGAAGCAGCGCCGCGCTCCCGGGTCGGCCTTCGCCGGCGCGAGGATGGAGCGGGCGATGGGCCCGAGGACCGTGGCCCCGGCGCCGAGGCCGAGGGAGGCGAGGAAGGAGCGGCGGCGCAGATTCGAGGAGGTCATTCGGAGGGCTCCGTCTGGGTGAGGAACGAGTCGGAGGTGAAGAGCGTGACGAGCATCTCGACGTAGTCGTGCTCGACGGCGAGGTCGTCGTACATCTCGACGAGCGTGCAGGCGTCGCCCGCCGTCGGGCGGCGGCCGAGCCAGAACTGGAAGTTGTGGAGCACGAAGCACTCGCGCGCGGCGGGCGTCGCGACGAGCTGGTCGATGAGGCCGAAGGTGTCCTCGAAGGGCACCTCGCCGATGGCCTCGCTCCGCATGGCGCCCGCCGTCTCGATCGGCCGCCCGTGCTCGGTGTCGCGCGGCCGGCCGAGGTGGTCGAAGGTCTCGAAGGCGAGCCCGACGTCGTCCATGTACTGGTGGCAGTTCCAGCAGGTCTCCTGCGAGTGCTCGGCGAGGCGCTCGCGCATGGTGGCGCCGGGGATGTCCGGCAGCTGGGCTTCGACCGTGATCGGCACGGGCGGGATGTCCTGGCAGAGCAGGCTCTCGGCGATGAAGTGGCCGCGCCCGACCGGGTGCGTCTCCTCTGGGTGGCTCTTGGCCACGAGCCAGGCCGGCTGCGTCAAGAGGCCCCGGCGCGTCTCCGGGAGCTCCACGCGCTGGAAGTCGCGGCCGAGCTCCTCGCCCCAGTCCCGCTCCGCGAGCTGCATCGCCACGCGCTCGTTCGCGAAGACGGAGGGGTCCGTGAGGAGCGCGGTGAAGAGGTCCTCGTGGCCGCGCTCCCGGAGCAGGTAGCGGAGCCAGCGCTCCATGGAGCTCTTCAGCGCGCGCGGGTCGTAGCCCCGGAACTCCTCCATGTCCTTGGCGACGAGGTCGAGCTGCTCGTAGCGCGTGTACTCGCGCAGGAAGGCCAGCAGGCGCGGGTTCTCGCCGAGGTCTTCGCCGAGGAGCGCGAGGATCCGTTCCCGGAGGAACGCCGGACGGAGCGCCTCGGCCGGGTCGAGGCCTCGCTGGAAGCGCGCGTCTGGCTCCCCGGTCAGCGAGAGCGCCAGCGCGGCGTGCACCTGATGGGCGTCGAGGCGGCGACGACCGTCGCTCCGCGCGATCTCGTCGCGGAAGAGGAACTGGGGCGCCGAGAAGAGGTGCTCGAGCCCGGCGGCGACGGCGGCCTCGTGCGTGTCGCTCGCCACCGTGTCCTCGTAGAGCGCGAGGAGGCGCGTCTGCTCGTCGTCCTGGAGCGGCCGGCGGTAGAGCACGTGGCCGACGTGCTCGAACACCCTCCGCAGGCAGGCAGGCAGATCCTCGGCCTCCGCGCAGGCGCGCTCGAAGCTCCGGCCGCGCATCATGCCCTCGTGCTGCGCGAGCTCCACCCAGCGCTGCGCGAGCGCCTGGGCGTTCGCCACGACGATGGCGAAGTCCTCGTCGGACATGGTGTAGGAGCGCGCGTAGTTGCGGAAGCGGTCGGCCGGGTTGGTGCTCGTGAAGGGCACCTCGATCGGCGGCTTGCCGGGGCCCACCTTCGCGAACTCGTTCATGCGGAACACGGCGTCGACGTGCGCGGCGTACTCGGCCCCCGTGAGGCGCCAGAGCCGCGGCTCGGCGCCCGTCGTCGGCGCCCCCGCGACGCACTCGAAGGAGGGGCGCTCGTAGGGGGGCTCCTCGGGGAGCGGGTCGCGCGGGTCTGGGGGCGGCGTCTCGCCGGGGGGAGCCGCGCCGTCGTCGGGCGGGCGGTCCGAGGGGTCGCCGCTCGCGCCGGGGGCGCCGATGGTGCCTTCGCAGCCCGCGAGCAGCGCGAAGAGCACGAGGAGAGGGAGGGAGCGCGTCATCGTACGGCTGGATGCGCGAGCGGCGGGGGTAGTGCCCAGTCAAGTGGTGTACGAAGCGGTCACCACGCCATCGAAATCTAGGCGGTCATCTTCAGGGGTTCGGGGTTGGGGTCGGCGCCCTCGG
>PABA01000182.1 GCA_002699025.1 Sandaracinus sp. | reverse complement strand
GGAGCCAGCGCCCCGCTCGCCCCCACGACCCGCGCCCCCCGCGAACGCGGCATGGACCGCCGAGGTCGAGCGCCAGCCCGGACAGCGGACGGCGGACGGCGGACCGCCTCCCGACCGGAGGGAGGGAGCTTCGCGACGTTTCTCACCAAATGGCGAGTCACCGTTGACGACCCCCCTCGCCCTATGGCTTGCTGCCAGTGAACCGCCATTCAGTCGTCGCCGCGACCGGGCTCGGGGGCCCGGCACGGACGGCGCCGGCGGCAGAGCACGACGGGCGCCCCCGCGGCGCCCACGCAACGGCCCGCAGGGGCGGACCAGGGGTGAGAGCACGATGAGCGAAGATGTTCGGTTCGACGACCGGGTGGTGATCGTCACGGGCGCGGGCAACGGCCTCGGCCGCAGCCACGCGCACCTCTTCGCCTCCCGCGGCGCCAAGGTGGTCGTCAACGATCTCGGCGGCGACCACACGGGCGGCGGCCAGGGCACGAAGGCCGCCGACACGGTCGTGAAGGAGATCCAGGAGGCCGGCGGCGAGGCCGTCGCCAACTACGACTCGGTCACGGACGGCGCGAAGATCGTCCAGACGGCCCTCGACACCTGGGGCCGCATCGACGTCGTCGTGAACAACGCCGGCATCCTCCGCGACGTCAGCTTCCACAAGATGACGAAGCAGGACTGGGACCTCGTCTACGACGTCCACGTCCGCGGCGCCTTCGAGGTCACCCACGCCGCCTGGCCCCACATGCGCGAGCAGGGCTACGGGCGCGTGATCATGACCGCCTCGGCCGCCGGCATCTACGGCAACTTCGGCCAGGCCAACTACGCCATGGCCAAGCTCGGCCTCGCCGGCTTCGCCAACACGCTCGCCGTCGAGGGCCAGCGCAAGAACATCCACGTCAACACCATCGCGCCCATCGCCGGCAGCCGCATGACCGAGACCGTGCTCCCGCCGGAGCTCATCGACGCGCTCCGGCCCGAGTACGTCTCGCCCCTCGTGCTCTGGCTCTGCGCCGAGGAGTGCGAAGAGAACGGCGGCCTCTTCGAGGTCGGCGGCGGCTACATGGGCAAGCTCCGCTGGGAGCGCGCGCTCGGGAAGATGTGGCGCCTCGGCCGGGAGATCACGCCCGAGGCCGTGCGGACCGCCTGGGAGAAGGTCGGCGGCTTCGAGGAGAGCGAGCACCCGGGGAACATCGCCGAGTCGATGCGCCCGATCATGGAGAACGTCGAGCGCGGCAAGAGCCGGGGCGGCAACGAGTACATCGACGTCGACGAGGCCCTCGGCTACGAGTTCGAGCCGCGGACGAGCTCCTACACGGAGCGCGACCTCGCCCTCTACGCGCTCGGCGTGGGCGCGGCGAAGGACCCGACCGGCGACGAGCTGAAGCTCGTCTACGAGATGCACGGCGACGGCTTCCGGGCGCTTCCGACCTACGCCGTGATCCCGGCGGTCAACCTCATCCTCGAGATGGGCAAGGAGGGCATCACGGCGCCGGGGCTGAGCTACGGCCTCGACCGGGTGCTCCACGGCGAGCAGTACACGGAGCTGAAGCGCCCGCTCCCGAAGCACGCGAAGCTCACGCACCGGGCGCGCATCTCGGACATCTTCGACAAGGGCAAGGGCGCCCTCGTCGTGACCGAGGTGAAGAGCTACGACGAGGACGACGAGCTCCTCATGGTGAACCGCATCACGACCTTCGTGCGCGGCGCGGGGGGCTGGGGCGGCGACCGGGGCCCGAGCAGCGACGTGAACGGGCCGCCCGAGCGCGCGCCGGACGCGGTGGTCGAGGAGAAGACCGCCGAGAACCAGGCGCTCCTCTACCGGCTCAGCGGCGACTGGAACCCGCTCCACGCGGACCCCTCCTTCGCCCAGGCCATGAAGTTCGACAAGCCCATCCTCCACGGGCTCTGCACCTTCGGCTTCGCCGCGCGGCACGTGCTCTCGAAGTTCGCCCCCGACGGCGACGTGCGCTTCTTCAAGAGCGTGCAGGTGCGCTTCGCCAAGACCGTCTTCCCCGGCGAGACGCTGGTCACGGAGATGTGGAAGGAGGGCGACCGGCGCATCGTCTTCCGCACCAAGGTGAAGGAGCGCGACGAGGTCGTGATCTCGAACGCGGCCATCGAGCTCTACGAGACGATCCCGAAGAAGAAGGCCAAGCCGAAGGCGGCCGCGAAGAAGGGCGCCGAGGCGGCCGCGCCGGCCGGTCCGACGAGCGCGGACATCTTCCGGGCCATCGGCATCTGGATGGCGGAGAAGCCCGACGAGGCGAAGGTCGGCAAGGTCTTCCAGTTCCAGCTCGGCGACCCGGCGAGCGTCTGGACCATCGACGGCAACGCCGCGAGCGTGAGCGAGGGCGGCGGCACCAAGCCCGACTGCACGCTCGAGCTCACGGACGCGGACTTCGTCGCCATGTGCAAGGGCGAGAAGGACCCGCAGAAGATGTACTTCGGCGGCGAGCTGAAGATCGGCGGGGACATCATGGCCTCGCAGAAGCTCACCTTCCTGAAGAAGGTCGAGGAGCGGCACGTGGCGCAGGCCATGGAGGAGCGCGGCGCGGGTGGCGGCGAGGCCTCGGCGGAGAGCGGTGGCGCGGCCGGGGAGCCGACGAGCGCGCACATCTTCGGTGGCATCGGCAAGTGGATGGCGGAGAACGCGGACGCCGTGAAGGGCGTCGGCAAGGTCTTCCAGTTCGAGCTGAGCGAGCCGGACTCGATCTGGACCCTCGACTGCCCCGAGGCGACGGTCGCGGCCGGCGCGACCAAGAAGCCCGACTGCACCCTCTCGCTCACCGACGCGAACTTCATGGCGATGGTGAAGGGCGAGAAGGACCCGCAGAAGATGTACTTCGGCGGCGAGCTGAAGGTGAGCGGCGACATCATGGCGTCGCAGAAGCTGACCTTCCTGCAGAAGGTCGAGGAGAAGCACGTCGCGGCGGCCATGGCCGAGGGCGACGGCGGCGCGGCGGAGGCGGCGGCGGCCTCGAGCGGGGGCGGGCGCGAGGCGCTCGCGCCGAAGCTCTTCGAGGGCCTCGAGGTGCCGAAGAACGGCGGCACGAAGGTGCAGATCCGCGTGACCGAGCCGGACGCGGCCTGGATGATCGACCTCGGCGAGGGCACGGTGAAGGCCGGCACCTGGGACGGCGCCGACTCGGTGCTCACGCTGAGCGACGCGGACCTCGAGGCGCTCGTGCATGGCGAGGTCTCGGAGGCCGAGCTCTACCAGCAGGGGAAGCTGCGCGTGGACGGCGATCTCGCGCCGGCGCGGGACCTCGGCTGGCTCAAGCGGAAGAACGGGTGAGGGTCGTGCGAGCGCGCGGGCAGCGAAGCGGCGACGACCGGAAGGCGCAGCGTCTGGAGGTTTGGGATGCGTAAGGTGAACGTGATCGGCGTGGGGATGGTCCCCTTCCAGAAGCCGGGCAAGAGCGACGACTACCACGTGATGGCGAGCAAGGCGATTCGCGCCGCGCTCGAGGACGCGGGCATCGACTTCGCGGAGGTGCAGCAGGCCTACGCGGGGTACGTCTACGGCGACTCCACGTGCGGCCAGCGGGCCGTCTACGAGGTGGGCACGACGGGCATCCCGGTGTTCAACGTGAACAACAACTGCTCGACGGGCTCGACGGCGCTCATGCTCGCGCGCCAGGCCATCGCCGGGGGCATGGCCGAGTGCGTGCTCGCCGTGGGCTTCGAGAAGATGGAGAAGGGCGCGCTCGGGGCGAAGTGGGACGACCGGGCGAACCCGCTCGAGATGCACGCGGGGGTGATGCAGGAGCTCCAGGGCTTCACGCCGGCGCCCCCCGCCGCGCAGATGTTCGGCGGGGCCGGGCGCGAGTACCGCTGGAAGCACGGCACCAAGCGCGAGACCTTCGCGAAGATCAGCGCGAAGGCGCGGAGCCACGCCGCGAAGAACCCGTACGCGCTCTTCCGCGACGAGCTGACGGTCGAGGAGGTGATGGCGAGCCCGGAGATCTTCGACCCGCTCACGCGCTACCAGTGCTGCCCGCCGACCTGCGGGGGCGCGGCGGCGATCCTGGCGAGCGAGGAGTTCGCGAAGAAGCACGGGCTCGGCGACGCGCCGTGGATCGCCGCGCAGGCCATGACCACCGACACGCCCTCGAGCTTCGAGGAGAAGTCGATGATCAAGATGGTCGGCTTCGACATGACGAAGCAGGCGGCGGCGAAGGTCTACGAGGAGGCGGGCATCGGGCCCGAGGACGTGGACGTGGTGGAGCTGCACGACTGCTTCACGGCGAACGAGCTGTTGACCTACGAGGGGCTCGGGCTCTGCCCGGAGGGCGAGGCCGAGAAGTTCATCTGGGACGAGGACAACACCTTCGGCGGCAAGTACGTCGTGAACCCGAGCGGCGGGCTCCTCTCGAAGGGGCACCCGCTCGGGGCGACCGGGCTGGCGCAGTGCACGGAGCTCGTGTGGCAGCTGCGCGGCATGGGCGAGCAGCGGCAGGTCGAGGGGGCGAAGGTGGCGCTCCAGCACAACCTCGGGCTCGGCGGCGCCTGTGTCGTGACGATGTACCGGAAGGACTGACCGCGTGAGCGTCGGCGTCGCGTTCGTCGGCGTCGCGTCCGGGCGCGCGAGGCGGCGCGGGCTCCGCATGGGGCTCGCGCCGCGCGCGTTCGGGGCGGACGGTTGGCGCGGCGTGAAGGCGTGGCCGTGACGCTCGCCGAGGCGCTCGAGGCCGGGCGCGCGCTCTACCGGGCGGGCGAGCCCTTCGAGGCGCACGAGGTCTGGGAGGACGCCTGGCGCCCGCTGCCGAGGGGGCCGGAGCGGACGCTGCTCCAGGGGCTCATCCAGCTCGCGGCGGCGGCGCACAAGCTGCGGAGCGGGGAGCGGGTGCGGGGGGCGCCGCGGCTCTTGCGGAAGGCGGCGGCGAAGCTGCGGCGCGCGAGCGGGGCGCTCGGCGTGGACGGCGCGGCGCTGGGGGCGGAGTGCGAGGCGCTGGCGGAGAGGCTCGAGGAGCGGCTGGCGCGGGGGGAGGCGATCGCGGGGGCGGAGCCGCCGGAGGTCTGACCCGCCCGAGCCCCCCAGGTGTCAGCGTAGCCGTCGCGGCCCCCCCATCCTGGCCCCCTCCGCGAGCGCGAGCGCACCCGCGAGCGAAGCGGGCGCCACCGGCCCCTCTGGCCGGGCCCGGGCCCAAGCGGTACGCTGCGCGACCCCATGGCCTACACCGTCTTCGCTCGGAAGTACCGTCCCCAGACCTTCGACGATCTGGCCGGTCAGGAGCACGTGGCGCGCACCCTCTCCAACGCCATCGGGAGCGAGCGGGTCGCCCACGCCTTCCTCTTCACGGGCGTCCGCGGCGTCGGCAAGACCACCACGGCCCGCATCCTCGCGAAGGCCCTCAACTGCGAGCAGGGGCCGACCGCCACCCCCTGCAACGTGTGCGACTCCTGCAAGGAGATCACGGCCGGCGTCGACATGGACGTCCAGGAGATCGACGGCGCCTCCAACAACAGCGTCGAGGACGTCCGCCGGCTCCAGGAGTCGCTCCCCTTCCGGCCGGCCCGCGACCGCTTCAAGGTCGTGATCGTCGACGAGGTGCACATGCTCTCGACGGGGGCCTTCAACGCCTTCCTGAAGACCCTCGAGGAGCCGCCGTCGCACGTGAAATTCATCTTCGCCACGACGGAGTCCCACAAGGTCCCGGTCACGATCCGCTCGCGCTGCCAGCGCTACGACTTCCGCCTCATCCCGCAGGCCGTCATCGCCGAGCGCGTGCGCCGCATCCTCGGCGAGGAGGGCGTGGACGCCGACGACGACGCGGTGGCCCTCGTCGCCCGCGAGGCGGCCGGCTCCATGCGCGACGCGCTCACGCTCCTCGATCAGCTCGTCGCCTTCGGCGGCCAGCGCCTGGTCGGCGGCGAGGTCGCCCGCCACCTCGGCATCGCCGGCC
The DNA here is from genome assembly GCA_002699025.1 of Sandaracinus sp. GTDB lineage: Bacteria > Myxococcota_A > Polyangia > Polyangiales > Houyiibacteriaceae > Houyiibacterium > Houyiibacterium oceanicum. Next base: position 146,643 of record PABA01000182.1, on the reverse strand, counting down.
GGGGGGCCATCCAGTCCGTGGTCGCCGACGTGCTCCGCGGCGAGGCCGGGCGCGTCCTCGAGCAGCTCCACGAGGCCCTCGACCAGGGCGCCGATCCGATCCACTTCACGCGCCAGACGCTCCAGCTCCTCCGCGACCTGGTCGTCCTCCGCGTGACCCGCGACGACTCGGCGCTCGTCGATCTCGTCGCCGAGGAGCGCGAGGCCGCCCGGGCCCTCGCCGGCGAGCACGACCCCCTCGAGCTCCAGCGGGTCTTCTCGGTCGTGGCCAAGCTCGTCGACGAGGTCGCCAAGGCCGGCTCGCCGCGGCTGGTGCTCGAGATGGGCCTGGTCCGCGCCGCCACGCGTCCGCCGCTCCGGCAGGTCGGCGAGCTCCTCGCGCGCATCGATCGGCTCGAGAAGCGCCTCGCCAGCGGGGGCGCGCCTCCCGGCGCCTCGCCCCGCTCGGGCGGCCGCGGTCGGAGCCCCCGCGCGAGCCGGAGCGCCGGGGCGGAGGCCGGCGCGGAGCCTCCACCACGGGGCGAGCCCACGCCCGGCTCGGCGAGCGAGCCTCCCGGTTCGAGAGGCCCGTCGTCCGCCGCCTCGCCGAGCGGCCCCCCCGCGTCCCGTCGCCCGTCCGGGCCCAGCCGACCTCCGGCGTCGAGCGGACCTCCGCCGGGCGGACCTCCACCGGGCGGGCCCTCGCCGCGCGACCTGGCTCCCGGCGGCCCTCCCGCTCGTGGCTCCTCCATCCCGAGCGGCCCGTCCTCGAGCGCTCCGAGCGCCTCCGGTCCGAGGGGGCCGGCCCCCTCGAGCGGGCCAGCGCCCTCGAGCGCTCCGCGAGGGCCCGCCGGTCCGAGCACGTCGCCGAGCGGTCCGTCGCCGAGCGGGCCGTCCTCGAGCGGTCCGTCGCCGAGCGGGCCGTCGCCGAGCGGGCCGTCGCCGAGCGGGCCGTCGCCGAGCGCTCCGCGTCGCCCCTCCGGTCCGAGCGGGCCGTCCTCGAGCGGGCCGTCCTCGAGCGAGCCGTCGCCGAGCGGGCCCGGGGAGCGCCGCCGTCCGGGCTCGCCGGGCCGCCGGCCCCCTTCCGAGCACGCGGGCCGCGGCGCCTCGCCGAGCGGTGGGGCGAAGGGCGGACGCCCGGCCGACTTCGGGCCTCCGGACGACTTCGGGCCCCCGCCGGACTTCGACGAGCCGCCGGACTTCGACGAGCCCCCGGACCTCGCCCCGACCGAGCGCGGCGCGCCTCCCCGCCGCGAGCGCCGTCCGCCCGCGCGTCGCCCGCCGGAGCCCTCTGCCGCGAAGCGCGCGGCCCCCCCGGCCGAGCGCACCGCCGCGGGGCCCGGGCGCGCTCCCGGTGGTCGTGGCCGCCCGGGTCGCGGCGCCGACGAGGGCGGGGGCGAGCCCCGGCTCCGCCGCGCCGCTCTCCAGGAGTGGGAGGCGATCGTCAACGTCCTCCGCGAGAGCCGGCCGGCCCTCGCCGCCGTCCTCGAGCACGGCGTGCCCCGCGTCGTCACGGCCGAGCGGCTGGTCGTCTCCTTCCAAGACGGCTCCTTCTACGGACGGCAGGCCGACACCCGCGACAGCCGCGCGGCGATCGCCGACGCCGCGCGCGTCCGCCTGCGCGCCACCCCCGAGATCGAGATCCGCTTCGACGCCGAGGACGGCGCCACCGCCTCCAAGACCGTCGCCGCCGTCGAGGCCGGGCGCCGCGAGGCGGAGCAGAAGGCCCGGCGCCTCGAGGCCCTCGGCCATCCGGTCGTGCGCGACGCCATGGACGTCTTCCCGGAGGCGCGCGGGAGCGTCGAGGTCCGCCTCGAGGGCGACTGACGCCCGCGGCCCGCGCGGGTCGAGCGGCCGGGGGTCGACAGAGCGCGAGAGGGTGCGACACTGGCGCGCGAGGCGGCGCGCCCGAGCGGGGGCCGGCCGTCAGACGAGGAGAACGATGAAGTTCCGAGGCGGAATGGGCGAGCTCATGCGGCAGGCGAGCCGCATGCAGCGCAAGATCGAGAAGCGTCGCGAGGAGCTCAAGGACGAGGAGTTCGAGGCCGGCGCGGGCAACGACAAGGTCATGGTCACCGTCAACGGTGGCGCCGAGCTGGTGAAGGTGGTCGTCGACCCCGGGATCCTCGAGGAGGAGGGGCTCGAGATGGTGCAGGACCTCATCGTCGCCGCCACCAACGCCGCCCTCACCAAGGCCCGCGAGCACGTCGACGCCGAGCTCGAGAAGGTCACCGGCGGCCTGAAGATCCCCGGGCTCGGCTGAGCCCCGGGGCGACCCCAGCCTCCTCCCGATGCACGGCGACGACGGCGGCGATCCCATCGCCGAGCTGGTCTCCCTCCTCGCGCGGCTCCCCAGCGTCGGCGAGCGGACGGCGACCCGGCTCGCCTTCCACGTCCTCGGTGGCGATCCGAGCTACGCCCAGGCCCTCGGCGCGTCCCTCGGCTCCATCCACGAGCGGGTCGTGCGCTGCGAGCGCTGCGGCAACTACGGGGCCGAGCGGGTCTGCCCGATCTGCCTCGACCCGCGCCGCGACGAGGCGCTGATCTGCGTCGTCGCGCGCGTCCCGGATCTCGTCGCCATCGAGCGGAGCGCCACCTTCCGCGGCCGCTACCACGTGCTCCATGGCCTCCTCGCGCCCCTCGACGGCATCGCCCCCGAGGACCTGCCCCTCGACGGGCTCGTCGAGCGGGTCCGCGAAGGCGTGAAGGAGGTCATCGTCGCCACGCCCCTCAGCGTCGAGGGGGAGGCCACGGCCCTCTACATCGCCGAGGTGCTCCAGCCCCTCGAGGTGAGCTGCTCGCGCATCGCCAGCGGTGTCCCCCACGGCGGCGAGCTCGAGTTCACCGACCAGGTCACGCTCGGCCGCGCGCTCGAGGGCCGCAAGCTTCTCTGAGCGGCGTGACGCCGGCCGGCGCGTTCGGCGGTGAGGCTTCGAGCGCGGCACCTCGGGCGCGGCAGTCGGCGCGTCAGTCGCCGCAGGGCAGGGCGCGGTCGAAGATCCGCACGTCGTCGAGCTGCCCTTCGAAGCTGGGCGTGTCGAAGGTGTTGGCGGCGCCGAGCAAGGGGTCGGTGGGGTTGGAGATGTCCACGTCCCCGGGCAGCACGCCGCGACCGATGAGCTCCCCGTCGACGCAGAGCCGGAACTCGTCCTCGGCGCTCACGCGCGTCAGCCGGAGGAAGTGCCACTCGCCCAGGCTCGGCAGGTCGCCGGCGACCTCCACCTGGCAGCGCGTCGCGTTGCAGTCCACGAAGCCCGGCCCGCTGGGTTCGGTCTCCGGGCGCGGGAAGAGCACGCCGGCGGTCACCGAGCGCTCGCTGCTCCCGTCGGGGCGCCGGGTGTCGTACCAGAGGCGGACGCCGCCGATCCGCTCCGGGTCCGCCGCGGACCAATCCGTGTAGAGCACCTGGCGCTCTCCGAGCCGTGGGATCCGCACCCAGAGCTGCACGGTGAAGTCCCCCGCATAGTCGAAGCGTCCGCCCAGCTCGAGCGCCGAGCCCTCGGGGAAGTCACGGGCGGCGCTGCCGTCGGGGCCCGTCGCGCGGCCGGTCTCGGTTCCGCGGAGCTCGCTCAACGAGGCCGCCGACGAAGCGCACCCGATGGCGAGCGGGCTCGGGTCCTCGAAGCGCAGCGCGAGCTGGCAGCCGGCGAGGGGCTCCTCCTCCGACTCCAGCACGCGCGCCTCGGCGGCGAGCCGCACCCCCTCGCTCGCCGAGGGGCGCACCGTGAAGAGCGCCCGCTCTCCCGAGAAGAGCTCGAGGGTGGCGGTCACGCGCGTCGGCACCGCCGCGTCGACCAGGGCGCGGAGCACGCTGTCCTGGCGGCCGTTTCGGCTGACGATCACCTCCGGCGCGCCCGCGAGGCTGAAGGCCGTGGCGTCGAAGACGTAGGTGCCATCCCGCGGAGCCGTGAACGCCAGGACCGGGTCGCGTCCTTCACCGCCCGCGGCGTCGCTCCGGAAGGCCAGGCCGCCATCGGCCTCCGCGCAGTCGCCCTCGCTCCGGCCCTCGCAGGCGATGATGGCCGGCGCGGAGGTCCCGTCGGTCCAGGCGGGCGCCGAGTCGACGAGGTCCGGGCCGAGCCGCGCGTAGCCGAAGCCCGTCGGGTCCCGATCGTCCGAGAGGTACTCCCACGCGAGGGGCCCGGCGCTCTGCGTGTCCGCGGAGAAGTCGAGCACGGCGTCGCCGAGGCAGGGCGGCGTGCAGGTGCGGCCGGAGCCGCCGTCCGTGGCGCCGCCATCGAGCGAGCCGCCGTCCAGCGAGCCGCCGTCCGGCCCCCCATCCGCCTCGCCGCCGTCGCGGCCCCCGCCCCCGTCCGCGGCGCCGCCGTCCTCCTCGACGGAAGCGTCGGCGACGAACTCGTAGTCGAAGTCGTCGATGAAGGCGCAGCCCTGGGCCAGGAGGGCGACGCCGAGCGTCGAGGGAAGCCATCGCAGCACCGGCGGACTGTACCAATCCGAGGCCACTGAACGCAGCACCATCGACGCCCGCTTCGAGATGGGGCTAGCATCGGCCCGTGCGCCGCTCTCCGGTCCTCGCTCTCCTCGGCTCGCTGGCCCTCCTCGTCGTGGCGTCGAGCGCCCACGCGCAGCCGTCCGAGGAGGACGAACGCGCCGAGGGCCACTTCCGCGCCGCCACCTCCTACTTCGAGGAGGAGGCCTTCGAGGACGCCCTCCGGGAGTTCGAGGCCGCCTACCGTCTGAGCGGGCGCCCCGAGCTCCTCTACAACATCGGCCTCTCCCTCGAGCGCCTGGGCCGCTGGCGCGAGGCGGCCGACGCGCACGGGCGCTTCATCGAGGCCGCGCCCGACAACCCGAACGTCGAGACCGCCCGCGAGCGCCGGGACCGGGCGCTGCGCCGCGCGGAGGCGGCCGAGCGCGGGGAGCCGGAGGAGCGCGAAGCGGGCGAGGGCGAGCCGGACGCGCCGAACGTCGACGCGCCGCCCACCGAGCCCGAGGACGACGGCGGGCCGAACGTCCTCGCCTGGAGCACCCTCGGCGCGAGCGCCGCCGTCGGCGTCACCTCCCTGATCACCGGCGTCGTCGGCCACGGCATCGCCCAGGACCTCGACGAGGACTGCCCGGGCGGCGTCTGTCCCGCCGATCGGCGCGGGGACGCCAACCGCGGCCGGGCCCTCGCCCGCACCTCCACCGCGCTGATGTTCGTCGCCGCCGCCGGCGCCGCGACCTCCCTCGTGCTCTTCCTCGTGGGCGGCGAAGACGCGGACCGACCCGAGCCCGCCGCGCACCTCGAGCTCGCCCCCCTCCCGGGCGGCGCCTTCGTCTCCGCCCGCGTCGACCTCTGACTCCGCCTCCTCCAGGCCGAGCGATGCCGCGGCACGGCGGGGCGGCGCCCGCCTCGGACCGCTCGCGTGGACGACCCCCCGCCCACGGCCGGCGGACGGCGGACGACGGACGGCCGCAGGTCGAGCGATGGCGCAGCGATCCCGTCAGTACGGGTGCTTCAGCGAGAGATAGAACTGCGGCTCGAAGTCCTCGAGCGCGCTCAGCCCCACGTCGAAGCGCAAGAGGAAGCTCTGCCCCCAGTAGACGCCCGCTCCCGCGCCGAAGCTCACCAGGATCTGGTTCAGCTCCCCGCCGAAGTCGTCGTAGTCCACGCCGATCCACCCGGCGTCGGCGAACGCCACCAGGAGCCCCTGGAAGTCCCCCGGCTCCCCCCACATGGCCCAGCGCACCTCGGTCTGTCCGAGCACCTTGATCCGCCCGATGTAGCGCCGCCCGCGCACGCCCCGCCCGATGAGCTGCCCGCCGAAGGCCATGTCGTTCCAGAACCCGCCGATCGAGCCGAGCGCCGTCGTCGGCGCGTCCCCGTGGATCAGGTCCACCACCCCGCGCATGGCCAGCACCAGGCGCTCGTTGCGGCTCATGGGCAGGTAGTAGGCCCCCGCCAGGTTGAAGCCCGCGTAGTCCCAGTCGCTCCCGAGCAGGAAGCTCGAGCCGCGCAGCGCCGCCCCCGCCACCCAGCCGCGGCTCGGCCGCCGCTCGTGGTTGCGCCGGTCCATCACCGCGCCGAGGCGGAGCTCGCTCATGAAGCCCTCCTCGCCGTCCGGGTAGTCCTGGGCGTAGAGGCTCCCCGGGTAGGGCCCCTCCTCGCCGACGTAGCCGCTGAAGGCGTATTGCCCCTCCCACATCATCGTCAGCTCGATGCCGTCGGGCACCGGCGCCCAGCGGAGCGCCATGCGCAGGAGCGGCCGCATCACGCGGAAGCGGTAGTAGTCGCCGAGGCGCTGGTCCCAGTCGTCATCGCTCGGGGTCCAGCCCTGCGAGCGAAGCCCCTCCTCCGCCTCCTCCCGGCTGCACGTCACCTGGTTGCCGAGCCCGCAGTAGTGCCCGACCGGCGTCGCCGTGAAGCTGGCGGCGAGCTCGAGCCGGAGCGGCTGCCCGAAGAGCCCGACGCGCTCGTAGACCAGCTCGTGGAATTGCACGAGCTTGCTCGTCAGCAGCGTGATGAGCTGCAGCTTGTCGCGGAAGGGCTCGTAGCCTTCCTCGTAGTGGAAGAGCATGCCGAGCAGCGCGCCGGCGAAGCCGATGTCCGAGCTGAAGCCGACCATCGGCAGGAGGAACCACTCGTAGGGCTCGTTGCCGCCCTGCAGCGTCGGCACGCCCGGCTCCTCGCCGACCTCGCCCAGGGTCGCCGTCGCGGCGCCCGCGGTCGTGCGATCGGCGCGCGGATCCACGCGGATGTTCGGCCGGGGCGTCCGCGGCGGCGCCAGCACCACCTCCTGGGGCGGCGGCTCGGCCCGGGGCGGCGGCGCCGGCTCGTGCGGCGCCGAGTGGCGGAAGCTCTCCACCGCGTCCCCACCCTCGTCCCCGGCGAGCCAGGCCTCCCGGGGGTCCGGCGGGTCGCCGGCGAGGTCCGCCTCCGGCGTCTGCGCCCGGGCCGGCGAGGCCGTCGAGAGGGCGCACGCCAGCCCGCAGCCCAGCGCAGCCAAGGCCCAGGCCCGGCCGGCACCGAGGCTCCCCCCTCGGCTTCGCCTCACCCTCATCGCGCGGCACAGTAGAGCGCACCCACGGCGCCGCGCCAGCCGCCAGCCCCCGAGACGGCTCGACGGCCTCGGCGCCCGCGGGGTACACCTTCGACCATGGGCGGTGCTTTCCCGGTCGGTTCGGCGCGGCGCTTCGCGGACGTCGCGCTCGCGGCCGTCGTGCTCCTCGTCGTCGGGATGATGATCGTCCCGCTCCCGACGACCATCCTCGACGTCCTCATCACGGGGAACATCTCCATCGCCGTGCTGATGCTCCTCGTCGCCATGTACATGCGCGACGGGCTGCACTTCTCGGCCTTCCCCACGGTGCTCCTCGTCACGACGCTCTATCGGCTGGCCCTGAACGTCAGCTCGACGCGCCTGATCCTCCTCCAGGCCGACGCCGGCGACGTGATCGCGGCCTTCGGCGACTTCGTCGTGCGCGGCAACTACGTGGTCGGCGCCGTCGTCTTCCTGATCCTCACGCTGATCCAGTTCCTGGTCGTCGCGAAGGGCTCCGAGCGCGTCGCCGAGGTGGGCGCCCGCTTCACCCTCGACGCCATGCCCGGCAAGCAGATGAGCATCGACGCGGAGCTCCGCTCGGGCGCCCTCAGCCAGGACGAGGCCCGCCGCAAGCGCCGCCAGCTCCAGCGCGAGAGCCAGTTCTACGGCGCCATGGACGGCGCCATGAAGTTCGTGAAGGGCGACGCCATCGCCGGCATCGTCATCACCGTCATCAACATCCTCGGCGGCCTCGCCATCGGCGTCGGCATGCGCGACCTCTCCGCCACCGACGCCCTCGCCACCTACGGCCTGCTCACCATCGGCGACGGCCTCGTCAGCCAGATCCCCGCGCTCCTCATCTCCACCGCCGCCGGCCTGGTCGTCACCCGCGTCGCCTCCGAGGACGAGGACGCGAGCCTCGGCGGGGACGTCGCCTCCCAGATCTTCGGCGACCCGCGCGCCCTCAAGGTCGCCGCGGCCTTCCTGCTCGTGCTCGCCATCGTGCCCGGCCTGCCTGCGGTGCCCTTCCTGCTCCTCGCGGGGCTCTTCTTCGTCACGGCGCGGCGCCTCCTCGCGAAGCCGGCGCCGACCGAGGCGGGCGCGGTGGTCGCCAAGCAGGAGGCGGCCCGCGAGACCAAGGCGCGCAAGGCCATGGTGCCGCTCGTCGTGCCCGTCTCCGTCGAGGTCGGCGAGGGGCTGGCGGAGGCGGTCGCCGACGGGGCCGGCTCGGGGCCGCTGCTCGAGGAGGAGGTGCCGCGGCTCCGGGATCGGCTCTTCCTCGACCTCGGCGTGGCGCTCCCCGGCGTGCGCGCGCGGGCCGTGCCCGTGCTCGAGCCGGAGCAGTACGTGATCGCCATGCAGGAGGTGCCCGAGGCGCAGGGCACGCTCCGGCCGGACCGGCTCTTCGTGGCCGAGCCGCCCGCCGTGCTCGCGAGCTACGGCGTCGTGGCGGAGCCGGGGCGCGATCCGGTCACCGGGGGCGACGCGGCCTGGGTCGGCGAAGAGGACCGGGAGGTGCTCGAGGCGGCCGGGCTCGAGGTGCTGGCGCCAGCGACGCTGGTCGCGTTCCACCTGGACGCCGTCGTGCGCCGCAAGGCCAAGAGCCTGGTCGGCATCCAGGAGGTCCAGTCGATGCTGGATCAGCTCGAGCGCGCCTACCCGGCGCTGGTGCGGAACGTCGTGCCGAAGCCCGTGAGCCTGGCGCTCCTCACGGACGTGCTCCGGCGGCTCGTCGACGAGGGCGTGAGCATCCGCCCCCTCCGTGAGATCCTCGAGTCGCTCGCGACCTTCGCGCCCCACGAGCGCGACCCGGTCACCCTGACCGAGCTGGTCCGGATGGGCCTGCAGGCGCAGATCACGCATCGCTACATGGAGGCGGGCGGGATCGCGGCCTACGTGCTCGACGACGAGATCGAGGAGGCCATCGCCGACGCCATCCAACGGGAGCCCGGGGGCAGCTACTTGGCGCTCCCGAAGCACGTCGCGAAGGAGATGGTCGAGGCCATCAAGCACGAGACGCAGCCCGAGCTCGGGCCGGCCGTGCTGATCACCCGGAAGCCCGGGATTCGCCGCTTCACGCGCCGGCTCATCGAGACCGACCTGCCCGATTTGCACGTGGTTGCGCGCGGCGAGCTGAAGCCGGAGGCTCCCATTGATGTCCTGGCGTCGGTGCGGATGTGACGCGAGCCCGCGCGCTCCGGGGCGTGAACGGGCGCGCATCACGCGCGATCCGGGCTGTGAACCCCTCTTCACGATCGCTCGGCGATCGCGCCCCGCTGCCCATCGATGGGGGTGAGGGATTCAGCTTTCCTCAATGATTCCGTGCGCGAAGTGAATCTCTCGCCCCTGGCACCGGTCTTGCTCCACATGAGCGCCGTCGTCACCATGAGGAAGCGCCCCATGAACCGAGCCCACGTCCTTTCCCTCCTCGCCGCGGCCCTCGCGGTCCCCGCCGTCTCGTCCACCGCGTCCGCCCAATGCGATCCGGACGCCGTCTTCTGCGCCGAGGTCGAGGTCTCCGGCTCGGTTCAGGTCGGTGGAGGAGGTGGCGGCGCCACCGTCGTCGTCGACGAGCCCCCGCCTCCCCCCCCGCCCCAGCGTCGAGGCCGCCGCGGCCGCGTCCTGGTCGTGCGCCCGGCCCCGCCGGCGCCGCCGCCCCAGCGCGTGGTCGTCCAGCCGGCGCCGCCGCCCCCGCCCCAGACCACCGAGACCGTCGTGGTCATCGAGCAGGACGCGCCCCAGGTCCAGCTCCGCCGGCAGCGCGGCCTGATGAGCCAGAAGTTCGGCCTCAGCGCCCGCATCGGCAGCATGATCAGCGAGCAGGTCCGCATGGGCGGCCTCCAGCTCGGCCTCCGCTTCCGGCCCTCGCGCATCTTCGGCATCGAGCTCGGCGCGGGCGCCTACGGCGGCACCGACTACAACGGCATGGACCGGGCCGAGGTGCCCTTCACCCTCGACTTCATGTTCTGGCTCCCGCGCCAGAGCCGCGTCCAGGCCTACCTCCTCGGTGGCTTCAACGTCTCCTACGCCCACGTCGAGGGCTTCCACGAGGGCTACGGCCGCTACATGAACAACGACTACGCCTACGTCGGCGGCCAGGCCGGCCTGGGCATCGAGTGGCGCGTCCACCGGCGCTTCGCCCTGAGCATGGACATCCGCGCCTTCATCCGGAGCCGGGTGGACGACGAGGACGGCCTGCAGGCGGAGTTCTACGACCCGGAGACGGGCCGGACGACCGACACCTCGGCCGGCGCGATCGGGAGCCTCGGCGCGCACCTCTACTTCTGAGCCGCTGCCTCCGAGCCGCTGCCTCCCGAGCCGCGGCTTCCGAGCCGCGTCCGACGACGCGAAGAGCCCAGCTCCCCCTCGGAGCTGGGCTCTCTCGCTTCCGTCGTTCCGCTTCGCCGGCGGCTTCGAGAGCGAGGGCGTGCCCGCTTCTCCGCCCGGCTCCCCGGCGCTGGCGGCGGACGCGAGCGTCGCCGCGTCAGCCGAAGAGCTTCTTGAAGAAGCCCTTCTTGTCGCCGTCCGGGTCGTCGTCGTCGTCGTCGCCATCGCCCTCGCCCTCGGCCGCTTCGGCGTCGGGGGGCGTCAGGTCCGGCTGTTCGCCTTCGATCTCGGTCGACGTCGACGGATCGGCCATCTCTTCGAACTCGCCGCCCTCGAGGGCCGCCTCGACCTCGTCCGCGTCGCCGACGAAGGTGTCGTCCTCGTCGATCAGCAGCTCGAAGTCTTCGTCGTCGAGGATCAGCTCGTCGACCTCCGCGTCGAGCGAGTCGGAGGCCGGCGGCGGGGGCGCGCTCGAGGCCGGCGGCGGGGGCGCGCTCGAGGCCGGCTTCGCCGGGGGAGGGGGAGCCGAGGAGGCGCGGCGGATCGCCGCGATGTCCGCGTCGGAGAAGAGGGCCGTGTGCTCCTCGGGCTCCTCCTCCTCCGCCGCCGCCGCGCGGGTCACGGGCACGCTCGGTCGGCGCGCCGGCTTGGTCGCCTCCTCTTCCTCCTCCTCGAGCTCGTCGAGCGAGGGGATCGCAGCTTCCGCGGAGGCTTCGCCTTCGTCGCCGAGCTCGAGGGGCGGGAGGCTCTCCCCGGCTCCGAGGTCCGCGAAGAGATCGTCGGCAGAGAGGCCCGAGCCGGCGTCGCTCTCGGCGGCTTCGGTCGGCTCCTCCACGGGAGGAGGAGGCGGCGTGTCGGCCGAGGCGCCCCCTTCGGCTTCGGCGGCCGCTTCCTGGGCCTCTTCTTGGGCGAGCGCGTGGAGGGTGGTCGAGGGACCGGCCTCCTGCAGGTCCGACGCGTCGAGCTCCGCCGTGCCGGGGGCTGCCTCCGCCGTGCCCGCGTCGACGCCGAGCGCGGCCACCTGGACCTCCGGGGCGCGCCCCTCGGAGAGCTCGTCGAGGAGCGCGTCCACCTGCGCCAGCGGGTCGCTCCCCTCGTCCGGGCGCCAGGCCTTCGGCGAGGACGCGGGCTCTCCGAGCGCCTCGAGCTGCCGGTCGACGTCGGCCAGATCCATCCCCCGAAGGGTCCCTCGAACGAGGGGGTGGCGTCCAGTCCCAGGCCCAGCGGGCGGGGAGGCGCGACGGCGCGCCCCGACGCTCGAGCGGCGGATGACGGTGCCGGATCGTGAAGCGGCGGGGGCCGAAGGCGCGGCAAGCTCCGCTATCCTCGCGCCATGCGACCTTCGCTCCGCCTCGCCGCCTTCCTCCTGCTCGCGTGCGGCCCGGCGACCACGCCCCGCCCGGCCGCGCCGCCGGCGCCCGAGCCCGAAGCGCCGCCGCCGCCCGCGGAGCTCCCCGCTGAGCCGCTCCCGCTGGCCGCCCGCGAGGGCGGAGAGGCGCCCGGCGCCCCGGTCCTCGCGACCATCCGCGGCGCCCTCTGGGACGTCGCCTGGACGCCCGGCGGCGAGGCGCTCGCGGTCGTGACGAGCGAGAAGACGGTCGCCATCCTCGACGCCGAGACCGGGGCCGTCCGCGCCGCGCGCCGGGTGCGCGTCCGCCGCCAGGAGGACGCCCGCCTCTGGGGCTTCGATCCGACGGGCACGCGCCTGCTCGTCCGTCACACGCCGGGGGACGGCGGCGTCGGCTACGCGGTCTGGGACCTGCGCACCGGTGCCTGGGTCGCCGACGAGGTGGCCGAGGACCCGACCGAGCCGGGCGCGCTCCTCGCCGGGGGGCGGCTCGCGCTCGTCGTCCGCGGGCCCGAGCGGGAGCAGCGGATTCGCGTCCTCGAGCTCGAGAGCGGCGCGGCGCACGCGATCCCCCGGGAGCCGTGGGGCGGGCAGGTGGCGCGCGGGGGGCGCGACCTCCTCTCGGTGGTGGCCGGCGAGGGCGAGGCGACGACCGTGCTGCGAAACCCGGAGAGCGGGGAGGTGCGCCTGCGCATCGAGGGCGCGGCCCTCGGTCACGCCCGGGGCGTCGTCGCCGTGCGCGCCGGGGACGAGCTGCGCTTCCACGCGCTCGAGGACGGGGCGCTCCTCCGGACGCTCCCCGCCGAGGACGCGACCGCCGTCTCCTGGCACGGGGCGCAGATCGCCGTCGACCGGGGTGAAGCGCGGGGCGAGCGCACGCGCAGGCTCTACGACGCGCGGACGCTCGAGCCTCGCGGCGCCGGGCCGCTGCCGACGGGCCGCGTCGTCGCCGATCGGGGCGACGTGCTCTTCGTCGCGGGAGAAGAGGCCGGGAGCGTCCTGCGCGTGCGCCTCGGCGCGGAGGGGGAGCCCGAGCCGGTGCTGCCGAGCTTCTTCGAGGAGGACCCGGACGCGGAACCCTACGACGCGACCACGGGCATGGACTGGGAAGTCGGGGACGGCGCCATCTCGCCGGACGGGACGCGGGTGGCGCTGGCCCGGGGGCCGGCGCTCCACGTGCTCGACGTCGAGTCGGGCGAGGAGAGGCTCCGCTTCGACGGAGGCGACGCGGGAGAGCGGAGCGTCTGGGGCGTCGTGCCGACGGCCGAGGGGCTGATCACCTGGGGGCGGAGCTCGGCCGAGCGCTGGGGGCCCGACGGGCTCGCGCGCTTCGCCTGCGGCGGGCAGGGCCGGGTCTTCGGCGAGGGAGAGTCGCTCGGCTGGTCCGTCGGGGGCGCGTGGTGCCCCCTCGGTGGCGAGATCCGGCGCTACGGCCAGTGGGACGACGACGCCCAGACGGTCGCCGACTGGATCGCGGGCTCCGCGCCGGGCGGCCGGCTGGCCGTCGCGACGCCCACGCACGTGTTGCTCCAGGAGCCGGGGAGCGGACGCACGGTGCGGCGGCTCCGGGCGCCGCGCGGCTTCGAGATCGAGTGCTACGAGGAGGGCTGCTCGCCGAGGACCGGGGTCATCGGTGGGAGGCTCCTCCTCAGCGACGGGGTGCACACGTGGATCTATCGCGGCGCCCGGCCCCGGCAGCTCTTCGAGGGCGCGGACGTGGCCGACGCGATCCTGCGCGAGGCGCACGGCGACCACGCGCTCGTGGGCCGGGACCAGGGGAGCGTCGTCGTGGACCGGGACGGCGAGGTCGTCCTCGAGATGGCGGCCGACTACTGGCGCGCGGACCTCGCCGACGATGGGAGCGCCATCGGCTGGTACGAGGAGGGGGAGCTCCGCGTGGCCGACCTGCCGAGCGCCGAGGTGGTGCTCCGCGCGCCCCTCGAGGGCTCGGACGGTCATCCGCTCCGGGTCTGGCTGGTCGGCGACACGGCGGTGGCCTTCATGGAAGCGGGGACCCGGCTCTTCCACCTCCCCTCCGCGAGCTCGCGGCTCCGCTTCTCGCGGCGCATCCCCTTCGGCCTGAGCGAGGACGGGAGCCGGCTGGCCATCTGCGAGAACGGGCGGCTGAGCGTGCGGGCGGCGGCCAGCGGCGCCGTCGAGCGCGCGCTCGGGCCCTGCGTCTTCGCGGACGGCGTCCGCTTCGTCGGCGGCGGGCGCTTCGTGGCCGTGAACGAGAAGACGCGCGTGGTGGTCCATCGGCTCGAAGACGGGGCGCGCCTCGAGGTCCGGCGGAGCCGGCAGGGGGGCCTGGTGCTGGCGCAGGGGGCGTCGGGCTGGTGGTCGGATCCGCCGGCGCCAGAGAACGTGCGCTACCGCGAGGCCGGGCCCCTGCTCGAGGCGCCCTTCGCCGAGGAGCCGGCCGCCCGGCGCGACGACGCGCTGCTCCGCGACTTCTTCCAGGCCCAGAGCGAGCCGAGCAGCCCGTAGAGGACGAGGCCCGGGCCGAAGAGCAGGAGCGTCAGGCGGACGGCGAGGAAGAAGGCGGCGACCAGGAGGCTCCCGAGGTCGAGGGCGCCGGCGGCGAAGAGCTTCGCGACGGTCTGCTCTTCGGCCATGAGGTGGAGGAGCAGGAGGTGGAGCGCGGCGAGGAGGGCCACGGCGACGAGGTGCCGCCAGGGCCGGAAGGGGCGCGACCCCCGAGCGGAGCGCGCGCCGGGCTGCCCAGAGGCCTGCTCGAGGGTCCGTGCGCTCGCCTCCCCGTGGGGGGCGCGGCGCGGGGCGGCCAGCGGGGAGGCGTCGCTCATGGCGCCTCCCGGGCGGGGCGGGCCGTGACCATCGCGAAGAGGATGGCGTTGCCGAGCGGGCCGCCGGCCACCCACTCCGCGCGCTCGCCGAAGCGGCGCGGCGCGCCCCAGAGCGTGGCCGTCGCGTGGACGGCGCGGAAGTGGGCCTCGTCGCCGTGGATGCGCGCTCCCGCGAGCGAGAAGCCGGTCGCCGAGAGGCCGGCGCCGAGGACGATCGGGCCCGAGTCGATGTCGCCGCGCCCGGCCGTGCCCTCCGGGTACTCGCGCACCGTGCCGAAGCCGAAGTGGTGGCGCGCCAGCTCGGCGCGGAGGGCGTCGTGGAGCTCGCGCGAGAGGGCCGCGTCCGCGAAGCTCGCGAAGTAGGCGCCGAGGGCCGTGCCCGAGCCGCGGGGGGCGTCCGCGCGGCGGCCGTCCGGCGTGGTGGCCTGGACGAGCAGGCCCGTCTCCGGGTCGACGTAGTCCCGGCGGAGCCGCGCGGCGAAGCGCTCGAGCAGCGCGTCGTGGTCGGCGCCGGTGGCGCGCGCGTGCAGGCCCAGGGCGCCGAAGGCGGCGAGGTTGTCGACCGGGTAGACCTCGCCCGGGTAGGTCTCGACGAGGCCGGTCGGGCTCCGCGCGAGGCGGCGGGCGAGGGCGGCGGCGACCTGGTCGTGGAGCGCAGCGTGGCGCCCGTCCGGCTCGAGGAGCCGGTGCATGCCGAGGACCAGGCCCATGTAGCCCAGGTAGGCGACGTGGCCCTCGCCGGCCTCGAGGGTCGCGAGCGCGTCCTCGCCGCCGTGGCGCTCGGTGTCGTAGGCGCGCACGGCCGGGTCGAGCAGCGCGTCGATCGCGCGGGCGACGCGCGGCGCGTGGGCGTCGCGGAGCGCCGGGTGGGCGAGGGCGGTCTGGCCGAAGCCCATGCCCGCCATCATGTGCGTGCCGAAGAGCCACTCGCCGTCGAAGAGGGCCGAGCCGGTCGTGAAGTCCTCGCGGCCGAGCTCGCCGTCGGTGAAGCGGGCGACGCCGGCGGCGAGGGCGCGGTGGGTCTCGACGTCGCCCTCCCAGGCCGCGTCGCCCCCGCGCCGGCAGAGCCAGGGCGTCGCGGTGACGGCGCCGAGGCCGAGGCAGGTCAGGAGCGCGAGGGCGCGGAGCGAGCGCGGAGCCACGCCGGGAGGACGCGCCCGGCGCGCGGCGCCATTCCCGGGCGGCGCCGTTCCGGGAGGCGCTCGCCCTCAGCCGCGTCGGGCCTGGTCGAGGAGCTCGGCCGCCGCCGCGCGCGTGCGGTCGGTGATGGTCACGCCGCCGACCATCCGCGCGATCTCCTCGAGCCGCTCCGCATCGCTGAGCCGCGTGATCTCGCTCTTCGTCCGCTCCCCGACGATCTTCTTGCTCACCTGGAAGTGCGTGTCGCCGTACACCGCGATCTGCGCCAGGTGCGTGATGCAGATGACCTGGTGGTGCCCCGCCACGTCGCCGAGCTTCCGCCCGATCACCTCCGCCACCGCGCCGCCCACGCCCGTGTCGACCTCGTCGAAGACGTAGGTGCCGGTCCGCCCGAGCCCCGCCAGCACCCGCTTGATCGCCAGCATCGCTCGGCTCAGCTCGCCGCCCGACGCGATCTTCGCCAGCGGCCGCGCCTTCTCGCCCTTGTTCGGCGCGATCAGGAATTCGGCCCGGTCGATGCCCGTCGCCGAGAGGTGCGCCCCGTCGACCTCGAGCCCGCCCTTGCCGGCGAGCGGCGCCAGGTCCACCACGACCCGCGCGCCGCCCATGCCCAGGCTCACGAGCTCGTCGCTGATCTTCTCGCCCAGCGCCTTCGACGCCTTCTTCCGCTTCGCGCTCAGGGCCCGCGCCACCTGCCGCGCCGTCTTCAGCGCCGCCTCCCGCTTCGCCTGCGCCTCGGCGAAGAGCTCGTCGTGCCGGTCGAAGCTCTCGAGCTCCTCGGCCGCCTCCGCCCGATGCGCCAGGATCGCCTCGACGCTCCCGCCGTACTTCCGCTGCAGCCGGTGGAGCGCGGCCAGCCGATCCTCCACCTCGCCGAGGCGCTCCGGGTCGAGCTGCACGTCCCGGGCGTAGGCGCCGAGCTCGCGCCCCACGTCCTCGAGCTGCGCCACGGCCTCGTCGAGCCGGTCGGCGAGCGGCCCGAGGGCGCCATCGATCTCCGCGGCCTCCCGCACCTCGCCGGCCACGCGCGAGAGGGTCTCGGTGATCGAGCCGTCCGCCGCGTAGACGGCGTCCTCCGCGCCGCCCGCCGCCGTCGCCAGCCGGGTCGCGTGGCGGAGCCGCTCCCGCTCCTCGTTCAGGGCGTCGTCCTCGCCCGCCTCGGGCGCGAGCTCGTCGATCTCCCGCACCTGGAAGCGCAAGAGATCCTCGCGGTCGGCGCGCTCCCGGTAGCGCTGCTCGAGCTCCTCGAGCTCCCGCTGGGCGTCGGCCAGCCCGGCGTGCGCCTTCGCGATCTTCGCGCGCTCGCCCATCAGCCGCGCGTAGGCGTCCAGGTACTCGAGGTGCGTCCGCGGGTCGGCGAGCGTGTGGTGCTCGTGCTGGGAGGAGATGTCCGCGAGGCCGGCGGCGAGCACGGAGAGCTGCTTCGCCGTGGCCATGCGCCCGTTCACGTAGGCCCGCGTCCGCCCGCTCGCCTGGACGACCCGGCGGATGATCAGCTCGTTGCCCGCCTCGAGCTCGGCGGCCTCGAGCCGCGCGCGCACGGCCGGGTCGTCGCCCACCTCGAAGAGCGCCTCGATCTCGGCGCTCTTCGCGCCCGTGCGGACGATCTCCGGGCGGCCCTTGCCGCCGAGGACGAGCTGCAGGGCCGTGACGAGGATGGACTTGCCGGCGCCGGTCTCGCCGGTGACGACGTTCAGGCCCGGGCCGAGCTCGACCTCGAGCTCGTCGATGATGGCCAGGTTGCTCACGCGAAGGCAGGTCAGCATGGAGGCTCCAGCGAGGCGGCGGCGAGGCCCCCGGGCGGGGCGCAGGGCCAGGAGGGAGGGGGGGGTCGGCCGCGTCGGTTCCCGAGGAGCGGTCTAGCACGGCCCGGTGACGTGTCTCCCCATCGGTCGCGCCCCGCGCGCGGTGTCCCCATCGAGCGCGGTGTCCTCATCGAGCGCCGTGTCCCCACGAAGCGTCGTGTCCCCATGAACCGGCCTGACGGGTGGGCGCCGTCCCCGTCCGCGGGGTGCTATGGTCGCGCCCGGATGTCTCCGCGGATCGCCCTGCTTCTCGCCGCGCTCGCCCTGGCCGTCCTCGCTCCGGCCGCCCCGCTCATGGCCCAGGAGGGGCCCCAGCGGGTCGCCGTCGGTCGCTTCGGCGGGCCCCAGAGCGCCCGGATCCGCGCGCTCCTGATCCAGAACCTCGAGGAGAACGGGCTCGAGGTCGTCGACGTGGACGAGGTGGTCGCGGTGGCCGAACGGCTCCTCGACGGCGGCCGCATCCAGGAGGACGACTACCCGGTCATCGCCCGGGAGCTCCAGATCGCGGCCTTCCTCGACGGACGCGTCCGGCGGGCGCGGCGGCGCTGGACGCTGCGGGTCACGGTGCGCAACGGCGCCGACGGGCTCCGGCTCGGGGGGCGGAGCTGGGGCGGGCGCACGATCCGCAGCCTGCGGGCGGTGCGGCGGAACGGGCACGCGCGTCTCCAGGAGTACCTCGCGCTCGCGCAGACGCCCGCGCCGGCCGTGGAGGCGCAGGAGACGGTGGCCGACCCGAACGCCGACCCCTGGTACGCGAGCGGGGAGGAGGAGGTGCCTCCCGAGGGCGAGGGCGAGGGCGACGACGAGGAGGAGGAGCCGAGCGACGACGGAGGAGACCTCGGCTACCGGCCGCTCCGCTTCGGGCTCCTCGCGGGGACGCTCCGCCGCTCCATGCAGTCGACCGTCGAGGTCGACTCGGCCTACCGCTCCCCCTACATGGCGGGCGGCACGATCACCGAGGACCGCGAGTACACGAGCGGCGGCCTCGGGCACATGGAGCTCGGCCTGATGGTCGACCTCTTCCCCGGCGCCTTCCTCGACGAGCCCGTCGTGCCCTGGCTCGGCATGCGCTTCCGCTACCGTCACTCGGTGCTCCTCGAGTCGCAGGGGCCCGGCTGCATCCCGAACGAGGAGCCGCCCGTGCCGGCGGGGGAGCCGGTCGCCCGGGGGGCGCGCTGCCCGAGCGACGACCCGAGCTTCGTCGTGCCCGTGGAGACGACGCAGCAGGAGCTCTACGTGGGCGCCGCCGTCGACGCGAACGTCGGGAGCACGGCCCGCGGCCCCTGGCTGCAGCTCGACCTCGGCTACGGCTTCTTCCACTTCGTCCTCGATCCGGACGACCTCTCGCTCCTGCGGCGCCAGTCGATCGTGCCCCCGCTCCGCTACAGCTACGTGCAGATCGGCGCCGGCCTCCGCTACATGCTCCACGAGGTCTTCGGCGTCGCGGCGCGCTTCGGCTACCGCTTCGGGCTCGGCGTGGGGGACGACGCGAAGCGGATCTGGGGCACGAAGACGAACGAGATCGGCGGCTTCACGGTGGCCGGGGACCTGGTCTTCGACCTCTCCGTGTTGAAGGAGGGCATCTTCGCGACGGTCGGGGTGGAGTTCTTCCGCTTCACGACGCGCTTCCGCGGGCAGACGGCCTGCCGCGTGCTCGAGTGCGCGGACTACGAGCTCTGGGAGCCCTGGCCCCAGGAGGGCGACGACGTGAGCGGCGGCTTCGACGATCCGGTCGACGACAGCTACCTCCGGCTGAGCATCGCGCTCGGCTACGCCTTCCAGTAGGGGGCCCCGGGACCGCCGCTCGGCGGGCGCGCGAGCGGTGGCTCGAAGCGGACGAGCGGCGGCTCGAAGCGGAGGAGCGGCCGGGGACGCCGGATCCGCGGTGGATTAACGGCGGATTAACGCCCGATCGGCGTCGCCGGGACATCGGCTCGTCGCGTCTCGTCTACAATCGACGTCGGATGGAGCGACGGCATCCCCGAGAGGTCGCCGAGCGCGAGGGGGCCGCCCTCGACGAGCTCGGGGTGGGCCGCATCGAGATCGACGAGGAGGGCTGCGTCCGCTGGATGAACCAGGAGGCGGAGCGGCTGACGGGCTGGCCCTTCGGCATGGCGGTCGGCGTGTCGGTCGATCGGCTGCTCACGACCGACGCCCAGGACGCCCCCTCGACGCTGGACGCGACGAGCGTGGTGCGCCTCGAGCGACGTGGCGGCGGCGAGACGACGACGCTCCTCCGCTCCGTGCGCCGCCGCCACGGCGCCGTCTTGCTCCTCCGCTCCGTGGAGGAGCCGGAGACCGAGCCCGCGCCGCGCCGCGACCGGGTCACGGGCCTGCTCGGGCGGGACGCGCTCCTCGAGGCGACGGAGGCGGTCGCGCCCGGCAGCTTCCTCGCCATCGTCGACGTGCAGGTCTTCGACCTGGTGGTGGCGGCCTGCGGCTACGAGGCGGCGGACCTCCTGCTCCAGTGGGTCGCGGCGCGCCTCCGGGAGGCCATCGACGACGCCGAGCTCCTCACGCACCTGACGACCTCGAGCTTCGGCCTGCTCCTCCGCCGCGACGGGGCCGGCGCGGCCGAGCGGGCGCTCCGGCGCGTCCAGCGCGACCTCGCCTCATTCCGCTTCAACTGGGGCGCGTGCTCCTTCCGCGTCGAGACCAGCATCGGCGCGGTGGAGCGGGGCGACGAGACGGCGGGGGAGACGCTCGAGCAGGCCCTGCGCGCATGCCGGGCCGCCCGCGAGCGCGGCGACCCGCGCCTGGTGCTCATGCCGCGCCGGGAGGAGGACGACGGGGCGCGCCGCCGGGAGGCGCTCGGCTGGGTCGCCAACCTCGAGCCCAACCTCGAGAGCGGGCGCGCGACGCTGCACGCCCAGGCCGTCCACTCGCTCCGCGGGGAGCGCGGCGCCTACTACGAGGTGCTCCTGCGCGTGGTCGACGAGAGCGGGGCGGCGCGCGGGCCCGGGTCGATCATCGAGGTCGCCGAGCGGCACGGGCGCGTGGAGACGCTCGACCGCTGGGTGATCGATCGGACGCTCCAGGCCCTCGGCGAGGTCGGCCCGCGCGAGCTCCGCGCCATCGACACCTTCGCCATCAACCTCTCCGGCGCCTCCGTCACCTCGGACACGCTCTTCGACTACATCGTCGATGCCTTCGGCCGTTACGCCGTGCCGCCGCACCTGATCTGCTTCGAGATCACCGAGACCGCCGCGATCTCCGATCTCGAGACGGCGCGCTACCTGGTCAGCCAGCTCAAGGCGCTCGGCGCGCGCGTCGCCCTCGACGACTTCGGCGCGGGCGTCGCGTCCTTCTCCTACCTGCGGCAGCTCGACGTGGACACGGTGAAGATCGATGGCTCCATCGTGCGGCGCTGCGCGCAGGACGCCGTGGACCGCTGCATCGTCGAGGCGGTCGTGCGCATCGCGGCGCAGCTCGGGGCGAAGACGGTCGCCGAGTGGGTCGAGGACGAGGAGACGGAGGCGCTGCTGCGCGACCTCGGCGTCGACCGGGTGCAGGGCTTTCTGCGCGGGCGCCCCCGGGCGCTCGCCGGCGTGCTCGCGGAGCTGGCGGGGCCGAAGGGAGGCGCGGAGAGCGCCGCCGCGAGCGAGCCGGGGTAGCCCGTATACGGGGCCGCTCGCGCCGCCGCCGGGGTCAGCTCACCCGCGCTGCGCGACGCTCTCGCGGCCGCCACATCCAGAGGAGCGTCGCCCCGAGGATGGCGTCCGAGCCCGCGGTGGCGAGGTAGCGGAGCTCGGGGTGCGTCGCCGCGAGGAAGTAGGCGCCGAAGGCGGCGACGCTCGTGAGCAGCAGGCGGACGTCGATGAAGATCGCCGCGTAGCCGAGCGTGGCCGCGCGGAGGCCGAAGTCCTGCACGTGGGCGGCCGTCGGGTCCATGCCCGCCTGCCACTGGCCGACGCTGAGCGTCAGCTCCGCGACGAAGTGGAAGAGCGCGGTGAAGACGAGGCGCCGGTTGTAGCGGCTCGCGAGGACCTCCCGCCGTCGCCACCAGACGAGGGCCGCGACGAGCCCCATGTAGACGAGCGGCGTGATCAGCCCCTTGGTGTGCGTCTCCGCGCGGGGGCCGGTCGTGAAGTGCTGCACGAGCGGCGAGCTCACCCAGACCACCGAGAGCACGGCCGCCGCGAGGAAGCGCCCCCGCCGGCCGACGCGCGGGTCGAGCTCCTGCCGGAACGCCGCCAGCGCCGCCACCTCGGCGCGCGCCGCCTCGCGCTCCGCGAGCGCCTCCTGCACCTGCTGGCGCAGCGCCGCCGGGGGCGCCTCGAGCTCGGCGAGCAGCGCCTCGGCCCCCCGCGCGTTCTGCCGGGCGATCTCGAGCCGGATCATCGCCTCCACGGCGCGCGTCAGCCCCTCGCGCGCCTCGGCGTTCTCGGGCCACGCGCGGAGCGCCGCCTGGAACCCGAAGCGACACGCGCCGTAGAGGTCGAAGACGTGGCTCGCCTTCTCCTCCGGGCGCGCCACCGCCTCCTCGACGGCCGTCTCCAGGGCGACGAGGTCGTCGCGGGCGTTCTCCGCGAGCAGGCGCGACTCGCGCTGCTCGAGGTAGCGCTGCACGGCCCGGCGGAGCTGCTCGGCGCTCTCGAAGCGCTCGGTCGGATCGAAGCGGAGGCAGCGCCGGCAGAGCGCGGCGAGATCGGGGGCGACGCGCTCGGGGAGCGGGGGCGGCTCGCGGCGGAGCGCCTTCTGGGCGATGGCCCGGAGCGAGCCGGCGACGTGCGGGGGGTCGCCGCTGAGCAGCTCGAAGAGGGTCGCGCCGAGCAGGTAGACGTCCGTGCGCGGCGTGACGGGCTCGCCGAGGACCATCTCCGGCGCGAGGTAGACGGGCGTGCCGGCGAGGACGCTCGGGTCGTAGGCGCCGAGGTCCGCGCCGGCCGAGCGCTCCCCCTCGGCGGGCGGGACGGCCACGGCGATGCCCCAGTCCATCAGGTAGACCTCGCCGTAGGGGCCGATCATCACGTTGTCGGGCTTGATGTCCCGGTGCACGACGCCGCGCGCGTGGGCCGCGTGGGCCGCGCTGCAGACCTGCATGAAGGTCTGGAGGTGCCAGCGGAGCGGGTCCTCCACGCCGAAGCGCGCGCGGAGGCGCGCCGGCGCCTCGAGGAGCTCGGTCCAGGACTCGCCCTCGACGCGCTTGAGGACGATGAGCGGCGCGCCGTCCTCGGCCAGCGTGAGGTCGTGGACCGGGAGCACGTTCGGGTGCTCGAGGCGCCCCGTGAGGACGGCCTCGCGGAGGAGCTCGCGGGCCGCCGTGGTCTGGCCGCCGGCGCTGCCGAGATCCTCGCGGACGGTCTTGACGGCGACCGGGCGCCCGAGGGCCGTCTGCTCGCCGAGCCAGACGTCGCTCATGCCGCCGCGGCCGAGCTTCTCGTCCGAGACCTCGAGGCGCTTGGCCGGCGCGGCGTCGATCTCGCGGAGCAGGCCGAGCGTTCGCTTGCCGGCCGTGGTGACGGCGATGTCGATGGCGTGATCGGTGGAGGGCGGGACGATGGTCTCCCGCGGCGCGTCGGCGACCGTCGCCGCGTGGTCGGCGAGGGAGGGCCAGCGGGCGTCGAGGTCCGGCGGCGTCGCGGTGGGGGTGGGGGTCGCCGGGAGCGTGGGCGAGGAGGGGCCCGGCGACTTCCTCTGCCTCGGCTTCGGCTTCTGCCCCGGACTCGAGCCTGGACTCGGCCTCTCGCTCGGCTGTTCGCGCTCGTCCCCGCTCACGGACCGCCCATGATGCCCGGCCCGAGCCCGGGCGTCACCACCGGCCTTCGCTGCGGCAGCCGCGATCGAACGCACCGCCGCCTGTTGAAACCGGGGAGGCGCGGCGCTACCTGTGCCGGACCATGAAGTCGCGCGACATCCGCCAGGCCTTCACGAGCTTCTTCGCCGGCGAGGGCCACGAGCACGTCCCGAGCGCTCCGCTGATCCCCCAGAACGACCCGACGCTGATGTTCGTCAACGCGGGGATGGTGCCCTTCAAGGACGTCTTCACGGGCAAGGAGAGCCGCCCCTACACGCGCGCGACCTCGTCCCAGAAGTGCATCCGCATCAGCGGCAAGCACAACGACCTCGAGAACGTGGGCCGCACGGCGCGGCACCACACCTTCTTCGAGATGCTCGGGAACTTCAGCTTCGGCGACTACTTCAAGCGCGAGGCCATCGAGCTCGCGTGGCGCTTCTACATGGACGTGCTGAAGCTCGACCCGGAGCGCATGGTCTTCACGATCTTCGAGGGCCAGGAGGGCTACGGCCCGGCCGACGAGGAGTCGGCGAAGCTCTGGATGGAGATCACCGGCTGCGGCCCCGAGCGCGTGAAGCGCTGCAACGCCAAGGAGAACTTCTGGCAGATGGGCGACACGGGCCCCTGCGGGCCGTGCACGGAGATCCACTACTGCCTCGGCGTGGACCCGGTGGACCCCTCGACCTTCGGCGAGGAGCCGACGCCGGAGGGGCGCGGCTGGTTCGAGCTCTGGAACCTGGTCTTCATGCAGTTCGACCGGCAGCCGGACGGCACGCTGCTCGACCTGCCGGCGCCGAGCGTCGACACGGGCGCGGGCCTCGAGCGGGCGGCGGTCGTGATGCAGGACGTGCTCAGCAACTACGACACGGATCTGCTGAAGCCGATCGTCGAGCTCGCCGGGGAGATCGCCGGCAAGCGCTACCAGGCGACGCAGGCCGAGGACGACGTCTCCATGCGGGTCATCGCGGACCACGCGCGGCTGGCGGCCTTCACGATCAGCGAGGGGCTCGAGCCGGGGAAGGGCGGGCGCGACTACGTGCTCCGGCGCGTCATGCGGCGGGCGATCCGGCACGGCTACCGGCTGGGGATCGAGGAGCCCTTCCTGCACACCTGCGCGGCGAAGGTCGTGGAGCTGATGGGCGAGGACTACCCGCAGCTCGCCGAGCAGAAGGCGCGCATCGAAGAGGTCGCGCACCGGGAGGAGGAGCAGTTCCGGCGCACGCTGAAGAGCGGCATCGACCTCATCCACGCGAACGAGGAGTGGGCCGAGCGCGAGGGGAAGAAGACCCTGCCCGGCGCGGTGGCCTTCAAGCTCTACGACACCTTCGGCTTCCCGGTCGATCTGCAGGACGTGATCGGCGAGGAGGAGGGCTTCGTCGTCGACCACGAGGGCTTCGAGGCGGAGATGGATGAGGCGCGGAAGCGCTCCCAGGGCTCGCAGCTGAACAAGGCGCAGGCGAGCGAGAAGATCTATTACGACGTCCGCGAGGAGGTCGGCGGCGAGGTGCGCTTCCTCGGCTGGGACGCGGAGGAGGCCGAGAGCGAGGTCGTCGCGATCCTGAAGGAGGGCGCGAAGGTCGAGCGGGCGGCGGCCGGCGAGGCGGTCGAGGTCGTGACGAAGGCGACGCCCTTCTACGGCGAGAAGGGCGGCCAGGTCGGCGACGCCGGCTGGATGAAGAAGGGCGAGGCGACGGTGCTCGCCGTGGGCGACACGCAGATCCCCGTCGACGGGCTGATCGTCCACCAGGGCGTGGTCGAGGGCGAGGGGCTCGCGGTGGGCGACGCGCTGACGCTCGAGGTGGACCACGCGCTCCGCTCGGCGACGCGGCGGAACCACTCGGCGACGCACATCCTCCACTGGGCGCTGAGGCAGGTGCTCGGGGAGACGGTCGCGCAGAAGGGCTCGCTCGTCGGGCCCGACCGGCTGCGCTTCGACTACGGCACGCCGCGGGCGCCGACCGAGGAGGAGCTCCAGCGCGTCGAGGACCTGGTCAACGCGGCCATCCTCGAGAACACGGCGATCACCACGGACGTGATGGCCATGGACGCGGCGAAGGAGCGCGGCGCCATCGGCATCTTCGAGGAGAAGTACGGCGACGTGGTGCGCGTGTTGAAGATCGGGCCGAGCCTCGAGCTCTGCGGCGGGACGCACGCCTTCCGGACGGGCGACATCGGCCTCTTCACGGTGCTCGGGGACTCGAACCTCGCCTCCGGCGTGCGGCGCATCGAGGCGGCGACGGGGCTGAACGCGCTGGCGCATCTGCGGGCGACGCGCGGGCAGCTCGAGGAGACGGCGGAGCTGCTGAAGGCGACGCCGCAGGAGACGAAGGAGCGGGTGGAGAAGCTCCTCGACGCGCAGAAGAGCCTGCACAAGGAGATCGAGCGGCTGCAGAAGGAGCTCGTGAGCGGCGGCGGGGCGAAGGACCTGACGAGCGAGGCCAAGGAGGTCGATGGCGTGAAGGTGCTCGGGGCGACCGTGCCGAGCGTCGACGGCAAGGCGCTCCGGGAGATGGCCGACCAGCTCCGCGACAAGCTCGCGCCGGCGGTGATCCTGCTCGGCGCGCCGAGCCCGAACGGCAAGAAGGCGATCCTCGTGTGCAGCGTCTCGAAGGACGTGACCGATCGCTTCAAGGCCGGCGACATCGTGAAGCAGGCGGCGGCCATCGTGGGCGGCGGCGGCGGCGGGCGGCCGGACTTCGCGCAGGCGGGCGGCTCGGACCCGACGAAGCTCGACGAGGCGGTGGCGCACGTCTACCAGGCGACGGGAGCCTGAGGAGCCGAGGAAGAACCCGTGCCCGTGCCCGCGCCCTTGCCCGTGCCCGCGGGG
Source organism: Sandaracinus sp. (assembly GCA_002699025.1). Classification (GTDB taxonomy): domain Bacteria; phylum Myxococcota_A; class Polyangia; order Polyangiales; family Houyiibacteriaceae; genus Houyiibacterium; species Houyiibacterium oceanicum. The sequence goes on along the minus strand of PABA01000182.1, from coordinate 120,691 downwards.
TGAGGGGCGGAACGCGCGGTGGCGCACGTCTACCGAGCGACGGGAGCCTGAGGAGCCGAGGAAGAACCCGTGCCCGTGCCCGTGCCCGCGGCCTGAGGGGCGGAACGCGCGGCACCGCACTCGCATCGAGAGGTCGGGGAACTCCTCCGAGGAACCCGCGTCTAGCCCCCGACGACCGGAGGGCGGGCGCAGCGCTCGAGCGCCCAGTCGAGGCGGTCGTTGCCCCAGGCGATCCAGTCGCCGTGGCGGAAGGAAGGGACACCCCAGAGCCCGAGCTCGGAGAGCGCGTCGCGGTTCGCCTCGACCACCTGGCGCCAGCCCTCCGTGGCGAGCGCGCCCTCGACGTGCGCCTCCACCTCCGCCGCCGCGGCGACCTCGGCGAGGCCCGCGTCGCTCGCGACGTCGACGGCCCGGGACCAGATGCCCGCGTAGGCCTCGGCCGCGAAGCGGAGCGCCGCGGAGGTGCCCTCGGCCGCCTCCACCGCGAGGAAGACGCGCAGGCAGCGCTCGACGCCTTCGCCGAGCGGGTCGCAGATGCGCCCGAAGGGTAGGCCGAGCCGGTCCGCTTCGCGCTTGGCGTCCTTCACGATGTAGAGGCGCTTGTCGCGGGGCACGGGGAGGCCGCGCGTGACCATGGGCAAGAGCGGGCGGAGGCGGAGCGGGAGCGGGCTCTCCTGGTGCGCGGCCCAGAGGCGCGCGATCGTCAGGTACGAGTAGGGGCTCCGGAACGAGAAGAAGACCTCGAGCGGCTCCCCGGGCGCCGCCGGCGCCTCGCGGCGCGCCACCGGGAGGAGCGGCGCGGCCTCCTCGCCGCCGACACGCTGGGCGAGGTAGGGCAGCCGATCGACGCCCCAGAACCACTCGCCGTCGTGCTCGAGCATCGCGCCCTGGTAGTGGCCCGCCTTCCGGAGCCGCGCGTAGTTCGACTCGAGCGCCGGGCGGACGCGCTGCCCGGGCACGGTCCCCAGCTCGCGCACGAGCTCCGCCACGGCGTCGCCGTCGCCCCGGAAGAGGGCGTCGCCCACGCGGATGGCCGCGTCGAGCTGCGCGTCGACGGGGCGGTCGAGGAGCAGCACCGCGTTCGCGCGCCGGAGCCGGTCCTCGGCCGGGAGCTCCGCCGGCGTCGGGAAGTGGAGCCCGTGGCGCGCGGCCAGCGCCGTGGCGTCGCGGAGCGCCCACGCGCGGCGCTTCTGCGGCTCCGGGTCCGCGTCCGCCGCCGGCGGCGGCACGACGACCATGCGCAGGTCGACGGCCGGGAAGCGCGCGCGGAAGGTCACGAGCGCCTGCGCCAAGAGGTGCGACCAGGGGTCGTCGACCTGGTGGTGGAAGGTGACGGTGCGCGGACCGCGGCCGAGGGCGCGCTTGGTGCCCTCCCACGCCCGCCGCATGGCCGGCCCCCCGCCGAGGTAGGCGCCGATGGCCGCCCCCTTCAGCTTCGCCCCGACGCTCACGGCGGAGAGCCTACGACGGGCGCTGCCCGGCGACCAGCCGGCGGGATGGGGGACGCACCTCAGGCTCGGGTCGAGTTTGGCGCGGGCTCGATCGTGCGCCCGCAGCAGCGCGGCGCTCGGGCTCGGGCTCGGCGCTCGGTGCTGGGGCTTGGGCACGGCGCTTGGGCTTGGGCTGTCAGCTCGTGCTCGGCGCTTGGGCTCGTGCTCGGTGCTTGGGCTCGGTGCTTGGGCTCGGTGCCTGGGCTCGGTGCTTGGGCTCGGTGCTTGGGCTCGGTGCTTGGGCTCGGCGCTTGGGATGTCAGCTTGGGCTTGGCGCTCGGGCTGTCAGCTCGTGCTCGGCGCTTGGGCTCGGGGTTCGGACCTTGGCGCTCGGGCTTTGGTGCTCGGGCTGGACTGTTTCGGGTGTTGGGATGCCGTGCGTACGGTCCGCTTTCCTGCGGGCACGGGCATGGGCACGGGCAAGGGCACGGGGGCGCCTGCGGCGCCGGCCACCTAAGGCTCGGTCGTCAGCGCGGCTTCCAGCTCCGCCTCCAGCTCCGTGTCGAGCCGCTCGAGGATCGCGTCCATCGCGTCTCGCCCCTCCGTGAACCCGAGCCGTGCGCGGATGTAGGCGTCGCCGTTGCTCAGCACGATCAGCGCCGCGTCCGCGTCGCTCCGCAGCAGCACGTTCGCGCTCCCCCCGATGCCGGCCCCGCTGTGCCCCACGTAGCCGTGCCCGCCGATCCCCTCGTAGCGCATCACGAGCCCCTGCCGCGTGCTCAGGTCGGGCACCTGCAGCGTCCGCATCGCCTCCACCGTCTCCGCCTCGAGCACGCGCACGCCGTCGAGCTCGCCGCCGCGCAGCATGGCCCGCGCCCAGCGCTCGAGGTCGTGCAGGCTCGCCCGCAGGCCGCCCGCCGGGTAGTGCGCCGGCGTCGTCTGCTCGAGGGGCACGAAGCTCCCCCGCGCGGCGTTCCAGGTGTAGGGCACGGCGAGCTTCCCGGCGTCCACGTCGGCCAGCCACCAGCCCGTGTCCTCGAAGCCGAGGGGCTCGAAGGCCAGCCGCTCGCTCGCCGCCCGGAAGCCCTCGCCCCAGGCCGCCTCGCTCAGGTGCGCGGCCACGGCGAAGGCCCCGTTGCAGTAGTCGTGCGCGGTCCCCGGCGCGGCGCCCCAGTTCGGGCCCGCGAACCACTCGCCGCCCTCGAGCGCGTAGCCGCGCGTGAAGGTCTCGAGGTCGATCTCCGGGTCGCCTTCGTAGGTCGTCTGGCCGAGCATGGGCCAGTTGTCGCGGAGCCCCGACGTGTGCGTGAGGAGCATGCGCGCGGTGATCGGCGCCGTGGGGTGGTCCGGGTGGCGGAGCGCGAAGCCGAGCGTCTCGCCGACGTCCGCGTCCAGATCGAGCCGACCCTCCTCCCAGGCGCGGAGCGCGACGATGCCCGTGAAGAGCTTGGAGACGCTCGCCACGGCGAAGAGCGTATGCGCGTCGACGGCGCGGCCGGCCTCCACGTCGGCGTAGCCGTAGAGCCCCTCGTGCACGACCTCGCCGTCCACGATCAGCGCCGTCGCCAGCCCCGGCAGCCCCCCGCGCGCCATCTGCCACTCGACGAAGCCGTCGAGGTCCTCCGGCGGCGGCCCGGCGTCGACGTCCCGCGGCCCGGCGTCCCGACCGGTCGTCGCGTCGGCGACGCTGCCGTCTCCGAGCCCCGCCTCTCCGAGGCCGGCGTCCCCCCGCCCGGCGTCCAGCGAGGCCGAGCCATCGTCCCCACAGGCCGCGAGGATCACGAGGAGCGAGAGCGAGACCCAGGGGCGCACTCCCGCAGCATACCTGCCCCGCCCGCTCCCCGCCGATCCTCGCCGATCCCGCGAGCCACGGACCCGTGCCCGAGCCATGGACCCGTGCCCGTGCCCGCCCGTGCCCGCCGGATCGGGAGCCGCTCTCACCGGCTGCGTCCAGGCCGACCGCCGGGGACCCCCGCAGCGCGACCCGGCGAAGTCGGGCCGCCGCGAAGAGACCGCCGCGGCCGCGAAGCGGCGAAGCCACCCGACCGTGGAGGGAGCGCCCCCTCGGGCCCGCCGGCAAGCCGATGATGGCGAGCGCCAGCGAGCGGAAGACCCCCCTTGCGTGGGCCCGGCCCGTCGTGGCTTGATGCACGCGATGCTCGCCTCCCTGCCCCGCCTCGCGCTCCGCTGGCTCGTCGCCTTCGCCCTCCTCGGCGGAGCGGCCTGCGGCGCCGACACGCCGGTGCCCGACTACCCCTTCCCCGAGTCGCCGCCCCTCGAGGAGACGGATCTCGCCCTCTACGTCGAGGGCGACGATCCCCTCGCAGAAGAGCCGGTCGAGGAGGAGTGGGACGACGGCCTCGATGGGGTCGACCTGAGCATGGACGGCGAGGGCGACGCCGAGGGCGAAGCCGCCGCGGGCGAAGGCGAGGCCGAGGGCGAGGCGACCGAAGGCGAAGCCGCCGAGGGCGAAGGCGAGAGCGCCGAGGGCGAGAGCGAGTAGCTCCCCGGTGGCCGCCCCGCCGCTGCCCCGCGAGGTCGAGACCATCGTCGTCGGCGCCGGCTCGGCCGGGGCCGTGCTCGCCGCGCGCATCACCGAGCGGAGCGATCGCGAGGTGCTCCTCCTCGACGCGGGCCCCGACTACCCGCCCGAGACGCCCCTCCCGCCGGACCTCCGGGACGGCACGCGCAACAGCATCCACGACCACGACTGGGGCTTCCGCCACCGCCCCGTCGTCCCGCCCCGCTACCCGCCGCACCTCTTTCCCCGCGGCCGCGTCGTCGGCGGCTCGAGCGCCGTCAACACCTGCATCGCCCTCCGCGGCGAGGACTACGACTTCGACGAGTGGGGCCTCGCGGACTGGACCTGGGAGAAGTGCCTCCCGGCCTTCCGTCGCCTCGAGGACGACCTCGACTTCGGCGAGCGCCCCTACCACGGCCAGGGCGGCCCGATCCGCATGCGCCGCCACGGGCCGGAGGAGCTGGTCCCCTGGCAGGCGGCCTTCCTCGAGGCTTGCGCCGAGCTCGGCTTCGACGCGACCGAGGACCACAACCGCCCGGGGAGCACCGGCGCCGGCCCGCACGCCATGAACAAGATCGAGGGCGTGCGCCAGAACGTCGCCCGCGGCTACCTCACCGACGCCGTCCGCGCCCGCCCGAACCTCCACCTCGCCCCGGAGACGCTCGCCCGCCGCGTCCTCTTCGAGGGCCGCCGCGCCGTCGGCGTCGAGGTCGAGCGCCACGGCCGGGTCGAGACCGTGCGCGCCCGCCGCGTCGTCCTCTCCGCCGGCGCCGTCTGCACGCCGGGCATCCTCCTCCGAAGCGGCGTCGGCCCGAAGGCCCAGCTCGCCCACCTCGGCGTCGAGCTCGTCGCCGACAACCCGGGCGTCGCCTCGCGCCTCCTCGACCACCCCGGGAGCGCCGTTTTCCTCCTCCCGAAGGACCCGGCGCTCGTCCACCTCGCCGACCCGCTGATCCAGACCGCGCTCCGCTACACGAGCCGCGGGAGCCGCCAGCGCAACGACATGCAGGTGCAGGCCGGCTCCCTGGTCCCGCTCCCCTTCGTCGAGCTCCCGGTCGTCAGCCTCATGGTGCAGGTGGGCAAGCCCGCCGGCGCCGGCACGATCCGCTGGGACTCGCCCGACCCGCGCGCCAAGCCGATCCTGGACTCGAAGCTCCTCCACCACCCGGACGAGCTCGAGCAGCAGCTCGAGGCCATGGAGCTCCTCTGGCTCCTCGGCACCTCGAAGGCCCTCGGCGAGCTGGCCACCTTCGTGCTCCCGACCGAGCGCGGCTTCTCGAGCCGCAGGGCCATCCGCGAGTGGCTCCTCGGCCAGACCGGCAGCGGCTACCACCCCTGCGGCACCGTGCCCATGGGCGACGAGGACGATCCGCGCGCGGCCACCGATCCGCGCGGCCGCGTGCGCGGCACCGAGGGCCTGATCGTGGCCGACGCGAGCCTCTTCCCGACCGTGCCCTCCTCGAACATCAACCTGCCGACGATCATGCTCGGCGAGCGCTTCGGCGAGTGGCTCCGGGAGGACGCGCTTTGACGCCGCTCGACGGGCACCGCGTCGACGTGCTGGTCACGGGCGCGGCCGGCTTCGTCGGCGAGGCCCTCGTCGGCCGCCTCCTCGAGCTCGGCCGGCGCGCGGTCGGCGTCGACCTGCGGGCCGGCTACCACCCCACCGTGCGCATGGACGTCACCGACCCGGCCGAGGTCGACGACGTCTTCGCCCGCTACGCCCCCGCGAAGGTCGTGCACGCCGCCGCCGTCGTCGACGAGCGCGTGCCGCCCGCCACGACCCGGCGCGTCAACGTCGAGGGCACGCGGAACGTCCTCGAGGCGGCGCTCCGCCACGGCGTCGAGCGCTTCGTCCAGGTCAGCTCCATCGCCGCCCTCGGCCTCGACCCGGGGCCCGGCGCCGACGAGCACAGCCCGCTCGTCACGGACACGGGCGTCGCCTACTTCGACACCAAGGCCGCGTCCGAGCGGCACGTGCGCGACGTCGCCGCGCGGGGCGAGCTCGAGGTGGTCGTCGCCCGCCCGGGGGACGTCTTCGGGCCGGGCAGCGAGCCCTGGGTCCGCCGCCCGCTCGAGATGATGCGGAAGGGCCAGCCCGTGCTCATCGACGGGGGCGAGGGGCTCATCGCGCACTGCTGGATCGACAACCTCGTCGACGGGCTCGTCCTCTGCCTCGACCACCCGGCCGCCCCGGGGGGCGTCTTCGCCTTCCACGACGGCGCCGACACCACCCGCTACCGCGACTACTTCGCGCGCCTCGCGCGCGCCGGCCGGGTGCCGCTCCCGCGCGCCAAGGTCCCGCTCCGGGTCGCCCTCGCCGCCGCCCGGACGGCCGAGGCGGCGAGCCGGCTCACGGGGCAGGCGCCGCCGCTCACCGTCGGCTCCGTGCGCTACGTCTCGCGCCGCGCCACCTACTCGCTCCGGGCGTCGCGGGAGGTGCTCGGTTGGGCGCCGAAGGTCGACCTGAAGGAGGCCATGGCGCGCCTCGGGGAGGCCCTCCCGTGATCGTCGACTGCCACGCGCACTTCGAGCCGCGCATGCTCGACCTCGACGGGGTCGTGCGGAAGATCGACGCGGCCGGCGTCGACCGGGTCGTGCTCATCCCGGCGATGAACGACCTGCTCCCCTCGACGCCCGAGCTGCTCTTGAAGACCGTGCGCACGCTGATGAAGCGCGCGGCCACCCGCCCCCTCGCCGAGGCCATCCACCGCGCGACGCTCGATCGGAACGGGAATCTCCACTACGGCGGTCAGACCACGGTCATCTACCCCCTGCCGGACAACGGCGCCGTCGCCGAGGTGCTCCGCGCGCGCCCGGATCGCTTCTGGGGCTGGATCTTCCTCAACCCGAAGGCGGATCCGGACGTGCTCGGGACGCTCGAGCGCTGGCGCCAGGAGCCGGGCTTCGTCGGCGTGAAGCTCCACCCGCACTGGCACGACTACCGCACCGAGCTCCTCGACCCGATCCTCCGCCGCTGCGAGGAGCTCGGCCTCCCGGCGTTGATCCACCTCGGCTTCGGCGCGCGCGGCGACTTCCGCAGCATGGCGGCGCGCTACCCGAAGCTGACGATCATCGCGGCGCATGCCGGCTTCCCCTTCTACCGGGATCTCTGGCGCTACCGGAGCGCCTACCCGAACCTGCACGTCGACCTCTCGAGCCCCTACATCGACGAGCGGCTCGCGCGCGAGGCGGTGGCCGCCATGGGCCCCGAGCGCTGCCTCTACGGCACGGACGCGCCCTACGGCTTCGAGGGGCCCGACGAGAGCTACGACTACGAGGCCATCAAGGGCTGGATCGCGCGCCTGCCCGTGCCGGCGAAGAAGAAGGACGGCATCTTCGGCGAGCGCTTCCTCGAGCTGCTCGGCCGCTGAGCCGGAGCACGCGCGCCCGTCGCACGGTCCGTCGTCGCACGGTCCGTCGTCGTGCGTCCGTCGTCGCGCGGTCCTCACCGACCGCGGCCTCGATCTGCGGCGCCAGCCCAGACCCGCGTTCAGTCGGTCTCGTTGTCGCGGCTGGCGCCGACCGCGGCGATGACCTGCTCGAGCTCCTCGCGGCGGAAGGGCTTGCTCAGCCGCGGCGCCGCCGGGAGCCCCGCCGGGAGCTCGTCGGGCATGCCGCCGCTCATGAGCACGAAGCGCGAGACCAGCTCGGGACGCTGCTCACCGATCCAGCGCCACAGCCCCCGACCGCCGATGCCGGGCATGGTGAGGTCGCAGAGCACCAGGTCGAAGGGCGCCCCGCCCTCGAGCCGCTCGATGGCGCTCTCGGCGTCCGCCGCCATGACCAGATCGTGGTGGCGCGCCAGGAGCCGCTCCACGGAGCGCCGCAGGATCGCCTCGTCGTCCACGAAGAGGATTCGGCGCCGTGCGTCCCGCTTCACGGGCTTGAGCCGCTCGTGGCTCACGGCCCGCGGCTCCCCGATCGGGATGCGCAGCACGAAGGTGGCGCCGGCGCCCGGTGCGCTCTCCGCCTCGAGCGTGCCCTGGTGGCGTCGGGCGATCTCCCGGCAGAGGGCGAGGCCGAGGCCCGTCCCCTCCTCGCGCCGCTTCGTCGTGAAGAACGGGTCGAAGGCGCGCCGGAGCTCGTAGGGGAGCATGCCGGGGCCGTCGTCCTCCACGGCGATCTCCACGTGCTCGCCGACCCGGCGCGTGGACACCCGGATGCGCCCGCGGCCCTGCTTCCCGATCGCATGCGCCGCGTTCAGCAGCAGGTTGACGAGGACCTGCGTGAGCTCCCCGGGCCAGCCCAGGACCGGCGGCGTCATCCCGAGCTGCTCCTCGTAGCGGCAGTAGGGCTGCCACTGGTGCCGCGTGAGGCGGCGCGCGTCCTGCACGATGGTGTCGACGTGCAGCAGGCTCGGCGGCGTCCCCTCGTCGGTCCGCGCGAAGCCGTTGAGGCGGCCGACGATGCGTCCGATGCGTCCCACGCCATCCCGACACTCGGCGACGACCTCGCGCGGCGAGCGCGCGTCCGCGGGAAGGCTCTCCTCGAGCTCTGCCTGCAGGTGCTCCAGGTTCACCTCGAGGTAGGTGAGGGGGTTGTTGATCTCGTGGGCGACGCCGGCCGCGAGCAGGCCCACGGAGCGCAGCCGGTCGGCCTGGAGGAGCTCGCGCCGCGCTCGGGCTTCGCTCACCCGCAGCATGGCCAGGCTCACCGCCTGCGTCAGTGAGCGCGGGTCGAGCCGCGCCTTCTCGAGGTATTCCTGCGCGCCGAGCTGCACGCAGGCCTGGGCCGTCCCGGCGTCCTCCAACCCCGTGAGCACGACCAGGGGGACGCGCGGCGCCCGGGACCGGAAGCGCTTCACCGCGGACTGGCCGCGCGCGTCCGGCAGCCCGAGGTCGAGGAGGACGCAGTCGAACTCCATCTGGGAGAGGAGCTCCAGCGCCTCCCCGAGCCGAGGCGTGACGACGAGCTCGGCCTGGAGCGGCGACTCCTCGATGAACTCCTCGACGAGATCGGCGTCTCCCCGATTGTCTTCCACGAGGAGAATCCGGTGTCCGTCGCGGGAGATCGAGGTTTGAGAAGGGCTTCGGCCGCGGAGCGGATCCAGCGCCACCGGGCTGCCCGAAGGGCTAGTTTTTGGTACCCCCACTCTGGGGTGATGTGCCAGCCAGAACCAGGTCGGAGGCGAGCTCCACCCAGCGCTCGATGGTGAAAGGTTTCCGAAGATAGCCATGGATACCGTACCTGCGGGATCGCTCGATGTCGGCGGGGGCGGCGGAGGAGCTGAGGACGGCCACGAGGGTCTCGGGGCCGAGCTTCCGCTCGCCGCGCAGTCGCTCCAGGAGCTCGTGGCCGTCGTAGGGTCCGAGACGCAGGTCGACCAAGAGCATGTCCCAATTCTGTCGATGCAATTGCTCGAAGAAGGCGTGCGGTGACGCGACCACGACGCACTCGACCTCGGCGCCGATCTCGGCGAACGCCTCGATCAGGAGCTCGGCGTCGGCCTGGTTGTCCTCGGCGAAGAGAACCTGGATGCGGCTCCCCCTTCCGTTACGTAAGGTTATCCGATGATCGAGTTCCTGTCGAACCTCTTCGCGTCCGACTTCATGCCTCATGGGCATTGCTACTTCTGGCGCCCGGAGATCCTCTGGCTGAACGTCGGATCCGACCTCGGCATCGGGCTCGCCTACTTCACGATCCCCCTGGCGCTGCTCGTCTTCGTCCGGCGCCGGGAGGACCTCGCCTTCCGCCGGGTCTTCCTGCTCTTCAGCGCGTTCATCCTGGCCTGCGGCACGACGCACCTCTTCGACATCGTCACGGTCTGGACGCCCATGTACCGGCTCGAGGGGGTCCTGAAGCTCGTCACGGCGCTGGTCTCCGCGTCCACGGCCATCGTGCTCTGGCGCCTGCTCCCGGCCGCGCTTCGGCTCCCCAGCCCGGCCCAGCTCGCCGCGGCCAACGCGGATCTCTCGGCCGAGGTCGAGCGGCGCGAGGCCGCCGAGGCGCGCCTCCGCGAGAGCAACGAAGAGCTCGAGCTGCGCGTCCGGGAGCGGACCGAGGCGCTCGCGCGCTCCAACCGCGACCTGCAGCAGTTCGCCTACGTCGCCTCCCACGACCTCCAGGAGCCCCTGCGCATGGTCTCGAGCTACGTGGGCCTCCTCGACAAGCGCTTCGGGGAGGCGCTCGACGAGCGGGGACAGCGCTACGTCGGCCACGCGCTCGAGGGGGCGCAGCGCATGCGGCGGATGATCGAGGATCTGCTCGAGCTCAGCCGCGCCGGCGAGAGCCTCGGGCCCGCGGACGAGGTGGAGGCGGAGGCGTGCCTCGAGGCGGCTCTGGACGCGCTCGTGGCCTCGCTGCGCGAGCGGGACGCGGAGGTCGTCCGGCCGGCCCCGCTCCCGGCCGTGCGCGCGCACGCCCCACGGGTCACGCGGCTCTTGACGAACCTGATCTCGAACGCGCTGAAGTACTCGCCGGACCGGCCGCGGGTGACGGTGGAGGCCGAGCGCGAGGGGGCCTGGGTGCGCGTCGCCGTGCGCGACGAGGGCATGGGCATGACGGCGGAGCAGCAGGAGGTGATCTGGGACGTCTTTCGTCGGCTGCACACGCACGACGAGATCCCGGGCTCGGGCATCGGCCTGAGCATCTGCCGGCGGATCGTCGAAGGGTGGGGCGGCGAGATCGGCGTGGAGTCCGTCGCCGGCGAGGGGTCGACCTTCTGGTTCACGGTGCCGTCGGCTGACGTGCCCGTGCCGGAGGATCGATGAGCGGGCGCCCGCACGAGCGCGTCCCGGCGCTTCGGGCGCGCGACCTCCGGCTCTATGCTCTCGGCCCATGAGCGCCAGCCCCGCCCGGACCTTCGCGAGCCCGCTCTTCCCGCATCCGCCCCGCTTCCTCCCCATGCGCGTCGCGGGGCAGCCGGTGGAGCTGAGCTACGTCGACGTCGGCCCGCGCGACGCCGAGCCGGTCGTGCTCCTCCACGGGAACCCGACCTGGTCCTTCCTCTGGCGCGAGGTCATCCCGCCGCTGGCCCGGCGCCATCGGGTCATCGCCCCGGACCTGCTGGGCTTCGGCCGGAGCGATCGGCTGCGGCGCATGGCGGACTACACGCTCGAGAACCACCTCGCGGCGCTCGCGGCCCTGCTCGATCACCTCCGCCTCGAGCGCGTGACCCTCGCCGTCCACGACTGGGGCGGGCCCATCGGGCTCTCCTGGGCCGTCGACCACCCCGAGCGGCTCGCCCGGCTCGTGATCATGAACACCTGGGCCTTCGCGCCGCGCGCGCACAACCGCGTGCCCCAGCCGCTGAAGACCTTCCGGACGCCCGCGCTCGGCGAGGCGCTCGTGCTCCGCCTGAACGCCTTCGTCGAGGTCGCGTTGCCCGGCGGCGTGCGCCGCAAGCTGCGCTTCTACCGGGAGGCCATGGGCGCCTACCGCGCCCCCTTCCCGGACGCCGCCAGCCGCAAGGCCGTGCTCGCCTTCCCGCGGCACATCCCGCTCGATGGGGGCGACGCCGCCTACGCGCGCATGAAGCGCACGGACGAGGGCCTACGGAAGCTGAAGCAGCCCGTGCTGCTCGTCTGGGGGGCGCGCGATCCGGTCTTCCCGCCGCGGGTGATGGAGAAGTTCCGCGAGCGGCTCGTCGGCGTGCGGGAAGACCTGACGCTCGTGCTCGAGGACGCCAGCCACTTCCTCCAGGAGGACCACGGCCGGGAGATCGGCCTGCGCATCGCCGCCTTCACGGCGCAGACCTAGGCGTGCCGCCGGCGAGCCGCCTTCACGGTGGCGCGAGGCTCCTCACGGGATGGCGCGACGCGGCCTTCACAGAGCGCGGCTCGCGACTCTCCTCCATCGCCGCCCGGGATGTGGGTGGCGCCGCCGGGCCCGGGAGAGGCCGCGGCGAGGAGGGGCGCGCTGCGCCCGGAGGAGAGACGGATGAAGGACGGAGCTGCTCTTCGCGTCGCCCTGGCGGCGGCGCTCTGCGCGACGACCGGCTGCATCGCCACGCCGGCGAACGGCTACGAGGTGCGCGATCGGGATCAGCCGATCCCCTTCTCGGGCTATCACCCCTACGCGGGGGCCACGGTCAGCGTGCGCGCCTGGGACTTCACGGCGCGCCGCTGGGAGGCGATCGCGCCGCCGGTGACGACGAGCGAGACGCCCATCGCGGAGGGCTGGTGGGAGGACCCGCTCTACGGCTGGTCCGCCGGGCGCCACGTGCTCCACCGCGAGTACTGGGAGGCCGGCCGCTGCGCTGGCTGGCGGGCGCGCGTGTCGGGGCGGACGACCGTGGGCGGCCGGAGCTACGGCATGTACAGCATGGACCTCGAGAAGAACGCCGAGGGCTGCACCTCCGAGAACCGCAACAACGACGACTGGGTGCGGAACTGCTCGGCGCCCGAGTCGGAGATCCGCACGCGGGACTACGCGGACCGGGCGCGCCCGCTGGAGGTGGACTTCACGCCGATCCCCTCGCCGGACGCGAGCTGCACGAACCTCGTCTTCCGCTGGTCGCACCCGCGCGGCGAGTGGAGCGAGGTCGGCGCCACCTACTCCGCCGGCGGGAGCTCGCGCTCCATGCGCTGCGTGACGACCAGCGAGAGCCGGGACACGACCTACGGGCGTTGCACCCTGACGCTCGGGAGCGTCGACGCCGTGCGGCGCACCGTCGAGGCGCTGCGGACGAGCTCGGCGAACATCCAGGCCAGCGCGCGGGACGAGGACTGCCGGCGCCGGCTCGTGGCGCGGGCGAGCGAGACCGTCCGCGCGAGCCGCTACGACTACTCCTGGTCGCGCTGGACGGGGATCCACGACCAGTGCGCGGCGCCGCCCGAGCCGGAGCCGGAGCCCGACCCGCGGACGCACACGCTCGGCTGCCTCTGCGCGTCGGCGTACGACACGGTGACCGCGACCGTCTCCGCCTGCATCGACGTGAGCGGCGGCAGCAGCGCCGTGATCACCGGGGCGGGCTTCATGTGCGAGTACGCGGAGAACGACGTGGAGGCCGCGATCTTCGAGCTCTTCGACCGCCGGGTCGACGTAAACTGCGTGCTCGACTCCATCAGCGCCTCGGGCGGGAGCTGCAGCCGGCCCGGGACGTCTTCCTTCGTGTCGATCGAGTAGGCCGCGGTGAGACGGGACGGGGCCGCCCTTCGCCGAGCGCGGGGGGCGGCTCTCGTCGTCCGTCCCCGCCAGTCGTTTCGGGGCGCGGTCCGTCGAGAGAGGCATAAGTCGGCAGCTCATGCCACTTGACACTCGATGCCATGTTGCTACACCTCTCTCCACGAAAGGGGTTCACGCCATGGCGATGCCGCAGCAGGGGATGAGCACGGACGAGGTCTTCGCACGCCTCGACGAGTACCGACAGGACGATCTGCCCGTGAAGGGCGGGCGCGCCTGGGGCTTCGTCTACGACGCGGGCCCGGAGGTGGACGCCGTGAAGCAGCGCGCCGTCGTCACCTACCTCGGCAAAAATGGCCTCGACCCGACGGTCTTCCCGAGCCTCGAGCGCCTCGAGAACGACATCCTCGCCATCGCCCGGGATCACCTGAACGGCGGCGAGGAGGTGGTCGGCACCTTCACCAGCGGCGGCACGGAGAGCTGCATGCTGGCCGTGAAGGCGGCCCGCGAGCGTGGCCGCGCCAAGGGCATCGAGGAGCCCGAGCTGCTCCTCCCGGTCACGGCGCACGCGGCCTTCCACAAGGGCGCGCGCTACTTCGGCGTGAAGGTCGTGCCGGTCGCGGTCGACCCGGAGAGCTTCATGGTCGACCTGGCCGACCTCGAGGCGAAGCTCGGCCCGAGCACGGTGCTGATGGTCGGCTCGGCGGCCGGCTACGCCCACGGCGTCATCGATCCCATCGAGGCCATGGGGAAGCTCGCGAAGGAGCGCGACGTGCTCCTCCACGTCGACGGCTGCATCGGCGCCTGGCTCCTGCCCTTCCTCGCCGAGCTGGGCGAGGACATCCCGCCCTTCGACTTCCGGGTGCCCGGCGTGACGTCCATCTCCATGGATCTCCACAAGTACGCCTACGCGCCGAAGGGCTCCTCGGTGCTGCTCTTCCGCGACGCGGAGCTCCGGCGCCACTCCTACTTCGCCTGCGCCGGCTGGACCGGCTACTCGGTCGTCAACACGACCATGCAGAGCACCAAGTCCGCCGCGCCCCTCGCCGGCGCCTGGGCCGTGCTCCACTACCTCGGCCACGAGGGCTACCGGAAGCTCGCCGCGTCGATCCGCGACGCCACGCGCGCGCTCCTCGAGGGCATCGAGGCGCAGGAGGACCTGCGCATCCTCGGCGCGCCGAAGATGGGGCTGATCGCCATCGCCTCGGACACGGTCGAGGTCTTCCAGCTCTGCGACGCGCTCGCGGCCCGCGGCTGGTACGTGCAGCCGCAGCTCGCCTACGGCGGGAGCCCGAAGAACGTCCACCTCATGGTCGAGCCGGCGAACGCGCGCATGGCCGAGCCCTTCCTCGCGGACCTCGCCGAGTGCGTCCGGGAGGTGAAGGCGAGCCCCGCCGAGGGGCCGAACGAGATGCTCGTGCAGGCGGCGAAGATGCTCACGCCGGAGATGGTGGAGCAGCGCTTCGACGAGCTCATCGCCATGGTCGGTGGGGGCGGCGGCGAGGAGGGCGGCATGCTCCCGAAGGAGCGGGCCGGCCTGAACGCGGTCATCGACATGCTCTCGACGGAGACCAAGGAGGCGCTCCTGAAGGAGTTCATGTCGAAGCTCTACCGGGCCTGAGCTCGCTGGTGCTCACGACTGCGTCGTGAGGCGTTCCGCGTTCCGCTTTCCGCCGTCCGTGCTTCGCTCGAGTGCGTGCGCGTGCGCGGGTGCTCACGACCGGGGGGCCGTGAGGCGTTCCGCCGTCCGCTCTCCGCCGTCCGTGCTTCGCTCGAGTCCGCGGTCCATGCCGCGTGCGCGGGTGCTCACGACTGCGTCGTGAGGCGTTCCGCGGTCTGCTTTCCGCCGTCCGTGCTTCGCTCGAGTCCGCGGTCCATGCCGCGTGCGCGGAGGGGCGGGGCGGAGGTGGCGGCGGCTCGAGTGCTTCGTGAGCTCCGCTATCCGCTATCCGCTATCCGCTCGTCGTTTTCCGCCCTTCGCGTTGGCTCCGGCGGAGGTGGCGGCGGCTCGAGCGTCGTTCGCTCGGGGAGAGGCGGCGGCCTCCCCCGTCGTTCGCTCCGGCGCGGGGGGCTCAGCTGCTCGAGCAGCCGTTCTGCTCGGCCCAGCCGAGGGCGCTCATCCCGGCGAGAGCCGAGGCGCCGATCAGGAAGCCGTAGAGGGCGTGGATGCCGCGGCGTCGCGCGAGGCCTTCGCGGGGTGGGGGACCGCGCCGGAGGCGGGCGATGATCCCGCCGAGGAGGAGCGCGGCGCCGGCGAGGGTGTGCCCGATCGCGGGGCCGAGCGTGACGTGCATGCGGTCGCCGTAGGCGCAGCGTCCGCGCGCGAACCAGGCCAGGCCCTCGATGCCGGCCGGGAGGAGCGCGGCGCCGCTCGTGAGCAGCCAGCGCGTGCCGGTCTGTCGGCGCGCCGCCTCGGCGTCCTCGCGCGAGGCGTCCTCGGCGCGGGCTTCGACGGTCCCGAAGGCATTCGGGGCCTCCGCCCCCAGCGCGCTCTCGGCGGCGCTCACGACCGAGTCCAGGGCGGCTTGGGCGGGGTCGGGGACGGCCTGGGCGGAGGCGGTGCGCGTCAGGAGGAGCGCGAGCGCGGCGGCGAGGCATCCGAAGAGGAGGCGAGT
Source organism: Sandaracinus sp. (assembly GCA_002699025.1). GTDB lineage: Bacteria > Myxococcota_A > Polyangia > Polyangiales > Houyiibacteriaceae > Houyiibacterium > Houyiibacterium oceanicum. The sequence continues at coordinate 105,059 of PABA01000182.1, read as the reverse complement.
CATGGGCCACTGGTCTAGCGAAACTCGTGCCGGAATGCTCGGGGGCGTGCATTCGAGCGCGCCCGCCGGCGTGACCCGGTGATCTGCGTGGCGGCGCGCCCGCCAGCGATGGCCTCGGATGGCCTGCAATGGCCTGCGCGGGCCGGCGGCCGGGCGAAAGGTGTGCGCGCTCGACCACGGCGCCGTGCCCCATCGTGCCACGCGCGCCTCAGCGGTCGGCGCAGCAGCGGAAGCCCGTGCTGTAGTCCCAGTGGCCCGTGCTGTGGGCGGTCGTGCGGTAGAGGCAGCCGGGCCCGTTGCGCTCCGTGTCTGCGTAGAAGCCGCCGCGGAAGGTGCCGTCGGGGTCCGCGGTCCACTCGTGGAGGTTGCCCACCATGTCGTAGGCGCCGTCCTCGCTCACGCATCCGGGGTGGTCGCCGGTCGGGGCCAGGCTCGCGGGGAGCTGGTTGATGCAGGGGTGGCCGAGCATGGACCAGATCCAGTCGGCGCTCGTGCCGAAGTACTCGACGGCCGGGTGCATGGCGCGGGCGTCGTTGCACACGCCGGGGTCGCGCGCGTCGCCGTAGGGGAAGACGCGCTCGCTGGCCCCGCGGCAGGCGCGGAGCCACTCGGCGTCGGTGCAGAGGCGCTTGCCGGCCTCGGCGCAGGCGGCGGCGGCCTGGCGCCCGGTGATGTAGCCCTGCGGCACGGCGGCGGCCACGGAGAGGGCGCGGACGCGCGCGTCGCCCGGGTTGAAGTAGGGGGACCAGGGCGTGAGCGCGCCGCCCGCCCCGACGAGCGCGAGGCTGGCCTCGTAGCGATCCACGCAGAAGTCGGCGACGGGGATCATGCCGGCGGGGCAGCCGCCGACGCCCGGCGCCTCGACGAGGAGCGCGGCGTTCGGCTGAGGGCGCGCGTCCGGGTCGCAGGTGAAGGCGCCGGCGTCCATCGGCGCGCCGGCGTCGAAATCGCTCGGCGTGCAGCACTGGATCTCGGCGGGGCCCGGGCAGAAGCCGGGGGTCGCGACGCCGGCGCAGGTGCCGACGGGCTGGCAGACGCCGGGCACGCCATCGACCGAGCAGGGCGTGCCGGTCCACGGATTGCCGCCGTCGAAGGCTCCCCCATCGAAGGCGCCGCCGTCGAAAGCTCCCCCATCGAAGGCGCCGGCGTCGAAGCGGCCGCCATCCGCCGCCGCGTCGAGGGGCCGGCTCGCGTCCTCGACGCTCCCGTCCGAGCTCGCGGCGTCGGCGCGGCCGTCGAGCGGCTCGGGGCCGCCGGCGTCGAGGGGCGTCTCCACCTCGCCGCAGCCCAGGAAGAGCGCCATCGCGGCGAACGCAGCGCGCCCTCTCTCGGTCCGCCAGACCACGGCGCCAGCATGCCAGAAGGCTCCGGTCGCCGCCCCGGGGACCCGCTCGGCGCCCCGGGGCGCGACGTCGGCGAGGCGCGATGGCCCCGGGCACCGACGCCTCCGCGCGAGCTCCCGGCCGAGCGCGCCGGAGCCGCGAAGCGCGAGGGGGCGCGATGCCTGCGACGAGCCGGTTCCGAGCCCGCGCGCCGGCATCACCCGCGCGGCAGGTCCAGCCCCGCCTCGCGGGCGCGCTCGTGGAGCCAGGCCTCGGCCTCCTCGGGCGAGGTGAAGATCCGACGTGGGTAGCGCTTGTCGCCCTGGAGGAAGGTCACGCCCTGGACGATCAGGCGCATGAGCTCGCCGCGGAGCACGAGCGCCTCGGCCACCGGAGGCGCGAAGGCGTCCGCGAGCTCGTTGAGCATCTCGGCGATCTTCTTCCGGTCGCCGGCCGTCGGGCGTCGCTCGACGCGCCGGAGATCGGCGAGCACCACGAAGCGCCCGGGGGCTCGGCGGGCGACGGCGGCGTGGAGCTTCGCGCCCAGCGACCGGACGAAAGCATCGCCGTCGCCGTAGTCGGGCGGATAGACCACGCGGAGCAGGGGCCAGCGCGCGGCGTCCACCAGCGGCGCGCGTTCGGTCGGTGTCTTCGTCACGGGCTCGGCGCTCCGAACACCGATCACTCGCAGGGCGCGTCGGCGGCGCCGCCGGCGAAGATCGTCGGCACGCCCTCGGGATCGCTGAGGAGCGTCTCGAGGAAGCAGCCGTACTGCCGCTTCGGCCCGTCGAGCTGGAAGGTCACGTAATGGCCCCCGTCGTCGAAGTCCGGCAGCCAGCGCACGACGCCCGCCGTCCGCGCGCCGGCGCTCGTCATCACGTTGGCGCGCACGGGGGGCGCGCGGCGCATGCGCCCGCGGAGCTCGATCCAGGGCTCGATGCGGTCCTCCGGCGCGCCCACGTCCATGCCGACGAGGTCGGTCCCGAGCGCCGCGTTCAGCGCGCGCTGCAGCCCGGTCGAGATGTTGTCGTCGTCGTCGCCCTCGATCACCAGCACGTGCGGCGGGTCGAAGCCTTCGCGCTGGCCGTCCCGGGTCGGGTTCCGCAGCAGCTCGTCCGCGTAGTGCGTGTTGTCCGAGGGGCCGACGGCGAGGTCGAAGAGGAAGATGCCCGGGTGGAAGCGGTCGAAGGGCTGCGTGCCCGTGACGCTGAGCACCGTGCGCGCGAGGGCGGTCAGATCCGGCGAGCGCGCGCCGAAGGGGAACTCGATCCACGAGCCGCCGGCGCCCGTGAAGATCGCGCCGTCCCAGCCCGGGTCGAGGGTCGCGAGCATGCCCGTGAGGTACGAGCCGAGGGACTGACCCATCACCACCAGGTGTTCCGGGTCGTAGCGCACCAGGCCGTCCTCCGCGGCGCTCGCGTCGACGCCCTCGCAGGTGCTCGGGTCGATGCGCAGCTCGAGGAGCAGGCGCCGGAAGAACATGTGCTCGACGAGCGACTGGCGGAAGTTGTCGCGCATCGCGACGGGGTTGAAGAAGTTGTAGAAGATGTAGCCGCCGAGGCCGCCCTCGCTGAGCCGCTCGGGCGTCAGGATGCCCGCCATGCCGGAGGCGCCCCAGCCGCGCTGGGCGGCGATCTGCGCCGGCCCCGTGCCGGCCGGGGGCGGGCCCGCGGCGGTGGCGCGGCCCCGGTCGATGACCTGGCGGGCCACGCCGCCGGTGCCGTTCACGTAGAAGAGGAGCGGCCAGCCCTCGGCGGGCATCTCGCCCTTGGGCACGGCGATCACGAAGGGCGCGCGCTCGCTGCGCTGCTCGACGGGCGCGCCGTCCTCGTCGAGGACCATGTTGCCGCCTTCCATGGAGTAGGGCGGCTCGCCGGCCTGGTACTGGGGCGGGTCCCAGGCGCCGAGGTAGGCGCAGTACTCGGGCATCTCGAGGAGCGGCGCCGGCGCGACGCTCGGCTCCGGGGCCGGCTGGGCGCGCGCCCACTCGGCGATCGCGTGCATGCGCGAGGTGACGTCGCCGGTGCGGTAGACCGTGGCCGCGAGGATCGTGCCCGCGTCGATGCCCTCCTCGTCGAGCCAGCTCCGGAGCGGCGCCCAGTCCGCGGCCAGGCCCGCGCCGAGGTCTCCCGCGGGCACCTCGCCGGCGAGGAGCTGCCCGAGCACCGGGTTCTGCTGGATGGGCCGGTCCGGGTCCGCGGCCTCGAGGTCGCGCACGACGACGCCGTAGAGCGTGCCCTCGCGGAGGTTGAAGCCGGGCGCCGGGAGCACCTGGAGGAGGTTCGGCGGCCGGTAGGGGTCGCGGTCCGACTCGGCGAAGGCGACGAGGAGCGGGCTCCGCGCGCCGCGCTCGGGGGAGTCCGGGTCGATGTCGACGAGGACGATGGGCGCGTCCGCGTCGTCGCGGTAGGCGGCCGGGTCCTCCGGGAGCGTCGAGACGTCGAGGGGGCCGTCGAAGGGGAACCAGGTCGGGCCGGTCGGGCTCCAGCCCTCCACCTCCGTCTCGATGGTCTCGAAGAAGGTCTCGAGGAGGGGCAGGCGGCGCGGGTTCGGGAAGCCCGCCATGGAGGGGTTCCCGTCGGCGGTGCGGAGCGTCTCGATGGGGAAGGGCCGCTGCCAGATGTCGACCTCGCTCGAAGGCTCGAAGATCAGCTGGGTCGGCCCGGTCGGGCCTCCGTCCACGGCGGCCGCGTCGGCGCTCGCCGCGTCGCCCGGCCCGCCATCGGCCGGCCCGCCGTCGTCGTCTCCACACGCGGCCAGCGGCGCGAGCGCCACCAGCAGAACCCAGAACCTGGTTCGCATCGGCGGCAGTATGCGTCAGGGAGAGCGCCGCCGCCCTTTCACCTGAGGACGGGCAGCGCGGGGCGCCAGCGGGCCCTCTCGCCGCCAGGGCCCTTGCTGGCGGGCCGCCGAACGGCTACTCCGTGGCGGCTGTGGGAGTGCTGGACGCGAAGCTGAATCCGGCGCAACGCGCTGCCGTCGAGCACGTCGACGGGCCGCTCCTCGTCCTCGCCGGCGCCGGAAGCGGCAAGACCCGCGTCATCACGCACCGCATCGCGCGCCTCGTGGAGCTCGGCCACCGGCCCGGCGCCATCCTCGCGGTCTCGTTCACGAACAAGGCCGCCGCCGAGATGGGCGAGCGCATGCAGCCGCTCGTCGGCAAGCGCGCCGCGAGCCAGCTCTGGCTGAGCACCTTCCACAGCTTCGGGGTGCGCTTCCTCGGCGAGGAGAACCGCCACCTCGGCTACGAGGGGCGCTTCGTGATCTTCGACCAGGGCGACGCGCTCGGCCTGGTGCGCGAGCTCCTCCGCGAGCACGGCCTCGCCGGGCGGAACCTCGACGTGATGGCGATCCTCACGCGCATCTCGCTCTGGAAGAACGCCTTCCTCATGCCGGACGAGGTGAAGGCGAGCGACTTCGAGTACGACGCCGTCGCCCGCGAGCTCTACCCGCTCTACCAGGAGGCCCTCGCCTCCATGCACGCCGTCGACTTCGACGACCTGGTGGTCGCGCCGGCGCGCCTGCTCCGCGAGAAGCCCGAGCTCCGCGAGAAGTGGCAGAACCGCTTCCGCTTCCTGCTCATCGACGAGTTCCAGGACACGAACAAGTCCCAGCTCGAGCTCGTGCGCCTGCTCGCCAACCCTATGCACAACGTCTGCGTGGTCGGCGACGACGACCAGTCGATCTACGGCTGGCGCGGCGCCGAGGTGGGCAACATCCTCGACTTCGAGCGGCTCTTCCCGGGCACGACGGTGGTCAAGCTCGAGACGAACTACCGGAGCCGGGAGCCGATCGTCACCGTCGCCAACGCGGTCATCAGCCAGTCGAAGGGGCCGCGCCACGCGAAGGTGCTCCGCTCGGCGAAGGGCGCGGGCCCGAAGGTGCGCGTGGTCGCGCTGACCGACTCGGCGACCGAGGCGAAGTTCGTCGTGCGCGAGATCCGCGACCTCGCCAAGGGGGGCGACGCCTCGCCGGACGACCGGCGCTTCCCCTACAAGAGCTGCGCGATCCTCTACCGCTCGAACCAGCAGGGGAAGCTCCTCGAGGAGGAGCTGCGCATCGGGGGCGTGCCCTATCGCATGTACGGGGGCACGCAGTTCTTCGACCGCAAGGAGGTGAAGGACTGCATCGCCTACCTGCGCGTCGTCGACAACCCGCGGGACGAGCTCTCGCTCCGGCGCATCCTGAACGTGCCGGCGCGGGGCATCGGCGAGGGGACGCTGCGCAAGGTGCAGGGCCACGCGGCGCGGAAGGGGCTCCGCTTCGACGCGGCGCTCCGGGCGGCGGCGCGGGGCGAGGTCGAGGTCCCGGCGCGCGCGAAGGCGGGGATCGGGCGGCTCTTCGGGGCGCTCGATCGGGCGCGGGACGCGGTGAAGGGGAAGGCGGCGGTCGCCGAGCTCACCGAGCGGCTGCTGCAGGACGTCGGCCTCCTCGAGAGCCTGGCGAGCGACGAGTCGAGCCACGGGCAGCGGCGGCGCGAGAACGTGCAGTTCCTGATGCGCTCGCTCCGGAAGTTCGACGCGGACTCGCGCGGGCTCTCGCTCTCCCAGTTCCTGACGCGCATCACGCTGCGCGTGGAGCAGGAGGAGGAAGAGGAGGGCAACCAGGTCACGCTCTCGTCGCTGCACTCGGCGAAGGGGCTCGAGTTCGACGTCGTCTTCCTGATCGGTGTGGTCGAGGGGAACCTCCCGCACAGCCGGACGACCGACCCGAAGGTGACCGAGGCGGCGCCGACGGATGTGGAGGAGGAGCGGCGCCTCTTCTACGTGGGGGTCACGCGGGCGAAGGAGCTGCTCTACCTGAGCCGGCCCGAGCGGCGGACCATGCGCGGGCGGGTGACGCCACGGGTGCCCTCGCGCTTCCTGCAGGGGTTCCCCGAGGGGGCGTGGGAGGCGTACCAGCCGAGCGGTGAGAAGGTGATGGAGGCCGAGGAGATCGCCGACATGGCGAGCCAGATCCTCGAGCGGCTCCGTGGCTGAGCCGGCGCCGGGGGGTGCATCCGGCGCTCGCGGCGGCTAAGAAGACCCTCGGGCGGGTCGTGGTGGTGGGAGCGACCGTCCGTCGAGGCGCGTGAAGGCGATGCGCGTGAAGGGCACACGGCACCAGGACGCAGCGGTGGCGGGAGGCGAGACGACGGTGGCGAAGGAGCAGGTCTTCGAGGCTCTTTGGATGCCGCGCTGGTACGGGCAGGACCCGGCGCTGGCCCAGGGGCAGGAGAGCGTGCTCCAGTTCCGCAACCCCGTGCCGCCGACGCGCGGCGGAGTGGTCTTCATGGCGGCTGGGCTCGACCGGCCGCGCTGGGACGCGCGCTGCCGCGTGCTCGGCCTGAAGCACGACGTGCTCGGGCGCATCCAGGCCATCGAGGTCTCGCCGCGCGAGTACCGCTTCGTCCGCCACGACGGGTCCGTGGTGCTCGTCGACGCCGACGGGGGCCTGCTGCGAGAAGGCCTCGCGCACCCGCCGCCGGACTGGACGGTGCGGGTGGTTCTCCAGGTGCTCTAGCCCGGATGAGTCACCACGCGGCGTGATGATCGTGCAAGGTTTCGGGTTCGCAGTGGTTTCTCGCGAAGCAAGGAATACAGGCCGTATTTCGGCGGAGCGAGAACCCGCTGTGGGCCCGAAGGGTTGTGCGAGGGCGCGTCGACTGGTGACGAACCCGGGCTAGACCCGACGGCCAAAGGCCGCCGGGCCACCCGTGCCCGTGCCCCTGCCCGTGCCCGTTCGAGAACGAGACGAACGAACAAAGAGCCTCGCGCGGCTTCGAAGCGACCCCTGCCCGTGCCCGTTCGAGAACGAGACGAACGAACAATGGGCCTCGCGCCTCGAAGCCCCGCGTGACCGTGCCCGTTCCCGTTCGAGAGCCAGACGAACGAGCAAAGAGGCTCGCGCACCCTCGAAGCCCCGCGTGCCCCGTTCGAGACGGCACGGCGAGCCACGCACTCCCCGGAACACGAAAACGCCCGCGCTCGACTCGAGCGCGGGCGTCTTCGCGTGGGCCCCTCTCCGACCCGCCTCGGTGCTCCTTCCGCCCGCGGGCAGGGGCAGGAGCACGGGCACGGGTCTTCGGCTCGGCCTCCGGGCTCGCCTCAGCGGGCCTGGTAGAGGCTCAGCGCCCCGACGTAGAGGAAGCCGATCATGAAGAGCACCAGGAAGGGGATCGTCACCCAGCTCCCGGTGATCACGGCCAGCACGATCGTCACGACGAAGTAGAGGCCGAAGGCGAGCTCGAGGAGCGAGTGCACCGGGAAGCGCGCCTTGTACTTCTTCTTCTTCCAGACGTCCGAGGTCGAGGCGACGCCGTGCTTGGGCGTGCGCACGAACTCGAGGTCCTTGCCGAAGAGCCCCTCGAGCACGGCCCGCGCGTTGTTCACGCTCAGCCCGATGCCGAGCGCCATCATCAGCGGCAGGCGCTTGACGGCATCCCAGAGGTTCCCGTAGAGCGCCCGGTGCGTGACCAGGTAGAAGACGCAGATCGAGCCGCAGGTCGCCGCGAAGAGGGGCACGTCGAGGAGCAGCAGCTCGGGGTTGTCCATGTGGCGGCGGAGCAGCATGTTCGGTAGCTGCAGGAGCGCCAGGACGACCAGGAAGAGGTACGCGAAGTTGTTCGTGAGGTGGAAGATCACCTCGAGCTTCACCTTGAAGGGGATGTCCGCCTTCAGGACCGTCCAGAGGAGCTTCTTCGTCGTCTGCGCCGAGCCCTTCGCCCAGCGGAACTGCTGCGTCTTGAAGGAGTTCATCTCGCAGGGCAGCTCGGCCGGCGCGAGCGCGTCCGGCATGTAGACGAAGCGCCAGCCCTTGAGCTGGGCGCGGAAGCTGAGGTCCATGTCCTCGGTGACCGTGTCGTGCTCCCAGCCGCCGGCGTCCTCGATGGTCTCCTTGCGCCAGATGCCCGCCGTGCCGTTGAAGTTGAAGAAGCGGCCCGAGCGGTTCCGGGCGATGTGCTCGATGACGAAGTGGCCGTCGAGCATCATCGACTGGCAGCGCGTGAGCATCGAGTACTCGCGGTTCAGGTGGCCCCAGCGCGCCTGCACCATACCGACCTTCTCGTCCGTGAAGTGGTCGACGAGCTTCCGGAGGATGTCCGCCTGCGGCACGAAGTCCGCGTCGAAGACCATCACCAGCTCGCCCTTGGCCGTCTTCAGGCCGTTCTCGAGCGCGCCGGCCTTGTAGCCCGTGCGGTCCGTGCGGTGGATGTACTCGGCGTCGAAGCCGCGCTCGCAGAGCTCGTCGACCTTGGCCCGCGCGATCTGCACGGTCTCGTCGGTCGAGTCGTCGAGGATCTGCAGGTGCAGCTTGTCCTTCGGGTAGTCGATGCTCGCGACGCCCTCGAGGAGCCGGTCCACGACGTACATCTCGTTGAACATCGGGAGCTGGATGGTGACCGAGGGCAGCTCCTCCTCCGCGAACTTCCGCGTGGGCTTCGGGTTCTTCTTCCGATGCCGCAGGTAGAGCATCAGCAGGTGGCCGCGGTGGGCGCCGTAGATGCCCAGGATGCTCAGGGCGATGAGGTAGAGGACGATGATCAGCGTATCCAAGGGGATCTCCGTGATGCTGCTTCGGGGATGCTCCGGGAGTCGGGGCACCGGGTCGCCGGGGTCGAAGGCCGGGTCGGGGCCGCCCGCGAGGGGGCGGCGGCTCGGCGCTTCGCGCGGCGACGGTGGAGCTTGAAGCGGATACAAACAGGCCGCAGCCGAACAATTGTCATCCGCGCCAAATCAATTGTCGTGACTTGTAAACGAGTGTGTTCGAGTGTCGTCGATCGACGGGCTCAAGTGTTCGAAATGATGCGTCTTTCCGTCGCCTGACGTCCACTTTCCGACGTCTGTCGCGCACGTGGCTACTCGAGTGGCCATCGCGAAAGAACGGGCCTTTTCGGCGCTTGGAAATGAGGCCGAAACAGAGGTGGCTACTGCGGTTGCCGGTCGGGCGCTCCTGGAGGCGGCGCGCGCGACCTCGCGGGCTCCGCGGCGCGCGGTCCGGCGCTCGGCGGGGCGCTCCGGTACCCTCGCTGCGTGGACTCGCTGGTCGGCACGGTGCTCGACGGGCGCTACCGGGTCCGGCGGCTCCTCGGTCGCGGGGGCATGGGCGCCGTCTGGGAGGCCGAGCAGCTGCGACTCGGCCGCACCGTCGCCTTGAAGACGCTCCACTCCTCGCTCGCGGGCCGGCCCGACGTCGTGGAGCGCTTCCGCCGCGAGGCCATGGCGGCGGCGAGCGTGGGGTCGCCGCACATCGTCGACGTCTACGACCTCGGCGTCCTGCCTCGCGGCGCGCCGTTCATGGTGATGGAGTACCTGCCGGGGCAGGACCTGGCCGAGCTCATCGCCGAGCGTGGCCCGCTCGCGCCGGGCGACGCCGTCCACGTCCTCGCCCAGGCCTGCGACGCGCTCGGCGCCGCGCACGAGGCGGGCATCGTGCACCGCGACGTGAAGAGCGAGAACGTGATGGTGCTCGCGCGCCGGGGCGATCCGCTCTTCGTGAAGGTCGTCGACTTCGGCGTGAGCAAGCTGCGCGACTCGTCGCTCACGGGCACGGCGGATCTCCTCGGCACGCCCTACGCGATGGCGCCGGAGCAGCTCCGCGCCTCGCGCGACGTGGACGCGCGGGCGGACGTCTACGCGCTCGGGGTCGTGCTCCATCACGCGCTCTCGGGGCGGCTCCCCTTCGAGGCGGCGACGCTCCCGGCGCTGATCGTCGCCATCACCGAGGGGCAGCCGCGGTCGCTGCGCGAGGTGCGCCCCGGTCTCCCGGCGGCGCTCTACGACATCGTCGAGGCGGCCATGGCCCGCGACCCGGCGGCGCGTTTCCAGAGCTGCGCGGCGCTGGCGAGCGCGCTCCGCAGCGTCGAGGTCGCGAGCGCGTCGGCGCCCGATGCGTTCGCGGCCACCATGGCGGTGGAGCCCGCCGGCCCGGCCGACGAGCCGGCGCCCGGGCTCGGCGCGCCGCGCACGGAGCGGGGCTTCGCGGCGCCCGGCGAGGACGACGGGGCGAGCGGCGGCGACGGCGAGGTCGGCGTCCAGACCCGGCACGGTTTCGCGGAGGCCTCGACCGCTCCGACGTCTTCGAGGAGCGCGCCGGAGGCGGGCACCTTCTCCGCCGAGCCCGCCTCGTTCTCCGCGCGCGGCTCCCCGCCGCAGCCCGGCCGGCAGGACGGCGCCGACGCAGAGGAGGCACGCGGAAGCGCGCGCGCGACGTCGGCGCGTGGCTCGCTCGCGCCGTGGATCGTGCTGCTGGTCCTCCTCGGTGGCGGGGGGCTCGCGGCCGCCTACCGCGCGGAGCTGCGCGCCGCCTGGCGAGACGCGAGCGCGACGCACGGCGGCGCGCGGGGCGCCGGCGCGGCGAACGACGCGCCGCCCGATGAGCCGGCCCGTGCGGAGGGCGCGGCGCCCGCGGGCGGCGTCGAGGAGCGCGCGGGCTCGCCCCCACCGCCGGGTCGCACGGAGTCCGATCGCGCGGTGCCCGATCGCGTGGTGCCCGATCGCGTGGTGCCCGGTCGGATCGTGCCGACGGCGGCGCAGGCGCGCCTGGATCGGCTCGGCGAGGAGCGCGCCCCTTCCGCGCGCCGGGCCGGGACCGTTCGCTGCAGCTCCTTCGCCGACGTCGACGAGGACGTGGCCCTCTTCCGCGACGGGGAGCCGCTCGGCCACGCGGGCGACGCCATCGACCTGCCCCTCGCCCCCGCGACGCTCCGCGCCGTGCGCATGGCTCGGGCGGCCGACGGGGAGGCGCGCGAGGGCATGACCTTGACCCGCCGGGTGACGCCCCGCGCCGCGGACGATGGGCGCTGCCTGATCGCCGCCACCTTCGGGAGCGGCACGCTCCTCTTCGGCACGCTCCGCTCGCCGCCCGAGCTCGAGCGCTACGTCCTCACCCACCGCGACGCGCTCTTCGCATGCCTGCGGCAGCCGGGCCGGACCGACGTGCAGCTCATGGTCGAGGAGGACGGACGCGTGCACTGGCATCGCGCCGAGAACGCCTCGAGCCGCTGCGTGCACGCGAGCATGCGACGCGAGGTGGACGCCTCCACGGTCGAGCGCGGCGTCTGGTTCCTCTTCCGGCCCTCCGCCGAGCAGCTCGCTCGCGTGCGCGGTGGCGCGGCGTCGCTCTGAGAAGGGCCGACCGAGCCCGCACCGAGCCCGATCCACCGAGCCCGACCCGCGCGCGGTGACGCGGCCTGCTCGGGCCCTCTCCCGCTCGCGGCCGAGCTCCTCTCAGGGCCACCACTGACGCGGCAGGCCCGTCGTCTGGAGCATCGCCGCCACGTCCATGCTGACGGCGACCAGCCCATGCACGAGGAAGCCCCCCCAGATGCTCCGCGTCCGCATGGCGAGCGTGCCGAGGAAGACGCCCGCGAGGATCGCGCCGAGCGTCTCGGCGAGCTCCTTCCCGAAGTGGATCATCACGTAGGGCACGACCATCGCGAAGATCGCGTGGCTCCCGAGCCGCTCGCCGGCCTTGAGCCACCAGCCGCGGAAGAAGAACTCGAGGCTGAGGAACTGGAGCACGTAGAGGAGCTCCCAGAGGAGGAGCTCGGCCCAGCTCAGGTGGCTCTTGTCGTAGAAGGGGTAGTACTCCTGAAAGCCCTCGAAGAACGAGGCGACGACCACCGCGACGAGCACGAGCGCGAAGGCCTTCAGGTAGATGCCGAGGTGGGCGCGCGTGCCGCGCCAGCGGAGGTGCTGGTCGCGGAGGCGGTAGCCGAGCCCCTTCAGCAGCACGACCGGGAAGACCAGGAAGCCGAGCACGCGCCAGATGGCCCACCAGGCGTGGCCGCAGAGCTCGCCCCAGCGCGAGTCGAAGGGGTCCGAGAGGTCGCGCCAGATCGTGGAGTCGAGCTCGCCGGCGTACTCCATCTCGGCGAAGTGATCGGCCACCCACTGCCAGTGGCGCGGCATGCCGAAGTACTCCATCAGCGTGAGGAAGACGGCGCCGGCGCAGAACGCGATCAGCGGGCGCCGATCCCAGCGCTCCCGACCGTCCTCGCCGCGCGCCTCCTCCCGCAGCCGGGCGGCGCGCGCGTCGAGCTCGCGCCAGATGCCGAGGAGCTGGCCGGGCAGGCGCCAGAAGCGGAGCAGGCTGAGCTCGAGCTCCGCCGTCTCGTCGTCCGCCTCCGCCGACGCCGGGCTGTGGGGCGGCTCCGCCCCGGCGGCCGCCGCCCCTCCGCTCACTCCGCCGCGCGCGCCCGCTCGAGGGCCTGCTCGAGGCGCGCGATCGACGCCTCCTTGCCCACGAGCTCGAGGGTCTCGAAGAGGCCCGGGCTCCGCGTGCGCCCGGTGATGGCGACGCGCACGGGCTGGGCCACCTTGCCCATCTTCAGCTCCTCGGCCTCGACCCAGCTCTCGATGGGGCCGGCGAGCGCCTCGGCCGTGAAGGGCTCGGTGGCGCGCACGACCTCGAGGACCTTCTCGAGGTAGGGGGCCGTCGCCGGCTTCAGGTGCTTGGCGGCCTTGTCGTTCTCGGGCGCGATCTCCGCGTCCGGGCGGAAGAGGTAATCGAGGCCCTCGGCGAGGTCGATCAGGGTCGTGGCCCGGAGCTTCACCGGCGCGATGGCGTTCACGAGGCGCGCGTCGTCGGCGGCCACCTCGACGCCGCGCTCGGCGAGGAAGGGCGTGACGAGCTTCGCGAGCGTCGCGTCGTCCTGGCTGCGCAGGTGATGCCCCTGCACGTGGGCGAGCTTCTTCTTGTCCCAGCGCGAGCCGGTCTTGCCGACGCCCTTCCAGTCGAACTTCGCGATCAGCTCCTCGAGGGTGAAGAGCTCCTCGTCGCCGTGGCTCCAGCCGAGGCGCGCGAGGTAGTTGAGGACGCCCGCCGGGAGGTAGCCGCCGTCGCGGTAGTCGAGCACGGCGACGCCGACGCCGGGGCTCCGCTTCGAGAGCTTCTTGCCGCTCGCGTCGAGGACCATCGGCAGGTGCGCGAACTGGGGACGCTCGGCGCCGACGGCGTCGTAGAGCATGAGCTGCATCGGCGTGTTCACGAGGTGGTCGTCGCCGCGCGTGACGAGCGTGATGCCCATCGTGAGGTCGTCGACGAAGCAGCCGAAGTTGTAGAGGGGCAGGCCGTTCTCGCGGATGAGGACGAAGTCCTGCTGCTCCTTGTTCGGGTAGGCGACGTCGCCGTAGACGAGGTCCGTCCAGCCGGTCTTGCCCTCGCGGGGCGCCTTGAAGCGGACGACGTGGGGCTGCGAGGGATCGCCGTCGGTGCGGTCGCGCCAGGGGGAGCGGAACTTGAAGCCCTTCTTGCCGCCGCGGCCCTGCTCGTAGGCTTCGCGCTGCGCCTGGATCTCCTCCTTCGTCGCCCAGCAGCGGTAGGCGTGGCCGGAGGCGATGAGCTTCTCGGCCCACTCGGCGTAGAGGGCCTCGCGCTCGGTCTGGAAGTAGGGCGCGTGGGGGCCGCCGACCTCCGGGCCCTCGTCCCAGTCGAGGCCGAGCCAGCGCATGGACTCGAGGATGACGTCGACGGCCTCCTGGGTGGAGCGAGCGGCGTCCGTGTCCTCGATGCGCAGCACGAACTCGCCGCCGTGCTTTCTGGCCCAGAGCCAGGAGTAGAGGGCCGTGCGGACCCCACCGATGTGCAGGTAGCCGGTGGGGGAGGGGGCGAAGCGAACGCGGACGCTCATGATGGGAGAGCGGTTAAAGGTCGGGGCGCGCTTTCGCAAGATGAAAGTCCGCTCGCGCCGAGGGGCGGCCGCGGCGGGGGGCGTGCCAGCTCGGCGCGATCCGTGACCGTGGCGCCCGGTGCGCGTGACCAGGTTTCACGGTCGGTCCCGGAGGAGGGCGTCGAGCGGTGTGGGGTGGGGGCACCGGGTGACGGCACGTGGCTTGCGTTCTCCCGGAGCCGAAGGCTGCGCGCGTCGTGCGCGTGGGGCCAGTGGGTGTGGGAACGGGGTGTGGGAACGATGAAGCAGCAGGGCCAGCGAGGAGAGCGCGGGGCCGGGGGCATCGGTGTCCTCCGGGCGCATGTGCTCGTCGCCTTCGCCCTCGCCGCCTTCGTCCTCGCCGCCTTCGCTCTCGCCGCGCCTGCCGCGGCCCAGGAGCCGCCGCAGGAGACCCCCGGTGAGGGCCGCGCGGATCGCGACGCGCCCGACGAAGCGGCACGGGACGAGTCGAGCCCGGACGAGTCGGCCCCGGGCGAATCGACCTCGCGCGAATCCACACCGGGCGAGTCGGCACCGGGTGAGTCGACACCGCGCGAATCCACACCGCGCGAATCGACACCGCGCGAATCCACACCGGCCGCTCCGACCGCCGGTAGCGTCTCGGACGGCGGCTCCGACAGCGTCTCCTCGGCGGCGCCCGCGGGCGCCGTCACCCCGCCGAGCGGCTACACCACCGACGTCACCCGCACCCTCGACGAGGACGATCCCGTCTGGGCCCGCTACCACGCCGCCGCCCTGGCCCTCGCCGACGACGACCAGGACGGCGCGATCCGCTTGCTCCGCGAGATCCGTGCGCGCCACCCGGAGCACCCGGCGGCGGCGCAGGCCGGCCAGCTCCTCGATCGCCTCGGCGCCAGCGAGCGGCGCCCCTCCCGCTCCGGGGAGCGCCGCACGGGCCTCGCGCGCGCCGAGCTCGTCGTCACCCAGACCGCCCACGGCGCCGCGAGCGCCGCGCTCGTCTGCGGCATCGCCGAGTGCGATGGCGTGCGCGCCTGGACCATGACCACCCTCCTCGGGGCCGGCGTGGGCCTCGGCGTCTCCGCCGCGCTCAGCCGGGACGGCGTCACGCCCGGCCAGACCGTCCTCTACGACTCGGCCGCGCGCTGGGGCGCCTACAACGGCTGGCTCCTCGCCTCGGCGCTCGGCGTGACCTGGCGCGAGACCTCCTTCGGGGACGTCGAAGGCCGCTACGAGGCGCACCTCGCGAGCCTGCTCCTCGGCGAGCTGGTCGGCCTCGGGACCGCGCTGGCCGTGGACCTCCGCCTCGGCCCCTCGGCCGGCGACGTGGGGCTGATGGACAGCATGCAGAACCTCACGTCGGTGACCTACCTGCTCGTCGCCAGCGCCATCGGGGACCTCTCCGCCCTCGACCAGAAGTGGCAGCGGCAGCTCTTCTTCGGGGGCCTGCTCGTGGCGAACGGTGCGGCGCTCACCGTGGGCGCGCTGCTCACCCGGCGCGTGGAGCTCACGCGCGGGCGGGCGATGCTCCTCGACCTCGGCCTCGCCACCGGCGTGGGCCTCGGCCTCGGCGTGGTGGCGCTCGCGCAGGGCGAAGACGCGAGCCGCGGGCCGCTCCTCGGCGCGGCGGCGCTCGGCGGGCTCGGCGGGTTCGCCTTCTCCTGGTGGCTGACGCGGCGCTTCGACGGGCGCGACGATCGGGCCGAGGTGGGGGAGCCGGGCACGGTGCGCTTCGGCTTCGCGCCGACCCAGGGCGGCGGCCTCGCGCGCATCGACGTCGGCCTCCGCTGAGCGCGCGGGCGGGTCCGGGCGTCCGCGCGGGCTATGCTCGACCGCGATGACCGAGACGCCGCCGAGCGAGGCCAAGCAGGTGCTCGTGGTCCGCAAGGACCTCCGCATGCGCAAGGGGAAGATCGCCGCCCAGTGCGCGCACGCCTCCATGAAGGTGCTCCTCGAGCGCATGGCCCCCGAGCGCGCGGGTGGCGAGGTCCGGCGCACGCTCCGCTACCGCCCCGAGGAGCCCCTCGGCGCCTGGCTCGACGGCCGCTTCACCAAGGTCTGCGTCTACGTCGAGAGCGAGGAGGCGCTCGACGCGGTCTACGCGAAGGCCCGCGAGCTCGGCGTGCCCGTGGCGCGTATCGTCGACAGCGGCCGCACCGAGTTCGGCGGCGTCCCCACGAAGACGGTGGTCGCCGTCGGCCCGGACTGGCGCGAGCGCGTCGACCTCGTCACGGGCGACCTCCCGCTGCTCTGACGTCCGGGCGCGCGGCCGCAGGGAGCGAGCCGCGGGCCCGCCTCGCGACCCCTCCCACGACTCACCCAGGTCGCGAAGCTGGGCGCGGAGCCGGCTGCCGAGGCGAGCTCAGAAGGCCTTCGGCGGCGTGCTCCCGCCGGCGGGGGTCGCGTCCAGCACGGCGCCGGCCCGCGCCGCGTCCTCGTCGGCCGCGTCCTTCGCGCCCCGCGCGCCGTGGAGCTCGGCCCGGAGCGCGAGGGCCGAGGCCAGCTCCCGCCGCATGCGCGCGCTCGCCGCCTTCTCGAGCCGCTTCACCAGCGCGTCGAGGGCGTCGAGGGCGTCGTCCTCGCGCCCGAGCTCGACCAGCACCGCCGCCCGCTCGCGCTGCGCCCCGGCCACGCTCGCCCGCAGCCGATGCCCCGTCGCCTTGCCGAAGCGCGCCTCGAGCTCGTCGTAGATCTCGAGGGCCGCCGCCGCCCGTCGATCGGCCACCAGCGCCCGCGCCTTCAGCCGGAGCAGCCGGTGCACGGCCCGCGGCATCTTGTCTCGGTCGTCCCGGAGCCGTCCGAGCGCGTCGTCCACGGCGGCCGCCGCCTTCCGATGGTGCCCGCGCGCGTGGAGCGCGCCGACGCGCCCGATCAGCACGCTCGCCAGCCGCCCGCTCTTCACCGGCGCCGCCGGCCGCTCGTCGAGCACGCGGAGGTAGGCGTCGTAGATGCGCAGATCCTCGGCGGCGTCGCGCCCGCCCCTCGCCGCCGCCGGCCAGAGCGCGTCGAGGAGGTCGCCGAGCTGGGCCTTCTTCATGGGCCGGAGGCCGATGGCGTTCGCGCGCCGCGCCGCCAGCCCGTAGCGCCCGCGGCGGACGGCGTCGCGCACGCCCTCCACGTCGCGCTCGACCTTCCGCGCGCCCTCGCCGGAGAGGCTCGCCGCCCGCTCGATGCGCGCGATGACGTCGTCGAAGTAGTAGAGGTCCGGCGCGGCGCCCGGGTCGCGCGGCGGCACGTGGCGGCGGATCTGGTCGGCGAAGAAGCCGAGCGGATCCCGCGTCAGCGGCGGCGCGTCGACCTTCAGCACGCGGAGGAGCGCCTCGAAGACCCGGTCCGCCGGGAGCGCGCCGCCGGGCTCGGGCACGACGAAGCAGACGTTCGGGTGGTCGACGAGCCAGGCCGGCAGCCGGTCGAGGGCGTCCTCGCGGTAGCAGAACCAGTAGAGCTGGTGCTTCAGGCCCTTGGCGAGGCGCGCCTTCAGGGCGGTCATCAGCACGTCGCCCTCCCAGCCCGAGTAGCCGATCACCAGCGGGACGCGCGCGCGCAGCAGGTCGCCGAGGAGCTCGCCCATGCCCGGGCCGGCGCGCATGCCGCTGGCGCGCTCGACGATCTCCGAGTCCGTGTTGACCAGGTCGTAGAACCAGTAGGTGCCGTGGACGTGGATGATCTGCACGTCCGGCGCGTCGAGGTCGATGCGCGCGGTGGTCGCCGGGTGATCGCAGACCACGTGCGGGTGGCCGAAGAGGTGGAGGCCGCGGCTGACGAAGTCGTCGAAGTTCGGCGTGATGAGGAGGTTGGTGAGGGCGCCGTCGGCGAGGAGGTGGGCGAGCCGGAGGTTGGCGTCGGTGAGCGGCTGGTCGACGATCTTCGAGCGGAAGAAGGCGCGGCGCTGGTCGGGGTCCGGCCAGGCCTGCTCGAGCCAGTAGGAGTAGCCGCCGGCTGGGTCCGTGGGGGGCGTGCCGCTGTGGAGGCCGAGGCGCTCGGCGCGCTCGCGGCACTCCTGCTCGATGGCCCAGGCGAGGGGCACGGAGGGGACCGAGATGCCGGCGCCGCAGACGAAGAAGTAGGGGCTCGCGGCGCGGCGATCGAGCGAGCGCCGGGTCTCGCGGATGCGGGCGGCGGCGGTCTCGAGGCGGAGCGGCGTCATCGCGGGCGGCATGGTCGGATGATCCACGTGGGTGTGTCGAAAAAGGGGGGCTGGGGTAGGCTCGCGGCCATGCTCGGCTTCGGGGAAGTCCTGATCTGCGCCGGCGTGGTCGTCGTGCTCGTCCTCGGCGGCGCCGTCGCCTTCATCGCCTTCCGCAAGGCCAACCCGCCGCGCCCGCCCGCGCCCCCGGGCCAGGGGCCTCCCGTGCCGGCGCCCACCTCCCGCTCGGTCACCTTCTTCCTCCGCTTCGAGGGGCGCGAGGACGAGCAGTACGTCCGCGACCTCGCCCAGCGCCACGGCGCGCTCCGCTCCGCCACCGAGGCCCGCGAGGCCGCCCTCGACGTCGTCCGCGCCGCCCCCACCGCCACCCACGTCTGGGCCGGCCCCGCCTCCGAGGCGCCCCACGGCCCCGGCGTCGCCCGCTCCGGTCTCCCCGGCGGGGTCGTCCTCGGCTTCCAGGTCCACGCCACCACCCCGATGGACACGGTCGCCGACGACCAGGACCTGGGCGCCGTCGTCGCCCGGCTTCGTCAGATCGCCGCCTGGACCGACCCGCAGTTCGCCGGCGCCGAGCTCCGCCTCGCCCAGGCCTCCGTCGACGCCCAGGCCCCGCCCCTCGTCGCCGTCCGCAAGGACTCGCGCCCGGGCCACCAGCTCTGCGCCTACTGCGGCCAGGCCTTCCTCGCCCACGACACCCGCTGCCCCAACTGCGGCGCCCGCGCCTCCCGATGAGCGCCCCGGTCCGCTTCCGCCACCTCGTCCTCGAGGACGTCGAGCCGCCTCCGACGGCCCGCGAGCTCGCCGCCATCGAGGAGCGGCTCGGGGCCACGCTCCCCGCGAGCTACTGCGCCTTCCTCGAGCAGGGGAACGGCGCTTCGCTCGCCTTCTACGTCTGTCCGTCGCGCTCGCCCGACGGCACCTCTCCGCGGGTCGGCCCGGCTCGCTTCCATTCGACGCGCCTGTACGGCGGGTGGGGCACGCTCCTCTTCGAGCTCGAGCAAGCGCGCACCAACGTGTTCCAGCTGCCGCCGCGGATCCTCCCCATCGCGGAGGGGTGGAGCGCTCCCGTCTTCCTCGACCTCACCCCCGAGGGGGCCGGCCGCGTCGTCGTCTTCCGGCGCGGCTTGCCCGGGTGGACGGGCCTCCCAACCGACTCCGCCTGGCTCGACGTCGCACCCTCCTTCGAAGCCTATCTGAATGCGCTCGAGCTCGACCGCGAGGAGCTCGCCCACGAGGTCGCGAATAGCCCGACGACCTCCGCCCATGTCGCCGCCTGGGAGACGCACCTCGACCTGCTCGCTCCCGATTGGCGCGACGACGAGCGGCTCCGGGGCGCGCTCGAGGCCGCGCGGGGGCGGGTCGGCGGTTGACCCGGGGCGCCGGCCCTTTCACCTTGCGCGGCCGCGCATGCGACCCGCCGACCTCGCCCAGCGCCTGAGCCGCGCCACCCGCCGCCGCCACGCGAAGCTCCGCTTCCTCGGCGAGGCCCCCTACGGCCCGCGCCTCACGGTCCGCAGCTGGCGCCTCGGCAACGGCCTCCGCGTCCACACGCTCGTCGACTCCACCACGCCGGTCGTCAGCTACCAGTCCTGGTTCGGCGTCGGCTCCCGCCACGAGACCGCCGGGCAGACGGGCCTCGCCCACTTCTTCGAGCACCTCATGTTCACGGGCACGCCCGCCCACCCGGCCGGCGACTTCGACGTGCGCCTCGAGGAGGTCGGCGCGGAGAACAACGCCGCCACCTGGACCGACTGGACCTGCTACTACGAGAACCTCCCGGCCAAGGAGCTACCCCTCGCCCTCGAGCTCGAGGCCGACCGGCTCGAGCACCTCGCCCTCGAGCCGGACCTCGTCGCCTCCGAGCGCGAGGTCGTCCTCTCCGAGCGCCGCGACCGCATCGACGACGACGTCGACGGGCGCGCCGGCGAGGCCCTCTGGGCGACGGCGCTCGCGGGGCACCCCTACGGCCACCCGACCCTCGGCTGGGAGCGCGACATCCGCGCCTACACGGTGGCCGACTGCCAGCGCTTCCACGGCACCTGGTACGCCCCGAACAACCTCACGCTCGTCGTCGCCGGCGCCTTCGACGAGGCGGCCCTCCTCGAGGGCATCCAGGCGCGCTACGGCCACCTGAAGCCGGCGCGCCTCCCGGACGCGCCTCCGCGCCGTGCCCAGGGCCAGCGCAAGGAGCGCCGCAAGCGCCTCCGCCTCCCGGCCACCGCCGAGAAGCTCCTCCTGGGCTGGCACGCCCCGGCCTTCGGCGAGCCCGGCTGGGTGCCCCTGACCGTCCTCGGCGATCTGCTCTTCGGCGGCCGGAGCGCGCGCATCTACCGCGAGCTCGTGCTCGAGGACGAGCGCGCCACCGACGTCTGGGCCTTCCTGCCGCCTTTCGCTCTGCCGAGCCTCTTCGAGGCGGGCGTCGCCATGCGCGAGGGCGAGCCGGCGGCGCATGCGCTCGCGCGCATCGACGCGCACATCGCGCGCGTGGCCGAGGAGGGCCCGACGGAGGACGAGCTCGAGCGGGTGAAGGCGCGCATCGAGCTCGGGCTCCTCTCGGCCCTCGAGACCATCGGCGGCAAGGCCGACCAGATCGGCTTCCACGCCCTCGTGGACGGCGACCCGGCCGCGGCCCTCGCCCGCCTCGAGGCGCACCGCGCCGTCACCGCCGCCGACGTGCGAGAGGCCGCCCGCCGCCTCACGCCGGCGACGCGCACGGTCATCGAGGTGGAGCCGTCGTGAGCCAGGCCTCCTTCACCCATGCCGGCGCGCCGGTCTATCTCGAGCCGAGCGAGGACCTCCCCCTCGTCGACTTCGTCGTCTGCGTCCGCGGCGGCGCCGCCCTCGATCCGGTCGCGCAGCCGGGCCTCGCGCGCATGACCGCGCGGCTCATGCGCCGGGGCACGCGCGGCGTCCCGGCGAGCGCCATCGACGACGCCATCGGCCGGCTCGGCGCGCGGCTCTCGGTGACGGTCTCGCGCTCGGCCACGCGCTTTCACGGCACGGTGCTCGCGCGGAACCTCGAGCCCTTCGTGGAGCTCCTCGCGGGGCTCATCCGGCGGCCCGCGTTCCGCGGCTCGGACCTCGCCCGCGCCAAGCGCCGCATCCGCCACGACCTGCGCGCGCTGCGCGAGGACGACTACGGGCTCGCCGAGCGCCACCTCCGCCGCGCCTTCTTCCCCGGGCACCCCTTCGGCCGCCCGGTCGGCGGCACGGAGGCGAGCATCGCCTCGCTGAAGCGCCCGCAGATCGTCGCGCACCACGCGGCCACGGTCCGTGCGCGCAACCTCGTCTTCGGCGCGGCCGGCGCCATCGACGCCGACGGGCTCCGCGGCCTCCTCGAGCGCCACTTCGCCGACCTCCCCGGCGGGGCCCGGCCGAAGGCGCGCATCCCGGCGACGAAGCCGCCCCGCGGCCGCCACGTGCTCCTCGTGCACAAGCCCGAGCGCTCGCAGACCCAGCTCGGCGTCGCGCTCCTCGGGCCGAAGCTGAAGGATCCGCACTGGTTCCCTTTCCTGGTCGGGGACGCAGCCTTCGGGGGCATGTTCACCTCGCGCCTCGTGCAGGAGGTGCGGGCGAAGCGCGGCTGGAGCTACTCGGCCTACAGCCAGCTCTCGGTCGCGACCCAGCGCGACGCCTGGCGCATGTGGTCGCACCCGGCGGTGGAGAACGCCCCGGCCTGCGCCGCCCTCCAGCTCGAGCTCCTCGAGGCCTGGCATGCCGACGGCCTGAGCCCCGGCGAGCTCCGCCGGGCCAAGCGCTACCTGGTCGGCTCGCGCTGCTTCGAGGAGGACACGGCCGCGCGGCGCCTCGATCACCGGCTCAGCGCCGCCCTCTACGGGGTCGACCAAGAGAGCCCGGCGACCAACCCGCACCTCGGCGGCTACCGACGCGCCATCCGCGGCGTCACCCGGAAGGCCGTGCACGAGGCCGTCGCGAAGCGCCTCGATCCGCGACACCTCCTCGTCGTGGCCGTCGGGGACGCGACGCGCCTCGAGGCCCCCTTCGCGAAGCTCCCGGGCGTCCGCTCGGTCGAGGTCGTGCCCTTCGACGCGCGCCTCTGAGGCGCCGCCGAAGCGTGCCCCTCGTGGTGGCGTCGGAGCGGCTTCGAGGACGGGCTCGGAGCGGCGTCGCGCGTGGGCTCGGGGCTGCGTGGAGCGTGAGCTCAGGGCTGCGTGGAGCGTGAGCTCAGGGCTGCGTGGAGCGTGAGCTCAGGGCTGCGTCGAGAACCAGGAGGCCGGCGGGAGCACGCTGTCCGTCATCCGCCGGTTCCCGAGGTCGCCGAGCGTGACCGCGACGTTGCCGGCGTCGTCGATGCAGGTCTCGAGCGAGCCGAGCGCGTCCTGGATGCGCATGGGCTGCTCGGCGAGGCCCGCCGAGGTGACGCAGAGGAGCATGTCCTCCGGGAGCGGCGAGTCGAAGTCGCACTCCCGCATGTCCTCGGGCCGGTAGGTGAAGGACCAGGTGGGCTCGCCCGCGTCGTGCGCCTCGTTCTCGTTCGCGTCGACGTACACCTCGATCTCGTGCCGGAAGCCGAGGTCGACGATGCCCGGGATGGTGATGCTGGCCGCGCCGTCGCGCGCCGTCGCCCGCCGGAAGAAGCCGACGGCCCGGTTCACGTCCGGCGGGAAGTTGCCCGTCACGCGCACCTCGATGGGCGCGTTGCCCGCCTCCATCTGGCGCTGGCAGAGCACGACCCGCACGCCCGCGTCCCGCGGCTGGATGTCGCGCACCGGCTCGAAGTCGACGTTGTGCACGAACTCCTCGGGCCCCTCGGCGCAGGCGTCGGGGAGGATCCAGGTGTGGTCGCCGGGGAAGGAGAAGCCCGGCTCCGAGTCGAAGTCTGCGTAGAAGTCGATGGCCGAGCGCGGCCGGGTCGCGTCCTCGAGGGGGGCCACGGCGTTCGGCATGCGCAGCGAGAGGAAGGGGCTGTCGAGGGGCTCGAAGAGCGCGAGCGCCTGGAGCTCGGCGAGGGCGTCCGGGTTCGCCCGCGGCTGCACCAGGCGCACCTCGAAGCGGTCGCGCACGTGCGGCGCGAAGTCGCGGAGCTCGAGCTGGAGGTCGCAGCCCTCGTCGACCTCGAAGTCGCCGGTGTCGTTGAGGGCGAAGCAGCCGCCGAGAGGGAGCGCGACGAGCAGCGCCGCGGCCGGAAGAGAAGCAAGAGCGGGTCGCATCAGAAGTCCCCCGTGAGGTCCGCGCGGCACCCGGTCGGGCCGCAGCTCGCCGACGCGCTCGCGGGGGCGCCGGCGTCGTCGTCGTCCGTCGCGGGGTCGAGGACGAAGAGCAGCACCAGGCCCGTGAGGGTCACGGCGGCGCCACCGAAGAGGAGCACGTCGGTCGTGCGGTTGAGCCGGTCCTGGGTCGCGCGCTCGCCCTCGAGGTCGAAGCCGACGACGCAGCGCTGGTCCGGGCAGGCGGCCTCGATGTCGTCGAACTGACCGTTCGCGAGCAGCCCGCTCACCAGGCCGCCGGCGAGCATGCCCACGCCGACGCCGCCGACCACGATGCCGACCGGGCTGACGCCCCCCTCGGCCTCGGCCAGCTCGGCGCGCCGGCGCGCCTCCTCGGCCTCGCGGGCCAGCCGCTCGCGCTCCTCCTGGAGCGCCTGACGCTCGGCCTCCTCCGCCGCCTCCCGCTCGCGCTGCTCGGCGAGCGTCTCGCGCATGGCCTCCAGCCGGTGGCGGAGCGGCTCGGCGTCGGCCACGTCCGGCGCGTTCGTCAGGTAGGCGTCGAGGGTGCGCACGCCGTCGGCGAGCTGGCCGGCGTCGCGGTAGGCGAGGTAGGCGTTGAAGAGGAGCGAGGCGCGCTGGGAGAGCTCGAAGGCGCGCTCGAACTCGCGGGCGGCCTCGAGGAAGCGCCCCTCGTCGTAGAGCGTCTGCCCGACCCGGAAGCGCGAGCGCGCGGCCTCGTCGTCGAGCCCCTCGGTGCGCATCTGGCGCGGGTCGTAGTCCTCCCCGTCGCTGGCGCTGCCTTCGGCGCTGGCGCTGCCTTCGGCGCTGGCGCTGCCTTCGGCACTGGCGCTGCCTTCGGCGCTCGCTTCGCTTTCGGCGCCCGCGTCGTCTTCCGCCTCGGCCGTCGCGTCGTCCGCGCTCGCGCCGCCCTCGGTCTGGGCCGCGGCGCTCCAGGTCGGCGCGGCGACCAAGGCCGCCGCCAGCCACCAGGCCGCCGTCCGCTCTCGTCTCATGGCACGCAGCCTACACCGGACGCCGCGACCTCACCCACCTTTCGGGGCGCTCACGAACGCTGTTCGTCATCGAAGGGGAGCGCGGAGCGCGAGCGCCCGGGACGGCCCGTGCGGGCGAGTGGGGCGCCCTCGCGAGCGCGACGGGACGAGATGGGCTCCCTCCCCGCGCTCCGGCTTCGACGCGCCGTTCAGCGCCGCGCGGACCAGCTGCCCGTGAAGTCGCCGCCGACCAGCGAGCCTTCCCAGACGCCAGGCTCGAGCCGCGTGCCGCTGACGATCGTCGCGTAGCCCCCGAGGCGCATCACGTCGAGGCGGAGCCGCGCCTCCTCGACCGCGCTCAGGGCCACGTCGAGCAGCGACTCGACGCTCGAGTTGCACCAGCTCTCGGCGCCGCTGCCGACGCCCGCGCAGAGGATCGAGTCCGCCAGGTCGTTGCAGACCCGCGTCGCGATCCGCCCGGCCTCGCCGCAGAGGTTCATGCGCAGCGTGTCGGCCATGTCGCGGAGGCCCGTGTAGCGCCCGTCCGAGGCCTCGAAGACCACCGCGTCGACGGCCCAGGAGATGATGGCGCCGATGCCGACGTTCACGTCGTGGCGCTCGACGTTGAAGGTGCCGCAGACCGCCTGCGCGTCGAAGGTGTCCGGGTCGTAGCTCCAGTCGATGATGTCCTCGGGACGGCCCGTGAGCCGGTCGCCGCGGTACTCGAAGGTGACCTCGATCCACTCGCTCTCGCCGCGGTAGGCGTCGCGCTCCTCGCCGGGCGTCAGGCGCATGATCTCCTGGACGAGCCAGGTGCTGAGGATGTCGTTCAGGTCGGCGACGCCGCCCATGGCCCGGAGCGCCCAGGGCGGGAGGTTGTCCTCGGCCCAGCCGCGGATGGCCGCGCCGATGGCGCCCTCGATGAAGCCCGGGAGGCCGAGGTCCGGGTCGTCGCTGTCGCCGGCGAGGAAGCGGAAGGGCCCGGAGACGGCGTCGAGGAAGTCGTCGAGCCAGCCCGGGAGCGCCTCGCGGAGGTTGTAGACGCTCGAGACCTCCCACTCGCGCGGCGTGGAGAGGTCCGGGTGGACCGTGTCGCAGGCGTCGCCGGGGATGCAGACGCCCCGGTCGCAGAGCATGCCCGCCGGGCACTCGTCGTCGGCGATGCAGCCGTCGTCGTCGGGCACGCACTCGCCCTCGGGCGAGCAGATCGTGCCGACCGGGCAGTCGGCCGTGCGGGTGCAGACGCAGCGCCCGTCCATGGTGCACATCAGCCCGTCGGGGCACTCCTCGCCGTCGAGGCAGGTGCGCGGGATGCGCGGGTCGGGGGTGCAGCGGCCGGCGATGCAGAGCATGCCTTCGCCGCACTCGGGGTCGAACTCGCAGAAGGCGCCCTCGTCGTCGGGCATCACGCAGACGCCGTCGCGGCACTCGCCCGGGAAGGGGCAGTCGCCGCAGTCGGGGCCCTCGACCTCCGGCGGGATGCAGATGCGGACCGCGCCGCGCTCCTCGCAGGTGTACTCCTCCGGGCAGTCGCTCGCGTCGTCGCAGTACATGCGGTCGCCGGGATCGGTCGGATCGGTGGGATCGGTCGGGTCCGTGCCTGGCGGCAGGCAGAGGCCGCTCTCGCAGACGAGGCCGATCGCGCAGTCGCGATCGTCGAGGCACTCGGGCTCGTCGTCGGCGTCGAGCGTCTCGGCGGCGCACCCGGCGAGGGCGGTCAGGGCGAGCGAGAGCGCGGGGAGGAGCGCGAAGCGAAGGCCGGCCGAAAAAGACATCGTGGGTGCAAGTCTACAAGATCCGAGCCACCTGGATCTCGCGCCAGCTGGGTGAATTTCCGGGCGCAGGGCGTGTCTCGGTGGTGAGAGCCGGCCACTCGAATGGCCGGATCGAGGGGGATCCCGGGGTGGCTGGACCCCAGCATCGCCCTTGCGGTGGGGCTCCGGGGCGGCCATGAGCGCGGGATGGACGCCCGCCGCCCGCCGTGCGCTCTGCTGATCGCCCTGATGCTCGCCGCGTGCGGTGGGGGAGGAGAGGGGGAGCTCCACGAGCGGGTCGAGCGGGAGGAGGGGCCGCCGGCCGAAGCCGCGGACCGTTCGGGCGATCGCGGCGCCGACGAAGGGGCCGCCGAGGACGGCGCCGAGGAAGCCCCCGAGGAGGGGACCGGGGTGCCGCCGCTCCCGCCGGAGGTGGTCCCCGCCGCGGCCGAGAACGCCGGCGGGGAAGGCGAGGGCGCGGAAGACGGCCCCGACGTGGACGACACGGTCGCCACGGCCCTCGCCGAGGCGGAGGAGCACGAGGTCGGCGCGAGCGAGTGCGACGCGGCCTACGAGTCCGTGCGCGCGATGGTGCGGGCCGTCGCCGCCCAGTTCCCCGACGAGGTGCGCGAGATGCCGCCGCGGGCGCTCTTCGTCGACGCCTGCGAGCAGCTCCCGGAGCCCGCCCGCCGCTGCCTGCTCCCCCGCTACGCCGTCGCCCACGCCGAGGAGTGCCGCCAGGTCACCGAGAACCTCCCCGCCCGCGACCGCGCCCGCATGGAAGACCTCCTCGGCGGCCGCTGAGCCCCCGCTACGCTCCGACCACTCCGCCGCCCACCGCCGCGCGCCCTCGCCCCCGCCTCGCCCCGACGCCCCGTCCCCCCTCCCGCGCGCGCTCAGCGCGCCCAAGCGATTGACCCCTCCCCACGCGGGGGTGACCATGCCGTCCGGCGCGATGCCCGCTCTGAAGGCCCAATCGCTCGGCCAGTACCGCCTCGTCCGTAAGCTCGGCACCGGCGGCATGGCCGAGGTCTTCCTCGCTGCCCAGCGGATGGACGGCGAGGTGACGCGGCCCGTGGTGATCAAGGCGATCCTCCCGCACCTCGCCGAGGACGAGCGCTTCGTCGAGATGTTCATGCGCGAGGCCCGCGTCGCCGCGATGCTCACGCACCCGAACATCGTGCACATCCACGACGTGACGAAGCTCGAGGGGCGCCCCTGCATCGTCATGGAGTTCCTCAAGGGGCGCGACCTCTGGACCGTGCTCCAGCGCCTCGGCGCCCAGCACGAGGCCGTCCCGCCGCACGCTGCCGCCGCGATCGTCGCCCAGGCCGCCAGCGCCCTCGACTACGCGCACCGCAAGCGCGACCGGGCCGGGCAGCCCATCGACCTCGTCCACCGCGACATCTCCCCGCACAACCTCTTCCTCACGCGCGACGGGCACGTGCGCGTGCTGGACTTCGGCATCGCGAAGAGCGCCTACCAGCAGAACCGCACGGAGAGCGGCGTCATCAAGGGCAAGCTCCCCTACATGGCGCCGGAGCAGGCCCGCGGGAAGGAGGTCGACGGACGCGCCGATCAGTTCTCCCTCGGCATCGTGCTCTGGGAGATGCTCACCGGAGCGCGCCTCTACGCCCGCGAGGATCCGATCCTCACGATGAACGCGATGTTCCACGAGCCCACGCCGAAGCCCTCGAGCGTGCGGCCCTGCCCGCCGGCCCTCGAGCGCATCGTCATGCGCGCGCTTCGCCGCAGCCCCACCGACCGCTTCGACAGCTGCGAGAGCCTCGCCCACGCGCTCCGCACGTGGATGGCGAGCCAAGAGGCCGCGAGCGAGACGCGGCTCGTGCGGCGGCTGCTCGGCCGGGCCGTGCCGGTGGGCGAGGACGCAGCGTTCTACGCGCCCGACCGGCCCCAGGACGGCGACGTCCCCTCGGAGGAGCTCCGGCTCGTCGGGGTCGATCTCACACCCTCCGAGAGCGGGATCTCGCCGCGGCCCCGGGTCGCCGAGCTCGAGGGGGCCGCGCCGCCCGCGCCGCTGGAGCTGACGCCGACCCCCACGCTCGAGCAGTCCGCGAAGGCCCCCCTCGGGCTCACGCGGCGCCAGCTCGGCCTCTTCGCGGCGGGGGGCGTGGCGATCCTCGGCCTGGCCTTCGGGCTCACGGCCTGGGCCCTGAGCCCGGACGAGCCCTCGGCGCCCGAGCCCACCTCGGCGGCCCCGGTCGTCGTCGAGCCGAGCGGGCCGCCGGCGCCGGTGGAGATCGTCTTCACGCAGGTGCCGGACGGGGTCACGCTCGAGGTCGACGGAGCGGTGCTCGAGGTACCGCGGATGGAGGTGGAGCCGAGCGACGAGGTGCACCACGTGCGCGCGCTACTCGGCGAGCGGGAGCTCTGGCGCTACGACGGGATCTTCCGCCAGCCGCTCGAGGTGGAGCTGCCGCCGCTCGATCTGCCGACCGAGCGCGAGCCGCTGCCCGAGGTCTCCGAGGCGCTCCCGGAGATCACGGAGACCGACGAGCCCGAGGTCGCCGAGGTGGACACCGTCGAAGAGGACGAGGCCACGGTGATGCGCCGCCGGCGTCCGCGCCGCAGCACGACCATGCGCGCGAGCACGATGCGCCGGAGCACCATGCGCGACAGCTCCATGCGCCGGCTCGGCATGCAGATCGACCTCTCCTATCCCTGAGTCGCTCCCGCTCGCCTCGCGGCCGTCCGCTCGCCGTCCGCGTCCGCAGCGGGCCGCTCGACGACGCGCAGAGGCCGCGTTCGCGGAGAGAAGGGGGCGTCGAGCGTGAAGCCACGGAGCCACGGTCCGCGGACGCGAAGCGAGAGCAACCAAAGTTGAACCTGACGTCAAGTTCAACTTCTCCGTCTCGAGCGTTCCCGCGCCTTGCGCCACGCATCGCGCAAGCATCCGAGATCAAGAAGATATCGGGCTCGCTCGACGTCGCGCCGGCATCTCCCCGGTCCCGCTCGGACCTCCCGACGTCCGCAGGACGCCCCGGTCGAAGCCGCGCGCATCCACGCCCCGTCCTCCGCGAACGCGGCCGCCGCCTGTGCGATGGTCCGTCCCCCACGGAGAGCGGACGGCGGAGAGCGGAAAGCCGCGAGCGAGAGCGAGCGAAGCCGCGCGCATCCACGCCCCGTCCTCCGCGAACGCGGCCGCCGCCCGTGCGTTGGTCCGCCCCCCACGGAGAGCGGACGGCGGAGAGCGGAAAGCCGCGAGCGAGAGCGAGCCAAGCCGCGCGCATCCACGCCCCTTCTCTCCGCGAACGCGAACGCGGCCGCCGCCGGCGCGATGGTCCGCCCCCCACGGAGAGCGGACGGCGGAGAGCGGAAAGCCGCGAGCGAGAGCGAGCGAACGCGAAGCGAGAGCGAGCGCCTTCAGTCGTCGAAGGGCGCCGGGCACGCAGCGACGAGGCGCGGATCCGTGCAGCCCTCGCGCGGCAGCATCCCGTGGGGCGTCAGGCAGCGCTCGTTCACCGACGCGTCCACGCAGGCGCCATCGATGCACGTCGTTCCGTCCGTGCAGGTGCGATCCAGGCAGCTCGGCTCGAGGCGCAACGTCACGTCGATGATCTCGCCCGGCACGAAGGGCACGTCCAGCGCCTGCTCGACCGGCACGGTGCGCGTGGTCCCGCCGGGACCGGGTCGCGTCACCTCCCCCGCGAGCGAGATGCGCACCCGCTCCGCGCCACCCTGCACCACCGCCTGGCTGAGCACGGCGCCGGTCTGCCCGAGGCTCAAGACGGAGGTCTCGTCGCAGCCGAAGAGCGCCTCGCCCTCGTCGCTCCGCACGCAGGCGCGCACGACCGTGTCCGGCGCCACCAGCTCCGGATCGATCCCGTAGCAGACGAAGAGCTGCGTGGGCGTTCCGTCCCCACAGCCCCCGAGCGCCAGCAGCATGGCCAGCGCGGCCCCCGTCACGAGCGCGTCCCGCCTCACGGCCCCAGCTCCAGCGCTCGGACCGTCGGCAGCGTGCCCTCGAGCGGCTGCGTATCGGCCGGCAGCGTCGCCGCCAGCGCCGCCACCACGCCGAGCACCACCACGCCGCCGAGCGTCGCCCAGAACCACCACTTCTCCGCGAGCCGGAGCCGCGGCGTCAGCTCGGCGTGCAGCTCGAGCCGCTGCCCATCGGCGAGCTCCACGACCTCCGCGAAGCTCCGGTAGCCGGGCGCCTCGACCTCCACCTCGAGCTCGCCGGCCGGGTAGGGAAGCTCGAGAGGCGTCTCGCCGATGCGGCGCTCGCCGACCGAGACCACCGCCGGGTCCACGCTCGCCGTCACCACCAGCGTGCCCTCGGCAGGCAGCGCCTGGGGCGCCAGCCGCACCGTCGCCTCCTCACCGGCGCGGAGCTCGACCGTCCGCGTCGCCGGCTCGTGGTTCTCCTTCGTCGCCTCGAAGCGGCGCGAGCCCGGCGTCACCCACACGCGCTCGGGGAAGGGGCTCGTCCCGAGGAGGCGCTCGCCCACCCGCACCTCCACGCCCGGCGTGTCCACGATCAGCCGCACCGGGGCGAGCTCGGCGCGGAGCTCCGCGACGGCGTCCTCGATGGCCACCCGCCGCTCCTCGGGCACCTCGTCCTCGGTCTCGAGATAGCGATCGAAGGCATCCACGGCCTCCGCCGCCCGGCCGAGGAAGCGGAGCGTCTGGGCGAGGTTGAAGAGGACGACGGGCACCGGGCGGATCGCGTAGGAGCGCGTGAAGGCCTCGAGCGCCGTGTCGTAGTCCTCGGCCTGGTAGGCGTGGGCGCCCTCGATGAAGAGCTCGCGCGCCTGCGCCTCCTCGTCTTCCGCGTCCTGCGCGGCGAGGGGCCCGGGGGCGAGGGCGCCGAGCAGGACGAGGGCGAGCAGGGCGCTGCGCCGCGCGCGAGTCCCCGCGCCCCGCCTCGCTCCACACCCCTGGCTGTCTACGCCCCGGCCGATCACGACCGCCGAGCCTACCGCAGCGGCCCGCGGCCTGCCGAGATACTGGCTCTGCGGGGCGCTCGGTCGACGGAGCGAGCGTCTCCGCGGATCCACCGATGATCGAGCACCGGTCGGGGGCGCCTCGACGGACTCCGCCCGTCGCCGGAGTCAGCCCGGCAGGAGCTTGCGCACGATCGCCTCGCCGGTGAGCGGGTCCAGATCCACCTCGTCGTCGATCTCCTCGACGGGGGTCCACGACTGGTCCGGCCCGAGCCGGTAGGAGCCCGCGTAGGCGTGCGGCGGTTCCCCGCCCCACTCCTCGAGCGAGACCATGGACCAGTAGAGCGATCCGTCGTCCCGCTCGTAGAGGTGGTAGACGTGCCCGATCCGCCGCGAGAAGGCGCAGTCGGCCCGGTGCAGGTCGAGGTCGCGCTTGGCGTCCTCGAGGATCCCCCGCGCCTGCTCCTGGAGGAAGCGGATCTGGTCGGCGATGAGCTTGAGCTTCGACGAGGTCGTCTGCCCGATCATCTCGTCGGCCCGCTCGATCTCCTTCGCCACGTCGACGAGCGTGATCGCCGGCGCGAGCCGGCTCAGCCCATAGGGCGAGCTCCGGCCGCTGCCCCGGTGCTTGCCGCCGTCGTGCTTCTTCTCCGCCACGCCTCCGGTCTAGGACCCTCGGCCGGGCCTGTCGAGGGAGGCCGGGGCCCAGACCACCGGCGGAAGGGCCCGGCGGAAGACGGCGTGCCCGCCCCTGTGGCACTCTCGCCGGCCTCAGGAGGAAGACCTTGGCCGACTCGAACGCTCCGACCCCCGACCCCTTCGCCTCTCTGGGCGCCCTCTTCGCCGCGCGCCCGACCAAGACGACCGTGAAGGTCCACGTCGTACCGCGCGCCGACGTGAAGGGCTGGGTGAAGAAGCAGGCCGCCTCCGTCCGCGGCTGGGTGAAGGCGCAGGGCTTCCGCCCCAAGGCGGGCCGCGTGCTCACGCTCCCGGCCCGCGACGGCTCGCTCTGGGGCGTGCTCTTCGTGCGCCCGGACGAGCCCGATCCCTTCGCCTACGCCCGCCTCCGCGGCGCGCTCCCGAAGGGACGCTACGCGCTCGAGGGCGAGATCGACGCCGCCCACGCCGAAGCGGCCGCCCTCGGCTGGGCCCTCGCCGCCTACCGCTTCGAGAAGTACAAGGCCCCCAAGCGCGCCGCGCGGAAGCTGGTCTGGCCCGAGGGCGCCGACCGCGGCCGGGTCAAGCGGCTCGCCGAGGCGACCTACCTGGTGCGCGATCTGATCACGACGCCCGCCAACGACCTCGGCCCGGCCGAGCTCGAGGACACGGCGCACTTCCTCGCCGAGCGGCACGGCGCGAAGGTGGCCGTGGTGCGGGGCGACGATCTGCTGAAGCAGGGCTGGCCCGCCGTGCACGCCGTGGGCCGCGCGAGCGCGAACGCGCCCCGGCTCATCGATCTGACCTGGGGCGACGAGGAGCACCCGAAGCTGACGCTCGTCGGCAAGGGCGTCTGCTTCGACAGCGGCGGCCTCGACCTGAAGCCGGCGAGCGGCATGCTCCTGATGAAGAAGGACATGGGCGGCGCCGCGCACGCGCTCGGGCTCGCGCACGCGATCATGGACGCGGGCCTGAAGGTGCGGCTCCGCGTGCTGGTGCCCGCCGTCGAGAACAGCGTCGACGGCAACGCCTTCCGGCCCCTCGACGTGCTCCAGACGCGGAAGGGGCTGACCGTCGAGGTCGGCAACACCGACGCCGAGGGGCGCCTGATCCTCTGCGACGCGCTCCACGAGGCCTGCGAGGAGAAGCCTGCGATCCTCCTCGACTTCGCCACGCTCACGGGCGCCGCCCGCGTCGCCCTCGGCACCGAGCTCCCCGCGCTCTTCTGCAACGACGACACGCTCGCCGGCGAGATCCTCTGCCAGGGCCTCGGCGCCCAGGACCCGCTCTGGCGCCTGCCGCTCCACGACCCCTACGACCGCTACCTCGAGAGCAAGGTCGCCGACGTCTCGAACACCTCGAGCACGCGCTACGGCGGCGCCATCACCGCCGCGCTCTTCCTGCGCCGCTTCGTCGACGCGGGGGTGAGCTGGGCGCACGTCGACCTGATGGCCTTCAACAACGGCGACCGCCCCGGCCGCCCCAAGGGCGGCGAGGCCATGTCCCTCCGCGCCTTCTACGCCCTCTTCGAGATGAAGTTCGGCTGACGGCCGCCAGCGACCGGGCTCCGAGCGCCGAAGCGGGTCGCTCGGGGCGCCGGGGCGTCAGGCGAGCTTGCGGTTCAGGAAGTCGATCACCGTGCGGTACCAGGCCCGCGCGTTCCGCGGCTTCAGGATCCAGTGGTTCTCGTCCGGGAAGACCGCCAGCTCGCTCTCCACCCCGTGCGCCTGCAGCGCCTCGAACATCGCCAGCGCCTCCCCGACCGGCACCCGGTAGTCCCGGCTGCCGTGCAGGATGAGCACCGGCGACTCCCAGCTCCCCACGTTCCGATGCGGCGAGTGCTTGTCGATCTCTCCCTCCCAGGGCGTCGACGCGTTCTGCATGCCGAAGAAGCTCGGCACATCCGTCACCCCGTAGAAGGCGCGCAGATCCCAGAGCCCGGCGTGTGACACCAGCGCCGCGAAGCGCTCCGTCCGGCCCCCGAGGTAGTTCGTCATGTAGCCGCCGAAGCTCCCGCCCATGGCGACCAGCCGCCCCTCGTCCACGTCCTCCCGCGCGGCGAGCCCGTCGCTCACCGCCATCAGGTCCCGGTAGCAGGCCTCGCCCCAGCGGTTCCCCCAGATGCCCGCCGTGAAGGCGTGCCCCTCGCCCGTCGAGCCGCGCGGGTTCGGCAGCGCCACGGCGTAGCCCGCCTGCACGAGCACGAGCGGGTTCCAGCGCCAGTGCCAGCCGTCGGACCACTGGGAGATCGGCCCGCCGTGGATCCAGAGCAGCGTCGGATGCGGCCCCTCCCCCGGCGGCTTCAGCAGAAAGCCCCGCACCGTCGCCGGCTCGCCACCCTCTTCCACCGGGTCCGGCGCCGCGAAGGCGAGGTCCTCGACCTCCACCTCGGCCACCTCGTCCGGCTCCCAGCCGCTCGGGTCGGCCAGCCACTCCATGACGCTGCCCACCAGCCGGAACGCCCGCGGCGGCTGGAGCAGCGTATGCCCCACGCCGACGAAGCCCTGCCCCTCGGGCAGCGGATGCGCCCCGCCGTAGCTCCCCTCGAAGGGCAGCTTCTCCACGCCCTTGCCCGCCGCGTCCACCCGCGCGAGCCGCACGTTCCCCTGGTCGTCGTAGCGCGCCAGGAGCGTGTTCCAGTCGACCCAGCACTCGGGCGTCGCCCAGCGATCCCAGCCTTCGTCCAGGACGCGCTCGCGCCCCTCGAGGTCGTAGAGCACCAGGTCGTGCGCGTAGAGCTCGCCCTCCCGCCGCGTCGTCCGCGCCGTCGCCACGCGCAAGCCGTCGGGGCTGAAGCGCGGCGCCTGGTGGCTGCTCCGGCGCCCCCGCCCGAGCTCGATCGGCTCCGCATCCGGCGCGCCCTTCACCGAGAGGATCGCCAGCCAGACGTCCTCGATGCGGTCGGCGTGCACGGTCTCGCGGCTGCCGATCACGACGCGCTCGCCGTCGGCCGAGAGATCCCAGCCCACGTCCCGATGCGCCCGATGCGCCCGGGGCGTCAGGTCCCGGCGCTCCTCCCCCTCGCTCGTGTAGGCGATCAGGTGCGGCGAGGCCGCCGGCTCCCAGCGATCCCAGTAGCGCACGGGCATGCGCGTGTAGTGGAGAAGGCTCGGCCCCTTCTCGGAGACCTCCTTCGCGTGCGCCCGCTGCTCCTCGTGCGCCACGCCCGGCCAGACGTCCGCGAGCACGACCATCACGTCCGCGTTCGCCGCGAGCCGGAAGTCGCGCACGCCCAGCGGCTCGTCCGTCAGGCGCCGTGGATCGCCGCCGTCCTCGGGCAGCACCCAGACCTGCGCGCGCTTCTCCTCGCCCTCCTCGGGCTTCTTCCCGTGCGCCCGGTTCGAGAGGAAGCAGAGGCTCCCGTCGCGCCGGAAGCGCGGCGAGCGATCGTCCCAGGGTCCGCGCGTGAGCTTTCGGGGCACGCCGCCGTCCAGCGGGATGCGCCAGAGGTCGTGCACGTAGGCGGCGTCGTCCTCGTCGAGGCGGGCGATGGCCGCGGCCAGCCAGGAGCCGTCCGGGGCGGGGACGACCTCGGCGAGGCGTCCGAGCTGCGTGAGTCTCTCCGGGGTGATCATCGAGGCGGACCCTACCGCCCCCACGACGGCCCTGGCGAGGGGGAGGACCCCGGCTCGGCCACGCCGGCCGAGCACGAACACCCGAGCTCCGATCCGCCGAGCCGCGTCCGGCCGAGCCGCGTCGAGCCGAGCCGCGTGCAGCCGAGCTGCGTGCAGCCGAGCCGCGTCGAGCCGAGCCGCGTTCAGCCGAGCCGGCCGCCGACGCGACGACGGCGCCGGCCCGCGAGCGCCAGCGCCGCGAGGAACAGGAGCGCCCCGCCCGGCGTGCCCGAGCCGCCCGCCGAGCAGCCGCCCCCCTCTCCGCCGCTCGCCGCCGCCGCCCGCTCGGGCGACGCGCAGACCAGCTCGCCCCCGACGTCGATGCAGGCGAGCCCCGGCGGGCAGCTCCCGGCGCCGCCGCAGCTCGCGGTGCAGAACCCGCGGTCCTCTTCCACGAGGCAGCGCCCGTCCAGGCACTCCCCGTCGTTCGCGCAGGCCGCGCCGAGCGGCGCCGTCTCCGGCTGGCAGAGCCCGGCCGTGCACGCGAAGCCATCCGCCTCGCAATCGTCGGCGGTCTCGCACGCGCTCGCGCAGAGCCCGGCCTCGCAGCGCCGCTCCCCCTGGCAGTCCTCCGCCACCAGGCAGGGCGCGCCGTCCCGCCCGAGGCGCCCCCGCACACACGCCCCCGCCCGGCAGTGGAAGTCCTCGGCGCAGTCCACGCCCGAGTCGCAGGCCACCGAGCAGTAGCGCGCCTCGCCGTCCGTCACGCAGAGCCCCGAGCCGCACTCCCCATCCGTCGCGCAGGGCTCGCCGAGGCTCCGCGCCCCGGCCACCAGCCCCGGGTCCACGCAGGCGCTGCAGGCGCCCTCGCCGGCCGCGCAGACCGTCTCGACCGGGCAGCCGCCC
Organism: Sandaracinus sp.; assembly: GCA_002699025.1. GTDB lineage: Bacteria > Myxococcota_A > Polyangia > Polyangiales > Houyiibacteriaceae > Houyiibacterium > Houyiibacterium oceanicum. Next base: position 69,042 of record PABA01000182.1, on the reverse strand, counting down.
GCGCCGCCGCGGCAGCGATGGAGGCACCGCCGCTCCCCGTCCCCGGGATCCACGCAGGCCAGGGTCGAGCAGTCCGTATCCGCCGCGCAGGGCTCCCCGGCCGCGAGCAGGCCGCGCACGCCCGCCACGCAGGTCCCGCCGCAGCCCCCCTCGGCCGCCGCGCAGAAGGCGTCCGGCGTCGCCAGCGTCTCTCCCCGCGCGAAGGGGTGCGGCACGCTCGCGCAGCTCGCCACCGGCTGCTGCGGATCGCAGCCCCGCGTGCACACGCGCCCGGCCGGCGTCTCCCCGCAGACCACCGGGTTCTCCGGCAGCCCCGCGAGCCCCCGCCCGAACGCCTCCGGCAGCTGCGCGAAGGCGCACTCCGCGTCCTCCGCGCAGGCCTCGCCGAGCCCGCTGCAGCCCTCGTCGATCGTCCCGTCGCAGTCGTCGTCGAGCGAGTTGCAGGTCTCGTCGCGTTCCTCCGGGCACTCCCCGGCCTCGTAGAGCGCCGCGTCGATGACGCCCATCAGCACGTCCACCCGGTTGTGCCCGTCTCGCGAGCTCGGGCAGCTGGGCCCCGACACCGTCGCCTGGCCGAAGCTCGCCACGCCGACGATCGCGCGACCGCCCGGGGCGTCTTCCCAGATCATCGGGCCGCCGCTGTCCCCCGAGCAGATGTTCTGCGCCGAGAAGAGCACGCCCGAGTCGACGCTCGTGATCGTCCCCGTCGTCGTGAACTTCTGCCCGCTCCCGCCCTCGGGCGTCTGCCCGAAGCCGATGAAGGTCATCTCCTCCCCGACGAGCTCCGCCGCGTCGCCGCGGTAGACGGGCAGCGGCGTCACGTCGGGCAGGTTGCCGTCCCGGTCGGGCCGGATCGTGATCACCGCCACGTCCTCCCCGACGAGCGCGCCGCTCAGCCCGCCCCCGGAGAAGTAGGCGCCGGGCGTCGTGTCCACGCGCCGCACCCGGTAGTCGACCGTGTCGCGCACGTCGTGGCCCACGCCGATCGTCAGCAGCCCGAGCGGGTAGGGGGCGTCCGCGCCCGCCTGCTGCACGCAGTGCTTCGCCGTCAGCACCACCGTCGGCGCGATGAACGTGCCCGTGCAGAGCCCCACGCCGCCGACGACTTTGACGAGCACGACCGCCTCCTCGCCGGTCTCCCGCGTCCCGTCCACGATCGCCTCGCTGCGCGCGCCGGGTGGGGGCTCGCCGGCGCAGGCGGCGGCGAGGCCGAGGAGGAGGGCGGGGAGGGGGAAGCGAAGGGGGGAGCCAAGCACGGCGGCCACTCTTTCACGGGGCGCGGCGCCCTCGCGCGCCCGCCCGTGCGCAATCACACGTTGCAACGAGGGTTCACGACCGCGGCCCGCACCGCGCTTCTTGGTGGTCGCCGTGCCTTCGTCGCCGCGCCGCCCCCGATGCGCGTTACCCTCTCGCCCATGCTCCGCTTCCTCGGCGTCTCGCTGCTGATGCTGCTCGCCCTCGGCTGCGACGATCAGGCCGCGCTCGGTCGCGCCCTCGCCCTCTTCTCCGGCAGCAACGGCTATTGCGCCCGCGTTCAGGAGCTCGACGAGGACGGCGGCGTCGGCGAGCGGGAGGGCATCTTCTGCTGGGGCAGCGGCGCCGCCAGCCCCGCGCCGCTCACCAACGGCGCCGGCAGCGCGACGGCCCTCGCGCTCGGGAACCCCGCCTGCGCGCTCGTCCCGGACGACGACGACGTGCCCGTCGTGCGCTGCTGGGGCTCCAACGATCGCGGTCAGCTCGGCGACGGCAGCTCCGTCGCCCACGACCGGGCGCTCCCCGTGGCGGACTTCGTCGGCGACTCCGGGGCCTCGCCCGTCCAGGTCGCGACGGCCCGCTTCACGACCGGCGGCTTCGCCTGCGCCGTCCGCAGTGACGGCGCCGTCTTCTGCTGGGGAGCCGGAGAGCGGGGCCAGCTCGGGACCGGCGCCGGCGCCGACCGGAGCGTGCCCCAGCGCGTCGTCGGCGCCACGGACGACGTCGAGCTCCTGGCCGACTCGGTCGCCCTCGGCGCCGCCCACGCCTGCGCCCTGCGCAGCGACGGGGCCGCCTTCTGCTGGGGCGCCGGGGACCTGGGCCAGCTCGGAAGCGGGACCCTGGTCGACCGGCTCCGCCCCGTCGCGCTCGACTTCCGCGACCCCGAGACGGACGCGCGCATCGACGTGCCGCTCACCCTGATCGTCGCGGGCGCGGCCCACGCCTGCGGCCTGGACGCCGACGGAGGCGTCTGGTGCTGGGGCGCGAACGACGCGGGGCAGGCCGGGGACGCGAGCCTCGTCCCGCAGGTCCAGCGCCCTCGCCAGGTCCCGCTCGAGGACGACGAGGGCAACGCGCTGGTCGCCGAGGGCCTCTTCGCCGGCGCCCGCCACACCTGCGCGAACGTCGCCGGCGGGGGCGTCCGCTGCTGGGGCGCCAACGAGCGCTCGCAGACGGGTCTCGCCGCGCCGGGCCCGCAGCGGCCCTCCGTCTCGCCGAGCGGGCTCCCGCCCATCGCCGCCGGCGCCGCCACCTTCGCGAGCAGCTGCGCGCTCACCGACGAAGGCGGCGTCCGCTGCTGGGGCGCCGGGGACGCGGGCCAGCTCGGCACCGGCGTCACGGAGGATTCGGCCCTCCCGCAGCGAGTGCTCGGCCTCCCCTGAGCGCCCTCATCGAGGATTCGGCCCTCCCGCAGCGAGCGCTCGGGCTCCCCGGAGCGTCCTCGTCCGAAGGTTCGGCCCTCTCGAAGCGAGCGCTCGGGCTCCCCGGACGATGGCGCGGTCCGTCCGGCCCGGGCCTCGTTCGGGCGCTCGCGATGGCGCAACGCGTCATCCCCCAAGTGAGCCATGTTCGCGAATCCCGTGGGAAAAAGCCCGACGACGCCATCTACGCGTCACGCTTCGGGAAACCGGGGGTGAAGGGACCCCAGTGGGGTCTACGGTCCCGCGGATCTGCGTCATCCTGTCACGGATTCATCATTTCGCCACGAGCGGAATTCGAACAAAGCCCGCTGATCCCCGAGACTTGCGGGATACATGTAGGACAGGCGCCTACCTGGCACCGCGGTTGCAAACCCTCCCGACGAACGGCAAGGGCCCCGAGCCCTCACCCCGGAAACCGAATCCCATGCACCCGACCTTCACCGCACCGTCGATTGACAGCGCCTTCCGGGACGCGCTACGACGGCCGAGCGGGAGGGAACTCACGTGAAGACGTGTCGAGCCATTTCACGGGGGGCCGGAGGCCGTGCGTCCGAGGACGCGCGCCGCGTCCCCCACGCCAGCACGACGCTTCTCGAGGAGACCTCGGGTGCGATCTACGTCGAGTACATCATGGTGACCATCATGGTCAGCATCGGTGGCTCTGCGGCGGTGGTCGCGTTGGGCCTGCCCCTTCTCGCGCTCTACCGCTACGTGAACATGATGGTCCTGCTGCCCATCCCCTGAGGGAGCAGGTTTGTAAGGAGAGGGTCAGCCCCATGAAGATCGATCTCAAGAAGCTCCAGCAGAAGAATCTCGCCAAGGACGAGGACGGCCTCTCGACGGTCGAGTACATCATCATCCTCATCCTCATCGCCGTCATCGCCATCGTGGCGTGGCAGGCGTTCGGCTCCGCCGTGAAGTCGAAGGTCGAGGGCTCCACGAGCAACATCTCCAGCCTCGGCAGCTGACGCCGTCGGCTGGGAGGGACCACCGGTTTGCTCCCTTACAAAGCTGCACTCGTCGGTCAGTGCGCCGCCATCGGCCTCGCGCTGGTGGCGGCGGTCACTGACTGGCGACGAGGTGAGATACCGAACTGGTTGACCCTTCCGCCGCTCGTGCTGGCGCCGGCAGCCTTCGCGCTCTTCGTGAGCCCGGGGGCGGCGTTGGTCTCGATCGCGGGCATCTTCATCTGCGGTCTCGTCCCCTATCTCCTGTTCCGGCAGGACGCCATCGGCGGAGGGGACGTGAAGATGGTCGCGGCGATCGGTGCGGTCGCCGGCTATGTCAACGGGCTCGAGTTCGAGCTCGCGGGGTTCGTGGTCGCCGCTCTCTACGCACTGGGGCGGCTCACCTGGGAGGGCAAGCTCCTCCGGACCCTCGCCAACTCGTTCTTCATCGCCCTGAACCCCATCCTCCCGAAGAGCTGGCGCCGTGAGGTCTCACCGACCCTCATGTCGAAGGTGCGAATGGGTGGGGCGTTCCTGGTGGGCGCGGTCGTGGTGACCCTGGCCCACTACCCGCAGCTCTGGATCTGAACGGAACGAAACGGATCGGATCTCGGGCTTGGTGAAGGGTCGTCCGCTCCCTTCACGATTTCGCGTGTCCAGCGGTCGGACGCACAACTTGTAATGTTTCACGGGGGGAGCAGCTTCCCTCCTCGCTGCCGAGCATGACGAAGCGATGAAGCGCAGGAGCTTGAAGGACGACACGAGGGCGGCGGTCTACGTCGAGTTCCTCGTCGTGTTCATGCCGATGTTCACGCTCTTCCTGGGCATGATCCAGGTCGCGCTGATCTTCGCCGCGGACAACCTCGTGCAGCACGCCGCCGACGCCGCCGGGCGCTCGGCGATCGTCGTGCTTCCCGACGACCCGGCGCGCTACGGGGGCCCCGACGAGGCGCCCAAGAACCAGATCAGCTGGGACGACAACGACTCGGACAGCTCGAGCGGCAGCACGATCGCCGGCATGGACTTCGGCGGCACCTTCAGCTTCCGCGGCGACTCGCGCCTGAACACGATCCGCTGGGCCGCCTGGAAGCCGCTCCTCGCCATCGCCCCGACGCCCCAGCAGGCCATCGACAGCCGCGGCTCGGACAGCGTGCGCGAGGCCATCGGCGAGGCCGGCCTCCGCCTGGTCGGCGGGCTCGCCTACAACATCACGGCCGTCTCGGTGACTTTCCCGAGCGGCCCCGGCGCGGAGGACGCGCAGATCAGCGGCACGCAGTCCTTCAGCTACTCGCGCGACAGCCCGAGCGAGCTCACGACCCGCGTCACCTACCTCTTCAACTGCGCCGTGCCCCTGGCCGCGCAGCTCATGTGCGACGCGCCCTTCAACCTGCGGCGCCAGAGCGAGCAGGGCTACCACGAGCTCGGCGGCGCCATGTACCCGATCATGGGCGAGGGCAGCGGCTTCCTCGGCATGCTCGCCAACCTGCTCCAGTCCTGCTTCCACATCCTCCGCGCCGAGTCGACGATGCTCTACCAGGGCGCGGAGTATCAGTACGCGAGCGAGCAGGGCGCCGAGTCCGACGCCAGCTCGAGCGGGGGCAGCGGCGGCGGCGGTAGCGGAGGCGGCAGCGAGAGCTGCGTGGACCGCGGCTCGTGCTGCCGCGTCTGCAGCTCCGGCTACGCCTGCGGCGACACCTGCATCAGCCGCTCGAACACCTGCCACGTGGGCCGCGGCTGCGCCTGCAACTCCAGCGAGGTCTGCCCGTGATGGATGGATTGCGAAGCCTGCTCTTCGACACGGGCACGGGCGGCTCCCGAGAGCGGGCGGTCGACGCGCACCGGTTCGAAGCGCACCGGGTCGACGCGCACCAGGTCGACGCGCACCAGGTCGACGGGCCCGTGCGGCGCAGCCTCCGCCGGGACACGAGCGGCGCCATCATGCTGATGGGCATCTTCATGGCCGTGTTCCTGGTCGGGATGCTCTACTACATGGTCGGCATCGGCGAGTCGATCGCCTTCCGCGAGCGCATGCAGGACGCCGCCGACGCCGGCGCCTTCTCGGCCGCCGTGATGAACGCGCGCGGGATGAACCTGATCGTCCTGCTGAACATCATCATGGCCGTCGCCATGGCGATCCTGATCGCCCTGAAGATCGTCCAGGTGCTCCTCGCCATCGGCACGATCATCGCGACCGCCCTCTGTTTCTTCCCCGGCGTCGGCTGCGCCGCCCTGCCCACCCTCGGGCAGATGAACACCCAGCTCAACCGCGTCATCCAGCAGGTCGAGCGCGCCGTGAAGCGGGTCACGGTGGTCTGCAGCCAGATCCAGAACGCCATACGCCTGGCCTGGCCCGCGCTCGGACAGGCGAGAGCCGTCGACACCATGTCGGCGACGGACACCTATTCACCGCCATCGACCTTCGGCTTCGTCTGGCCCCCATGGGGCGCCCTCCCAGTCGAAGACCACGAGGTGCGCGAGATATGCGACCGCGCCTCGGTGATGGTGGCCGAGCTCATGGCCGCGCCCTTCCGCATCCTGCCCTTCGGCGACAAGATCGGCGACGCCGTCTCCGGCGCCATCGGCGGCATGGTCCGCGCCCTCGCCGTGTACTTCTGCGGGGCGAGACCGGGAGAATCGGTCGACCCACCCTCGGTCGAAGTCGAGAACCAAGTCGGCTACCCGGAGAGCGACGTCCAGCAAGCGTGCGCGCAGAACTGCATCAACCCGGATGGAACGGTCGTCTCCTATCCAGGCTGTTCTCCCTGCTCGAGCGACCGCGACTCGGCGGCCTGCCAGTCGGCGCGTGAGAGCGTCTGCGACGACTACCGGGACCAGCTCCGGGTCGTCGGCATCTTCGAGTGCATGGACGGCACCGCCTGCGAGGAGAACCGCGACTTCGAGGCGCGGGGCCCCTGCGCGGACAAGGCGGAGATCCCCGGCGAGTCGGCGCCCGGCACGACCTACACGATCCCCTCGCTCGACTCGGGGCAGCTCAACGACTGCCAGAACAACGCCACCGACGCCGCGAGCCAGTGCAACCGGAGCCGCGACCGGGACCTCGAGAACTTCAGCTACACGGAAGAGAACCGGTACCTGATGTACTACAAGGTCGAGCCCGGCGACGGCACCTGCGAGGTCCGCAGCGAGACCGTCGAGCGGAGCGAGACCAACTGGCAGCTCCTCGAGCAGAACAACCGGCGCGGCGCGAGCAACATCCTCATCTGCCAGCGCGAGGGCTGGGGGCCGCGCCTCGGTCCCTGGCGGGCCGCCTGCCAGTACGAGGTGCCGGACGGCGACTGCCCGGGCGCGCTCCCGACCTGTCTCCTGAACGAGAACTGCACCTCACTCCCCGATCGGGACCGCGCCCTCGAGCGCATGCGCACCAGCGCCACGCCCTCGAACGTGGAGGACTTCACCCGCCGCGTGCGCATCGTCTACGAGATCTCCAACTGCACGAAGACCTCGACCGACACGGTCTCCATGGAGCTCGGCGAGCCGGCCACGAACACCAGCTGCACCGGCGGCGAGTGGGGCTGCCCGGATCAGGTCTGTCGCTGGCGGAGCCGCGGCTTCCCGCGCACGGCCTGCCCGCGGAACGAGAGCTCCGGCGACGGCGACCTCTACCTCGGCGACGGGGACTTCCAGCTCCGCGCCATCGCCTACGCCAACGACCTGCCCGGCACGGGCGAGGCCGGCGTGCGCATCGCCACCTGGGCGGAGAACCCCGACGAGGCCGAGGGCGGCGTCATGCAGGCCTTCCGGACCCTCGCCGAGACGATGTCCCACTTCAGCCTCGCCCAGGCCGAGTTCTACTGGAACCAGGACGAGGGCTGGCGCGACGGCCCGCTCGAGCGCGGCCTCTACTGCTGCGAGCGCTCCGGCGAGGCGGACAAGGCCCGCATCGAGTGGATGTGGGACATGGCCTGGCGCGCGCGCCTGCGTCGCGTGAGCTTCGGCGACGCCGACGCCGGCAGCGTGGCCGACTCCTGCTCCGAGGCCGGAGGCTCCGGCGGCGCCTGCGGCGGGAGCGGCGGCTTCTCCGCTTTCCTCGGCAACCTCATCTCCCACTGAGGATCCACACCGTGTACCGCACCCACACCCGCACCCATCGCCCGCCGCTTCGCCGCGGCCTGCGCGCGCTCCTGCGGGACGAGGAGGGGGCCGCCTACGCCGAGGCGGTCATCATGCTGCCCGCGTACATCGCGATCTTCGCGCTGATGTACCTGGTGCACGACGCCACCGACACGAAGCTGAAGACCATGGCCCAGGCGCGCTCCTCGGCCTGGCTGCTCAGCTACAACTCGTGCGAGGGCTCCGCCGGCTCCGAGGGCTGCCCGAGCTGCACCGAGGGCGAGTCCGGCGGTCTCTTCGGCGGCGTCGAGGATGCGGTCGGAGGCATCGGGGACATCCCCATCTTCGGTCCGATCTTCTCGGGGGTCGTCGACGGGCTCCTCGGCACCGAGACGACCATCGCCGCCACCGAGAGCTTCAATCGCCCCTCCTACCTCGGCGGGGGCAGCACCGACGTCACGACCCGATACACCATCATGTGCAACCCGGAGCGACAAACGCTCTGGGACCTGGTGTCGAGCGCCTTCAGCTCGGTCTGGGACAGCATCTTCTGAGCAGGTCTCCGCCATGAGCCGCGACGCCCGCAACACGCCCCGAAACGCCCCGCGCGAGCGCTGGCACCAGCGCGCCCTCCGGTCCCTGCCGGGGGTGCTCCGCCTCGTCCTCTTCTTCGTGGCGCTCTACGTGGGGATGACCTTCCTCGCCGTGAAGCAGGCCGAGGCCGAGGTCGAGGAGATCATGGTCGGCATCGGCGCCGAGATGATGCGCTACCCCGGCTCCACGCAGGGGGAGGCGCGCGCCATGCACTTCAACGGTCAGACCGTGCACCTGATGACGGGCACCACGGACCACGACGTGGAGACGGTCCTCGACCACTTCGAGGCCGAGTGCATGGAGCAGGACGACGTGGCCGAGCGGCTGCGCGAGCTCCAGGCCGGCGGCCAGCTCGACGCGACCATCGACGTCGAGGAGGTCGACGGCGTGCTCCGGCGGACCTTCGGCTCCCGCGGCGTCGTCGCCTGCCTGGACCCGGTCGACGGTGAGTCGAATGGTGACCCGGAGAGCCTCGGCGAGCGCGTCCAGCAGTTCCTGCGCACCGGCGACCTCTCGGAGATCGGCGCCCTCCGCTACCTCTACGCGACGCCCTTCGAGGAGCCCGACGGGCGCCGGGGCACGCACCTCGTCAGCATCTTCAGCGACGGGCCGCTCGACGTCTTCGACATGTTCCCCGAGGAGGGCGACGCGGTCGGCGTCGACCCGGACGGCGTGCCGCGCCCCGACGGGAGCCGGCGCCTGCTCTCCGCCTGGGAGGACGGCAAGCCCTACAGCATGACGATCTACGCCGTCGAGGGCAGCGAGCCCGAGGCCCTCGACCGCTGGTACCGGGACGCGCTCGGCGAGGCCGGCTGGGCGCCGATCGAGATGCGTGACGGCGAGCGGGTGCGCATCGACGGGCAGCTCATCCAGGCCGTGAGCCAGGGCGAGCGCATCGTCTCCGTGGTCGTCGCCCCCGGCGCCGAGGGCACGCCGACGACGGCGACCGTGCTGACCTCCGATCGGGAGCCCTGAGCTCGCGGCCGCGCGGTGCGCGCGCGTTTCGTGAGTCGCGCATGCCCCTTGGAGCGTTGCGCATGACCTCGGGGCGAGCTGTCCACGTCGGGGGAGGGCGGACGAGACCGGCCCCGACTTCGAGCGGAGCGGGGGGCGTCATCGGAACGAACCCCAACCCGACGCGAATCCGGTCTATTCTCCGCAGGATGACTGAGGTATGGTCGGCCGGCCGGCGGAGGCCGGTGAGCAAGCTGGGTGAGGCGAGATGAATCGAACGGCTCTCTTGGCCGCGGCCGCGGTCGCCATCGTGGGCGTCGCCCTCTTCGGTCTCTACATGAAGCGCTTCGAGACGGAGGCCGCCGGTGGCGAGCCCGTCGAGGTGCTGATGGTCACCGGGGACATCGACCTCGGTGAGCCCCTGACCATGCAGAAGCTCGGCGTGCGCCAGCTCCCGCAGGCGTACGTGGAGGACCGTCACGTCCTCTCGTCGGACCAGCAGCGCGTCCTCGGCATCCGGGTGAACACGCCCGTCCGCGCCAACCAGTCGCTCCTCTGGACCGACCTGGCGACCACCGCGTCCGAGCGCCGCGATCTCTCGACGCTCCTGCGCGAGGGCATGCGTGCCCTGACCGTCCGCACCGGCGTGACGAGCGCCTTCGGGGGGCTGCTCCGCGCCGGCGATCGCGTCGACGTGCTGCTCACGGCCAACCGACCCGGCGGCGAGGAGCGCGTGACCGTGCCGCTCCTCCAGAACGTTCTCGTCCTCGCCGTGGGCGCCGACACCGGCGGCCCGGATCAGAGCGACGAGGAAGCGGAGCAGGCGAACAACCGGCGCGGCCGGGACGTGAGCCTCGCCGTGACGCTCGAGCAGGCCACCCTGCTCACGCACGCCCGCGACCGGGGTGAGCTCCAGCTCATCCTTCGAAACCCGGATGACGTCGAGATCGTCGGCGGCGTCCCGGAGACCACGGACACCGATCTGATCGAGGCTGAGCGGCGCCGCCGCATCCAGATTCGTCGCCAGCCCGAGGAGCAGCAGACCATTGAGCGGATCGAGTAAGGCCCTCTTCGCGTTCGGCGCGGCGCTCGCGCTCGCGATCGCCGCCCCCACCCCCGCCCAGGCGCAGCGCGACACGCGCGAGCTCACCGTCCAGGAGGGGGAGCAGACCAGCATCTCCGCCGAGGGCGTGCGCAGCTACTCGGAGGGCGTGCGCGGCATCGCCGACGTGCGCCTCACGAGCGACCAGACGCGCTTCATCATCGTGGGCATGCGGCCGGGCACGACCTCGCTGCTGCTCATCATGCGCGACGGCTCGCAGGTCCAGTACCGGATCACGGTCGAGGGCGACGAGCCCGAGGAGGAGGAGGTCCGCGAGGGCTCCGTGCAGGCGCGCGAGAACATCCGCCTGGACCTCTACTTCGTGCTCCTCTCGGACACCTACTCGCACGCGATCGGCATCAACTTCCCGTCGAGCATCGGCTCCGACTCGAGCACGGCGCAGCTCAACACGCTCTGGCAGTCCGGGCAGGGCACCAACACCCAGCTCAACCTCATCGCCGCCTCGGCCCTGCCGCGCGTCGACATCGCCCAGTCGAACGGCTGGGCCCGCCTCTACCGGCAAGCGGCGCTGATCACGGCCAACGGCACGGAGGCGACCTTCACCTCCGGCGGCGAGGTCAACGTGCCGGTCCAGGGCTCGCTCGGCGGCGAGCTGCGGACCATCGAGTTCGGCACGGAGCTCACCTGCCAGCCGCGCTTCGACCGCGAGACCGGCCGCATCGAGCTCCGCATCACGGCCGACGTCTCGGACCTCGCCGACGACCGCGGCACGGGCGTCCCGGGCCGGAGCGTCAGCACGCTCGAGACCCTCGTGAACCTCGAGCTCGGCCAGGCGATCGTCCTCGGCGGCGTCATCGCCCGGGCCGAGGCCCGCACCCGCGCCGGTCTCCCCGGCCTCAGCCAGATCCCCATCCTCGGCGCCCTCTTCGGCACGCACTCGCGGCGCTTCGAGGAGAGCGAGGCGCTGATGTTCATCGTGCCCAGCGTCGTCGAGGCGGTCCCGCTCCAGCAGCGCAACCGCATCCAGGAGGCGATCCGCGCGTACGAGGAGTACCGTGGGGGCGTCGACGAGGTGGAGCTGCTCGAGCAGCCGCGCGTCCAGGGCGTGCGCGTGACCACGTCCACCGAAGACGAAGACGACTGAGAGAGCCTGAGGAGGTGGAGGCGCTTCGATGACGACTGGCGTGCTGCTCGCGATCGAGATGCCGGACGGGTCCGTGGAGGAGCTGCCCATCCAGGCGCAGGGGCCCGTGGTCATCGGTCGTGATCCGAGCTGCCACGTCGTGCTGCCCTCGCCCGAGGTGAGCCGGCGGCACCTCGTCGTGGAGCCGAGCGCCCGCGGGTTCAAGCTGACCGACCAGTCGGCCAACGGGACCCTCATGGGCAACCAGCGCGTCAAGCGCTCCAAGGTCGACACGCCGCCGAACATCCCGCTCCGCATCGGGCCCTACCTGGTGCGGCTGCGGCGCATCGGCGATCCGCCTCCGCCGCCGCTCCGGCCCCAGCAGCAGCAAGGCGGGCCGCCCGCGCCGCCCCAGGGCGGGCAGGCCGCCCCGCCGCCGCCGCCGAAGAAGAAGAAGGCCGCGCCCGGCCCGACGAAGATGAACGAGGCCGGCGAGGAGGTGCTCCAGGTCGCCGGAGGCACCGCGGAGATCGCCGTCGAGCTCCGCCGCCGCGTGCACCGCATGCTCCTCGACCACCTCGACCTCGTCAGCCTCGATCGCTCGGCGATGGACGACGAGATCATGCGCCCGAAGGTCATGCAGGCGCTCACGCGCATCATGACCCAGCTCCAGCACGACATCCCGCCCTCGGCCGACAAGCAGGCCTTCATGCGCGAGATGGCCGACGAGGCGCTCGGCCTCGGCCCGCTCGAGCGCCTCCTCGCCGACGAGGACGTCAGCGAGGTCATGGTCGTCCACCCCTACAAGATCTACATCGAGAAGGGGGGCAAGCTCTGGGCGACGGATCTCCGCTTCACGGACGACGAGTCCGCGCGCGCCGTCATCGAGCGCATCGTCACGCCCCTCGGCCGCCGCATCGACGAGATGAACCCGCTCGTCGACGCGCGCCTCAAGGACGGCTCGCGCGTGAACGCCGTGATCAAGCCGCTCGCCATCAACGGTGCGTGCATCACGATCCGGAAGTTCCAGAAGAACCCGCTCACCATCGAGAACCTCGTCGGCTTCGGCTCCATGACGGACCGCATGGCGAAGTTCCTCGTGCGCTCGGTGAAGGTGCGGAAGAACGTCGTCATCTCCGGCGGCACGGGCTCCGGTAAGACGACCCTCCTCAACGTGCTCAGCGCGGCCATCCCGAAGCGCGAGCGCGTCGTCACGATCGAGGACGCCGCCGAGCTCCGCCTCGAGCAGCCCCACGTCGTCTCCCTCGAGACGCGCCCGGCGAACATGGAGGGCAAGGGCGAGTACTCGATCCGCGACCTCGTGAAGAACGCCCTCCGCATGCGCCCGGACCGCATCGTCGTGGGCGAGTGCCGTGGCGGCGAGGCGCTGGACATGCTCCAGGCGATGAACACGGGCCACGAGGGCTCGATGACGACGACGCACGCCAACAGCCCGGAGGAGGGCGTCAAGCGCATCGAGACGCTCTGCCTGATGAGCGGCCTCGACCTGCCCTCGCGCGCGATCCGCGAGCAGATCGCCGGCAGCGTCCACATCATCGTGCAGCAGTCGCGCTTCAGCGACGGCTCGCGCCGGGTCAGCGCCATCACCGAGGTCTCGGGCCTGGACGAGAACGGCGAGTTCGTGCTGAACGACATCTTCCGCTTCGTCCGCACGGGCACGGAGCCGGACGGGACGATCCTCGGCGAGTTCCGGGCGACCGGCTACCTGCCCTCGTTCCTCGACGAGTTCATCACCTACGGCCTCGTGGACGACGGAGACTACCTGTGAGCGCGGCCCGACGAGCGCGACGCGCCCGAGAGGAGGAGGCGCGATGAACGACTTCTTCGCGAGCCCGATCGCGGGCTGGGTCGCGATCGCGCTGATGGCCGTCGGCGGGGCGCTGACCGTCTTCCTCGCGATCAGCCTGCCGAACAGCCCCTTCAAGGAGAAGTGGGACGCCTACGTCGCGTACCTGAACCAGTACGTGCGCTTTCTGCTGCTCAAGGAGAGCGCGCAGTCGATCGCCCAGAAGCAGGCGGTCGTCATCGCCATCCTGCTCGTGATCCTCGCGGCCACGGGCAACGTGCTCACGCTGGCGCTGATGGTGCTGGTCGCGGCGGGCCCGCCCGTCGTGCTCGGGCGGAGGAAGACCGAGCGCATCGAGAAGCTCGAGGAGCAGCTCGACGGCTGGCTGCTGATGCTCGCCAACTCGCTGAAGGCGACGCCGGCCATCGGTGAGGCCATCAAGTCGACCGTCAACCTGGTGCAGCCGCCCATGAGCGAGGAGCTCGACCTCCTCGTGAAGGAGAACCAGCTCGGCACGCCGCTCGACCAGGCGATCCTCAACATGTCCGAGCGCATCGGCAGCCCGGTCATCAGCGGCGCCCTCGCGACCCTCGTCATCGCCCGGCAGACCGGCGGCGACCTGCCGACGATCCTCGAGACTAGCGCGGCCTCGCTCCGCGAGATGGCCCGCCTCGAGGGCGTCGTCCGCACGAAGACGGCGGAGGGCAAGGGCCAGTCGCTCGTGCTCGGCGTGATGCCCTTCGCGATGACCCTCCTGCTCAGCTGGATCGACCCGAACTGGCTCACCCCGCTGACCACGAACTTCGTCGGCTACATCATCATCACGATCGCGATGGTGCTCTGGCTCGGCGCCATCCTCTGGGCCCGCAAGATCCTCGCGGTGGACATCTGATGACGGCGCGCATCATCGGCTACGCGGCGCTCGCGTGCATCGGCGGCGGCCTCTTCGTCGTCACCTTCATCCTCGGCCGGAACCCGCCCGTGGAGCGGCCCGAGCTCGGCTCCCGCGGCCTGAAGCGCCGCCGGGCCCTCGAGGAAGGCGGCATCTTCAAGGCCTTCGAGCCGGCCATGCGGCTCGTCGCCGGCTGGATGCAGGGCCTGCCGATTCACCAGACCCGCAAGAACATGCAGCAGCAGATCACCTACGCCGGTGATTACCTGGGCCTCAGCGCCAACGAGCTGCTCGCGCTCTGCATCCTCTCCTCGGTGAGCTTCGCCGCCGTGGGCCTGGGGATGAGCTACATGGCCGACATCCCGGTGATCATGGTGATCTTCGGCGTCGGCCTGGGCGCCTACCTGCCGATCATGCAGGTCAGCGGCGAGGCGCAGCTCCGCTTCAAGGAGGTCAACCGCTCGCTGCCGACGGCCATCGACCTCGCCTCGCTCTGCATGGGCGCCGGCCTCGACTTCCCGGGCGCGCTCCGGCAGATCGTCGAGAAGTCGAGCTCCAAGGACAAGGTGCTCGTCGAGGAGCTCGGGCGGATCCTCCAGGAGCTCGAGCTCGGTCATACGCGCCGGAAGGCGCTCGAGGGCTTCGCCGAGCGCGTGCCCATCGAGGCCGTGAAGGACTTCGTCGGCACGGTCGTGCAGGCGGAGGCGAAGGGCACGCCGCTCGCGGAGGTGCTCTCGATCCAGGCGCGCATGCTGCGGATGCGCCGGAGCGTGCGCGCCGAGGAGTCGGCCGCGAAGGCCGGCCTGATGATGATGGGCCCGCTGATGATGATGTTCATGTGCATCATCCTCTTGCTCCTGGGGCCCTTCGTGGTGCAGTGGATGGGCACGGGGCTCTCGGGATGACCCGCGGAGCGCACGACGCGGGCCGGTCGTCACGGGTCGCCCGGACATGGCTCGCCCGGACATGGCTCGCCCGGACGGACGCCCGGAGACGGGTCGCCCGGTCACGCGACGTCCGGACAGACGCCTGGACGAACGCCCGGACAGACGCCTGGACACTGGAAACGGGACGGTAGGGGAACGAGCGGATGGATGCTTTCGTCGAAGTGGTGCAGCCCGACGGGACCCAGGAGCGCTTCCCGATCGAGGGGGCGCAGGCGACCGTCGGCAAGTCCGGCACGGCCGCGATCTCGATCCCCACGGCGAGCGAGCTCGAGCTCGAGCACCTGCTGATCGCGCCGCGCGGCAAGGAGGGCTGCTGGGTCTCCACGTCGCAGGGGGCGCTCACGCCCACGATGCTCAAGGGGAAGCCCTTCACGAGCGGCATGGTGCCCTGGGGCAGCGAGTTCGCGATCGGCAAGCTCCGGATTCGCGTCACGAACAAGCGCGCGTCGGTGAAGAAGGAGGGGCAGGTCAGCCCGGTGATCCTCCTCGCGGCCGTCGTCGTGATCGCGCTCGCCGCCTACGTCTTCCTCCAGGGCGGGACCGAGTCCCTGCCCTCGGCCGAGGGCATCGAGCCGCCGGAGCTCTTCACGAACCTCGCCGGGAGCTGCCCCGAGGGGGGCGATCCGGGGACGCAGGCCCAGCAGATCGAGTACCGGGCGCACAGCCGGGGCGATCGCTACCGCTACAACCTCCGCGACGGCGTGCAGGCCGTGCAGCTCTACGACCAGGCGGCGGCCTGCTACCGCTCGGCCGGCAACACGAGCCAGGCGGAGGAGATGGTCCGCCAGCGCGACGAGATGAAGGACACGATCGAGTCCGACTACGCGGCGCGCCGGCTCCGGCTCCACCACGCGCTCCAGACCGAGGACTGGGAGTCGGCCTCCGTGGAGACCCGCTCGCTCGCGCAGCTGACCTCGCACCTCGAGGGCGACGACGCCTACGTGACCTGGCTCGAGCGCACGCGGCGGATCGTGCAGGCCCGCTACGACCGGATGCGCGAGTCGCGTTGAGGGCGGCCTCGGCGGGTCGTCGGGCGCCCGGTCCTCCGTCGCTCGACATGGCGCCTCCATCCTCCCGGGTGGGGGCGGAGGCGCTGGGGTCGAAGAAGCGCGCGATGCCGTCGGGGGCGATGCCGTCGCGTGCGGTGCCGTCGCGTGCGGCGTCGTCGCGCTGGGCGTCGTCGCCTGCGCGGCCGCTCTGCTCCGCGTCGACGCGCTCGTCGCTCCAGGCTGGCGCCCGGGCCGGGCGGGGGGCATCATCCGAGGTCCGATGACGGCCCGGATCGGTGCAGCGCTCTTCGCCTTCTGGCTCGTCGCCTGTGGGGGGGCGGCGGCGGAGTCGGGCCGGGAGCCCATGCCTGACCCGCTCGACGGGGTGGAGGCGCAGCGCCTCTACGAGCACGGGGTGGCCCTCGCGCATCGGGGCGACCATCTGCGCGCGGAGCAGTACATCCGGGCGGCCATCGAGCGCGGCTACGACCGCGGCGAGGCTCTCCCCATGCTGATCCAGGTCTGCGTGGCGGCCTCACGCTTGAGCGCCGCCGTGCACCACGCCGAGCCTTACCTCGAGGAGCACCCGGACGACTGGGCCCTGCGCTACGTCGTGGCGAGCCTGCACCTCGGCATGGGTCAGATCGCCCAGGCGAAGGAGCACCTGGAGCGCGTCATCCGCGACGCGCCCGACGAGCCCGACCCCTGGTTCGCCCTCGGCACCCTCCACTTCGAGCACCTCCACGACATCGACCGGGCGCGCCCCTACTTCGAGCGCTACCTCGAGCTCGCCCCCGAGGGGAACCACGCCGACGAGGCGCGCTCGGCCGTCGAGGTGCACCACCTCGCGCCGCCACCCGAGGGCGCCGAGGTCGCGCCCACCGAGGACGCGGCCGCCGAGGCCGTCCCGCCCGCCGAAGCGCCCGGGGGCGCCGCGGCGACCCCCGCTCCGATCCCGAGCCCCGCCGAGAGCGAGGCTCCGCAGCCCGAGGCCCAGGGAGGCACGTCGTGACGATTCCGCGCGAGGTCTTCGAACAGACCATCCTGAAGTTCTTCGATCCGATCCGCCCCTACCTCGAGGACGCCGGCGTCTCCGAGGTCATGATCAACGGCCCCAAGGAGATCTTCATCGAGAAGAAGGGCCGGCTGCACAAGGTCGACGCCTCCTTCCCCTCGCACGAGGCGCTGATGAGCGCTCTGCGGAACCTCTCGCAGTTCGTCGGGCGCCAGCTCAACGAGCTGAACCCGATCCTGGAGGCACGCCTCCCGGACGGCTCCCGCGTGGAGGCGGTGATCCCGCCGGCCTCGCCCGATGGCCCGAGCGTCGCCATCCGGCGCTTCTCGAAGGACACGCTGACCATCGAGAAGCTCCTGCAGTTCAAGAGCTTCACGCCGGACGCCGCCGAGGTGCTGCGCGCCGTCGTCGCCTGCAAGCAGAACGTGATCGTCGCCGGCGGCACGGGCTCGGGGAAGACCTCGCTGCTCAACTGCCTCTCGTCCTTCGCCGGGCAGGACGAGCGCATCGTCGTGATCGAGGACGCGCGCGAGCTGCAGCTTCAGCTCCCGCACGTGGTGCAGATGGAGGCCCAGCCGCCGGACCCGCGCGGCCGGGGGCGCGTCACCATCCGCGACCTCTTCAAGGCCACGCTCCGCATGCGCCCCGACCGGATCGTCGTCGGTGAGATTCGAAGCGGTGAGGCCCTCGAGCTCATCCAGGCCATGACCTCCGGCCACGGCGGCTGTCTCTCCACGGTCCACGCGACCTACCCGATCGACACGCTCAACCGCCTCGAGACGATGGCGATGATGAGCGACGTCGAGATCCCGCTGCAGGCCATGCGCGCGCAGATCGCGTCGGCCATCAACTTCATCGTGCAGACGACGCGCCTCCTCGATGGCTCCCGCTGCGTCACGCACATCACCGAGGTGCTGGGCTACGAGCCGGAGTCGGGCTACCAGCTCGGCGACGTCTTCATCCGCCGCTACCTCGGCCGCGACGACGACGGGCGGGTGATCTCCGAGTTCGTGCCGACCGGGCGCATCCCGCAGTGCATCGAGATGATCCGCGCGCTCGGGCTGGAGCTGCCCCAGAGCGTGTACGAGGCGGCCCAGCGGGGCGTCCTGCAGGCCGAGGAGCCGCCGCCGGGGATGTCATCGCACTGAGGAGCGAGCGGTGGATCGCGCAGTCGATCGCACTGCCGATCGCACTGCCGATCGCACTGCCGATCGGACGGTCGGAGCCGGCTGGGCGCCGGCCCGGCGGCCCCATCGTGAGGGCGATCCTTCACGCCCCTTCGCCCCGAGGCCCCTCTCCGGGTATCATTCCGGTCAGCGCCGAGAGTGGCGCGCCGCGTCATCTGCCTTGATGGGCACCTTTCTGCATCGTATCTGACAGACGCCCACCGAGAGGTTCGCCGTCACCGTGTCCGAGGGTTCCGCAGGTCCGATTCCGACGCCCGAGCATTGGGCCCGTGTACAACTGGCCCAGGGCCAATCGAGCGCGGGGCTCTGGGATCTCTCCACCCAGCTCCCGGAGGCCCGGGTCACCGTCGGCTCGGGGCCCGAGGCCGGCTGGAACGTCCAGGGCGAGGGCGTGGCCCCCGTCCACTTCGAGCTCTACTGGGACGGGAGCAGCCTCTGGGTCTCTCCGCCCATGGCGGGCACGCTGACGGTGGATGGCGAGCGCGTGCAGCAGTGGCGCCAGCTCGCGGGCCGCTGCCGCGTGGAGTTCGGGCGCGCGGCCTTCATGGTCGAGTCCTCCCAGTCCATCGCGGTCCCCGGCGCGGTCGTCTCGTCGGCCCCGGCCGCGGCGGCGCCCGAGGCCCCGGCCGATCTCTCGGACTACGACGACGACGACGCCACCTTCGTCTACCAGGAGGCCCCGGTCGCCGACTCCGTGCCGCCGCTCCAGGGCGACGCGACCCAGATGGTCGACCCCTCCGGGATGGCCGGGCGCCCGGCGCTCGGCGGGCAGCAGCCGAGCGGGGGCGCGCCCTCCCTCGGTGCGCCGCGCCTCGGCGGGAGCGGTCAGGCCCCGGCCCCGCCGCCCTCGGCGCCCATCGGCGGGGGCATGAAGACGCAGATCCTCGACACCGAGTCCCTCGGGCTGCCGCCGATGCCCGAACCGGGGGGCGGGCCGGCGCCGGCGCCGGGCATGGGTCAGGGCAGCGGCAACATGTCCGACGAGCGCCCGACCCTGATGGCGTCGCAGATGCCGACGGACGTCCTCCCGCGGGGCCCCGAAGGGGGCGCTCCGGCGGCCGGGGGCAAGGCCGAGGCGACGGGCAAGTTCGCGCCGCCGCCCTCCGGTCTCGACGCCGACGGGGGCGAGAAGAAGAAGCTCGAGCTGCCGCCGACGCGCACGCTCATCCTGCTCGGGGTGACCCTGGTCGTCGCCCTCGGGGGCCTCGGCTTCATCATGTGGAAGAAGAGCGCGGCGGCGGACGCGGCGGCCGCGGCGGCGGCGAGCGGCGAAGAGCAGCAGGCCGCCCAGGCCGACACGGCCGCCAACGAGCACCGCCAGACGCTCCAGGCCCAGCGCGAGACCCAGCGGGCGCTCGAGGCGCGGGCCGCGGCCGGGCTCGAGGACACGATCCGCGAGGCGCTCGAGGCGGCACGGGCCGAGGCCATCGACGGGCTCGGGCGGCGCGCCACCGACGAGGAGACCGAGGCGGCCGTGACGAACGCGGAGCGCCAGGCCCTCGAGAAGCTCGCCGTCGACGCGCTCACCTCCAACAACTACCGGCACGCGCTCGTCTACTACCAGCGCCTCGCTCGCGAGCACCCGGGCGGCCCCTACGCGGGCATGGTCCACGTGCTCCGGGCCAAGGTCGGCTGCCGCGACGGTGTCCGGCCGGACGGGCGCCCCTGCTCCGAGTGAGCTCCCGCCCCCGCCACCGCCCTCGTACCGCATGACCCGCACCCGCCCCGCCCTCGTCCCGCTCCTCCTCGCCCTCGGCTGCGGCGCGCAGCAGGAGGCGCCGCCGCCGACCTTCTCCGTGACCTTCACGGCCGAGTCCGATCCGGGCGTCCCGCTCGAGGGCGTGCTCGTGAAGGCCAACGGCAACGAGATCGGCCAGTCCGACGAGGACGGGCTCATCCAGACCATGCTCCGCGGCCCGGAGGGCGCCGGGGTCCAGATCACCTACGAGTGCCCCGAGGGGCACCGGCAGCCGGAGGAGGCGAAGACGCTCCGGCTGAACCGCTTCGCCTCCCTCGACCCCAGCGCGCGCACGGGCTTGAGCATGAAGCTCTCCTGCCTGCCGAACGAGCGGCAGGCGGCCTTCGTGGTGCGCACGAACGGTCACGCGAACCTGCCGATCCTGATCAACGGTCAGGAGGTCGCGCGCACGAACGAGGCGGGCGTCGCCCACATCATCCGGGACGCGGCGCCGCAGTCGGTCTTCCGGCTGAAGATCGACACGTCCGGCAACGAGCGCATGCGCCCGCAGGACCCCTACACGCAGTTCCAGCTCGGCGACCGGGACGACGTCTTCGTCTTCGCGCAGGACTTCGAGGTGGAGGAGCCGCCGCGGCGTCGTCGGCGCCGGCGTCGGCGTCCGCGGCCCAGGCCGATCCGCATCACGCGCATCAACTGACTCCGGAGATCCGCTTGGTGGATGGAGCTCGCCCGCCAGGCCCGCCCGTGGACACGCTCGCCTTCTCCCGACGGGGTCTTCGCCGACCGGGCGTCGCCCGTAGGGGGTCGACCACGGCTCCCCGTCCCGCGAGCTCCGGGAGCTCGAGAGGCGCGCTGCCGCGGCGCCCGCCCGAGCGGGCGACGTGAAGGCCATGGACGGGGAGGGCGGAAACACCGATCGCGCAGACGAGCGCGCGGAGGGGGAGGGCGCGAACGCCGAGCCCGCGGAGGACGAGCGCGCAGGCGACGGGCGCGCGGAAGACGAGGGTGCGGAAGACGAGGGTGCGGAAGACGAGGGCGCGGCGCGGCGCCGCTGGCCGCTCTACGTGGCGGCCGCGATCGGCGCCGTCCTGGCCCTCGCCGCGCTCGGCGCCGCCACGGGGGGCGTCGCCGTGAACGACCCCGACGTCTGGTGGGTGGCCGCCGCCGGCCGGGCGTCCGCCTGGCCGCCCCTCGACGCCAACCACTTCTCCTTCACCGCCCCGGACGCCCCCTGGGTCTTCCACGAGTGGCTGGCCGGGCCCGCCTACGCGGCGGGGCTCGAGGGGCTGGGCGCGCGCTTCCTCGCCTGGGTCGCGCTCGCGGGGCTCCTCCTCCAGGGCGCCCTCGTTCTCTTCGCGGCGCTCCGCGGGCCGGCCGGGGGCGCGCTGTCGCCGGAGCCGTCGCCGGAGCGGTCGCCGGAGCCCAGCGCCTCCACCGAAGAGCGGGCAGCCGTCGCGGATCCGGCGCGCCTCCGCGCGGCCGGGCTCCTCCTCGCCGGCGGCTGGGCCCTCTCGGTGGGCCTCCACGGCATGAGCGCGCGGGTCACCGTCTGGGTCCGGGCGCTCCCCCTCGGCCTCGTGCTCCTCGCCTTCGGCCCGCGCTTCGACCTCCGGCGCGCCCTCGGCTGCCTGGCGCTGATCCTCCTCTGGGCCAACCTCCATGGCAGCTTCCCGCTCGCCTTCGTGCTCCTCGGCGCCGCCGGCCTCGAGGGCCACGCCCGGGCCCGCTGGGGCACGGCCCTCGCCGGCTTCGGGCTGAGCTTCCTCACGCCCCACGGCGCCGCCCTCCACGGCCTCGTCCTCGACTACGTCCTCGGCCGCTCCGAGACCCTCGCCGTCGTCCACCAGTACGTGCGCGAGTTCCAGCCGCCCTGGGCGCACCTCGACGGCCTGGTCGCCGCCGGCCTCGTCGTCTTCGCGCTGGTCGTCCTCCTCGCCGCCAGCGCCCTCCGCCGCTGGCCCGGCCGCGCCGCCGTGGTGCTCGTCCTCGCCGTCCTCGCGCTCCGCCACCAGCGCCATCTGCCGCTCGTCGTGCTCCTCGCCGTGCCGCTCCTCCGGCCCGCCCTCGCCGCGCGCCTGCCGCCCCTCCGGCTCCCGGCCCCGCCTCGCACGCTCGCCGCCCTCGCCGCCGGCCCCGCCGTCGCCCTCGGCCTCGCCGCCGCCGTCTTCGCCAGGCCTCCCGCCACCGGCCTCGGCGGGCTGGGCTTCGAGGAGCTCGCCGCGGCCCTCCCGCGAAGCGCCCGCGTCTTCGTGCCCATGCGCTACGGCGGGCGGCTCATCTGGCTCCGCGGCGAGGACGGCGTCCGCCCCTTCTACGACCCGCGCAACGACTGCTACCCGGCGGACGTCGCCCGCGAGGCCTTCGAGCTCGGCCGGCCCGGCCAGGCCGCGCGCTACGTCCGCGAGGTGCTCGCCCGCCGCGGCGCCAGCCACGCGCTCGTGCCCGAGGGTTCCCCGGTGGACGAGGCGCTCCGCGACCGCTGGACCGAGCTCGGCCGCGGCGGTGGGTGGGTCCTCCACGCCGCCCACGCCGTCGCCGAAGGGGCGCCGCCCGCGTCGGCCGGTCCCGTGGCCCGGCGGGCCCGCGGCGACACGCGTCGCATGGAGCGCCCAGTCGCTGGAACCGTGGCTCGCCCGGCCGCTCGGCGCCGCTGACGGCCTCTCTCCGAGGTCGCGGTAGCGGGGCTCGGCGCGGCAGCGAAGCCCGGTCGCGTCAACCGCCGAGCAGCTGCATCGAGCGCCCGGCCGGCGCGTACACGCCCCAGATGAGCAGCCCGTTCGCCGCGATCGACACGAGCAGCCCGAAGAAGAGGATCGTGCTCGCCGTCTGGTTGTCGTAGAGGCGCCGCATCCGCGAGCCGTACCAGCCGAGGAAGGCCATCAGCATCGCCATCGACACGGCGTAGCCGGGCGAGGTCACGATCTTCGTCAGCCCGGGCATCAGCCCCTCGAGCGGCGAGTAGAGGCTCCGCGCCCGGTCCGCGACGATCACGTGGACGCCGATGATGATGAGCGCGCCGAACCAGCAGATGCTGACGGCGAGCTTGTCGAACTTCGTCAGCTCGGTCTTCTGGCCGCCGAAATTGCCGCGCGGGTCGTAGGAGGTCATCGGGTGCTGCTCCGGGCTGCCCCCGCGTTGTGCCAGGGCAGCCGATCGAGGTCCAGGTTTCCCCCGCTGAGGAGCACGCCCACGCGCCGGCCCGCGAAGGCCCCCGGACGCAGCGCCACGGCCACGGGCACGGCCGCCGAGGGCTCGACGACGATCTTCATCCGCTCCCAGACGAGCCGCGTCGTCGCCGCGATCGTCTCCTCGTCCACCGTCTCGATCCGCACGCCGTGGTGCGCGAGCACCCCGAAGCTCAGCGGGCCGAGCGCCGTCCGCAGCCCATCGGCGATCGTCTTCGGCGGCCGCGGCGCCAAGCGCTCCCCCCGCCTCAGCCCCTCGGCCGCGTCGTCCGCCAGCGCCGGCTCCGCGCCTACCACCTCGGCGCGCGCCCCCCGCGCCGCCACCGCCAGGCAGGCCCCGCTGATCAGCCCGCCGCCGCCGACCGGCGCCAGCACCACGTCGAGCTCGGGCACCTCCTCCAGCAGCTCGAGCGTCGCCGTCGCCTGCCCCGCCACCACCCGCGGATCGTCGTAGGGGTGCACCTCGGTCGCCCCCGTCGCCGCCACCACCTCCGCCAGCGTCGCCTCCCGCGCCTCGAGCGTCGGCGCGCAGTTCACGATCCGCGCCCCGTAGCCCTCCACCGCCGCCCGCTTCGCCGCCGGCGCGTCCGTCGGCATCACCACGTGCGCGGCGATCCCCCGGAGCTTGGCCGCCAGCGCCAGCGCCTGCGCGTGGTTCCCCGAGGAGTGCGTCGCCACACCCCGCGCCGCCGTCGCCTCGTCCAGCGCGAAGACCGCGTTGCACGCGCCCCGGAATTTGAAGGCGCCGACCCGCTGCAGGTTCTCGCACTTGAAGAAGAGCGAGGCCCCCGACCAGCCGTCGAAGGTGCGGCTCGTCAGCACCGGCGTCCGGTGCGCGTGCGGGGCGATCCGCGCGGCCGCCGCCTCGAGCTCGGCGGCCGTCGGCGCGTTCGGGGGCAGATCCGGGCGTGGGCTATGAGGCGGGGTGGGGCGGTCCATGGTGGAGGCCAACCCGATCGGAGGTACCGTCGGGCCATGAGCGGTGCAAGCGAGAAGGGCGACGCCTTCGACGTGGACGTGGCGGTGGTCGGCGCGGGCCTCGCGGGTCTGAAGTGCGCGCGGGACCTCGCCACGGCCGGGCGCTCGGTGCGCGTCTTCGAGGCGCGGGACCGCGTCGGCGGCCGCACCCACACCCGGCGCATCGGCCGCGGCACCTTCGACGTCGGCGGCCAGTGGCTCGGCCCCGGTCAGCGCCGCGTGCATGCCCTGGTGCGCCAGCTCGGCCTCGCCACCTTCCCCACCCGCGTCGAGGGCACGAAGATCCTCGAGCTGGACGGCCGCCGGAGCGAGTACGCGAGCGACATCCCGAGCCTCTCGCCCCTCGGCCTCGCCCAGATGCAGCTCTCCCTCAGCCTCATCGAGCGCGCCCGCGCCTCCATCCCCCCGGAGGAGCCCGCGCGCGCCCGCTTCGCCGCCGCCCTCGACGGCGCCACCCTCGAGACCTTCCGCCGCCGCCTCCTCCTCCGCCGCGAGGTCCGAGGCGCCATGGACGCGGCGCTCCGCGTCATCTTCGGGGCCGAGGCCGCCGAGCTCTCCGCGCTCCACTTCCTCGCCTACCTCAACGCCGGCGGCGGCTTCCTCTCCCTCGCCGAGGCCCGCGGCGGCGCCCAGCAGGACCGCTTCGTCGACGGCGCCCAGACCCTCTGCACCCGCCTCGCCGAGCACCTCGACGTCCGCCTCTCCCGCCCGGTCCGCCGCGTGGCCCAGGACGAGCGCGGCGTCACCCTCGTCGCCGACGGCGCCGTCGTCCGCGCTCGCCGCGCCGTGCTCGCGCTTCCGCCACCCCTCGCCGCCCGCATCGACTTCGAGCCGGCCCTCTCGCCGCGCCGCGCCGCGCTCCTCCACCGCTACTTCATGGGCGCCATCGCCAAGGTGCTCTTCCTCTACCGCCGCCCCTTCTGGCGCGAGGCCGGCTACTCCGGCGAGCTCGTCTCGAGCGACGGTCCCCTCGCCGTCACCTACGACAACTCCTCCCACGACGACGCCCAGCCCGCCCTCGTCGGCTTCGTCGGCGGCCGCCACGCCCGCGCCCTCGCCGAGCTCGACCCCGAGGTCGCCCGCGAGCGCTGCCTCTCCGCCCTGGTTCGCGGCTTCGGCCCCGCCGCCGCCGAGGTCGAGCACGTCGAGATCACCGACTGGTCCCGGGAGCCCTGGAGCCGCGGCTGCCCCGTCGCCCTCCTCGGGCCGGGCGCCCTCACGGGCCTCGAGGGCGCCCTCCGTGCGCCGGAGGGCCGCCTCCACTGGGCCGGCACGGAGACCGCCGTCGAGTGGACCGGCTACCTCGAGGGCGCCCTCGAGTCCGCCGAGCGCGCCGCCCGCGAGATCCTCGAGCGCGAGCCGTGAGCGCCGCCCCGCCGGCCCCCGCCGCCGACGCCCGCCCCCGCGGCCTGGCTCCGCGCCTCGCCTGGCTCGCCTCCCTCTACGTCGTCCAGGGGCTCCCCTTCGGCTTCCAGGCCACCGCGCTCCCCGCCTACCTCCGCGAGACCGGCGTCTCCCTCACGGAGATCGGCTTCCTCGACCTCCTCGCGCTCCCCTGGCTCTTCAAGGCCCTCTGGGCCCCCGCCGTCGACCGCTTCCACTCCCCCCGCCTCGGTCGCCGCCGCTCCTGGATCCTCCCGCTCCAGCTCCTCCTCGCCCTCGTCGCCCTCGCCGCCGCCTTCGCCCCGCCGGACCGCGCCCTCGGCCTCCTCCTCGGCCTCGTCTTCTCTGCCAACCTCGTCGCCGCCACCCTCGACATCGCCGTCGACGGCCTCGCCGTCGATCTCCTCGAGGAGCGCCACCTCGGCCTCGGCAACACCGCCCAGGTCGTCGGCTTCAAGGTCGGCATGCTCCTCGGCGGGGGCCTGCTCGTCTGGCTCAGCGGCCGCATCGGCTGGCGCGGCCTCTTCGGCGCCATCGCCGCGCTCACCTTCCTGGGCTGGCTGATCTCCCTCACCCAGCGCGAGCCCCGGAGCGCCCCCGCCGACGTCGCCGCTCCCGGCGCCCTCCGTCGCCGCCTGAAGGCCGCCTTCCTGAACGCCGACGCCGCGAAGCTCCTCGTCGTCGTCGGCACCTACAAGGTCGGCGAGAAGATGGCGGACGCCATGTACGGGCCCTTCCTCGTCGACGCCGGCTACACCCCGGCCCAGCTCGGCCTCTGGCTCGGCACCTGGGGCATGGGCTGCTCCCTCGCCGGCTCGGTCGTCGGCGGCCTCCTCGCGAGCCGCCTCCCGCTCCGCGCCGCCCTCCTCCTCACGGCCGCGCTCCGCGTCCTGCCCCATGGCGGCCAGTGGTGGCTCGCCGAGGCCGGCGTCCCGGGCGACGGCGCCGTCATCGGCATCACCTGCGCCGAGGCCTTCTTCGGCGGCGCCCTCACCACCGTGATGTTCGCCACCATGATGTCGCGCGTGGACCGCCGCATCGGCGCGACCCACTACACCGTGCTCGCCAGCGTGGAGGTCCTCGGCAAGGCCCCGGCCGGCCCCATCGCCGGCCTCCTCGGCGACGCGCGCGGCTTCGGCGCCGTCTTCGCCGCCGCCACGCTGATCAGCGCCCTCTACCTACTCGTCCCCTTCGTCTTCCTCCGCCGGAAGCACCCGGCGTAGGAACGCCGCCAGGTCGTCGAGCACCCCCATGGGGATCTCGTGACCGCCGCGGAACGGCCGCCACTCCACCGACAGGCCGGCCTCCCGGAGCGCGTCCCGGAGCGCCTCCGCCGCCGCGAAGGAGAGCAGCGCGTCCTGCTCCCCGTGGCTCTGGAACACCTCGAGCCCGGCGCGCCCCGCCATCCGCGGCCGCCAGCGCGCCTCCGCGAGGAAGGCCCCCGAGAGAAGCGCCAGGCCGTCCAGCGCCCCCGCGTCCTCGAGCGCCCCGGCCCCCTGCAACGTGAGCTCCGTCGCGAGCATCGCCCCCTGCGAGAAGCCCCCCAGCGCCAGCCCCCGAGGAGCGAGCTCCGCGACCATCGCCTCGAGCGCCTCCCCCATCGCGTCCCGCGCCGCTGCGAGCCCCTCCGGATCCTCGCCGCGCAGGTCCCGCGGCTCGCCGCTCGCGATCGCCCGCTCGAGCGCGGCCGCATCGAGCATCCACCAGGCCCGCCCGGCTCCGTACGCGGCCGGCAGCGCCAGCGGCGCCTCGGGGAAGGCGAAGCGCACGGCCCGGGGCACGTCCATCACCCGCGGGAGCGCCACCAGATCGGTCCCCGGCGCCCCGAAACCGTGCATCAGCACCACCAGGGGGCCGTCCCCGCCACCGTGACGGTCCTCACCGCCCACCAGCCGCACCTTCAGCTCACCGAACGTCGCCTCGCGCATGACGCCGAGCATAGCCGCACACCCCCTCCACGCTCTCCCTGAAACGATCCGCTCGGCCTGCCCTGCGGCGCTCCCCGCACCTCCAAAAACCCTGTGATCCCCGTAGGCTCGGGCCGCCCGTCAAATCTCTTACGGCCTCGATCCCACCACGAAACGCCCCGATCTCCGTTTCCACGGCCTTCCCGTGACACCCTGTCGCACCCCCCAATTTGGCCGCAATTCGCGCCATTCGGGTGATTCCATAGCGATTCCGACTGGTTCGGATCGATCGTCACCCCGGTGGCACACGGGTTGCGATACGGGGCGTCGGGCGGTATCCCTCCGCCCTCGACCGTGCGTGCTTTGACGCCGGGGTCCCCTCAGAGGGGACGCATCGCCGCCGGAAGTCATTCCAGCCCGCTCCCAGCACTCACTCACTCACGAACGAACCGGAACATCGCCACAGGCACCCCGCCACAGGCACCCCGCCTCACGGCAACCCGCCTCAGGCAACCCGCCTCAGGCAAACGCCTCGGGGCACACGACAACGCGACCGGGCACGCCCGGCGCCCTTGGGATTTCGGAAGCGGACGGCTTCCCGGAGGCCTCATCGACATGAAGCGCTCGTATCTTTCCTGGATTGCTCTCGCGGCACTGACGGCCATGACGGCCTCGTGTGTCGACGAGACGCCCGCGATCAACCGCGTGGGCGTGAACGTGGTGGACAAGGGTCTGTTCACCGGCAGCTGGTACTACAGCCGCGTCGTCATCGACGTGGACTACGAGGCCGCCGGTATCGGGACGTACCCGGGTGACGCCGCCATCGACTTCGTCGGCTCCGACCTCGGCGTGATGCCCCGCGTCCGCTGGGTCATCGACGAGGACATGATCTACGCCTACCGGGACTACGAGCTCTTCGAAGGCATCAACGGGGAAGACGCCGCCGAGGCGACCCCGGGCGAGTCGGTCACGCACCCCGTGGCCGCCTTCGCCATCGACAGCCACTTCGACATCCGCCGCGACTACAACGCGCAGACCGGCGAGGAGCGGAACGTGCTCGTGGAGAACACGAGCGACCGCCGCTGGTACGAGCGCGACTACATGCGCGTCGACTGGTCGAAGAACCACCTCCCCGGCTACTACGGCCAGATCGCCAACCTCTACGAGGTGATCGGCTTCTACAACCGCGAGCCGGCGGACCTCTTCATCCAGGGCTCCTCGGACTTCCCGGACAGCTGGCGCCCCCAGTTCCATTTCATGCCCTGCGCCGGTCTCGACGACACGAGCGAGGGCTGCTCGGAGGGCGAGCGCGACTGGGCCGCCGACTACGAGCAGGGTGAGCTCTACCACTTCAGCTTCGTCACCCAGGAGCTCCTCTCCCCGGGCAACGTGCCCGACCCGTTCACGGGCGCGCCCATCAACTGGTGCATCAGCCCCTACGCGGACGCGCCGAACTGCGTGACGACCGCCGTCTACGTCCGCAACAGCTTCCTCAAGGTCTCGGACAGCCGCGAGTACGTCGCCCAGAACTGGAACGACACCCGCTTCGAGCGCGCCGGCTACTTCCGCCTCGAGCGCAACACCTACGACCGCAGCTCGGCGGCCGACGACCCGGCCTTCGGTCAGACCGACTTCCTGAACTACAGCGCCAACCGCCAGAACATCTGGTACGACTGGGTCGACGACGCCGGCAACCCGGTGCCCTACGCCGACCGCCGCGTCCGCCAGGTCGTCTGGTACACGACCCCGGAGCTCCCGGCCCACCTCGTCGAGCCGAGCTACGACCTGGTCAGCCGCTGGAACGAGGTCTACATGCGCCTCGTCCGCAACCTCCGCGGCGAGCCGCTCCCCGAGTACCCCGAGGTCTCCTGCCAGACCGAGAACCCGGACGGCTACTGCTACTGCATCACGGACCCGGACACGGGTGACGTCCTCAACCCGACCTGCGCCGGGGGCTACGATCCCTTCGTCCCGCCCTCCGAGAGCACGGCGACGAACCCCTTCGACTGCCACGTCGAGGTGCCCGACGGCGCCCGGCCGGACCTCAACGCGCCGGACCTCGGCGACGAGGACTTCTACCAGTGGTTCAACGCCCGCATGGTCGGCAGCGAGTGTGTCGTCGTCCTGCGCCCGAACACCTGCAACCGCCTCAGCATCGACGAGAACGGCGGCACCACGGACGGCATGGAGTGCCAGGAGCGCGGTGACCTCCGCTACAAGTACCTCAGCTACGTCGACCAGCCGGGCACGGCCTTCCTCGGCGTCGCCACGCTCCGTGGTGACCCCGTCACGGGCGAGCTCATCACGGGCGACGCCAACATCGGCGGCCCGGCCCTCGACGGCTACCGGACCTCGGCCCTCCAGGCCTACGACCTCATCAACGGTCGCATCACGGACCGCGACTTCCTCATCGGTGAGGACGTCCGGAGCTACCTCGAGAACCTGAACAACATCGAGAACCCGGCCCCGCCGCGGGAGGACTTCTCGGTGGCGACCCGCGCCCCGGAGCTCGTCGACGACTCGATGATCCGGAACCAGATGGAGCGCTTCGCTCAGCGTGCCCAGCGCCTGGCCGGGCCCGAGGGTCGCGCCAACACCTTCAGCGACCGCCGGCGGACCCTGGCCGGCACGGACATCGAGCGGCGCCTCATGGCCAACCGCGAGACGCTGATGATGGCCGTCCTCGACGTGCTCCCCGAGGGGCGCGGCGTGGACGACATCAACGAGAACATCCTCGACCGCGTGTCGCCCTTCCGCACCAGCGCCTTCGACCAGCTCCGCTACCAGAACGAGATGGAGACGCGGATCGGCAAGGCGAACGTGATGATGCCGAACGAGTTCGTGGACAACTCGGTCCTCGAGTTCGTGAACCGGCACCGTGACTGGCCGCGGGCCCGCCTCGAGATCGCCCTCAACCAGCTGCTTTACTACCAGACGCAGCTCCACGAGATGGGCCACTGCCTCGGCCTCCGCCACAGCTTCGCGGCGAGCGCGGACGTCGACCAGTACGACCCGAACTACTACCTGATCGACGAGCGCATCCCGCTGCCCGATCCCGCCGACTTCGACACGGACGGCACCAACGGGCTCAGCGCCGACGAGATCCAGGCCTTCGAGGACGCCTACGACGCCGCCAAGGAGCGTCGCGAGCTGGCGGGCATCGACCGCTTCATGGACTCCTCGATCATGGAGTACACGGCGCAGTGGTATCAGCGCGCCACCGGCGGCTCCCAGGGCGTCGGCTCCTACGACAACATGGCGATCAGCTTCGCCTACGCCGACGTCGTGGAGGTCTACGACAACACGTCGACCGGCAACTCGCTCGACGACATCAACCCGGCGAACACGCCGCGCGTCTGGGCCAAGTGGTACCAGGGCGGCCAGGACTGCAACGTCGACGCCGACTGCCCCTACGCGGCCGGCGGCGCGATGGCCGGCGAGCTGCTCCCGGCCAACATGAGCACGGGCCTCACGCAGACCTGCCAGCCGCACCCGAACGGGGGCGCCTTCGGCAACATCTGCTCGAACTTCGACCAGGACGCCCGGGCCATGCTCGAGGGCGCTGGCGAGGCTCCCCCCTACGTTCCCGTCGAGTACGCCTTCTGCACCGACGACCGCGTGGGGACCGACGCCAAGTGCCACCGCTTCGACGAGGGTGATAGCTACCGCGAGATCGTTCGGAACCTCACCGAGCAGTACGACCGGCAGTACATCTTCACGAACTTCCGGCGCTACCGCGCGGGCTTCAGCCTCGGCGGTTACCTCTTCAACCGCCTGATCGGCCGGCAGTTCAACATCCTCCAGTCGATGTTCCAGGACCTCCTCTTCCGCTACCAGCAGGACCCGGAGTACCGGAACACGACCGGGCCGTTCGGCTTCAACGACCACTTCATGGCGACGGCCGACACGCTGAACTTCTACGGCAAGATCCTCGCGCAGCCGGGCATCGGTGCCTACCGCTTCGACGAGGGCTGGCAGCGCTACGAGCGCTACAACAACGACGCCGACACGCCCGGCGCGCAGCTCGCGCTGCCGCTCGGCATGGCCCGCTACCCGAGCTCCGAGTACCAGGCCGGCCTCACGGGCATCCAGCGCATCGAGCTCATCGGAACCTTCTACGAGAAGTGGTTCACGATGCAGATGCTCACCGAGCGTGGCTACACGAGCAGCTACACCCGCGACGTGCCCTTCTGGACCAACTACTACGACCTCTTCCCGGTCGAGCTCCAGCAGATGTTCCAGGGCATGATCCTCGAGGAGCCGGAGGCGCTCGCGCCCCGTCTCGAGTGTGGCTCGGGCGAGTTCCCGCGCTGCAACGACCCGCGCCTCGTCTACATGGACTTCTACCGCGGCGACTGCAGCGAGCCGGGCACCTGCCGGCCCTCCCCGGAGGAGAACTTCGAGGGGCTGCCCATCGTCAACTCGGGCACGAACGTGACGCTGAGCTTCCTCGGCGCCGCGCTCTCCCTCTCCGAGTTCCCGGTCTTCTGGGACACGGCCTTCCAGAACCAGCTCTTCGTCTGCGTCGAGGGCAACGGCGCCTGCTTCGAGCCCTCCGCGTCCGACGTGGAGTACGAGGTCGGCGTGACGACCATCGAGGAGGCCGACTACGTTCGCTTCTTCAGCGAGCGCTACGGCAAGAGCTTCATCGCCTGGCAGGTCGAGCCGAGCGTGAACGTCCCCAATCAGCAGTCCATCGGCTTCGAGATGGTGCGCCGCGCCGAGGAGACCCAGTTCCTCTTCGAGGCGGTCCGCACCTACCGCGGCGACTTCGGGGGGGACGCGCTGTCCACGGACAACCTCACGCCCGACCAGCAGGACCGCATCGCCGAGCTCGGCTACACGCTGCCCGGCAGCGAGGCCCGCGCCGACGACGAGATCGAGCGGCTCGACCGCTGGCTCCGCGACCAGGAGTCGTTCTTCTTCCAGCTCGTCCAGCTGCAGCAGCAGTACGGCGTCCGTAGCTACCTGGGCTTCTGATGGAGAGAACGACCATGACGCACGAACACGACGCTTCTCTCCGAACCTTCAATCAGGTCACCCCCAGCTTCAGGGTCACCATGCGCTTCCGTTACCTAAAGAGCCTCATCCTGGCCGCCGCAGCCTTCGCCATCGTCGGCTGCAACCAGGAGGGCGACACGATCAACCGGGTCCAGACCAACCTCGTCGCGAAGAACATCTTCGAGGGTGAGTGGTGGACGCTCCAGAGCGTGGTCGACGCCGATGGCGACGCCACCCTCGCGGGCTCCGGCGCCTCTCTCTACATGTTCTCCGGCGGCAGCGCCTTCACGGACCTCGCCCTCGACAGCGGCCAGTCGGCCACGATGGGCAAGATCCGGTGGGTCGTCGACGAGGACTTCCTCTACGCCTACCGGAGCTACGAGCTCATCGACGGCGGCAACGACGACGGCCGGGACCCGACCTTCCGGGGTCAGCCCTTCGCGGCCTTCGCCATCGAGGACCACGTCGACATCCGGCGCGAGTACAGCGCGCTCACCGGTGAGGTCACCAACGTGCTCGTCGAGAACACGTCGGACCGTCGCTGGTACGAGCGCGAGTTCATGCGCGTCGACTGGTCGATGAACCACGCCCAGTCCTTCGCCTACCTCACCGACTGGGTCGACTTCGGCAGCAGCTGGCAGCACGAGTCGGCGGCCTTCATCCAGGAAGAGGGCTCGCACCCGGACTTCCCGGAGAGCTACGCGCCGCAGTTCGTGCGCGTCGCCGAGGACCCGGAGTACCGCTTCGCCGACGAGTGGCCCGCCGAGATGGCGGACACGGTCCACTACATGTCGTTCACCACGATGACGATGTTCTCGCCGGGCGGGAACTGCCTCCTCATCGGCTCGAACAGCATCTGTCAGACCGTGTCGGTGCCGGTGCGCACGGCCTTCCTCCGCGTGCCGCCCAACCACGAGTACGCGGCGGCGACCCAGTCGCACCAGCAGTTCGACCGCTTCGGTCTCTTCCGCACCTACCAGCGCACCTACGTGCGCGGCGGTCAGGATCCGGAGAGCCTTCGCGAGCGCTGCTCGAGCGACGCGGACTGCGCCTCGGGTGGCTACTGCGACCTCGAGCGGAACATCTGCGACGGCGGTCTGACGTCCGACTACGGCGAGACCGACTTCATGACGTTCTACCGGCCGCGCCACAACTTCTTCCGGAACTCGCTCACGGACACGACGTGCCGCGCGGATTGGGAGTGCAACGGCCTCTACCCGGACACCCCCGGCGCCGATGGCTCGGTCTGCGACCGCGCCGCTCGCCGGTGCACCGTGCCTCTCCGCGAGCGTGACCTCCGCCCGGTCACCTACCACCTCAACGACGGCTTCCCGAAGCACCTCGTGAAGACCGCCTTCGAGACGGTGGGCAACTGGAACGAGGCCTTCATGCGCGGCTGGCGCGCGGTCCAGGACCGCACCATTCCGGACTACGCCTCGGTGCGCATGACGCCGCAGACCGACAACCCGACCGCCTACTGCTTCGAGGGCTCGCCCGACGTGGGCCCGGACGGCACCTGCGCCGGCAAGTACAACCCGTTCATGGCCCCCTCCGAGTGGGAGGCGATGGGCGTGGCCGAGCCCTACGACTGCCAGATCGTGAACACGGCGGGCTGGGACGAGCCGGCCAACCCCTCGTCCTACGACGAGTACCCCATGCCGGACGCCTACCGCTGGGAGTTCCAGGGTGAGGAGTGCATGTTCTTCCTCCAGACGAACGCCTGCGACTGGTGGCGCACCGAGCCGGGCACGCATTGCGACGCCGTGACCGACGAGAACGGCGACGCGGTGGCCTGGCAGCAGCAGGGCGACATCCGCTACCAGTTCTTCAACTACATCGACCAGATCGGCACCCGCTTCGGAGGCGTCTCCGAGCTCCGCGCGGATCCCACGAGCGGCGAGCTCATCACGGCCGACGCGAACTACGCCGGCATCGTCGGCGAGAACATGGCCTTCGTGGCCACCGAGTGGTTCCCCGTCATCCGCTGCACGTCCGACGAGGGCTGCGCGCCGGGTGAAGAGGGCGCGGCCGAGCGTTGGCTCGGTGGCGAGAACTTCCGCGACTACTTCGAGGCCGTGGAGGGGCGCTCCGAGCTCCCGATCCAGACGGCGCCCTCGGGCTCCGACGGCTTCACCACGGACGACTTCGGTCGTCCGGCCCTGCCGGTGGGTGACCTCCGGGCTGCCATGGCGTTCGACCGGGTGGAAGAGAGTCTTCCCAAGATCGAGACGCTCCGCGGCGAGGACGCGCGCTTCAACATCTTCCAGGATCGCCTGCGCAACCTCGAGGGCACGTCCTTCGAGTCGCAGATGATGGAGGCCCTCGGGTCCCAGGCCATGAACGCGCACTTCGCCAACACCAACCTGGCCACGACGGATGTGGATCCCGGCCAGCGCGTGATGGACGAGGACGTCCTCGACCGCATCTCGCCCTTCCGCGGGAACAACATGGTCCGCGAGATCGGCCGGGATCGGGAGATCCAGCAGCGCGCCGGCATGCTCGGCTACGACTTCATGAACCTGACCGACCCGCGGAGCTTCCTCCGCAGCCGGTACTGGGAGTACTGGGCCGAGGCCTTCCGCGGCCGCCCGCTCGGTGAGGCGTCCATTCGTCTGCAGCAGATGCAGATGAAGGCCGTCCAGCACCACGAGGTGGGCCACAGCGTCGGCCTCCGCCACAACTTCGGCGGCAGCTTCGACCGCAACAACTACGGTGAGGGCTACTTCAACCTCGTCCTCAACGAGGGCTTGGAGCTGCCCCGAATCGACGACTACGATCTCGATGGCAGCGACTTCGTCGAGGCCGACGAGCTCGAGCAGTACTACGCCGACCTTCGCGAAGTCCGGAATGAGCGCGCGCGCCGTGGTGCCCACAACTACATGACGGGCTCCATCATGGACTACAACGGCGACCGCTCGGACGTGTACGGCCTCGGCAAGTACGACGTGGCGGCCACCATCTGGAACTACTTCGACAAGGTCGAAGCCTACGAGGGCGACCCGCGGGTCGAGAACGTCGACCCGCTCTTCAACCCGCTCCTCGACAGCGCGAACACCGGCCGTCGGTGGATGACCACCTACGCGGGCGGTGAGAGCTGCAACGTCGACACGGACTGCCCCTTCCAGGCCGGCTCGGCTGCGCTCGCGGAGGGTCAGCCCATCTCGCAGCGCTGCGTGCGCCACCCGCGCTACACCCGCCTGCCCGAGCCCTGCGACGGCGACCGGAACTGCATCTGCTCGAACTTCGACGAGGACATGCGGGACTATTACGATGGCGTCGCCTACAACAACGACGTCGACGGAGACGGCGAGCGCGACTTCTGGCCGGTTCGCTACCAGTTCTGCGGTGACGAGCGCCTGAACGACATCTCCTGGTGCTCGGCCTTTGACGCGGGCGAGTCCTTCCAGGAGGCCATCGACCACTACCGCCGCAACTGGTACGAGGGCTACGCCTCGAACTACTACCGGCGCTTCCGCCGCAGCGGTCCCCGCACGGCGGTGAGCTTCGGCTCGGTCGTCGACGCCGCGAAGATCTACCAGCACCTCTTCTTCCGGCTCTTCTTCGAGCCGGGCTTCGGAGCGAACTCGGGTGATAACAGCGGTCCCCTCGGCTTCGACGACCAGTGGTCGGCCTCGGTGGACTCGATGCACTGGCTCATCGAGCTCATCAACCTCCCGCAGGAGGGCTCCTACCAGTTCGACGCCGAGCGCAACGCCTACACCTTCCTCGGGGAGGAGATGGACATGCCGGGCGCCGACATGGTGATGGAGCCGGGTCAGGGCTTCGGCATGTGGACCGAGTTCCAGGACGGCCACCAGGGCTTCTTCCGAGCGGAGAAGAGCGGTGTCTTCTGGGACAAGTTCTACGCCCTCTTCGCCCTCGCGATTCGTGACTGGGGTCTGAACTTCACCATCGATGAGCGCTACTTCATCAACTACTACGACCTCTTCGCCGTCCCGATGACGGAGGTCTTCGGTGGCATCGCCATCGACGACGCGCGCTGGTTCGCCCCGCGCGTGGACGATGAGGACGAGCTGGTGAACATGGCCTTCTACCGGGGTCTCGGCCTCGGTGAGTGCCAGCGTGGTCGCCTTGCAACCCCGTGTGAGCCGGAGCGTGACCTGGTCTACCCGGAGCCCGCCATCGAGGGCACGACCAACACCGTGCTGCGGAACTGGGCGACCATCCTCGCCCTGGCACAGTTTCCGGTCTTCTACGACTCGAGCTTCGAGCAGCGCCTGATCGTGTTCCGCCTCGGCGAGGGCACGGGCCACGACATCCCGGACGTGCAGCCGGACGGCTCGCCCGCCTGCGCCCTGGGTGAGGCCATCGACCCGAGCCACAACGTGGTGGACCCGGGCGTGGACGACGGTTGCAACACGCTCGAGGACGCGACCTACGTCGTGTACAACTCGGAGCGCCTCCACACGCCGTACGTGGCGGTGAAGGTCCGGCCCCGCCTCTCCTACAACCTCGAGGAGGAGCAGCTCGGCTTCCAGCTCCTGTCGCGCCTCATCGCGCTGCAGGCTCGGGTGAACGAGCTCGAGGGCGGCTCCGGCACGCCGGCCGAGATCGAGGCGGCGCGCATCGAGCTGCAGGAGCAGGAGAGCTTCCTCGAGAACCTCATCCAGCTCCAGGCGCAGTACGGCATCTCGAACTACTTCGGGATCTGAGCGCGGCAGGCGGGGCCTTCGGGCCTCGCCTCGCCCAGACACCGAGAGGAGCCCGGCCATGTGGTCGGGCTCTTCTCGTTGGTGGGTCGGCGTGGCGCCGCGGGACTCGGGCCGGAGCCCGCGCATCGGCCGGGTTCTCGTCCGGGCGTGAGAGTCGTCTCGGCGCCGCCGGGCGAGGGTTCCAATCGCCGCCCGTTGCCCATAGTCTCGCGGTGCGAGGCCGGAAAACCCCTGGCTTCCACCCCCTCGGGCGCTATGTCTGGGGAGCACGCGAAAGCGTGTCTCTCTCATGCGTCACGAAATCCTTGCGGGGCTGGGGGACGCCGCCTATCGTCCCGCCTCGCTCGGCAAGGCGGGGGGCGCGGTCTCACCATGCACCGCCACGGGGCCTCTGCCCCAGAGCCACGGGGCAACCGCCCCAGAGCACCTCGAAGGGAGACGACGAGTGGCATCCGGAGTCGACGAGCTGCGCAGCCAGTACCGCACCATGTTCACCATCCGGCGCTTCGAAGAAGAGTCGGCCCGCGCCTACGCGATGGGGAAGATCGGCGGCTTCCTGCACCTCTACATCGGGCAGGAGGCCATCGCGGTGGGGGTGGCGGAGACCCTGAAGGACGGCGACTACGTCTTCCAGACCTACCGCGACCACGGCATCGCCCTGGCGCTCGGCATGGAGCCGAAGGCGGCCATGGCCGAGCTCTTCGGCAAGGACGCCGGCTGCTCGCGCGGCCTCGGCGGCTCCATGCACTTCTTCGACGTGAAGAACGGCTTCTACGGGGGCTGGGCCATCGTCGGGGGGCACGTCGCGGTCGCCGCCGGCGCGGCCTTCAAGTCGAAGTACGAGGGCAGCGGCGAGGTGACCGTCTGCTTCTTCGGCGAGGGCGCGACGAACATCGGCGGCTTCCACGAGGGCCTCTCCCTCGCCGGCCTCTGGAAGCTCCCCATCGTCTTCATCTGCGAGAACAACCAGTACGCCATGGGCACGCCCATGGAGCGGACCTCGCCCCTCGATGACCTCACGAAGAAGGCGCAGGGCTACGGCATGGCCGGCGACCGCTTCCAGGGTCACGACCCGAGCGTCGTGAAGGAGCGGGTCCAGCAGGCCGTCGACCGCGCCCGGAAGGGCGAGGGCCCGACCTTCATCGAGATCGAGACCTACCGCTTCCGCGGTCACTCCATGAGCGACCCGGCGAAGTACCGGAGCCGCTCCGAGCTCGAGGAGCGCAAGAAGAAGGACCCGCTGGTGATCGTCCGCGGGCGCCTCGAGGAGGCCGGCGTGAAGGCCGAGGAGCTCGACGCGCTCGAGGAGGAGATCGAGGCGGAGATCGACGAAGCCGTGAAGTTCGCCGGCGAGACGGAGCCGGCCAAGGAGGAGGTCATGTGGAGCACGGTGCTCGCGCCCTCCTTCGCCCTCGGTGAGGTCGACGCCCAGGAGGCGAGCGATGCGTGAGATCCGATACCGCGAGGCGCTCCGCGAGGCGATGCTCGAGGAGATGGAGCGCGACGAGCGCGTCTTCCTCATGGGCGAGGAGGTCGGCCACTACCAGGGCGCCTACAAGGTCAGCGAGGGGCTGCTCTCGCGCTTCGGCGAGAAGCGGGTCATCGACACGCCCATCGCGGAGGCGGGCTTCGCCGGCATCGGCGTGGGCGCGGCCATGACGGGGCTGAGGCCGGTCATCGAGTTCATGACCTGGAACTTCAGCTTCGTCGCCTTCGACCAGATCCTCAGCAACGCGGCCAAGGTCCACCAGATGAGCGGCGGGACGGTGAAGTGCCCGATCGTCTTCCGCGGCCCGAACGGCGCCGCCAAGCAGGTCGCCTCGCAGCACAGCCACTCGGTCGACCCCTTCTACACGAACGTGCCCGGGCTCTTCGTGGCCATGCCCTCGACCCCGCGCGACGCGAAGGGGCTGCTGAAGACGGCGATCCGCGACGACAACCCGGTCGTCTTCCTCGAGGGGGAGACGCTCTACAACGTGAAGGGCGAGGTCCCCGACGAGGGCGAGGACGAGCTGATCCCCTTCGGCAAGGCGCGCGTCGGCCGCGAGGGCGACGGCTGCACCATCGTCGCCTGGGGGCGCCCCTACTACACGGCGCTCGAGGCGGCCGAGGTGCTCGCGAAGGAGCACGGCCTCGAGTGCGAGATCGTGGACCCGCGCACGGTGCGGCCGCTCGACGTCGAGACGATGGTCGAGAGCGTGAAGAAGACGAAGCGCTGCGTGATCGTCCACGAGCACTGGCCCCACGGCGGGCCGGGCGCGGAGATCGTCGACCAGATCCAGTGGAACGCCTTCGATTGGCTCGACGCGCCGATCGCGCGGGTCGCCGGGCTCGACGTGCCCATGCCCTACGCCACGAACCTCGAGGACCTCGTGCTGCCGACCGTCGACCGCATCGTCGACGCCGTGCGCCAGGTCGCCTACCTCTGAACGGCCACGGCCGAACCCCCAGCCAGGAAGCAAGCGATGGCCAAGATCGTCGGACTGCCGAAGCTCTCCCCGACCATGGAGGAGGGGACGCTCGTCGAGTGGGTGAAGAAGGAAGGGGAGAAGGTCGAGGTCGATGACCTGCTCGCCGAGGTCGAGACCGACAAGGCGACCATGGAGTTCCGCTCCTTCGACCGCGGCGTGCTCCTGAAGATCCTCGTGCCCGAGGGCGAGACCCTCGCGCCGGACGTGCCCGTGGCGATCATCGGCGAGGAGGGCGAGGACATCGCCGACCTCATCGCCGAGGCGGAGGCGCGGAGCGCGGGCGGCGCGGACTCCGGCGGCGCGGACGGAGGCGATTCGGACGACTCCGCGCAGGCCGACGCGTCGAAGCAGGCCGGCGGCGCGGAGGCCGAGGGCGCTTCGAAGGCCGCGGGCACCTCCCAGGCGAAGCCCCCCGCCCAGCCTCGCGCGGATGGGCGCGTCTTCGCCTCGCCGCTGGTGCGGCGGTTGGCGCGCGAGGAGGGCGTGGACCTCTCGCAGGTGCCGGGCTCCGGTCCGCACGGGCGCATCGTCAAGCGCGACCTCGACGAGTGGCTCGAGAGCGGCGGCGCGGCGGCGGCCGGCGCGCAGGGCTCCGAGGGCGGCTGGGTACGCCAGCCTCCGCGCGTCGAGAAGGCGAGCCAGATGCGCAAGGCGATCGCGCGGCGGCTCACCGAGTCGAAGCAGAACGTCCCGCACTTCTACCTGACCATCGACGTGGACGCGGCGCCGCTGGTCGCCGCCCGCAAGCAGATGAACGCCGCGTTGGACGGCGAGAAGGTCAGCTTCAACGACCTCGTCATCAAGGCGGCGGCGCTCGCCCTGCGGAAGGTGCCGGCGGCGAACGCGAGCTGGATGGACGGCGAGATCCATTACCACCAGGTCGTCGACGTGTCGGTGGCCGTGGCCGTGCCCGAGGGGCTGGTCACGCCCGTCGTGCGCGACGCGGACCGCAAGGGCGTGCTCGCGATCTCGCGCGAGGTGAAGGAGCTCGCTGGGCGGGCCCGCGACAAGAAGCTGAAGCCCGAGGAGATGCAGAACGGCACCTTCAGCATCTCGAACCTCGGCATGTACGGCATCGAGGAGTTCGCCGCGGTGATCAATCCGCCGGAGGGCGCGCTCCTCGCCGTGGGCGCGCTCCGCGACGCGGTGGTCGTCGAGGAGGGCGAGGTGCGCCCGGGCAAGCGCATGAAGCTCACGCTCAGCTGCGACCACCGGGTGGTCGACGGTGCCGTGGGGGCCGAGTGGCTCGCCGCCCTGCAGAAGCTCCTCGAAGCCCCCCTCGCCATGCTCCTCTGAGCAGCGGCGCGGTTCGCCGAGGGAGAGCGGGCTCGACGCCCCTTCGCCGCGCCGGGCGTCGGTGCCCCGCTCCGGAGCCGGTCGCTCGGTCCGGAGAGTCGGTCCGGCGAATCGGTCCGGAGAGTTCGGTCCGGTGACTCGGCCCGTCCGAGCCGCGTCACGGCCCGGGGCCGGTCTCTCGCGGGGGGCTCCGGAACGCCGCTCCCGCGCCGGCCGGCGTCCGGCGCTCAGCAGGCGCCGTGGAAGCGCTTGGCCCCCGCCGGGAAGATCTTGCCGGGGTTGAGGACGCCGCGCGGATCGAAGACGTCCTTGATGCGCTCCTGCAGCGCGATGAGCGCGGGCGGCTGCTCGATGGGCAGGTAGGGCGCCTTGAGCACGCCGATGCCGTGCTCGCCGCTGAGCGTCCCCTCCATCTCCACCGTGGCCTCCATGAGCCCGCGGATCGCCGCGTCGACCTTCGGCCGGTCCGCGGGGTCGTCCCAGAGGAAGTTCACGTGCAGGTTGCCGTCGCCCGCGTGGCCGTAGGTGGCGACGCGCACGCCGTGCTTCTCGGAGAGGACGCTGCAGCGCTCGAGCAGATCGCCGATGCGCGTCCGCGGCACCACCACGTCCTCGCTGAGCTTCCGTCGCGCCTGGCGGCGCATCGCGTAGCTCATCTCCCGGCGCGCCGCCCAGAGGCTCTCGCGCTCCTCGCCCGAGCGCGCGACCAGCACGTCGAGGGCGCCGGCGTCGAGCATCACGCCGCCCACCTCCTCCATCTGTCGCTCGAGGTCGCCCTGGTCTCCGTCCACCTCGACCAGGAGCATGGCCTTCGCCGCGGCGGGCACGTCGAGGCCGGCCTGCGGGCGGAGGATGTCGAGGGCGAGCGGGTCGAGGAACTCGAGGCAGCGCGGCACGATACGCCGCCGGAGCGTCGCCGTGATCGCCTCGCCGAGCGTGCGCTGGTCGGGGAGGAAGACGAGGAGGGTCGCGACCCCCTCGGGCTTCGGCACGAGCTTCAGCGTCGCCTCGGTGATCACGCCGAGCGTGCCCTCGCTCCCGACGAGCAGCCCCGCGAGGTCGTAGCCGGTCACGCCCTTCGCCGTCGGCTTGCCCACCCGCAGCACCGTGCCGTCGGCGAGCACGACCTGGAGGCCGAGCACCCAGTTGCGCGTCACGCCGTACTTGAAGGCGCGCGGGCCGCCGGCGTTGCAGGCGAGGTTGCCGCCGATGCGGCAGCTCTCGAGCGAGTTCGGGTCCGGCGGGTAGAAGAGGTCCTCGGCCTCGACCGCGTCGTGGAGATCGCGGAGCACCACGCCGGGTTGGGTGATGGCGCGCAGATCGTCGGCCTCGACGCCGCGGATGGTGTCCATGCCCTCGAGCGAGAGGACCAGCCCGCCGGCGACGGGGACGGCCCCGCCGACGCGCCCGGTGCCGCCGGCGCGCGGGGTGATCGGGATCCGGTGGGCGTGGCAGGCCGCGAGGATCGCGGAGACCTCCTCGGTCGATCGCGCCCGCACCACGGCCTCGGGGACGATCGGCGTCGCCTCGCTCTCGTCGTGGGAGTGGGCCTCGCGCACGTCCACGTCCCGCACGACGGCGCCGCTGGCGCAGGCGCGATCGATGGCGACGAGGGCGCGGTCGAGGCTCATGGAGAGAGGCTGGGTTGGCGAGGGCCCCTCCGCAAGCGCGCTCGGCGGGCGTTCCAATCGCGCGGGATCGTTGCACCCCCACGCCGGGCTCGGGCTATGCTGGGCCCGTAGGTCGCGACAATTCGCCCTCTCGGGGCGGCGCGGCGTACGATTCGGGAGCCGCGCCCGCTCGGCCGGGCGCACGACCTCGGGAGTTCGATGCTTCGCTTCTCGGCCTTTCTGACCGCGCTCGCCCTCCTCGGGGCCTGCGGAGACGACGACGTGGATCCGCCGCCGCGGGACGCGTCCGTGCGGCGCGACACGGGCGTCGAGCCAGATGGCGGCGAGGACCCGGACGGCGGCACGGACCCAGACGCCGGTGACCCGGGCGACGGGGGGCTGATCACGCCCGGCGAGTGCAGCACGGACGAGGGCGACCTCTTCCCGCTCTTCGCGGACGCGCGGCGTCGCGATCGGCGGGTGGCCGTGGCGGGCGGCGAGGGGGGCTTCGTCGCGGCCTGGGTGCACAACGGCGGGGTCTTCGACGACCTCTTCCTGCGCTGGGTGCCCAGCACGGGCGAGATCGGCGAGCAGCAGCAGGTCACGGACGACTTCGCCAGCCAGCGCGCGCCGGCGCTGGCGCGGCGGGATGGCGGCTTCGTGCTCGGCTGGCACGACAACGCCGGCGAGAGCGGCTTCGAGGTGCGCACGCGCCTGCTCGATGCGAGCGGGAGCCCGACGGCCGAGAGCCTCGAGATCACGGACGGCGGGCGGACCGTCGCCCACGACAACGTCGCCCTCGCGCGGACCTCCACCGGCGTGGTGGCGGCCTTCGTCGAGGACGACACGATGGGCTCGCGGATCCTGCAGTCCGTCGCGCTCGACGCCTCCGGTGCCGCCGCCGGGACGCCGGCGGAGGTCGGGCCGAGCCCCGTGCTCCTGCCCGCGATGAGCTCCTTCGGGGACGGGGCGGCGCTGGTCTGGGCGAACCTCACGCCGGGCGACGATCCGGACACGGTGCAGCTCCGGCCCCTGGGTGCGAGTGGGGCCCCGACGGCGGCGGCCATCCAGGTCGACGAGGGCGGTGACGCGGCGGGCACCACCGCGGTCGCCGGGACCCCGGACGGGCTCCTCGGCGTGGTCTTCGACGTCGACGTGGGCGGCGGCGGCTCGCGCCAGGAGGTGCGCTTCCGCCAGCTCGACGAGACCGGCACGCCCGTCGGCGTGGAGGCCGTCATCACCGACCTCGACACGGGCCGCGACCCAGGCATCGGTGCCTTCGCCGGTGGCTTCGTCATCGCGTACCGCGGGCTTGAGACCGAGGGCCTCGACGGGCCGACGATCCGGCTCGCCTTCACGAACATCCGCGGCCAGGTCGTCGAGACCTTCGACCTGGACCCGACCACCGCGACGGGCGGACCCGTCACCGTCGCGGTGAGCCTCGACGGCACGGCGATCCTCGTCGGCTGGGCGAGCGACTCCGAGGACGGGACCGACACCTTCGTCCGGAGGATCCGTTGCGACGGCTGAACCACGCGCTGCCGAGCCATGCGCTGCTCTCCCTCTCCCTCGTCCTGACCGCCGCGGCCTGCGGCGACGACTCCACTCCGCCTCCGGGACGGGACGCGGGTGGCCGGGACGCGGGTGGCGACGAGATGGACGCCGGGGACGGCATGGACGCCGGCGGCGGGCTGGATGGCGGCGGGGAAGAGATGGACGGCGGC
Organism: Sandaracinus sp.; assembly: GCA_002699025.1. Taxonomy (GTDB): domain Bacteria; phylum Myxococcota_A; class Polyangia; order Polyangiales; family Houyiibacteriaceae; genus Houyiibacterium; species Houyiibacterium oceanicum. Next base: position 24,851 of record PABA01000182.1, on the reverse strand, counting down.
GGCGAGGTCGACGCGGGCACCGACTCGGGCTTCTCGATCCCCGACGTCGGACCCCTCGATGCAGGAAGCATCGAGTCCTGCTTCGACGACGCGGGCGTCTACGACCTCTGCCTCTGCGACGTCTTCGAGTGCGAGGACTCGAGCGAGTGCGGGGACGGGACCGCGTGCCTGCCCGACGGATGCGGCCGCAACACTTGCCAGCTCGGCGGGCTCCCTTGCGGCGCCCCCGGCGACTGCGCCGAGGGCAGCGAGTGCTTCACGGGGACGATCCCGCCGGTATGTCGCAAGGCGGACGGAGGCTGCAACGACAGCCGCGACTGCCCGGCCGGCCACTCTTGCGACGAGGGCAGCTGCGTGAACCGCCGCGTGCCCTGCGATCCCGAGAGCCCGGCCTGCCCCTTCGGCTACTTCTGCAACGAGCTCGACCAGCAGGTCGCGCAGCCTTACTGCCAGCGTGTCTACCGGGCCTGCGAGACCTTCGACGCCTGCCCGCCCTTCTTCAGCTGCGTGGACGTCGACGGTGATGGCGAGAGCGAGTGCCGCGCCAACGGCGGCGACTGCGACACCTTCATGGACTGCCCGGGCGAGGTCTGTGGCACGACGCCGGAGTCCGCGGGCGCCTGCCAGGCGCAGGGCCCGTGCGCCGGCGAGATGATCAGCTGCCCGAGCGGATTCGAGTGCGCCGACGTGTACGGCGATGGGCTCGTCGAATGCGTGCCGACGGCGGGCGACTGCGACGTCGTCCAGGACTGCACCCCGCCCGGCATCTGCGGCTCGCTCACGGAAGACGGGGCCATGACCTGCGTCAGCGACGCGACCTGAGCCGATCGCCTGGCGAACGGTCCGCACTTTTTTCGTAGCCTCGCAATTCGTCAGGGGCCTGACCCGACAAAACATCAATGGTTTCCGATCTGTGCGCCAGGGAATGAAAGTTGCAATCTTCCTCTCGCCCGAGGAGCAGGACGCGATTGGACGGGGGTCGCGACGCTCCCCACTCGGAGGCGCAATGCACAGGTTGATCGGTATCAAGCTCGGGATCGTGGTCGTCGCCCTCGCGGCGGGCTGCGCCGACGGCGACCCGGCCCCCCTCGGCGGGGGCGACGGGCTCGACGGCATCGACCCGGCGCCGATCGCCAGCGACGGAGGCCTCGGCTCGCCGACGGGCTGCTTCGCGGACGAGCCCGCCGAGGGCTGCGCCTGCGACCCCGGCACCGAGCCCGTCTCCTGCTACACGGACCCGGTCCTCGATGGCGGTGACCTGCTCTGCGGGGCCGGCACGCGCTACTGCCAGGACGGCGTCTGGGGCGCCTGCGAGCACGTCGAGGAGTACACCTTCGAGGGCTTCGGCACCTTCTCCGCCGGCACCTGCAACCCCTGCAACCCGGACTGCACGACCGCCACCGACCGGCCCGACGACGACGACCTCACCGAGGACAACTCGGACAACGTCGAGTACGACCCTTCCGGGCCCGGCATCACCATCCCGCCGAGCACTCTCGGCACGCCGACGAGCACGGACACGGACCGGGACGGCATCCCGGACCTCGCCGACGACTGCCCGCGCACGCCCGGCGTGGAGGAGTACTTCGGCTGCCCGCCCGATGGGACGCCGCCCGGCATCTACCACGAGCTCCCCTTCGGCGGTCCGGTCGAGATCGACCCTTGTGAGATCAACGTCCAGGTGCGCACGGTCGACGTCTACTTCCTCATGGACACGACCGGGTCCATGGGCGGCGAGATCGCCAACCTCCGCAACCGGCTCACCTCGGGGACGCTGATCGCCGGCTGCGGCGGCGGCGTGATCGGCGCGATCCGCTGCGAGATCCCGGACGCCTGGTTCGGCGTCGGCTATCACGACGACTACCCGGTCAGCCCCTGGGGTTGGGCCGGCATCGACGACGTCTACCGCCACCTGATGGACATGGCGGACAACCCGGCGCTCGCGCAGACGTCGGTGAACTCGCTGACGACGCATTACGGCTACGACTGGCCCGAGTCCCAGTCGCAGGCCCTCTACGCCGTCGCGACGGGCAATGGCCTCGGCGGTTATCTCGGCGCGCGCGGCGGCTGCCCCGCCGGGCGATGGGGCTACCCCTGCTTCCGGCCGGACGCGATCCCGGTGGTCATCCTCTTCACGGACGCGCCGTTCCACAACGGCACCATCGGCGCCTACAACTACACGGGCGGCATCGGCACCATCGCGGCGTCGGCCTCGCAGGCCGTGACGTCGCTGGTCGACCGGGGCGTGAAGGTCATCTCGATCGAGTCGAGCGGCCGCCACCCCTACGTGATGCAGGACCTCCAGGGCCTGTCCTTCGCGACCAACTCGGTGAACGCCGCCGGCGCCCCCTTCATCTTCAGCATCCCCTCGAACGGCTCGGGCCTCGACAGCACGGTCGTCAATGCCGTCCGGGAGCTCGCCGACTACTCGCGCGTCGACGTCTCCGCGGAGTGCTTCGACAACCCGGCGACGCCCGGCTTCGACGAGTGCGACTTCGTCGAGTCCATCGTCGCCCGCTCGGTCGGCCCGCGCGGGAGCTGCAACAGCTTCAGCGGCGCGCGCTTCCTCGGCTGCCTCCCCGGCACGGACACCAACTTCGAGGTCAGCTTCCGGAACGACGTGGTCGAGGGGACCTCCGTGGCCCAGGTCTACGAGTTCTGGATCCGCGTCCTCTACAACGACTCGACGGTCGCCTACGAGAAGCCCGTCCGCATCGTCATCCCGCCGGCCGTCCCGGCCTGCGCGACGGTCGAGATCGGCGCCTCGCGCATCATCCCGAACGTGATGTTCCTGGTCGACGAGTCCGGCTCCATGGGCTGGAGCTTCCCGGGCGCGACCAACCGATGGCTCGCCGTCCGGAACGCCCTCGTCGGCGGCTCGGGCACGGGCACGGACCGCGGCATCATCGGCGAGTTCGAGGAGCAGGTCCGCTTCGGGCTCCAGACCTACACGTCGAGCCACTTCTCCGACTCGCGGCGGTGCAGCGGGTCGGCCGTCCGCGGCGTGGACTCGATGATCCTGAACAACTTCCCGCCCATCAACACCTTCTACCGCTCCCAGGGACCGGGCGGCGGCACGCCGACGGCGGAGGCCCTCGAGGAGATCTACGACCAGATCATCGCCTCGCCGCCGGCGGACGGGCCGCCCATCGTCATCCTGGCGACCGACGGCGAGCCGAACGGCTGCGCGCGCCGGCCGCGGGACGCGGTCGTGGCCCAGGTGCAGCGCGGCTTCGCGGCGGGCATCCGGACCTTCGTCATCAGCGTGGGCACCGGCGTCGCCGAGAGCCACCTCCAGGACGTCGCCAACGCGGGCGTCGGCGTGCCCGCGGGCGCGCCCTACTGGGTCGCCACGGACGCCTCGGGCCTCGAGACGGCGCTCGCCGCGATCATCCGCGGCGAGATCTCCTGCGAGATGGACACGGACGGCGTGATCGACGAGGACGTGGCCTGCTTCGGCGAGGTGCGGCTCAGCGGCCGTGAGCTGGCCTGCGAGGATCCCGACGGCTGGCGCCGGGTCGACGACGACACCATCGAGCTCCTCGGCGCGGCCTGCCTCGAGCTGCAGACCGATCCGGACGCGACCGTGACGGGCTCGTTCCCCTGCCCGCCGGTCACCGGCTCCTACTGGCGGGTCTACGACGCGACCTCGACCTGCGAGATCCCGCCGACCCGTCCGAGCTGGGGTGACTTCACCTGGACGGCGTCCACGCCGAGCTCCACGACGATCGCCTTCGAGTTCCGCACGGCGGCCACGGAGGCCGGCCTCGCGGCGGCGACGCCCATGCGCTTCGTCGTGCCGACGGAGGTCATGTCGCCGCCCGTGAACCTCGACGACCGGCTGCGCGCGGCGGGCCTGCCTTCGAACCTGCCCTACCTGCAGATGACGGCGATCCTCTCCGGCAGCGTCGACCGCACCGAGGCCCCGGTCCTCACCGAGACCAACCTCGACTGGACCTGCATCCCGATGGAGTGATGGCGGGGCACGAGCGCGCCCGCCGGGCGCTCGTGCAGACGCTCGCGCCGACGCTGCCTCGAGGCCGGGCCGCTCCCTTGCGCGGGGCGGCCCGTTGCCTACCATCCGGGGGCTTTGGCCTCGCCCGACGAGAGCGGCGCGGAGCGCGAGCGCAGCTCCGCGCCCGGGCTCGCGGACCTGACCTCCGGCTCCATGAGCGACGAGGCCGTGGAGCCCCACGCCGGCGTTCCGCAGGACCACGCGCCACGCGACGCCAAGGCGCTCCGGCTGTCCTGGAAGCAGTGGCCCTGGTGGCTGATGGCCCTGGTCGTGCTCTACGAGCTCGTCGGGCATGCGGTCATCCGGGCGCGGGTCCCGCCGGAGGGCGACTGGGAGGCCGCGGCGGCGTTCGTCGACGGGGCCTGGGAGGAGGGCGACACGGTGGTCGTGGGGCCCGCCTGGGCCGACCCGCTGCTCCGGCTCCACCTCGGGCAAAGGCTCCCGCTGGCGCACGCCGGGCGGAGCGATCTCGCCCCCTTCGAGCGCGTCTGGGAGATCTCCGTGGGCGGGCAGGCGAGCCCCTGGGCGCGCGCGCTGCGTGAGCAGGAGCCGGCCCTGCTCGAGACCCATGGGGCGCTCACCGTCCGCCGCTGGGACCTCGGGCCGAGCCCCGTGCGCTACGACTTCGTGTCGCACCTGCGGCAGGCGAGCGTGAAGATCGGCGAGCGGAGCTGCCGCTGGCAGGCGCGCGGCGCCGACGGGGGCGGCCTCGGGCGCGGCCCGCTCTGGCCGGCCGAGCGCTGGCATTGCGGGCCCCAGCCCTGGCTCTTCGTCGGCGAGACCGTCGTCGAGGACCTCGACCAGCAGCCGCGCCACTGCGTCTGGCAGCACCCGGCCGCCGGGGACGTCGTCCGCACGACCTTCGAGGACGTGCCCCTCGGCGAGCGCCTCGTCTTCTACGCGGGCCTCTACTACGTCCACGAGCGCTCGATGGATCACGGGCCCGTCGAGGCCCGCGTCCTGATCGACGATCGCGAGGTCGGGCGCCTCGTCCACCGCGACGGGGACGGCTGGAAGCGCCTCGAGGCCGAGACCGATCCGCTCGGCACGGGCGCGTCGACCGGCGACGTGAGCGTCGAGGTGCGCGCGGACGATCCGCACCTCCGCACGCTCTGCTGGGCCGCCACCACCCGCGGCCCGCGGCGAGAGGTCGAGGACGGGCCGGACTTCTCCGCGGCCCGGCCGCCGTCGATCACCGAGGCCCTGGAGGCGCGCCCGTGAAGCCGCGCATCGGCCTGCTCGACCACCTGCTCGGCGCGGCCCTCGCCACGGCCTACGTCGCGCTGCTCCTCGCGGGCTCGGCGGACCTCGCCATGTCCCGCGACGAGAGCTTCTACGTGGCGGCGGCGCAGGACTACGGCCGCTGGATGGAGCTCTTCCTCGAGGACCGCCCGGCGGCGATGCGCAAGGAGGCCATCGACGAGGCCTGGGACTACAACCACGAGCACCCGGGCCTGGTGAAGGGGCTCTTCGCGATCTCCTGGCGGCTCCACGAGCACGCGAAGGAGGACGGCGGCGACGGCCTCTTCCCGAGCGACGCCGCGGCCTTCCGCTTCCCGGGCATGCTGAGCGCCGGGCTGCTCCTCTGGCTGCTCTACATCTTCGGGGCGCGCGTCTTCGGGCGGCAGGCGGGCGCCTTCGCGGCCGTGGCCTACGCGCTGATGCCGCGGCCCTTCTACCACGCGCACCTCGACTGCTTCGACATCCCGATCGTGCTCGCGATCACCTTCTGCGTGTACGCCTACTGGCGCGCGCTCACGAGCCGCTGGTGGGTGATCGGCGTCGGCCTCGCGTGGGGGCTCGGGCTCGCGACGAAGCACAACAGCTGGGTGCTCCCGGGGATCTTCCTGATCCACTTCGCGTGGATGAGCCTCGGCGTGCGCGGCATGCGCAAGCGCGGCGAGCACGTGCCCTCGCGGCTCTCCACCCGCCCCTGGTGGATGATCTCGCTGACGATCCTCGGGCCGCCGATCTTCATCGCGACCTGGCCCTGGCTCTGGGACCTCTCGACCACCCTCGAGCGCTTCGGGTGGTACGCGCGCTTCCACCTGAGCCACGAGTACTACAACATCGCCTACTTCGGCACGACGTACTTCGAGCCCCCCTTCCCGGTGGCCTACCCCTTCGTGCTGACCCTCTTCACGGTGCCGCTGACGACGCTCGTGCTCGCCGCGCTCGGGCTCGGCCAGCGGCTCCGGGCGCTCTTGCCGGCGCCCCTCGCGCGCCGCGTCTGGCCGAAGGGCGAGGCGAAGGCGGACGCGGCCCATACGGACGTGCTCCTGGTCGGCGCCATGCTCGCGCCCATGGTGATGATCGCGCTCCCCTCGACGCCGATCTTCGGGGCGACCAAGCACTGGTTCCCCGCCTACCCCTTCCTCTGCCTCTACGCGGGGCTCGGCTTCTGGCGGGTCGCGCACCTCTTCCGCCACGGCCTCGGCAAGCGGCTCCCGGCGGCCCGGCACCTCGCGCGGCTGGTGGTCGCCGGCGTGCTGATCGCGCCCCTCGCCCTCGAGACCCACCACAGCCACCCCTTCGGCCTCTCGCACTACACGGTCCTCGCCGGCGGCGCGCCCGGCGCGGCGGACCTCGGCATGAACCGGCAGTTCTGGGGCTTCACGACCGGCAGCCTCGTGGACTTCTTCGAGGAGGAGCTCCCGGACGGGGGCACGGTCTGGCTCTGCGACACGACGCCCGGGGCCTGGGCCATGCTGCACCGGGACGGGCGGCTGCCGCGGAACATCCGCTGGGCGCCGAGCATGGCGCGCGCCGACTACGTGATGGTGCACCACGAGCTGCACTTCGCGGAGGTCGACCACCAGGCCTGGGTGGCCTTCGGCTCGACGGAGCCCGCGCACGTGCTCACCTACGACGGCGTGCCGATCATCACCGTCTACGAGAACCCCCGCCGCCGAGGACGCGCCCGATGAAGCTCCCGATCTCCCTGTCGATCCTCGCGCTCGGGCTGCTCGCCGGCTGCGGCGACGAGACCCTCCTCGAGAAGAGCTGCGGCGGCGGCACCGTGCCGAACTGCTTGCCCTACGAGTACGCCGTGATCACGGCGGCGAGCGTGGAGCCGGGCGGCGTGACCGTCGGCGATCCGCTCGAGACCCTCGACGTGCGCGTCGCCTTCGACCGCTGCCCGCGCCTCGAGCGGAACCACGAGGTCGCCATCCAGCTACGCACCGGGGGCGAGACGCCGCGCATCTTCGACCTCGTCACGCTCCGCGACGACGGGGAGGGCGGCGACGCGATGGCCGGCGACGGGCTGGTCGAGAAGACGATCGACAACCCCTTCATCGGCCCGGAGATCCCGTCGAGCCAGGACGTGACGCTCCTCTTCCGGACGCGCGCGCCGGCCGACTGCTCGAGCGGCACCTGCGTCGGCGGCACCTGCCAGAGCGAGAGCTTCGAGGTCCCCTACACGCTCGGCGCGCGCGACGTGATGGAGTAGGGCGCGCGCCGCCCCGCCCGCTCAGCTCGGCTCTTCGGCCTCTTCGTCGTCGTGCTCGCCCCGGCGCCGGGCTCGGCCGGCGAGGCTGAGGAGCGACTCGGCGAGGCCGATGACGATGTAGCTGGCGAGGAGCCAGACGAGGGCGAAGGAGACGTGGAAGCGCCAGGCGACGAAGATCGTCGAGCCGATGGCGAAGACCACGAAGATCGCCGTCCGCGCCGAGAGCTTGATGTCCTTGAAGGAGCGGAACTTGATCGTGCTGACCATGAAGAAGGCCAGCGCGAGCACGACCGCGAGGACGATCGAGGGGGAGCCGAGGACGTCCCGGGCGGCGGTCTCGCGGGCCGCCGTGTTGGCGACGACGAGCGAGATGAGGATGCCGGCCGCCGCGGGGATGGGCAGGCCCATGATGTACTTGCCGGGCTTCTTCGGGGCGCCCGCCTCCCCCATGGTGAGGACGTTGAAGCGGGCGAGGCGGATGGTGCCGCAGGCGATGTAGGCGAAGCAGACGAGCACGCCGACGGTGCCGTACTCTTCGAGGGCCCAGCGGTAGACGAGCACGGCCGGGGCGGCGCCGAAGGAGAGGACGTCGGCGAGGGAGTCGAGCTGCACGCCGATGGCGCTCTGCGTCTTGGTCAGCCGCGCGACGCGCCCGTCGATCGTGTCGAAGAACATCGCGAAGATGATCAGCAGCGACGCGCGGTAGAAGTCGTCGCTCCCCGCCTCCGGGTGGGTGCTGGTGAGGATCGCGTAGAAGCCGCACAGCACGCTCGAGAGCGTGAAGAGGTTCGGCAGGATGAAGAGGCTCTTGCGGAGATCGACCTTCACGTCCGCACCCTCTGCGCTGGTCGGTCTCCGGTCCTCATCACCTCGGGGAGCGGGGGTTGGCGGCGCTCGACCGAGCGCTCGACCGCGGGCGCCCCGCAGCGCTCCTCGCCCCGTCGAAGCTAGGGGAAGGGCGGGGGGCTGTCCAGCCGGTCGACCCGGTCGGAGCCCGAGGTGCGCGCGGGCCAAAGGGCGATCGTCGTGGGGAAGGCCACCGGAGGCGGGCGCTCTGGTTTAGTGTCCGCCCATGACCCGCAAAGAGGACGCGCTCGCCTACCACCGCGCCGGTCGGCCCGGGAAGATCGAGGTGGTCCCGACCAAGCCCGTGAGCAGCCAGCGCGAGCTCAGCCTGGCCTACTCGCCCGGGGTCGCCGAGCCCTGCCGCGCCATCCACGCCGACCCGGCCGAGGTCGACACGCTGACCGCCCGCCGCAACCTCGTCGCCGTCATCACCAACGGCACGGCCGTGCTCGGCCTCGGCGACATCGGGCCGCTCGCGGCGAAGCCGGTGATGGAGGGCAAGGCGGTCCTCTTCAAGAAGTACGCGGACATCGACGTCTTCGACATCGAGGTGGACGCGAAGGATCCGGAGCGCTTCATCGACGTCGTGGCGGCGCTCGAGCCGACCTTCGGGGGCATCAACCTCGAGGACATCAAGGCGCCCGAGTGCTTCTACATCGAGGAGCAGCTCCGCTCGCGGCTGCACATCCCGGTCTTCCACGACGACCAGCACGGCACGGCGATCATCAGCGCGGCGGCGCTCACGAACGCCTGCGAGCTGCAGGGCAAGCGCTTCGAGGATCTGAAGGTGACCTGCATCGGCGCCGGGGCGGCGGCCATGGGCTGCATGCGCCTGTGGACGAAGCTCGGCGTGAAGCCCGCGCACGTGACCCTGGTCGACGTGGACGGCGTGGTGAAGGTGGACCGGGAGGGGCTCGACGAGACGCGCCGGGCCTTCGCGCGGCCGGCGGACGACCCGCGCTCGACGCTCGCCGAGGCGCTCGAGGGGGCGGACGTGATGATCGGCCTCTCGGCGGGGGGCATCGTCTCCGGGGAGATGCTGAAGACGATGGCCGAGCGGCCGATCGTCTTCGCGCTGGCGAACCCGGATCCGGAGATCGGCTACGAGGAGGCGCGGGCGGCGCGGCCGGACGCGATCGTCGGGACGGGGCGGAGCGACTTCCCGAATCAGGTGAACAACGTCCTCGGCTTCCCCTACATCTTCCGCGGGGCGCTCGACGTGGGCGCGACGGGCATCGACGATCGCATGAAGCTGGCGGCGGCGGACGCGCTGGCGCGGCTCGCGCGGGAGGGGGTCTCGGACGACGTGCTCGCGGCCTATGGCGGCGAGGCGATGAAGTTCGGGCCGGACTACGTGATCCCGAAGCCGATGGACATGCGCTCGCTCCACTGGGTGGCGCCGGCGGTGGCGGAGGCGGCGATCGCGTCGGGGCTCGCGCAGCGGGAGCTCGACGTGCAGGCCTACCGGCACGAGCTCGAGCGGAAGCTCGATCCGACGCGGCGGGTCATGTGGCAGGTGACGAGCATGGCGCGGAAGGACCCGCGGCGGGTGGTCTTCCCGGAGGGGGAGGAGGACACGATCCTGCGGGCGGCGGACATCGTCGAGAGCGAGGGGATCGCGCGGCCGGTGTTGATCGGGCGGCCGGCGGTGATGCGCGCGCGGGCCGAGGAGCTCGGGGTGGATCTCGAGGGGGTGGAGATCGTGGACCGGAGCGCGCTGCCGGCGCTGGACGAGTACGCGGAGGCCCTGTGGACGCTGCGCCGGCGCAAGGGGATGACGCGGGCGCGGGCGCGGCGGGCGCTCGAGAAGAGCCGGACGGCGTACGGGATGATGATGGTGCAGCGCGGCGAGGTGGATGGGCTCGTGAGCGGGCTGACGTCGCCGTACCCGGACACGATCCGGCCGGCGCTGCAGATCGTCGGCGTGGCCGAGGGCGTGAGGCGCGCGTGCGGCTGCTACATGGTCGTCGCGAAGGAGGGCGTGAAGTTCTTCGCGGACACGACCGTGAACATCGACCCGGACGCGGAGACGCTGGCGGAGGTCGCGGTGCTGACGGCGGATCTCGTGCGGGAGCTGGGGATCGAGCCGCGGTTGGCGATGCTGAGCTTCTCGAACTTCGGGGACGCGCCGCACCCGCACCAGCGGAAGGTCTCGGAGGCGACCGCGCGGGTGAAGCGGCTGCGGCCGGACCTGCAGGTGGAGGGGGAGATGCAGGCGGACGTGGCGCTGCTCGAGTCGGCGCGGGGGCCGTACCCGTTCGCGTCGCTCGAGGGGGCGGCGAACGTGCTGATCTTCCCGAACCTCTCGGCGGGCAACATCGCCTACAAGCTGCTCAGCGCGATGGGGAGCGAGGTGATCGGGCCGCTGGTGCTGGGGATGCGGCGGCCGGTGAACGTGCTCCAGCAGGGGGCGAGCGTGTCGACGGTGGTGCACATGACGGCGCTGACGGTGGCGCGGGCGGGCCGTATGGGGTGAGGGATCGGAGGAGCGAAGCGACGCCGACCCCCCGTGCCCCTGCCCCTGCCCCTGCCCCTGCCCGCGGTCGGGTTCGGACATGGAGCCGCGAGCGGACCAGACGCGAGGACGATCCCCCGTGCCCGTGCCCCTGCCCGTGCCCGTCTTCGGGTTCGGACATGGAGCCGCGAGCGGCCAGGCACGAGGACGAGCCCCCGTGCCCATCGCGCCCGTGCCCGGCTTCGGGTTCGGACGTGGAGCCGCGAGCGGGTCAGGCGTGTCGGAGCACGAGCCTGCTCGCCGGCCTCTCATGGGAGGTGGCGGGCAGGGGCAGGGGCACGGGCATGGGTGGAGTCGCTGGCCTCTTGCCAGCTATTCCGGGACCGGCGAGGGCTCCAGCCCCTTGAAGTACTGGTTCAGCGCCCAGACCTCGATCGCGCGCAGGCTGCCGAACTGCGCGCCGATCCCGTCGTCCTTCGCCCAGCGCACGGTGCACTCCACGAGCGCGTCTTCCTTGAGCGCGGGGACGCGGAAACGTACCTTCACCGGCGTGCCGTACGCGAGCTCGAGGGGCGTCACGACGTACATCCCACCCAGGCTGATGTTGGTCGCCTTGCCCGGGGTCTCCTCCTCGCCGTGGACGAGGGTGACGGGGAGCTCGCAGTCGTATCGTTCGTGGACGCGACGTCCGGTCACGGGGGCCTCCGGGGAGCCTGCTCGGGTGGGCCCGCGGGCGTCGCGCCCGACGGGGCCCAAGGGGTAGCGCTTGGCCGAGCCCCCCGTCAAGGCGCCTCGCTCGCGCCTCACGCCCTCCGGTGCGCGCCTCATCCTCGCGACCTTCGCGGCCGCGTTCGGCGCCCTCTTCCTCGTGTTGCCGAAGCCGGTCACGCCGCACGAGCTGCCGCCCCTCCGCCTCGACGACGGGGCCTTCGCCGAGGTGCGTGCGGAGAGCGCGCGCCTCGCCGGCCAGGCGCCCGAAGGCGGGGTCGCCGATCGGCTCCGCGCGCTCTACGCGGCGCAGGGGCGCGCGGAGGTCGGGCAGGGCGAGTCGCAGGAGGCCTTCGCCGCGCGCGAGCGGCAGATCCGCGGCGCCGTGGCGACCCTCCGGCAGCAGCAGGGACCGGACGCCATCGCCGCGCTCCGGGCGGAGGCCATGCAGCAGCTCGAGCCGGCGCTCGCGGGCGAGCTCGAGCAGGAGACCGAGGAAGAGGTGCTCGGCTCCTTCCCGCGCATGCTCGATCGCTACCACGCCAGCGAAGGCGGGCGGATTGTCGCGCCGGCGCCAGTCGTCTGGGCGCTCTTCCGGGCGCGCTGGAACGGCATCCATCGGCGCCCGCTCACCGAGGGGTTCGCGCCCGTCGAGCTGCAGGCCTACCACGGCTGGCTCGCCCTCGAGGTGCACGACGCGCCCCTCGACCGGCGGGCGGCGGCGCTCCGGGCCTTCGCGGAGGCGGGCGGCGCCGGGGCGCGCGAGGCGGAGGCGATCTTCGCCATGCGCGAGGGCCGCATGATGGACGCGGCGGCGATCTTCGGGGAGCTCTACGCGGAGACCGGCGACCTCCGCATGCGGAACCACGCGCTCGCCGCCCAGCGGCGCGCCTACTGACCCGCCCGCGCTCCTTCGCTGACCGAGCGCTGCGCGAACGCCTTCGCCATCGGGTCGACGCCGCGCATCGGGTCGACGCCGCGCATCGGATCGACCCGGCGCGCGGCGAAGCGGCTCACTCGTACCAGACGACGTAGGCGCTCAGGTCGACGTTGCCGCCCGCTCCGTCCGGGGCCTCCGTGCGGTAGCGCGCCGCGTACTCGAGCGTGCTCTCGCTGCCGGGCGTGACGTGGTCCGTGATGTCGACCCGCTGCGGCGTCACGGGCAGGCCGGGGCACCAGTAGGCGCGCTGCGGCGCCCAGTTGCCCCACTGACCGGGCGGCACGCCTTCGGCCGCGAGCTCCGCGCAGCCCCGCGCCGAGCCGATGCCCGGGCCCGAGGCGATCTCCTCGAGGTCCGTGCCGTCGACCCGGAAGCGGTGCCGGTGGTCGCACCACTCGGCGCAGTTGGTGCCCTCGGCCTGGCCGTGGCCGCTGAGGATCGTCACGAGCTCCACGCGCGTCGCGCCCTCGGGGGGCGTGAAGGCGAAGGGCTCGCGCTCGTTGTAGCTCGCGTCGAGGTTGCCGCCGCGGAAGGCCAGGGCCGCCCCGATGGCGCGCGGGCCGCCTCGCTCCGAGAGCCGCAGGGCCACGCGCGCATGCCGCTCGGTGGCGCGCTCCCACTCCGGGCCCATCACCACGCGGAGCGTCTGCGCGCCGCCCTCGCGGAGGAGGCCGAGCAGGGGCGAGGCGTCGAGGGCCCAGCGACGCAGGCCGCGCCGCCAGTAGGGCGTGATCCAGCGCACCAGCTCGCGCCGCTCCTCGCAGCCCTCGTCCAGGCAGAGCTCGATGCGCGCGATGCGATCCCACTCGGAGCACGCGAAGGGGCTCCGGTGGGGGCAGTTCACGGCGACGTCGATCTCGAGCGTGTCGAAGGCGGCCATGGTCTCGGCGTCCGGGAGCGTGACCTCGCGGGTGAGCACGCGGTCGGTCACGTCCTCGTCGAGCACCACGATCTCCTCGACGCCCTCCTCGCCCTCGAGGCGATGCCGGAGGGCCGCCCGGTGGTCGTAGAAGTGCGGCAGGTAGGCGGCCATGGAGAGGCGCGGCTCGCCGCCGACGAACTCGTCGAGGCTGCCGCCGGCGTCCCAGCGCTGCTCCCGGTCGATGCCGAAGACGAAGGGCGCCGGCGGCCGGATCAGGCCCCGGTCGCCGAGGTCCACCCGGTTGTCCGAGTCCTGCATGTACTCGATGTAGTCGGTGACGAAGGGGCCGACGCTGCCCTCGATCTGGTCGACGCGATCGACGACGAAGTGGACGCGCTCGCGGGCGGCTTCGCGCTGCTCGTCGGTCCACTCGAGGAAGTCGAAGCCCTCCTCGAGGGCGGCGCTCATGCGCTCCATGGTGGCGCGCCGGTCGGCCTCGCTCTCCTCGTAGGAGGTGAGGAAGAAGTGCGCGTTCTCCGGGCTGCGATCGACGAGGGGCTCCGGGACCGTGGAGAAGAGCGCGTCGCCGTAGGTGCTCGGGAAGTAGATCAGGAAGACGAAGCTCTCGCAGCCGGTCCACTCCTCGCGGAGGTTCCAGGTGGAGCCATCGAGCTCGGTGACGGTGAAGTCGCCGGCGGGCTCGCCGAAGACCAGGCCGTCGGCGTCGGCGTCGAAGCCGTCGCGCGGGAGGTCGAGGCGCGCGCAGACGTCGTCCGGGACCGGGGAGCCGGCGTCGCCCGGGGGGCCCGTGTCCGGCAGGGCGCCTGCGTCGGGCGTGGTGGCGTCGGGGCTGGCGTCGCCGCGGTCGAGGGAGGTGCCGTCGTCGTCACCGCAGGCGGGGAGGGCGAGCAGACAGACGCAAGAGATGAAAGCTAGAACGCGATCCACCCGGCGGAAGGTAGCGGATCCGCGCGAGAACGCGAGCGCAGAGGTGCGTCGGAGCGTCGCCCGCTCGCGCCGCGGTGCGCGTCGACGGCGGGGAACGCGAGGCGGGTCGGGAGGCGCGCGGCCGGGCGTCGGCACCGGGCGTCGACAGCGGCGGCCGGGCGTCGGCACCGCGCGTCGGCACCGCGCGTCGGCTCAGACCTCGAAGAGCTCTTCGATCGCCTGCTGGTGGTAGAGGCTGCCGCGGAAGCCCATCACGCGATCCTTCTCGCGGCCCTTCTGGAAGTAGAGGACCGTCGGCGTCGCGCTGATGCGCAGCTTCGCGGCCGTCTGCGGCGCGATGTGCGTGCCGAGCTCGCAGACCTTCACGCGGCCGTCGTACTCGGTCGCGAGCCCGACCATGATCTCCTCGAGCTTCTTGCAGGGCGCGCAGCCGGGGGACCAGACGTCGACGATGACCGGGAGGTCGCTCTGGAGCACCTCCTCGGTGAACGACGCATCGTCCAGGTGGACGGGCATCTTCTTCTTGGCGAACAGCTTGCCGAGCAGACCCATGCCCTCCCCATAGCAGCGGGCTTCGGGGCCGTCGAAGGCGCGCCGTCGAAGGCGCGCCGCCGGGGCGGGCCGCCGCTTTCTTGGAGCGGGGATCGGGCGCAGGTACGTTCGTGTCCTACATCGGAGCACATCATGCGCACCTCGTCCCGTTCCTCCGTCGCGCGCCGCAAGATCGTCCGGCGCGCCCTCCGCACCCCCTGCCAGGCCGCTCTCCTCGACGGCTTCGAGCTCCTCGGTGAGCGCGTCCTCGACGTCTCGCCGCACGGCATGCTCCTCGCCGCCGACGCCGAGGCGCGCGTCGGGCAGGACGTCGTCGTGAGCTTCCAGATCCCCGGCTCGGACACCTGGGTGGACGCCGAGGCGAAGGTCGCGCGGGTCGTCGGCGGCTGGCGCGAGGGCGACCCGGGCTACGCGGTCGGGCTCCGCTTCACGAACATCGCCCTCGAGAGCCGCATCCGCCTCGGCGAGGAGCTCCGCGGCACGCCCCCGCCCGTGCCCCAGCGCCGCCTGCGCTACCTCCCGCCCGCCGCCTGAGCGCCGCTGCACCCCTTCACCTCTTCACGCGGGTCGGGGCGAAGGGGGACCGAGCCGAGCCGCGAGCGCGTGGTGTTTCGGCCTCGTGTCCGGGGGATGTCCATCGTGGCTGGACCCGCCGCGCCGGAGCGGGTAACGCGTCTGGCCCCCATGCCCGCCGCGCTCGCCGTCGCCTTCTCCCTGGGCGCCATCGCCGTCTTCCAGGCCGGCCTCAACCGGCGCATCGCCGCGACGTGGGGGCTCGCGCCGACGATCTTCCTGAACGGCGTGATGGTGGCGCTCCTCGCGGGCGGCTTCTTCTTCGCGGCCCAGCGGGGCTGGCTGGACGCCGTCGCTCCCGGCGCCTCGCCCTCGCAGCTCAAGATCTGGTGGCTGCTCCCGGGGGTCTTCGGATTCCTGCTGATCACCGGGCTCCCCTGGGCCGTCGCGCGCATCGGCGCCCTCGAGGTCTTCGTCGGCGTGGTCGCGGCGCAGATGGCGGCGAGCCTGATCTGGGACGCGGTCGTCGAGCGCATCGCCCTCAGCCCGGCGCGCGTCGGCGGCGCGCTGCTCTGCCTGGCCGGCGTCGCCCTCGCGGTCTTCGGCAAGCGCGCCTGAGCGCCGGCGCGCTACTCGGCCGGGAGCTTCGCGGCGGCCTCGGGGGTGAGCTGCCCCTCGAGCACCTTGCGGAGGCGCGGGTCCTCCACGGCGCGCATGTGCGCCGCCGGCTGCGCGTGCCGGAGCGCGACCAGCTCGCCGACGATGCTCACGGCGATCTCCTCCGGCGTCACGGCGCCGACGTCGAGGCCGACGGGCGCGTAGACCCTCTCGAGGGGCGGCAGCGCGGCGCGGGCGTGGATGCGTTGGAGCACGCGGAAGACCTTCCGGCGGCTCCCGATCATGCCGATGTAGCGGTGCGGGCGGCGCGCGTAGACGTCGAGGGCGCGCTCGTCGAGGTGGTGGTCGTGCGTGACGATGAGCAGCCAGTCGCTCGCGCGCGGCGCGAGATCCTCCACGGCCTCCTCGGGCTCGAAGGGGAGCCGGGTGCAGCCGGGGAAGCGCGCCTCCGTGTTGAGCTCCTCCCGGTCGTCGACGACGACCACCTCGAAGCCGACCGTGCGGGCGAGCGCCGCCGTGGGTTTGGCGACGTGGCCGGCGCCGAAGACGATCAGCCGGGGCGCGCTCTCGATGGGCTCCACGAACACCTCCATGCGGCCGCCGCAGCACATGCCGAGGTCGCGCCCCAGATCGCGGCGGACGACCCGCGGCCGGCCGTCGGCGTGGCAGGCGCGGAGCTCCTCGACGACGACCTGCTCGATGGCGCCGCCGCCCACGGTCCCGACGAGCTGGCCGTCCGGGCGGAGGAGCAGGCGGGCGCCGGGGACCTGGGGGGCCGAGCCGGCCGTGCGGACGACGGTCGCGAGCGCGCCGCGGCCGCCCCCTCGGAGCACCTCGAGCAGGGCCTCGGTCACCTCGCGCACGAGGCGATCATGGCATGCGCGGGAGGGCGTCGCCGGGGGTCGTGCTGGGTTGCGGGCTCAGATGCGGCGGAGGGCGGCGAGGAGCCGGCGGTCGAGGCGCTCGCGGCGGCGCGGGGGGCGCGGCTCGGGGAGCTCGGGGGGAGGGGGCGGGACGGGCTCGTAGCTGGCCATGCGCCAGGTGGAGCCGGCGCTGGAGCGGAGGACGCGCTTCTTCGGGGGCTGCGGCATGGCGCGAGGGTCGCTCGCGCGGCCGGGACCGGGCCAGAAAGCGGCGGCGGGCTGAACTGCGCTGACGGCGCTGCGCGAGAGCGGTTCACCGCGCTATGCTCGGGACCTGATGCGTTCCCTCTTCGTCTCCGCGCTCCTGGTCGGCCTCGTGGGCTGCACGCCGGGGCGCTCCGGTGGGGAGGTCGGCGCGGAGGCCCAGGCGCTCGAGGGGGCGCGGTCCTCCGGGCGACGGCTGGTGAAGGCCGAGCAGGTCTGGGCGCCGCCGCCGGGCGGAGACGGCGCGCCGCTCCATGCGCTCGCCTGGGAGCATGGCGACGGAACGCGGACGCCGGTGGAGCTGCCGCCGGTCGTGGACGCGGTGGCCTTCGGCGACGCCATCGCCTGGGTGGACGGGGAGCGCGTGCTGCGGCTCGACGAGGTCGTGCTCGCCCGGGGCGTCTTCGCGGCGCCGCGGCGCTCGCCCGACGGCGCGCGGGCCGCCTGGGTCGTGGCGCGGGAGGAGGGACCGCGGCTCGAGGCCGAGCTCTGGGTCGCCGAGCTCGATGGGCTCGCGGCGGTGGCTGGCGCGCTCGCGGCCGGGGAGGCGCCGCGCGGCGGTGAGATCGCGCGATTCCCGACGGGGCTGCAGAGCCTCGGGGCGCTCCGCTGGGCGCCGGACGGGCGGAGCGTGCTCGGGGTCGGCGCGCAGCCGAGCGGAGTCGCGGGGCTCTGGCGGATCGACGCGGAGGGCGGCGAGGCGCGCTGCCTGAGCAACTGCGATCTGCGCGTCGGGGAGGACTGGGGCGACCGCTACGTGCGCCCGCCCGGCAGCGCCTCGGCGCTCCGCTTCGAGGGCGACGAGGTCGTCTGGGACGGCGCCGACGCGCGGCCCGTGCGCCGCCGCTGGAGGGGCGCGCCATGAGCCGCCTGCCTCTCGCCATCGCCGCTCCCCTCGCCGCGCTCGCCCTGCACGCGCTCGCCGGGCCCGCGCCCGCTGCCGCGCAGCTGAGCCGCCCGCTCGCCAGCGACGTGCCCATCGGCAACTGGTACTACTTCGACAACAACGGCGGCGACGCGGGGGACCTCGACTGGAACTGCGGGAGCAGCTCCTACGACGGGCACCGCGGCTCCGACTTCAGCCTCTCGGGGGGCAACGGCGCCATCGCCGCGGGCCACGACGTGGTCGCCGCCGCGGACGGGGTCGTCGAGCGGGCCGAGGACGGGCACTTCGACATGTGCACGGCCTGCGGCGGCTCGGGCTGTGGCACGGACTTCGGCTTCGGCTACGGCAACCACCTCGTCATCAACCACGGCTCCTACAAGGTCACCTACGCGCACATGCGGAACGGCTCGATCCGCTTCGGCGTGGGCGACACGGTGCGCTGCGGGGACGTGGTCGGGCAGGTGGCGAGCTCGGGCTGCAGCACGGGCGCGCACCTGCACTTCGAGACGCGGCCGCTCGGCGGGGGGTACACGACGGCGTTCGACCCCTTCGAGGGGGACTGCTCGGACATCGCGTCCACGCTCTGGAACGAGCAGGGGAGCTACCGCGGGCTCCCCGGGACCACCTGCGGGCCGACCACGCCGACCTGCCCGGAGGGCACGTATCCGATCTGGACCTGCGAGATGGCGGGCACCGAGCGGGTGCGCTGCATCGACGGCGAGGTGATGCGGGAGGCCTGCCCCTACGGCTGCGTCGCCATGCCGACGGGCACGGACGACGTCTGCGCGGACCCGCCGGCCTGCCCCGATGGGCTCGGCGCCGAGTGGAGCTGCGACGGGACCGGCCGGGCGCGCTGCGTCGACGGTGAGGTCACGCGCGAGGACTGTGACGCGGGCTGCATGGTGCAGGCGGGCGACGACGTCTGCCGGAGCGCGCCGGTCGACGCGGACATGGACGGAGCGAACACGAGCGTGGACTGCCGCGACGACGACCCGACCATCTACCCGGGGGCGGCGGACGCCTGCGGGGACGGGGTGGACTCGGACTGCGACGGGGTCGATCCGGTCTGCCCGGGGACCGACGCGGGGCCGGGCGTGGATGGGGGGCCGGGCGTGGACGCGGGCGTCGGTGGACCGGACGCCGGGGCGCCGGGCCTCGACGCGGGGACCTTCCAGCCGCGCGAGCTCCGCAAGGCCGTCGGGGCGGGCTGCAGCTGCCGGACGGCCGGGCGCGGCGAGGTCGCGTTCCCCTGGCTGCTGCTCGGCCTCTGGGCCCTCCGCCGCCGCCGTCCCCTCGCCTAGGCCCAGCCGCGCCAGGCCCGCGCGCCCGAGCCACCACCCGTGCCGCTCGGCTGCGGACGGCTGCCGGGGAGTCCTGCGGACGCTGCCGGGGAGTCCTGCGGACGCCTGCCGGGGAGTCCTGCGGACGCCTACCCGGGAGTCCTGCGGACGCCTGCCGGGGAGTCCTGTGGACGCCTGCCGGGGAGTCCTGCGGACGCCTACCTGGGAGTCCTGCGGACGCCTACCCAGGAGTCCTGCGGACGCCGTCAGGTGTCCTGCGGACGTTCTTTCGATCGAGCTCGAAAGCAGCGGGGGTAAGGGCTGGATATCGTTCGGTTCTGCTTCGGGAGAGGGGGCGCGAGGGCAGGGTGGGTGTATCGCGTGCGATGCTCGTCGTTCCGATGTCTCGAACGAATTCGGGGTCGATCGTTCGATGAAGGGCGACGAGATGCGGGGCGTGGGGCGGCTCGACCCGGGCCCGGGGGCGGGCCATCCTCGCGTCGGGGCTTCCCCCGACGTTCGCCTCGAAATCGTGCGATCGCTCACGTGAGACGTGATTGGCCCGGCCCCACGGGGAATCTCAATCGCGCAGCTCCCGTACACCTACCCGTTCCCCCACCTCGGGGGCCCCGCGAGGCACCATGGACACGCTCCCGCTCGGCTCGCCCACGCCGAGCACCCCCCACCACCGCGACACCCTCCTCGACGCGCCCGACGCCCGCGCGCGCCGGTGGGACAAGCGCATCGATCGGCTCGTGGGGGGCTGCTACCGGCTGCGGCGTCGCATCGGGAACGGGAGCGGCGGCGCCGTCTACGAGGCCCGCCACGAGCCCAGCGGCGAGCGCGTCGCCGTGAAGATCCTCCACGAGCGCTTCAAGGGCTCGGACCAGCAGCGCCGCCGCTTCGAGCGTGAGGCCCGCACGGCCGCCGTCATCCACCACCCGCACATCGTCCGCCTCTACCACGCCGGCTGCGACCCCGACGGCACCGCCTGGCAGGTCCTCGAGCTCCTCGCCGGCCGCGACCTCGCGAGCGCCCTCGAGGAGCGTCCCCTCGCCATCGGCGAGGTGCGGGCCCTCGCCGACCAGCTCCTCTCGGCCATCGAGGCCGTCCACACCCGCGGCTTCGTGCACCGGGACGTGAAGCCGGAGAACGTCTTTCTCCTCGACGAGGCACCGAGCGACGCGCCCCTCGCCATCAAGCTCCTCGACTTCGGCATCGCGAAGCCCCTCGTCCCCACCGACTCGCTGCCCTTCATCACCGAAGAGGGCGTGCTCCTCGGCACGCCGCACTACATGGCGCCCGAGCAGGTCACGGGGGAGCAGCCCGTCTCGCCGGCGACCGACCTCTGGGCCGTCGGCGCGGTCCTCTTCACGGCGCTCACGGGGCGCGCGCCCTTCGAGGAGGCGCAGCTCAGCCGGCTCCTCGTGCGCATCGCCCGCGAGCCCGCCCCCTCGGTCGGCTTCTACCGACCCGACGTGCCCACGGACCTCGCCGAGGTCGTCGCTCGCGCCCTCCGTACGCACCCCGCGCACCGCTACCACTCCGCGCGGCAGATGCGCGCCGCGCTCGGCTGAGCGGCGTCGATCACGCAGCGTCGATCACGCAGCGTCGACCGAAGGGCGTCGGCTACGCGGCGCTCGGCTGAGCGAGGTCGACCGAAAAGCGTCGACCACGCGACGTCGACGCCTGCGTCCGCGCCCCTACTTCCCGGGGTCGCCGATCTTCCGCGCGGTGATCCAGTCGACCGCCCGCGGCGAGATCAGCTTCAGCGCCATGCCCGCCTTCGCGAGGCCCGTCATCACCACCTCGCGCCGCCGCGCCTCCATCGCCTCGACGACGATCTCCACGCACTCGTCGACGCTCATGTTCTCGCGCTCGTCCCGCGGGCTCGCCCCGAGCGACGCCCCATCCCCCCCGAGCGCCGTCGCGCGGATGTCCGTGTCCACGAACCCCGGGCTGATCACGCACACGTCCACCCCCGTGTGCCGCAGCTCGATGCGCAGGCTGTCGCAGAAGCCCTGGAGCGCGTGCTTGCTCGCCGCGTAGCCCGAGCGCGTCGGCACCCCCGTCTTCCCCGTCAGCGAGCTGATCGCCACCAGGAGCCCGCGCGAGCGCTTCAAGTGCGGCAGCGCGTGGTGCGTCAGGTACACCGGGCCGAGGTAGTTCACCCGCATGATCCGCTCGAAGACGCCCAAGTCCTCGACCTCGTCGAAGCGCGCCCACATCGAGATGCCCGCGTTGTGCACGACCGCGTCGATCGCGCCCCAGGCCTCCACCGCGCGCGCCACCAACGCTCCGCACGCCTCCGCATCGGCGACATCCGTCGGCGCCACGATCGCCTCGCCCCCGAGCTGCCGGCACCGCCCGGCCACCTCCTCGAGCGCGCCCGCGCTCCGGGCCGCCAGCGTCAGCCGCGCGCCCCGCTCGGCCAGCCGCTCGGCGAGGCGAGCGCCGATCCCCTTCGAGGCGCCGGTGAGCACGACGGAGCGTCCGCGGAAGTCCATGGCGCGGCAGTATGCCGGCTCCCCCGGCGCCCGGCGACTCCGCCCGGCGACTCCACCGGGCCCCGCTTGCGATGGGCGCGCACCCGCCCTACCTCCGTAGGCAGGTGATGCCGTGTACGTGAAGGTGCTCGAGGGCCTGGGCGACGTGGATCCGGAGGCCTGGGACGCCCTCACGGGCGACGACGATCCCTTCGTCGAGCACGCCTTCCTCCACGCGCTCGAGGAGAGCGGCTCGGTCGGCGGCAAGGCCGGCTGGCTCCCCCTCCACCTCGCCGTCTACACGGACGACGACGAGCTCGTCGGCGGCCTGCCTCTCTACCTCAAGGACCACAGCTACGGCGAGTACATCTTCGACTGGGGCTGGGCCGACGCCGCCCACCGCGTCGGCGTCGAGTACTACCCGAAGCTCGTCTCCATGGCGCCCGTCACGCCGGCCACCGGCAAGCGCCTGCTCGCCCACCCGGACGCCGACTACGACCAGGTCGTCCGCGCGCTCGTCGCCGGCGCCTTCCAGGTGCTCGAGGCCTCCGACGCCTCCTCCATCCACTTCCTCTTCGTGACCGAGGCCGAGCGCGACGCCCTGATCCGCGCCGGCGAGGCCCTCGAGGTGCCGGGGGGCCTCCTCCCGCGCCTCACCATGCAGTTCCACTGGCACAACGAGGGCTACGCGGACTTCGACGCCTACCTCGCGCGCTTCCGCTCCTCGAACCGCAAGAAGCTCCGCAAGGAGCGCCGCAAGGTCGGCGAAGCGGGCCTCGAGGTGCGCGTGAAGAGCGGCGCCGAGCTCACGGCCGCCGACTGGGAGGCGCTCCGCCGCTTCTACCGCGACACCTGCGCGCGCAAGGGCTCCTTCCCCTACCTCACCAACCGCTTCTTCGACCTCGGCCCCGAGCGCCTGAAGGACCGCGCCGTCGCGGCCCTCGCCTACCCGGAAGGCGAGGACGAGCCCGTCGCTGGCACGCTGAACTTCGAGAAGGGCGCGCACCTCTACGGCCGCTACTGGGGCTGCCTCGAAGACCACGAGATGCTCCACTTCGAGCTCTGCTACTACGCGCTGATCGAGCGCGCGATCGCGCAGGGCATGACCCGCTTCGAGGCCGGCGCGCAGGGCACGCACAAGCTCCGCCGCGGGCTGATGCCCGCGAAGATCCACTCGGTGCACTGGCTCCGCGATCCGCGCCTCCGCCAGGCCGTCGCCGAGTTCCTCCCGCGCGAGGCCTTTTCGACGCAGCGCCAGATGGACGAGCTCGCCGAGCACGGCCCCTTCAAGCGCGGCCCCGACGGCGGCGGCTGAGGTGCACCCGCTCCTCGACGGCTGGCGCGCGCTGAACGCCGCGATGCCGGCGCCCGCGTCCTTCGTCCTGGGTGGCGTCGCCGCCTGGGCCCTCGTCGTCGTGCTCGCGGCGCGCTTCCGCAACCGCTTCTACGCGACCTTCCTCGCCATCCTCCTCGGCACCCAGACGGCCCTCGCCGCGGCCCTCTACCCGCAGGTCCGCGCCGACGCCGCCGCGCCGCTCTTCGTCTACCTGCAGGCCGCGACCTTCCTCCACTTCCTCCGGCTCGTCTGGCCGGCGATGCGCTCGCTCCCCTACCGGCTCCTCGTCAGCCTCCCGGGTCACGTCTTCGTCGGCGGCACGATCCTCGCGCTCCCCTGGGCGCTCCCCGGCGTCTTCGGCCTCGCGCTCCCGGGCTGGTGGGCGCCCTACGCGCTGGCCCTCTTCGGCGCCCTCCAGTCCCTCCGCCCGCGCCGCGAGACCCGCGACATCGTCCTCGACGGCCGCGACGCCGGCCCCCTCGCGCGCCACCCGCTCGCCGCGCCCCCCGCCGGCGCCGGCCCGCGCCCGCTCCGCCTCGCGCAGATCACCGATCCCCACCTCGGCCCCTGGATGAGCCCGCGCCGCCTGCGCCGCCTCTGCGAGCGCGTCGTCGCCGCGGACCCGGACCTGGTGCTGCTCACGGGCGACTTCCTCACCATGGAGTCCCAGGCCACGCCGCGGCACCTCGAGGACGCGCTCGCCCCCCTCCGTCAGCTTCGCGGCCGCTGCTTCGCCTGCATGGGGAACCACGACCACGAGGCGCCCGAGGTCGTGAAGACGGCCCTCGGCGTCTGCGGCGTGACGCTCCTCGTCGACGACGCGCAGACCGTCGACACGCCCGTCGGCCCGGTGCAGATCGTCGGCAGCGACTTCCACTTCCGCGATCGGAAGGCGCGCCTCGCCCGCCTCGCCCGCCGTCATCCGCGCGAGGAGGGGGCCCTCCGGCTCTGGCTGCTCCACGACCCGGGCGCGTTCCGGCACGTGCCGGAGGGGGAGGCGGACCTCGTGCTCGCCGGCCACACGCACGGCGGCCAGGTGGGCCTCGTCAGTCTGGGGCTCGACTGGACCGTCGTCTGGGCGGCCGTGAAGATGCCCGACCACGGCCTCTTCGCCCGCGGCCCGGACCGGCTCTACGTGCACCGCGGCACGGGACACTACGGCTTCCCGGTGCGCCTCGGTGTCCCGGCGGAGGAGAGCGTGCTTCGAGTCTGGCGCTGAACGGCCCTTGCCCGGACCTCGCCCACGGGGCGCGGAGGGGGGCCGAGGCCCGAGCTCGAGCCGAAGCGCCAGCCCCAGCCGCGCGGAAGCGCCCGCCCGAGCCGAAGCGCCAGCCCGAGCCGAGACGCCAGCGCCAGCCCGAGCCGAAGCGCCAGCCCGAGCTCGAGCGGCGGCGCCAGCCCGAGCCGCAGCGCCAGCCCGAGCAAGAGCGCCAGCCCGAGCCGAAGCGCCCGCCCGAGCTCGAGCGCCCGCCCAGCCGCAGCGTGGCTCCGCGAAGCGGCCACGCACCGTCCCGTCGAAGAACCGAGGCGGACGGCGGAAGGCGGAAAGCGGACGGCAGCGAGCGCAGCGAGCGGCAGCGAGCGGGAGCGAGCGCTGGCGGCCCCCCGACTCCGCGAAGCGGCCGCGCCCCGTGCCGCCGAAGAACCGAGGCGGACGGCGGAAGGCGGAAAGCGGACGGCAGCGAGCGGCAGCGAGCGGCAGCGAGCGGCAGCGAGCGTCGCCCCCCGACTCCGCGAAGCGGCCGCGCCCCGCTCCCGCCGAAGAACCGAGGCGGACGGCGGAAGGCGGAAAGCGGACGGCAGCGAGCGCAGCGAGCGGCAGCGAGCG
>PABA01000181.1 GCA_002699025.1 Sandaracinus sp. | reverse complement strand
GGTCTCGATCTTCTGCGCCAGGGACTCGGTTGTCGTCGTCATGAACTCCGAGTCGCACGGGCAGGATCACGCGCTCAAGCAGGGGGCTGAACGGTTACGCGGAAACCGCTATCGTGCGGCTCGTGCTCACGGCGCCGATCCCCACCGACCCGGCGGTCGCCGAGCGCGTCGCCCGGCTCGACCTGCCGTTCAACCGCTACGGCATCGATCCCTACGGCGTCGACCAGGCCGAGCTCGGTCGCTTCTTCACGGCCCTCCAGTGGCTCTCGACGAAGTACTTCCACGTCGACCCCTACGGCCTCGAGCACGTCCCCCCGTCCGGCCCGGCCATGCTCGTCGGCAACCACTCCGGCGGCGTCGCCATCGACGGCGCGATGATCCTCGCCACCTGCTTCTTCCGCCTCGACCCCCCGCGCCTCGCCCAGGGCATGGCGGACAAGTTCATCTCGAAGATCCCCGGCGCCTCCCAGGTCAGCGCCCGCGTCGGCCAGTTCACCGGCCTCCCCGAGCACGCCGAGCGCCTCCTCCGCGACGATCGCCTCCTCATGGTCTTCCCCGAGGGCGCCCGCGGCACCGCGAAGCTCGCCCACGAGGCCGACTCGCTCGTCCGCTTCGGCACGGGCTTCGTCCGCCTCGCTCTGAAGACCGGCGCCCCCATCGTCCCGACCGCCTTCCTCGGCGGCGGCGACGCGCTCCCGACCATCGCCAACCTGCGCGGCCTCGGGAAGCTCCTCGGCATGCCCTACGTGCCCGTCCCGCGTTACCTCCTGCCGGTGCCGCGGCCCACCACCTTCCAGCTCCTCTTCGGCGCGCCCATGCGCCTCGAGGGCACGGGCGACGAGGACGACGCCACCATCGCCGGCCAGGTGCACCGCGTGCGCGAGCGCATCGCCTGGCTCATCGAGCAGGGGCGCGCCCTGCGCGACGGATACCTGCCCGCGGACGAGCTGGAGCTCGGCGCGTGAAGGGAGAAGGACGACGATGAAGGTTCTGGTCACCGGCGTGGCGGGCAAGCTCGGCCGCCTCGTGGGACGCGAGCTCGTGAAGGCCGGGCATGCCGTGCTCGGCGTCGACCGCCGCCCCTGGGCCGACGCGCCCGAGGGCGTGACGATGTTCCAGGCGGACATCCGCAAGCGCCCCGCCGAGGACGTCTTCCGCACCGAGCGCCCGGACGCGGTCGTCCACATGGCCACGGTCACGCACCTGATGCAGCGGAGCCCGGACCGCTTCCGCATCAACCTCCAGGGCACCCGCGCGATCGTCGAGTACTGCGACCGCTACGACGTGAAGCAGATGATCTTCTGCGGCCGTCACACCTACTACGGCGCCCAGCCGGACTCGCCCCTCTACCACTCCGAGGACGAGCCCCCGATGGGCATCCACAACTTCGCCGAGCTCGCCGACCTCGTCGCCGCCGACCTCTTCGCCGGTTCGGCGCTCTGGCGCTACCCGGAGCTCGACACGGCCGTGCTGCGCGTCTGCTACACGCTCGGCCCGAACCGCCACGGCACCCTCGCCGCCTTCCTGAAGGGCCCGCGCGTCCCGACCGTGCTCGGCTTCGACCCGCTCTTCCACTTCATGCACGAGCGCGACGTCGCCCGCGCCATCGTCACCGCCCTCGAGAAGCGCGTGCGCGGCGTCTTCAACGTGAGCGGCCCGCCGCCCGTGCCGCTCAGCGTCATCATCCGCGAGACCGGCCGCGTCGCCTTCCCCGTGCCCGAGCCGCTCATGAACGTGACCCTCGGGCGCTTCGGCCTGCCCAAGCTGCCGCGGGGCGCGATCGATCACCTGAAGTTCCCGATCGTGATCGACTCGAGCGCCTTCCAGAAGGCGACGGGCTTCGTCCACGAGCACGACGAGCAGGAGACGATGCGCGCGTACGTCGAGGCCGTCGACGGGGCGGGCTGAGTGGGCGAGGCGTCTTCGAGCGGGACCGAGCGGGAGACGGAGCGCGACACGGAGCGCGAGACCGTCACGCGGACGCATCGGCTGAAGCGCGCGGCGACGGTGCTGCTCGGCGTCTCGATGATGGCGATCGGGGTCACGCACTTCCTCGACCCCGAGCCCTTCGTGCGCATCGTGCCCGACTACCTGCCGGCGCCGCTCGCGCTGGTGTACGTGAGCGGCGTCTTCGAGGTGCTCGGCGGCGTCGGGGTGCTGCTCCCGCAGACGCGGCGCGCGGCGAGCTGGGGGTTGGTCGCGCTCTTCGTCGCCGTCTTCCCGGCGAACGTGCACATGGCGCTGAACGAGATCCAGCTCGTGCCCGGGGGCGACCTCCCGGTGTGGGCGATGTGGGCGCGGCTGCCCTTCCAGGCGGTGTTCATCGCCTGGGCCGTCTGGGTCGGCAAGGACGCCTGAGGCGCGCTTGCTCCCTACCTTCGGTCGGGAGGCTCTCCGCCGTCCGCTTTCCGCTGTCCGTGCGGGTGTTCGGCTTCGCGGTCCATGCCGGAGCTCCCTCCCTTCGGTCGGGAGGCGATCCGCCGTCCGCTTTCCGCTGTCCGTGCGGGTGCTCGGCTTCGCGGTCCATGCCGCTTCGCGGAGTGGGCGGGCGGCGGCGGCGTCGCGGTCGGAGGCGCCGCCCGAGCGACTCGAGCGCCACGTCCTCGTCCTCGTCCTCGTGCACGTGCACGTCGACGTGACGCGTAGGCTCCCTCCCTCGCGGCCGGGAGGCGTTCCTCGTTCCGCTTTCCGTGCGGGTGTTCGGCTTCGCGGTCCATGCCGCTTCGCGGATTGGGCAGGGCGGCGTCGCAGTGGGAGGCGGCACCCACGCGGTCCGAGCACGACCGCGTCGCGCGAGTTGCGCAGCGGCTTGCGCGCCGTGTGAAGGGGGCGTGGCGCGGGGCGCCGCGTTTTACGAGGGATTCGCGTGGTACGGGCGCTGCACCAGGGCTCTCCGAACCCCACGCTCCGCTCACCACGGCGGAGCTCGACGCGCCACATCGCGCACAGGAGAGACCCATGAAGCGAACGAATCGACGCCGCTGGCTGCGCTCCATCCTCGCCCTCTCGACCGGCCTCGCCGTGGCCACCGCCGCCGGCGCGCCCACGGCCTCCGCCGACCCGCCCCCGGCGCCGACCATCACCGCGCTGCGCATCGTGATCCAGACCGGCGACGACGACCTCCGCACCGACAGCTCGGCGGTCGCGCGGCTCTGGTTCGTCGACGCCTCCGGCCGCCGCCGGAACGCCGGCATGGACCTCAACGGCCGCCAGGCCTGGGGCAACTGGTCCACGAATACGCGCGACATGCCGGTGCCCCCGGGGCTGACGCTCGCGGACCTCGATCGCTTCGAGATCGAGTTCACCTCCGGCCAGCCCGACGTCTTCCACACGGGCGACAACTGGAACATGCAGTCCATCGAGGTCTACGCCGTCCTCGACGACGACGAGGGCACCACGGTGCTCGTCACCTCGGACGCCGGCGACCCGCTGCACCGCTTCCAGAGCGACCGCGAGCGCCTCTGGTTCCAGGACCTCTGACCCTCGCGTCGGACGCCTCGGAGAATGCGCTCGGGCCCGCCCGCGTTCGGCGAGGCGGGCCCGACCCCGCTACCGTGAAGAGCGAGCCATGACCGCCCCCGTCTCCCGCGCCCTCGCGCTCCGCCTCCCGGCCGGCCTCCGCGCCGGGTGGCTCGCGCGGCCGGGCCTGCGCGCCGCCGTGGCCTGCGCGGGGGGCGGGGCGCTCTTCGCCCTCTCGGCGCCCCCGCGCGCGGCGGTCTGGGGGCCCTGGCTCGCCTTCGTGCCCTTCCTCTTCGCCGCCCGCGCGCTCCGCGCCGCGCCGCGGCGCGTCGCCTTCGGCGCGGGCCTGCTCGGCGGCGTCGTCTTCGCGGGCCTCGCCTTCCGCTGGCTCCCCCATCCGCTCGAGCACTTCCACGGCGTCGCCCCCGCCTGGGGCGCGCTCCTGCTCGCGCTCTTCGCGCTCTGGACCGCGCTCCCCTGGGGGCTCTGGCTCCTCCTCGTCGCCCGCGGCCCGCGCGAGGGCGCCCTCTCGATCCTCTGGCCCGCGCTCTGCTGGGCGCCCCTCGGCGCGCTCTGGCCGACCGTCTTCCCACACACGCCGGTCCTCGGCCTGGTCGACATGCCCGCCTTCGCGCAGCTCGCCGAGCTCGGTGGCGTCGCCCTGGTCGAGACGCCCCCCCTGATCGTCGCCGCGCTCCTCGTCGCCGCCGCCCGCGTGCCCTCTCGCCGCGCGCGCGTGGCGCACGTCGGCGGCGCCCTCGCGCTCGTCGCGCTGGTCGGCGGCCTGGGCGCGCTCCGCATCGCCTCTTTGGACGCCCGCCGCGCCGCGGCGCCCACGCTCCGCGTCGGCGTCATCCAGCCGAACGGCGCCGTCCGCCCCGCCTCCTACGCCGCCCACGCCGAGCGCCTCCACCGCGCCTCCGCGCGCGCCGCCGAGCGGGGCGCCGAGCTCCTCCTCTGGCCCGAGGCGGGCGCCTACCCCTTCTCACTCCGCCGCTCCCGCGCCCGTCTCCCCGGGGGCGTGCGCGCCGTACAACGCGACCACGCGCTCCCGACCCTCTTCGGCGCGACCACCTACGAGGACGGCCTCACCTACAACTCCATGCTCTTCGTCGACGCCGCCGGCGCCCTCCGGGGTCGCTTCGACAAGAACGTGCTCTTCCCCTTCGGCGAGCGCGTGCCCTTCGTCGATCGGACCACCGCCCGCGAGCTCCTCCCGGACGTCGCGCACCACGTGCCGGGCACGGCCGTCGCGCGCTTCGCCGTCCGCCCGGGCGCCGCCGCCGGGCCCCTGATCTGCTACGAGGATCTCTTCGCGCCCCTCGCCCGCCGGGTCGCCGCGCAGCCGGGGGGCGTCGACTTCCTCACCGCGTCGACCATCGACACCTGGTTCGGCGACACGGCCGCGCCCTGGCAGCACCTCGCCCTCGCGCGCTTCCGCGCCATCGAGCACCGCGTGCCCCTCGTGCGCTCCGTCGCCGCCGGCCCGAGCTCCGTCGTCGACGCCGCCGGTCGCGTCCGCGCCGCGCGCCCGGTGCGCGCCGCCGCCCCGGAGGAGGCCTCCCCCGAGCTCCTCGTCGTCCCGCTCCGCCTCGCCCGGAACACCGCCGCCGCCCCGACCCTCTACGCCCGCGGCGGCCACCTCTACCCCGAGGCCTGCGCCCTCGCCGCGCTGGCGATCCTCCTCCTGCGCCGCCGCCGCCGCACCTCCGCCGCCGCCCACTGAGAAGCACCGCCCGGCGGCTCCGCGAAGCGGCATGGACCGGGAAGGCGAGCGCCAGCCCGGACAGCGGAACGCGGACCGCCTCCCGACCGCCAGGGAGGGCCCATGCGTCACGTCCTCGTCCTCGTCCTCGTGCTCGTGCACGTGCACGTGCACGATGCGCTCGGGACACTTCGGTCGCTCGGGCGGCGCTTCCGCTCGCGACGCCGCCCACCGCCCGGCGGCTCCGCGAAGCGGCATGGACCGGGAAGGCGAGCGCCAGCCCGGACAGCGGAAAGCGGAACGCGGATCGCCTCCCGACCGAAGGGAGGGAGCTCGAGCGTCACGTCGACGAGCACGAGCACGAGCACGAGCACGAGCACGAGCACGTTGCGCTCGGGACAAGTCGCTTGGGCGGCGCTTCCGACCGCGACGCCGCCCACCGCCCGGCGGCTCCGCGAAGCGGCATGGACCGGGAAGGCGAGCGCCAGCCCGGACAGCGGAGAGCGGAACGCGGATCGCCTCCCGACCGCCAGGGAGGGAGCTCCGACCGCGCTCACCCGCGCCGGTCGCGGATCAGCCCCTCCTGCATCGTCGACGCCACCAGCACTCCGTCCCGCGTGAACCAGCGCCCGCGCGCCAGCCCCCGCGCCCCGCGCGCCGAGGGCGCGTGCAGGTCGTAGAGGAGCCACTCGTCGAAGCGGAAGCCGCGGTGGAACCACATCGCGTGGTCCAGGCTCGCGACCTGCATCCCGGGCGTCATCCAGGTCACCCCGTGCGGGTGCATGGACGTCGCGAGCAGGTGGAAGTCCGAGGCGTAGGCGAGCATGTACTGATGCAGCCGCCGCGAGTCCGGCAGCGTCCCGTTCGCCCGGAACCACACCCGCCGCACGGGCTCGCGCGTCCCCGGGTTCATCGGGTCCACCGGGTCCACCGGGCGGATCTCGATCGGCCGATCGGCGACGACCTTCTCGCGCATGGTCTTCGGGATCCGCTCCCGCATCGCCTCCGGCAGCCGCGCCAGGTAGCGCTTGCCGAGCTCCTGCTCGCTCAGCAGCTCCTCCGGCGGCGTCACCTCGGGCATGGCCGCGTCCTGGTGATCGAGGCCCTCCTCCTCGATCTGGAAGCTCGCCGAGAGGTTGAAGATCGCGCGCCCGTCCTGCACCGCCACCACGCGCCGCGTCGTGAAGCTCCGCCCGTCGCGGATCGGATCGACCAGGAAGGCGATGGGCCTCTCCGCGTCGCCGGGCCGCAGGAAGTAGCCGTGGAGCGAGTGCACGCTCCGCCCCTCGGGGACCGTCTGCTCGGCCGCCGAGAGCGCCTGCCCGAGCCCCTGCCCGCCGAAGACGCGGCCCCAGCCGAGGTTCTGGCTGCGGCCCCGGAAGATGTTCTCCTCGATCCGCTCGAGGCTCAGGATGTCGATCAGCTCGCTGAGGACGTCACGCAAGGGCGCCTTCCTTTCACCCCCGCTTCGCCCCGAGAGTCGCGCGAGAGCGTGAAACGTGACGTCCGACGCCGCAATCGCGCGCGCCCTCACACTTCGCGAGCGCGCGCGCCGGAAAGCGCGCTATTAATCCTCCGTGCACCCGTGGCTCCGCGCCCTCCAGAAACACCGGCGCCGCATCGCGACGCTCGTCGTCGTCGTCGGCGTGCTGGTCGTGGGCGGCCGGCTCTTCGACGCCGTGCCGCGCGACGTCCACCTGCGCCTCCGCTTCGGCCCGGATCACGCCGCCGTGCGCGAGGCCTACGTCGCCTACGAGCAGGACGGCGAGGAGGTCGTCGGCGCGCGCTTCCATCGCCCGGACGAGACGGTCGACCACGAGCTCTCCCTCGCCCCCGGGCGCTACGCGATCACCGCCACGCTGCGCACCGAGGAGGGCGGCCGGGTGATCCGCCGCGCGCTCCGCGTCCCGAGTGACGGCGTCGTGCACGTCGACCTGTATGATCGCGTCATGGCCCACCGCATCGAGCCGGAGGCGCGCCCGTGACGGCGACCCGGGTCCGCACCGAGCTCGAAGGCGGCGCGCGCGTCGTCGAGCTCCCGCGCCTCGCCCTCATCGTCCTCAGCGGCGACCTCCGGGGCCGCGAGCACGTCATGGAGGGCGACGCGCTCCGCATCGGCAAGAGCGGCGAGAACGACTTCGTCCTCGCCGACCAGACCGTCTCGCGCATCCACTGCGAGATCGTCCGCGAGGCCCGCGGCTACCTCCTGCGCGACCTCGGCTCGACCAACGGCACGCTCCTCGACGGCGCGGAGATCCGCGAGGTCTACCTGCGCCCGGGCGCCATCCTCACGGTTGGCAAGATCGAGCTGAAGGTGCGCACCTTCGCCGAGCGCATCGAGGTGCTGCCGAGCGAGCGCGAGCTCTTCGGCGGCGCCGTCGGCAAGAGCGCGCCCATGCGCGAGATCTTCGGCCTCCTCGAGAAGCTCGCGCCGAGCGACGCGACCGTGCTCCTCGGCGGCGAGACCGGCACGGGCAAGGACGTGCTCGCGCGCGCCATCCACGAGGCCAGCCCGCGCAAGGAGCGCCCGCTCATCGTCGTCGACTGCGGCGCGGTGGTCGGCTCGTTGATCGAGAGCGAGCTCTTCGGCCACGAGAAGGGCGCCTTCACCGGCGCGACGGCCGCGCGCCAGGGCGCCTTCGAGCTCGCCGACGGCGGCACGCTCTTCCTCGACGAGATCGGCGAGCTCCCGCTCGATCTGCAGCCCAAGCTCCTGCGCGTGCTCGAGCAGCGCGCCTTCCGGCGCGTCGGCGGCAACCGGGAGCAGCGCGTGGACGTGCGCATCGTCGCCGCGTCGAAGCGGAACCTGAAGATGGAGGTCGAGCGCGGGAAGTTCCGCGAGGACCTCTACTTCCGCCTCGCCGTCGTGCCCCTCGAGCTGCCGCCGCTCCGCGAGCGCCTCGAGGATCTGCCGCTCCTCGTCGAGCGGCTCCTGAGGGACCTGAGCCGCGAGGTGCCCGACGCCCCGCCGCTGACGATCGCCAAGAGCGCGCTCGAGGCGCTCTCGGGGCACGACTGGCCGGGCAACGTGCGCGAGCTGCGGAACGTGCTCGCGCGGGCGGCGTACATCACGCGGGCGGCGGGCGAGAGCGAGATCCGCCTCGGGCACGTGCCCATGGGCGCGCCGGCGCTCGGGGCCGCGGGCGGCGAAGGGGAGCTGATCCCGCCCTTCGACCCGGAGCTGAGCTACCGGGACACGAAGTCGCGCTTCGAGGAGATGTTCGAGAAGCGCTACGTGAGCTGGCTGCTCGACCGGCACGAGGGGAACATCTCGGCGGCGGCGCGGGCGGCGGACATGGATCGGAAGTACCTGCACAAGCTCGCGAAGAAGCACGGCGTGCACCCGAGCCAGAAGAAGTGACGCCCGAGCGCGCGGGCGGCGTGGTGCGGCGCCCCGGTGAGCCCGAGCGGCGCCTCGACGCCCGCGACGCGGCCTTCCTCCCCTGAGCCGGGCCCCTCTCCGCGGGCCTCCGCTCCCCCTCCGTTCTCCCTCTGGGCCCGCCTCGCCCGCGGCCGCCCACGCGCCGCGAGAAGGGCTCGCGGCCCCCCGATTCGTGGTACAGATCCGCCGCCTGATGCGCTCCGGCCGCGACGTCTACGCGAACCTCCTCCGCGACACCCGCGGGCTCCGCCGCGAGCAGTCGCGGGCGCGCGAGGGCTGGTACGCCCAGCTCGACTGGGAGCGCAAAGAGGAGACGCTCTTCGAGCTCGAGATGCTCCTCAAGGGCTTCGCCTGCTTCGGCAACCCGCGGAACCACCCCGGCAAGCCGACCCAGGAGCCCCCCGTCGCCCACGACTTCGGCGCCGAGCTCCGCATCGTCCGCGACGCCCTCGAGCAGAGCATCGACCGCATCCGCCAGCTCCTCGGCGAGCGCGACCGCGCCTTCGTCTTCAGCCGCTACCTCGAGACCGTCCTCCCGGAGGACAGCCTCCGCTCGCGCCTCATCCGCGAGCAGCTCTCCCAGGACACGCCCGAGGAGTCGCTCTTCGTCCTCCGGAACACCTTCTCGAGCTTCCTCGAGATGGCCGAGGGCCTGCTTCGCCTCGGCCGCGTCTCCCACCGGCTCTACTTCTCGCTCCTCGGCATGATCACGCGCGAGGTCGGCCGGAACACCTACTTCAACCCGCTCGTCGCCCTCGAGTTCCGCGGTGAGTTCGACCGCATCCGCCACGCCGACGTCCTCGAGGCGCTCCACGACGTCCACGAGGCCGGCCACCGCGTCGTCTCCGTCACCTTCCTCGCCCTCTTCCGCGCGCTCCGCTACGTCGAGCTCGTCGACCAGTACGCCGCCGACCCGGCGACGGCCCAGCGTGCCTACGTGATCCTCAGCGTCTTCCGCAGCGACCTGCGCGCCCTCTGCCGCTACGTGGGGCGGCGCGCCTGCCACGTGATGGCCGACAGCTTCGAGAAGCGCCTGCTCGACGTCCCGGCCCACGAGATCGGCCCGCGCTTCGAGGACCTCGGCCACGAGGCGGCGCGCCTGGTCTCGCTCCGCGCGACCCTCGAGAACCTCGCGAACGTGCTCCGGGTCGAGGTGCGCCGCACCTTCGAGCGCGACGTCCCGAGCCCGGCGCAGGCCGGCGCCGGCGAGGACCTCGGGCCGCAGCTCGTCGTCGCCACGGCCTCGCTCCGCGCGACGATCCACCACGCGATCACCACGCTCTGCGCCGAGATCCGCCCGCGCGCGAGCGTGCCCGAGCTCGCCAGCGCCGAGGTCGCCCGCCGCCGCGCCAGCGAGCGCCTCCGCCGCGACATCTGGATGTTCCTCCAGGTGCTCCGCGCCTTCCTCGCGAAGGCCGAGGCGACCCAGGGCGACGCCGATCGCTGGGCGAGCTACGCGAGCTTCCAGTTCGTCCGCGAGTTCCTCGATCACTTCCGCGCCATCGGCTACCAGCTCGTCCGCACCAGCGACTACGACCGGCTGGACCGTTTCCTCGGCGCCCTCGAGGCGCTGCGCGACGTCGACCTGCTCCGCCCCGAGCGCCTCCGCGCCGCCGTCGCCGAGTGCCGTGACTTCTTCCGCTACCTCGACGACCTCTTCGTGCAGGTCTCGAAGCGCGCGGAGCTGCAGCACAGCCCCTTCGACAAGCGCGCCGCCGCCGAGACGCTCCGCATCTACCTCGGGGCCGCCTGAGAAGAGCCCTGCCCGTGCGCTTGCCCACGCCCCTGCCCGCGGAGCCACGGCGCCGGCCGCACGAGCCCGAAGCCCATCGCCGCCGAGACGCGCCCCATCGACCTCGGCGTGCGTGAAGAGACCCCCGCCCCGTCCGCCGGGAACCGGTCCGAGCCCGACGCAGACCTCCCCGCGTCCGCCCCCGTTCCGGGCAGCCACGGGGCTCCGCGCTCGCCTTCGGGTCCCGGTCAGGGGCTCGCGCGCGACGCGCCGTGCAGCAGCGCGCGGACTCGGAGGCTCCGGCCGATGGCCTCGTGCAGCCCGCCCCGCCCGATCAGCGCGTCGGCGAAGCGCATCTCGTCGTTCGGCCCTCCGATGTCGGACAGACCGATGCTCTCCAGGGTCTCCGCGTAGAGCTGCTCGCCGCGCGCGCGGCCGAACACGTGGACCAAGCGCTCCATGACGTGGTCGCTCATGCGAAGCGCTCCGCTCGCGCGGCCACGGCCGCCGCGCCCTTCGGGGAGATCTTCTCGAGGCTCTCGACCACGTTCCGGTTGGTCATGCCGTACCAGATGAACGTGTGCCGGTAGCACTGGTGGAGCGCCTTCTCGACGGCCTTCTTCGTGGCCGGCTCGAGCGCCACGCCGCGCGCCGCCGCCAGGCTCGCCAGGTCCAGCTCCACCTGCTCGCCGAGCAGGTCGTCGAAGGCGTCCAGGATCCCGAGGTACTCCTCCACCGCCTTGTCGCGCATCTCCTCGCTGGCCATGCACGCGAGCTTGTCGAGCTCGAGCATGTCGATGCGCGCGTGCTGGCTCTCCTCCAGCCAGTGGTGCCGCAGCAGGCTCTTGAAGAAGGGGTCGATCGTGTCGTCCCGGCGGACGCTCTCCGTGTAGTGCTGCTGCGTCATCCACTCGATGTGCAGCGTGATGATCATGACCGCGATCGGGCTGTGGCTCATGATCACGTGCGCGACCTCGGCGGCGCTCTCGAGCACCCCGCAGGGGTGGCCGAAGTCGCGGTCGAAGGAGCGCCGGAAGCGCTTGAAGAGCTCCTGATGCTTGAGCTCCTCGTCCACCATCCGCGTCAGCGCGCGCATGGCTTGGGGGTTGCCGAAGAGCTCCGCCTGGGCGTGCTCGAGCATGGTCGCGAGGATGTACTCCTCGACGAACTGGAAGAGGTTCAGGTAGGCGTTGCCCGCGATCTGGTTGAGGTGGAGCCGGGTCGCGTCATCCAGGCCGGGCACGTCGGCGAGGTGGCCGACCAGCGCAGCCGGGAGGAAGGGCCGCGTGAAGTCGAGGGGCTGACCCTCTTCCATGACGTCGTCGAGCGTCCACTCCACCTGCTCGGAGCGGGCGACGCAGTCGCCGTAGTCGAACTTCAGATCCAACACGAGAAATCCGCCATGAGAGGAAAGGTACACCTTTAGAGGAGCCCGAATCAACCCTCCCAAACGAGGTATTTCCATGGAGAACGGCCCGTGTGGGTGGAGCCGATCATTCCGGGCCGGACGAGTCGCTCTGCGGCATGCTCCCCCGTCCGAGGGAGCGAGCAGGGAGCGACGCCACGGCCCGACCCTCGAGCTGTGTCAGCGTAGCCTCGCGATCGAGGCTGTGGTGACGCGCCACCGCGCCGGGTAGTGCCCAGTCAAGTGGTGTACGAAGCGGTCACCACGCCATCGAAATCTAGGCGGTCATCTTCAGGGGTTCGGGGTTGGGGTCGGCG
>PABA01000180.1 GCA_002699025.1 Sandaracinus sp. | reverse complement strand
GAACCGACCCGTGTGACGCGACCGAAGGTCGCGCCGAGGGCCCAACGGGCCCGCTGGTAAGCCAAAGATAGCGAGCGCCAGCGAGCGGAAGACGCCCGGGAAGCCCAAAGATAGCGAGCGCCAGCGAGCGGAAGTAGTCTCGTCCGATGCGCGTCGACTGCGATTTCCTCGTCATCGGATCCGGCGTGGCCGGGCTCAGCTTCGCCCTCGAGGCCAGCAAGCACGCCCACGTCACGATCATCACGAAGCGCTCGCGCACCGACTCGGCGACCAACTGGGCGCAGGGCGGCATCGCGGCCGTGCTGGACCCGAAGGACAGCTTCGAGGCGCACATCCAGGACACGCTGGGGACGGGCGGCGGCATCGCCCACGAGGACGTGGTCGAGATGGTCGTCCACGAGGGGCCGCAGCGCATCCGCGAGCTCATGGAGATCGGCGCGGAGTTCAGCCGACGCCACGGGCGCGAGGACGAGCTCGACCTGACGCGCGAGGGCGGGCACAGCGCGCGGCGCGTGGTGCACGCCGGCGACATCACCGGCCGCGAGGTCCAGCGGGCGCTCCTCCACGCGGCGGAGAAGAGCGCGAACATCCGCATCGTCGAGGACCACATGGCCGTCGACCTCATCGAGCACAGCCGCTGGGGTGGGCCGCGGCGGCAGGTCGTCGGCGCCTACGTGCTCGAGGAGAAGACCGGCGAGGTGCACACCTACCTCGCGCAGGCGACGATCCTCGCGGCCGGCGGCGCCGGGAAGGTCTACCTCTACACCTCGAACCCGGACGTGGCGACGGGCGACGGGGTGGCGATGGCGTACCGGGCCGGGGCGCAGATCGGGAACATGGAGTTCTTCCAGTTCCACCCGACCTCGCTCTTCCACCCGAAGGCGAAGAGCTTCCTCATCTCGGAGGCGCTCCGCGGCGAGGGGGGCATCCTCCGGCTCGCCGACGGGACGCCCTTCATGGAGGCGCACCACGAGATGAAGGACCTCGCGCCCCGCGACGTGGTGGCGCGGGCCATCGACTACGAGATGAAGAAGAGCGGCGCGGAGCACGTGTTCCTCGACATGACGCATCTGCCGCCGAAGGACCGGGAGGAGCGCTTCCCGAACATCCACGCCGAGTGCATGAAGTACGGCGTCGACATGCGGACGCAGCCGATCCCGGTGGTGCCGGCGGCGCACTACATGTGCGGCGGGGTGGTCGTCGACACGCAGGGGCGGACGACGCTGCCCGGGCTCTGGGCGATCGGCGAGGTGACCTGCAGCGGGCTCCACGGGGCGAACCGGCTGGCGTCGAACTCGCTGCTCGAGGGGCTGGTCTATGGGCGGCGCGTGGCGGAGGCGCTCGCGAACAAGGAGGAGCGGGTGCTGCCGGGGAAGGTGCCCGAGTGGGACGTGGGGACGGCGGTGCCGACGGACGAGGCGGTCGTCGTGTCGCAGAACTGGGACGAGATCCGGCGCTTCATGTGGAACTACGTCGGGATCGTGCGGAGCGACAAGCGGCTGCAGCGGGCGGCGCGGCGGATCGCGCTCCTGCAGGACGAGATCCGCGAGTACTACTGGGCGCACCTGATCGACCGGGACCTGATCGAGCTGCGGAACATCGCGGACGTCGCGGAGCTGATCATCCAGTGCGCGCTGGCGCGGAAGGAGAGCCGCGGGCTGCACTACACGCTCGACTACCTGGAGCGGAACGACGAGGAGTTCGGGGCGGACACGGTGATCGAGCGGGGCGTGCCGGCGCGCGTGCTGGTCTGAGCGGGGTGACGGGGCCGCGCGCTCGCCGGTGCGCCGACCGCCCTCCCTGCCCTCTGGCTCCCTGCCCTCTGGCTCCCTGTCCTCTGGCTCCCCGCCCTCTGGCTCGGGGGTGTGGCGGTGGGGCCACGGGCGGACAGCGGTGTCATGCGAAAGGGGGCGCGCAGGTGCGTGGCGGGGTGCGCAGCGAGGGGAGGGCGCATGTTCATTCGATGCGCATGGGGGCGCGCTCGATGAACCTAGTGAACGGGTGGCGGGTGAAAAGGCTCGTGATCTCGTAGGGGCCGGCGGACGGCCCGCGGCCTGCATTCGTGGGTCGGCATGGATGACTCGGCTCTCGCGGTCACGGTCTGCTTGCTTCCCTTCGGCGCGGTCTTCGCGGTCGTCGCCCTCATCGTCTGGCTCGTCCGCTCCGGCTCGCGCGCGGGCCTCGCCCAGCGGGTGAGCGAGCTCGAGCAGCAGAACCGCGCGCTCCTCCACCGACTGGTCCAGCTCGAGGGCTGGGCCCACTCGGTGGCCCACTCCCTCGCGGCCGCGGCTGCTCCCCGGGAGGCCGCGCCGGCGTCGAGCTGGGCCCTCGGCCCCGGGTCCGCCGCGGCGGCGCCCGTCGCCGACGCCGGCCCCGGGCCGCGCTCCGCGAGCGCGACCGCGCCGCAAGCTGCGCCGCCGTCGCAGGCCACGGTCCTGCCCGCGAGCGGCGGACCCTCGCCGGCTGCCGAGCTCGCCGCGCCGCCCTGGGTCGACGCCGTCGGCGTGGGCGCGGTGGCGGCTCCGGCGACCACCGGGGCCCCGGCCGCCACCTCGATCGCCCCGCCCCCGGGCGTGCCGACCGGCGCCTCGAGCGCCGCTGCGACCGGCGCCTCGAGCGCCGCGTCGTCCGCCGCTTCGAGCCCGGCTGCGGCCCCGAGCGGGGCGTCGA
Source organism: Sandaracinus sp. (assembly GCA_002699025.1). Classification (GTDB taxonomy): domain Bacteria; phylum Myxococcota_A; class Polyangia; order Polyangiales; family Houyiibacteriaceae; genus Houyiibacterium; species Houyiibacterium oceanicum. Next base: position 14,218 of record PABA01000180.1, on the reverse strand, counting down.
CCGCCGCGCCCCCGGAGCCCGTCGGCCAGGCGCCGGGCGCCGACGCCCCGGCCGGCGACACCACCGACGCGACCTCGACGAGCGCCCCGGCCGACGGCGGCTTCGAGTGGGAGCGCTGGCTCGGCGTCCGCGGCGCCGCCGCCCTCGGCGGCCTCGCCCTCACCGTCGCCGCCGCCTACTTCTTCCGCTACTCCCTCGAGGCCGGCCTCCTCGGCCCGACCGCCCGCGTGATCCTCGGCACCGCCCTCGGCGTCGCCTGCATCGCCGCCGCCGAGGGCCCCCTCCGCCGCCGCTACCGCGTCCTCGGCGACTGGCTCGCGGGCGCCGGCGGCGCGGGCCTCTACCTCGCCTTCTGGGCCGCCTCCGCCCTCTACGGGATGGTCCCCCTCCTCGCGGGCTTCGCCGGCATGGCCGCCGTCACCGCCACCTGCGCGCTCCTCGCCGTCCGCCGCCGCGCCCCCGCCATCGCCATCCTCGCCTTCCTCGGTGGCTTCGCCACGCCGGCCCTCCTCTCGACGGGCTCGGACCGCCCCATCGCCCTCTTCGCCTACCTCCTCCTCCTCGACGGCGGCCTGCTCCTGGTCGCCCGCGCCCGCGGCTGGTCCCTCGTGCCGGCGCTCGCCCTCGGCGGTACGGCCCTCTACCAGCTCCTCTGGATCACCTTCACCATGGGCCCGGACCGCGTCGGCCTCGGCCTCGCCATCGCCCTCGCCTTCGCCGCGACCTTCTCCGCCGCCGCGCGCCCGGCGGACGCCGACGACGACGGCCGCCTCTGGCGCCTCACCCGCTTCGGCGCAGCGCTCCTCCCCTTCCTCTTCGGCCTCCGCTTCGTCACCCTCGAGGGGGTCCCGCTCTGGCCCACGGGCACGCTCCTCCTCGCCCTGAGCGCCGGGGCCGCCTGGCTCGGCCTCCGCGACCGCGCGAGCTGGATGCCCATCGCCGCGGCCGCCGGCTCGCTCGCCGTCCTCTCCGCCTGGGCCCTGACGCGCGCGCTCGACGCGAGCCTCGCCTGGCAGCTCGTCGCGCTCCTCGCGGCCCTCGGCGCCCTCTTCCACGCCCTCGCCGAGCGCGCCCCCGACGACGAGGCCCCCGACGACGAGGCCGCCGCCGACGAGCGCGCCGCCCGCGACCTCCGCCTCGCCGCGGCCCTCTTCGCCCTCGGCGCCATGGCGGGCGCGATCCCGCTCGCCCGGGAGGCCGCCGCGCTCGCCCCCTTCGTCGCCCTCTGGGCCGCGGGGTCCCTCGCCCTCGCCCGGCAGGTCCGCCTCGGCGGGACCGCCTGGCTCGCGCCGGCCGGCGCCGCGCTCTTCGCCCTCGGCGTGAGCGCCTTCCAGGCGACCCACGGCGCCCTCGCGCCCTTCGCCCTCGTCGGCGGCGCGCTCGTCGCTCAGCTCCCGACCCTCGTCGGCGACGCGCGGAGCCGCCGCGCCGCCCTCCAGGCGTCCGCCGGGTACGCCCTCGTCGCGCTGCTCGGCCTCGCCTTCCTCCGCCCGGCCGCCGCGGCGCCGCCCGCGCTCTTCGCCTGCGCCCTCGCGCTCGGTCTCCTCGGCGCCTTCGCGGCCGCGCGCCTCGCCCAGAGCCGTTGGCTCGGCGCGCTCCTCTTCGCCATGGCCTTCGCCCTCACGGCGCAGGTGCTCGGCCGCCCGGTCACCGCCATCGGCCCCTGGCTCGTCGCGCTGCCCCTGATCGCGACGCTCGCCTTCCTCTTCGGCCCGCTCCTCGCGCCCGGCCTCCGCGCCCGCCCGGGCACCTGGCGCGTCGTCGCCCTCGCGCCGCTCTTCTTCTTCCCGGCGCTCCTGCGCGTCCACGAGGCGCTCCTCGGCGGCGGCTCGGCCGGCGCCCCCACGCTCCTCCTCGCCGCCCTCGTCTTCTTCGCCGCCCTCGCGAGCACGCGGGTCACCTTCGAGAGCCAGCGCGCGCGCCGCACGGCCTTCGTCTGGCCGACCGTCAGCGCGCTCGGCTTCCTCACCGCCGCCGTGCCCATCCAGCTCGAGCACGAGTGGGTCACGATCACCTGGGCGCTCCAGGCCGCCGCCGTGCTGCTCCTCTGGAAGCGCGTCGACCACCCGGGCCTGAAGCACCTCGGCCTCGGCCTCTTCGCGGCCGTCTTCGTGCGGCTCGTGCTCAACCCGGCCGTGCTCGGCTACCACGCGCCCTCGGGCCTGCCGGTCCTCAACTGGCTCGCCTACACCTACCTCGTGCCCGCCGCGGCCATGCTCGTCGGCGCCCGGATCCTCGGCGCCCTCGACCTGCGCCGCCGTCGCCCCTGGGAGCGGAGCCTCTTCGGCGAGCGGCCCGTGCTCCAGGGGGCCCTCGGGCTCGGCGCGATCCTGCTCGGCTTCGTCTGGCTGAACCTGACGATCGTCGACGCCTTCTCCTCCGGCCGCGCCCTCGAGCTCCCCTTCGACCGGCTCCCGGCCCGCGACCTCACGCTCTCCCTCGCCTGGGCGCTCTATGGGCTCGCGCTCTTCGCGCTCGGCATCGCGAGGAAGAGCCGGGCTCTCCGCGCCCTCGGTCCGGGCCTCGTCGCCATCACCTCGGCGAAGGTCTTCCTCTACGACCTCGGCACCCTGACGGACCTCTGGCGCGTGGCCTCGCTCCTCGGCCTCGCCGCGTCGCTGATCCTGGTCTCGCTGGCCTACCAGCGCTTCGTCTTCGGCGACCGCGCAACCTGAAGAGGCAGCTCCGGTGCCGCCTCAAAACCCGTGCCCGTGCCCGTGCCCATGCCCATGCCCGCAGGCAAACGAGCGAAACGCGGCCCCCCGCAGACGAGAAAACCCGTGCCCATGCCCATGCCCATGCCCGCGGTCAGACGAGCGAAACGCGGTCCCCCCAGACGAGAAAACCCGTGCCCATGCCCGTGCCCGTGCCCATGCCCGCAGGCAGACGAGCGAAACGCGCGTCCCCCTCGTGGTCTCCGAGCCCCTCGTCCTCGTCGACGTGCACGTGCGCACGAGGACGAGCCGGGGCGGACGACTGAACGGCGAGCGCCCCATCGAGGCGGACCCGTCCCGGCCGAAGAACGCTCCCGACCCTCCTCCCTCGTCGACGTGCACGTGCACGAGGACGTAGCGGGGCAGACGAGAGCAGCAGCGAGCGCCCCATCGAGGCGGACCCGTCCCCGGCCGAAGAAGGCTCCCGACCCTCCCGCGGGCACGGGCAAGGGCAAGGGCACGGGCACGGGTTGGCCGTCGCCTTCGGCTCCGGCCAGGCTCCGGCCTCGGGCTCCGGCCTACAGCTCCACGTCCGGGTACACGAACGCCGGCTGGCTCTCGAAGAGCAGCGCGGCCGAGAGCTGCGTGCAGCGGCCGTCCTCGCCCTTCCCCATGTCGACCCAACGCGGCAGCAGCGCGCGCAGCGCCGGGCTGATCTGCTCGCCCTGCATCGCGTCCGCCATCATCGCCACGTTCATGATCTGGTCGGTCGCCACGCCGCCGCCGACGATCCCCGACCAGGTGCCGTCCTCGTCGCGCTCCGCGACGAGCTGCGCGTCGTGCAGCTTCAGGTCGAAGAACACGTTGAACACCGCCACCGGGATCTCGGTCGTGAAGGGCCCGGCCTCGAGGACGCCGTCCGTGATGCGCCCGGGGAAGGTCGCGACCTCCGCCTCCTCCTTCAAATCGAAGGTCTGGTTCGGCACGATCCGATCCTCGCCGCTCAGGTCCGGGCGCCCCTCGCCGAGGAAGAGGCGCACGGTCACGTCTCCGTCGTTCATCGGGTCGTCGATGCCCTGCACGTCGATCATGAGCAGCAGCCGCCCCTCGTTGATCGTCCCCTGGATGATCCCGTCGACGGTCCCGGCCTGGAAGACGTCGTTGATCGCCTCGACGAGGAAGGTGAACTGGTTGTCGATCCCCTCGCGCCCGTCCGGCGCCACGAAGTCGGCCCGGTTGCACGCCTCCGCGTCCGAGCGATCGCTCACCCGTCCGTCGAGGTCGATGCCGTGCGACACGTCGCGCCCGTCGACCTCCTCGCCCGTGCGCGCGCCGAAGGTCAGCTCGCTGACCACCATCGTCTCGCGCCCGCCCTCGCCGCCGTCACCGCAGGACGTCAGCGCGAGCAGCGCCGCGAGCAGGCCCACCGTCCGCCTCACCGCTCGCCTCACCGTCCGCTTCATGCTTCGCGCGGCCATCACGCCTCCAGCTCCCCGAGCCCGTCCGTGACGCGCCCCGCCTCGTGGCCGAAGCTCGCCGCCGGCACGCCCATCGCGCGGACCAGGCTCAAGCTGACCTTCGAGGCGTTGTCGCCGTCCGAGCGGTAGTGGAAGCCGGTCCGGATGGCCCCGCCGCACTGGCCGAAGACCAGGATCGGGAAGTCCTCGAGGCTGTGCAGGCGCGGGTTCGAGCTATCCGTCGTCGCGAGCACGGACATGTTGTTCAGCATCGTCCCGTCGCCCTCGGGCACGGCCCGGAGCGCGCGCACGAAGACGCCGAGCTCCTGCACGATGTACTTGGTGATCTCGTTGACCCGCCACATCAGCTCGCGCCCCTCCTCCTCGGGCTCGTTGTGCGTCAGGTCGTGGTGCCCCTTCAGCACGGGCACGCCGCTCTCGACGAGCTCGATGTCGTCGACCGGGAAGACGTTGTCCCCGACCGGCTGGGAGAAGTGCATGCTCAGCACCCGCGTCTGGTCGCAGGCGAAGGCCATGGCCGCCAGATCGCTCAGCAGCCCGTTGCGGATGTCCGTGCGCACGCGGCCGCGCTCGTCGGGCGGGATCTCCGCTGGCGGCTCGGCGGGGCGCATGCAGGCGTCGAAGCTCGGCGGCTCCTCCTCGATGCGCCGGATGCGCCGCTCGAGATCGCGCACGTGGTCGAAGTGGTCGTCGAGGCGCCGCTGGTCCGCCACGCTCAGGCGCCGCCGCATGCGCCGGCTCTGGTCCATCACCGCGTCGAGCACGCTCCGCCGGAGGCCGAGCGTCGGATCGTCGAAGGCCTCCTCGCCGGGCAGCCGGAAGCCGTCGATGAAGAGCCGCTCGTAGAGGGCGCGCGGCCGGTACTCGGAGGGGTTGCGGTTGTTGTTCCCCGTGTAGCTGACCGAGCGGTCGCCGGGCTGCACGGAGAGCTCGAGGGAGCGGAAGCGCGTCTCGCCGCCGACGCCCTCGGCGACGATCTGGTCGACGGTCGGGTGCTCCCAGATCTCCCGCTCGCCCTCCACGACGAGCGGCGAGCCCGTGAGCATCCCGCAGATGGCCGAGGTGTGCGGGACCCGGCCGGTCGTCTTCACGTCCATGCCGGAGATGACGGCCATGTCCTCGCGCAGGTCCTCGAGGGAGGCGAGCTGCTCGCTCATCGCGTAGTCCGTGCCGACCTCACCGGGCACCCACTTCCAGGGCAGGACGCCGTTGCCCCAGAAGAAGACGGCGAAGCGCTTGGGGAAGGCCGTGCCGTCCGCGTAGGCGGTGCCGCTGTCGTTCAGGAAGATCTCGAGGGCGGGCAGGGCGACGCCGACCGTGGCGCCCCCGAGGACGCCGCGCAGGACGGTGCGCCGGTGCATCTTCTTCGGCATCACTCCTCCTCCATGATCGGGGCGCCGACGAAGCGGAAGCCCTCCGAGAGGGCGATGGCGCGGAGCAGCGCCTTCACCCGGTAGCCGCTCTCGGCGAAGGTCTTCTGGAGCTCGCGCATCACGACCTCCTCGCCGCCCGTCTCCTCGTGGCCCGTCGCGAAGCGGTAGGCCGTCAGGCCGAGGCACTCGACGTAGTCCGGGTCGGCGGCGATCGCGTCGGCGAGCTCGACGGGCGTCTCGTAGTAGACGCCGCTCAGCTCGCCGCTCGCGTCGATGGGCGCTCCGTTGTCGGTGTCGCGCCAGAGGCCGAGGGCGTCGAAGTTCTCGAGGCCGAGGCCGAGCGGATCCATCAGCCGGTGGCAGCCGGCGCAGCTCGGATCCTCGAGGTGGCGGGCGACGCGCTCGCGGAGCGTCACGGCGCCGGCGACGGGCTCGGGGATCGAGGTGTCGACGTTCGCCGGGGGCGGCGGGATGGCGCCGCAGAGGAGGTTCTGGCGGATGAAGGCGCCGCGGAGCGTCGCCGACGACGAGGAGACGTGCGACTGGAGCGCGAGCACGGACACGTGGCCGAGGAGGCCGCGGCGCGGCGAGTCCTCGGGGAAGTCGTAGCGGGCGAAGCCCTCGCGGGTCGGCGCCGGCACGCCGTAGATGCTGGCGAGCTTCCGGTTGAGGAAGGTCGTCCGCGTGGTCATCAGCTCGCGGTAGTCGGCGTCGGCCTCGAAGACGAGGTGCTCGATGAGGCGGAGCGTCTCCTCGCGGGCCGAGGGGCCGACGTCGGCGCTCATGTGCACGAAGACCGTCGGGTCCTTGCGCAGGTCGTCGAGCTCGTCGAGCTCGAGCATCTGCGTGAAGAGCTCGCGGACGCCCTGCCGCGCGCGCTCGTCCTCGAGCATGCGGTCGACGTGCGCCGTGAGCGTCGCCTCGTCGCTCAGCTCCCCGGCGGCGGCGGCGTCGAGGAGCGCGTCGTCGGGGGCGGTGTTCCAGAGGAAGAAGGCGAGGCGCTCGGCCATCTCCCAGTCGGTGAAGGCGCGGCGGGGCCCGTCCTCGGCGCCGACCTCGACGCGGAAGATGAAGTCCGGCGCCTGGAGCAGGGCGGCGAGGCCGTACTGGAGGCCCTGGTGGAAGTCGCCGAGGACCTCGGCGGCGCGGTTCGAGACGGCGACCAGGCTCGCGAGCTCGTCGCCCGTGAGCGGGCGGCGCCAGGCGCGGCGGCCGACGCGGCGGAAGAAGCGCTCGGCGCAGGCGCCGTCGACCGTGCCCGTCGGGTCGCAGGGCATGAGCGCGTCGCGGGCCTCGCCCTCGGCCAGGACCTGCTCGGCGATCTGGTAGGCGGCGGTCTCGTACTGCTCGGTGCCGCGGTTGGAGACGCCGGCGCTGCTGGCGCCGAGGGCCTGGAGGCCGCCGACCCGCACGTCCGGCTCGAGCTTCGGCGGGAGGACCACGTCCTCCCCGAAGAGGTCGCGCACGACGTTGCGGTACTGGGCGTCCGTCAGGCGCCGAAGCTGCGCCGGCGCCGGCTCGAAGGGAGGCGGCGGCCGGACCGCCTCCTCCGCCGGTGTCGGGTCGATCTCGCCCTGGCAGCCCGTCCACGCGAGCAGCGCGGCGAGCGCCCAGCCTGCTCGAAGCGCGAGCGCGTACCCCCGCGGGCCTGGCCCGCGACGCCCCTCGCGTCGGTCGTTCCCCGTGCCGTTCATTCCCGGTACCCCTGGGAGCTCCGGTGACGCCGCGTTCGACCACGCGCGCGCCCCGCTCACTACCCCGACATGCGAAGCGAATGCACCTCGCAGCGAGTGGTATTACCAGCCCCGCGCACGATCTGCAAGATCACGAGGTTGGTCGGACCAATGCCGCGATGCCCCGCGAGCACCGGGCGATTCTCGCGGGGCGCCGGCGCGCTATCATCCCGTCCGACGATGGGCGAGCAGACCTGGTCGCGCTCTCTCGAGGGCACGGAGCTGTGCGGGCGCTACCGGCTGGAGCGGCTCCTCGGCGCGGGCGGCATGGGCGCCGTCTTCGCGGCCGAGCACCTGCGCCTCGCGCGCCCGGTCGCGGTGAAGCTCCTGCGGCGCGAGCTGGCGGGGGACGAGACGCTCCTCGAGCGCTTCTTCAACGAGGCGCGGGCGGCGGCGTCGGTCGACAGCACGGGCATCGTCGACGTCTTCGACCTGGACGTGGACCCGGCGCACGGGCCCTTCCTGGTGATGGAGCGGCTGCGCGGGGAGTCGCTCGCGGAGCGGCTCGGGCGGGGTGCGCTCGCGCCCGAGGGGGCCGTCGCGGTGATCGCCGAGCTCCTCGACGTGCTCGAGGCGGTGCACGCGAAGGGCATCGTGCATCGCGACCTGAAGCCGCCGAACGTCTTCTTCCACACGGAGGATGACGGGGACGAGCTGGTGAAGCTGCTCGACTTCGGCATCGCGCACGTGAGCGACGCGCGGCTGACGGTGACCGGGCAGGTGATCGGGACGCCGCGCTTCATGGCGCCGGAGCAGGCGCGCGGGGAGGCGATCGATCACCGCGCGGACCTCTACGTGGCGGGGCTGCTCCTGCACTGTTGCCTGAGCGGGCAGCCGCCCTATGCCCACCTCGCGCCGGACGAGATCCTGGCGCAGCTCCCGAAGGGGCACCCCTCGCTGCGCGAGAGCGTGAGCGGGCTGCCCGAGGCGCTCTATCGCTTCCTCGAGCGGGGCCTCGAGCCGGACCCGGGGGCGCGCTTTCAGGACGCCGCGGCCATGGCGGCGGAGCTCCGCGCCATCGAGCTGGCGGGCTCGGCGCCGACGCTGATCTCCTTGCCGCCGACCATGGAGGCCGTCGCCGTGCCGCCGTCGACGCCGCCCCAGCGCTTGCCCGCGGGGGCCACCGCGCCGCCCCCTTCGCAGCCGCCGGCGCGCGGGGTGGAGCGCGCCGGGGCGACGCCGGGCCCGGAGGCCGAGGCGCCGCGCGCCGCGCCGACGGAGGCCCTCTCGCCGAAGGTGCGGCGCCTCCTCTGGCTCTCGCTCCTGCTCGTGCTCGCGCTGGGCGCCGGGGTGGCGGCGCTGCTGCTCCGTGAGCCGGAGGGGGAGGCGCAGCCACGCCACGGGTCGCCGAGCGGATCGTCGCCGAGCGGATCGTCGCCGAGCGGATCGTCGCCGAGCGCGCCGGCGGCAGGCCCAGGCGCGCCCACGAGCGCGCCCGCCACCGGCGGGAAGCCGAAGCCGCCATAGACATCGTTCATGGGAGTGATGGATCGCATCTTCTGGCTGGATGCCTCGCCGGGCGGCAGGTTGATCGCATGACGCACGGAGACGGGAAGGCGCGCTCGCGGCGGGAGCTCTTGCGCTGGTTGGCGGCCATGCCGGGCGGGCTCCTGCTCGCGGGCTGTGGCGACGGCGGCGGAGGGCTCTCGGACGCCGGGGGCGGCGACGCAGGGCGCGCCGATGCGGGCGGCGGCGACGCGGGCGGTGGCGACGCGGGCGGCGGCGACGCGGGGATCGGGGCCGACGCGGGCGGCGCCGAGGACGCGGGCGTCTGCGATCCGACGACCGAGGACGCGCTCGGGCCCTTCTTCGAGGAGGGCGCGCCCATGCGCACGCAGCTCGCCGAGCCGGACGAGCCCGGCTCCCCGCTCCGCGTGGAGGGGCGCCTCTTCGACACGGCCGATTGTCTCACGCCGCTCGCCGGCTGGGGCCTCGACCTCTGGCAGGCCGACGCCGAGGGCGTCTACCGCGAGCCGCCGGACTTCCGGCTCCGCGGCCGCATGGTGACCGACGCCGAGGGGGGCTTCGCCTTCGAGACCATCAAGCCCGGCCGCTACCGCCTGAGCGGGAGCTTCCGGCCGGCGCACCTGCACCTGCGGGTCTACGCGCCGGACGGAGGCGTGCGGCTCACGACGCAGCTCTACTTCGCGGGCGACCCCTTCCTCGGCGAGGCCGACCCCTGCGGGCCGCCGACCTGCTTCTCGAGCGACGGCGGTCGCATCCTCCCGCTGGCCGAGGCCATGGTCGGCGGGAGGCCCGGTGAGCTGGCCATGGCCCCGCTCTACCTGCGCGCGTAGGGCGCGGCCGCCGCACGCTCCGCACGGGAAGCCCTCTGGCCGCGAACGCGACGACGTCCCCCGCACCCACGAAGAGCCGACCCGTGTGACGCGAGCGGAGCGAACGCCGAGGGCCCGACGGGCCCGCTATCCGCCCGAGAAGACGTCGCGTAGGCTCGGAGGATGACGCGCGCCCTTCGCCTCCGGCTGCTCCCCCTCGCCTGGCTCCTCGCGTGCGTCGCATGCGGAGGCGCGTCTCCCGCGCCGGCGGAGCCGACGGCCGCGCCGGCTGCGAACGGCGAGGAGGCGGGTCCGGACGAGCCGGGCGCGAGCGCGGCGCCGAGCGAGGCGGCGACCGAGCCGGGCTCCGCGCCTCCGGCCGCGCTCCGGGAGCTGCTCGCGGCCGAGCGCGTCCCGCGGGACGAGTGGGTCGGCGCGATGCCCTCGCCGACCGAGGCCATCGCCGACTGCCCCGCCTGGGAGCACGAGGGCGAGCCGGACGAGTACTGGTTCGAGGAGTGCGGGCTCCGCGAGACCCTCGGGCGCACGGCGGCCGGCTGGCTCGCGCTCGAGATCGACTGGGACGAGCGCGGCGTCTTCGCGCTGCGCCTCGTCGAGGGCGACGCCTCGGCGGCGCGCGAGCGCGTCGGCGGGGCCATGAGCCCGGCGCTCGTGGAACGGCTCCGCGGGGCCATCGCCGGGAGCGAGGTGCGCGCGGTGCGCGACCGGGTGGGGCGGGTGGTGCCGGAGACCTTCTCCATCACGGGCTACGCCCCGCTGGTGGAGCTCGAGGGGACGGACTGGCTGCTCTGGCTGGAGACCCGGGACGACCTCGACCGCCCCGAGTGGGTGCTCTGGCTGGTCTCGCCCGACGGGAGGACGCGCCGGGAGCTCGGGCGGCGGGAGGCCACGCGCGGTCCCTGCGACGGCGGCGGCTACTGGTGCGAGGAGACGAACGCCGAGTGCGACGAGGAGGGGCTCCGGGCGGAGGGGCGCCTCTGCGTGCTCCCGCTCGGGATCCGGCGGGTGGCGATCGACGGCGAGGCGATGGCCGTGCTCGGCACGATCGCCGTCGCGGGCCACGGCGGCGCGCCCGGGCGGAGCTGGTTCGTGGACGCGCCCGGGCTCTGAAGCACGGGGCGCGTCGGCGGGCAACCAACCCGGGGTGGGCGTGCCCGGAGCGGGCTCATGGACGCGCCGGAGCTCCGGATGCGCAGCGGCCCTTTGGCGCGATCACCGGGCGGGGCGGTCGCGCATCGGCTTCGCGCATCGCGCCGGTCGCCCCTCACCAGCGCCAGAGCGACTCGCCCCGCCACTGCACGAAGCGGAGCACCTCGCGGTGCGGGAGCGTGCCGATCTGATGGGGGCCGCGGCCGGCGCCGAGCGCGATGAGCGAGAGGAAGCCCGCGTAGGTGGCGACGGCGAGGAAGCCTCCATCGGGCGAGACGTCCAGGCCGCCGACGGACGAGCCCACGAAGTGACGGCCGACGGCCTCGCCCCCGATGGTGCGTGCGTTCACGTAGCCGCCCGCGTCGCCGAGGAGGAAGGCGCCGTCGAGGAAGGCGGAGGCGTAGACGCGCGCGCCGGCGTCGACGACGACCAGGCGCGGGTCCTCCTCCCAGGCGTCGAGGTCGAGGCCGAGGAGCTCGTCGACGGCGCCACCGACCGTGACCCCGTTGTAGAAGTGGCAGCTGTTGAAGAGGGCGAAGGCGCCGTCCGGGCTGAAGGCGGCGTGGTGCGGGTACTCGCTGTGGATCGGGCCGAAGGAGGCGCGGACCTCGCCCTGGAGATCGAGCAGGAGGTGGGAGGAGTCCTGGCTGCCGCAGGCGACGAGGGCGCCGTCCGGCGAGAGGGCGGCGTGGAGCATGTCGAGGTGGAGGTGGGCGTCGTCCCCGCCGGCGTCCTCGCGTCGGGCCGCGAGCTCGGCGCGCGTCGGGAAGAGGCGGCGCACCTCGCCCGGGCGGCAGAGGAAGACGCCGGCGGAGGTGGTGACGAGCGCGCCCGAGCCGTCCGGGAGGGGCGCGGCGTCGAGCACCTGGGAGCCGTCCGGCGCCTCGAAGCCCTCGAGGCCCTCGTCGCCGCGCGGGAGCGGGAGCTCGAGGAGCGCGGGCCCGTCGACGTCCCGGTGGAGGGTCAGGCGGGTCGGGCGGACGAGCGCGAAGAGCTCGCGCCGGGGGGAGCGGGCGACGAAGAGGACGCCCTCGAGCTCGCGCGCGCCGCCCTCGACGTCGTAGACGCGGGTCGTCCGCTCCTGCCAGGGCGAGCCGCTCGTCGCGGCGACGCGTGCGTCGTCGAGCCAGCAGACGGAGCCCATGCCGAGGGAGCGCTCCTCGAGGAGCGGGATGAGGGGCCGGTGCGCGGTGGGGACGCGCTGGCGGAGCTCGCGCCAGGCGCCCGCGCGGTTCGCCTCGCGGACCACGTCGACGACGGCGCGGCCGAGGGCTTCGTCGCGCCCGTCCTCCGGCTCGGGCCCGGCGGCCTCCCAGCCCTCGCGGGTGCCCTTCTCGACGAAGGCGTTGATCGCGTCGACGTAGCGCGTGGTCTCCTCGCGCCAGCGGGCGAGCGTGTCGGCGTGGGCGTCCCAGTCCATCGGGTCCATCGGGCGCGATTCTACTGCTGCCGTTCGGGTCTGGCGTCGCCAAGGATCTCGATTCTGCTCTGGAGGCTCCTCGTCGGGGACGGGGGTTCCGTCTCCTTCGCGCGAGCTCGACAGGTCGCTGGCGCGGCTCGGCCTGCGGACCGCTTCCCGTGAGCGTCCGCGCGAGCTGGCGCGCGAGCTGGTGCTCGGGCCGAGCGAGCGGCGCGGCTCAGCGCGGGCCGAGCGGGATGACCGCGTCGCCGACCTGCACCGAGACGGCGGGGAAGGGCGCCTCGGCGGGGAGCACCCAGACCCGGCCGCCGCCGTGGGCCTCCTCGAGGTAGCCGCCCTCCACCACGCCGAGCGGGCGGCCGCGGGCGTCGAGCCAGAGCGCCGGGCGTGGCGCGCCGGGGAGGCGGCGGAGCTCGCGCGGGGCGCTCCAGCGGTGCTCGCCCGGGCCCAGGTGGAGGAAGCGGACCGGGCCGGCGAGCGGGGCGGGCGCGCGGAGCGCGTAGGCGCCGCGGAGGTCGACGGCGCGCTGGAAGAACGCCGCGTAGGTGTAGTCGCTCACCCACTGCTCGTCGCAGTAGCCCATGATGTCCGTGCCCGTGTCGGGGGCGTAGAAGGCGCCGCTCGCCGGATCCCAGCCCCAGACGCCGATGACGCCGCTCGCGTAGGGGTAGTCCGCGTCCGTGCCGCTCGTGCCGCAGGGCGAGTGGTAGCGCCCGTGCTGATGACCGAGCTCGTGGGCGAGCGTCCCCGCCGAGGCCTCGCCGGCGAAGCCGACGCCCGAGCCGACGCGCGTGCCGCGCAGCGTGGACACGTAGCTCTGCCCCGTCACGCAGGTGCCGAAGGTGCTCGCGCAGTAGCTCGAGCGGCTCTCGTGCGGGGCCATCACGCCGTACCAGTACTCGTGCTCCGGCGCGCCCTCGGCGTCGCGGAGGTCGATGAGCTCGGCGTTCACGTCGCCCCAGTCGACGTTCCCGTTGAAGCGCGTGCCCCGGCTCCAGGGCACGATGGCGTGCACGCGGATGTCGACCTCGGCGTAGGGGAAGCGCGTGGTGAGCTCGCGCGCGTAGAGGGCGAGCTGGGCGGCGTCCGTGGCCGGGAGCCGCCCCGAGCCGTCCGTGTCGTAGCGGAAGGGGACGAGGACGACCTCCATGACCCCCGCGTCGCGCGCATCGAGCGCCGCCGCGCCGCTCGCGGGCCAGGCGGCCGGGCCGGAGGCGACGCCCGAGCCGTCGACCTCCTCGAGGCGTACGCGGAAGGACGCCTCTGCGGTGATGGCCGAGCCGGGGACGCGCACGTCGAGGGGCGTCCCGGCGGCCGTGTCCGCGAGGGGGAGCGCGGGCGTGCCCTCGGCCGTGAAGCGTGCGCCGTCGAGCTCGATCACCGCGCGGACCGGCCGGGCGCGCCAGCCCGCCTCGGGGGTCGGGTAGACCCGGAAGAGGGTGTCGCGTCCGGCGATCAGCGGGGCGTTCCGGGAGGCGGTGACGACCGGCGCGCCGGCTTCGACGAGCGGGATCCGGACCGTCTGGAAGGCGGCGACGGCGTCCACGCGGAGGTCGGGCACGAGGTCACCGGGCGGCGGCCCGGCGTCCGGCGTGGAGGGTCCGGCGTCGAGCGGGGCGGGCCCGCCGTCGACGTCCGGGGCCGCGTCCCGAGAAGCCCCACCGTCCCCGGGGAGGGCGCCGCCATCCGGCCGAGCGGCGGCGTCGAGCCGGGTCCCCGCGTCCTCTCCGCGATTGCCCATGCGGCCCCGGCAGCCGGCGAGGAGGAGCGCCGCGCCGAGGAGGAGCGCGCAGGTGCGCAGGGAGGAGGCGAAGGGGGATGGGGCGCTCACGCTGCGCGACATGTGCAGTCGTCGTGCAAGTATCGTGCAAGTCTCGTGCGCGAGCGCACGGCGCGCCGAGGCGGCCTCTTCTCGGCGTTTTTTCGGTGGCCGGCGCGGTGAAGCCGTCCCGATGGGGTTCGATACACCCCACCTGGTGGCGACCGCGATGGCCAGCCCGGAGGCGAGGCGACGGTGGTGGGGGCGGAGTCCTGCGGACGATGGATGGGAGTGCTGCGGACGGTGCGGTTGGAGTCCTGCGGACGGTGTGGTTGGAGTCCTGCGGACGGTGTGG
>PABA01000179.1 GCA_002699025.1 Sandaracinus sp. | reverse complement strand
CGTCGCCCGGCTCCCGGTCCGGGCGGCGCAGTCGTGCGTCCGCGGCGCCGCTCTCCCCCCGAGAATCCGCCCTTTCGACCCCCCGTCGCCTGCCTCCTGCCGTGCCGAGGCTCACGCGCCTGGAGGCCGGAGGCCCTTCCGCGAGGTTTCGGCCCGCCGTGGGTCCCCCGGGGTCAGGCCCTACCCGGGACGGAAGCGCCGTACCCGGGACGGGGGCGCCGTCGTACCCGGGACGGGGGCGCCGTACCTGGGACGGAGGCGCGTACCCGGGACGGAGGCGCGTGCCCGGGATGGGGCTCCGCCCAAGCGAAGGCTGTGTTGGGCTGTGTCCGGGACGGGGCGTGTACGTTTCCGGGCGTGCACCGGTCGAGCCGGTCGTCGGGCCCCGACGGGGTCGTCAGGGCGGCGGAGGGTCGTCGTGGCCGGCGGCGTGGCGACGCGCAGTGGTGAAGCCGGCGATCGCGATGGCGGCGAAGACGAGGGTCGTGAGGCCTCCGCAGAGGAGGATGCCCGGCCGACCGAGCCAGCCGTATACGGGCCGCACGAAGACGTGAAGGTGGAGCGGCCGCCCCATCGCCTCGGCCTGACCCGCCTCCCACCACTTCCAGAGGAAGAGCGCCGTGCTCAGCGCCGCCAGGAAGAGCGCGCAGCCAGCGCCGGCCCGCGTGGCGTCGTCGTGCACCGGGCGCGCGAAGCCATCGCCCGGCTCGGGGGCCTCGTCGCTCAGGTCAATCCTTCGCGACTGGCTTCAGGCCGACGCGCCCGTCCTTCACGACGACCTCGAAGTCGATCTTCTTGCCCTTGTGCTTCTTCTCGAGCTTCGGGCGCATCTGCGCGACGCGCTTGGCGAGCGTCTCGTACTTCAAGTTGTCCACCCGCTCCCCGTTCCGCCGCCGCGCCGCCACGTACTTCTCGTAGAGCTTCCGCATGTGCGCATCGCCGCCCCCGGGCTTCGGGGCGACGCGCCGCTTGGGCGTGGGCGGCGGCATGGAGGCCGCCGCCTTCTCGTGGCGACGGAGCGAAGGGGGCGCCGAGGGGCGACCCCCCGACGCGGCCGCCGCGCTCGACCGGGGCTGCGGCTTGGCGAAGGTCGCCGCCTTGGGCTTGGCGAAGGTCGCGGTGACGGGCTGACCTCCGCCCGCTCGATCGCCCCCCGGCGACGGCGCGGCGGGGAGGCTCGCGGCAGAGCCAGGCAACGGGATGTTCGGCTGCGTATCGTCCGGCGCCGCCCCGGCTTCGCTCGCCTGGATCGCCTCGAGCGCCGCGCCGACCTCCGCCTCCAGGTCGAAATCGTCCAGGTCGACGTCCACCTCGACGGCCTGCGCCGCCTTCACCCGCTCGTCGCGCCGCTTGGCCCGCCGCCGGGCGCGTTGCACGTCGCGGTAGTACGTGCCCTCCTCGATCTGCCGGAGGATCCGGTTCCAGTAGTTCTTCAGCGTGGTCCAGCGCTGCCAGAGCGTCTGGAAACGAAACTTCAACGCCGTGTTGCGTGGCTGCTGCCGGCGGAGCTGCTTCAGGTGACGCTCCAGCGCCTCGCGCTGGCGGGCCGGCGGGATGCGCTCGAAGCCCTGGAAGTACTGCTCGTACAGCGCCTTCAGGCGGTCGAGGCGGCCCTCCGCCTCCTTCAGCATCGCCTCGAAGTCGCCCTTCTCCATCGCCCGATCGCGTCCCTTCCGCGCCCCCTCAGAGGGGCGTGATCTCCAGATTGTCGAACCAGAGGTCCGACTGCCAGTTGTTGAAGGCGAAGTGGTCGTGCCCCCGCCCCTCGAGCGGCTCGTCGTCCTCCATGCTCGCGAGCTCCTCGTCGTCCACCCACGCCGTGATGCGATCGCCCTCCCGCTCGATGCGGAAGTGGTACACGCGCCCCGGCTCGACGGGGCGCCGCGGCCCCACGGCCCGATCGGCGCCGTGCTCGTCCATGCGCGCGATGATGTTCGTCGAGTTGCCCCAGCCCCCCATGATGATGACGTAGCTGGTCGCCGTGTAGCTCTCGCTCGTGGCGCGGCTCGATCCGTCGCCGAAGACCTCGACCTTGATGTCGCCTTCGTCGCTCATGCTCTTGACGTCGAACTCCACCCGGACGTCCCGGGGCAGCACACGCCGCAGCCAGAGCGGCCGATTCCGCGCCCCCCGCACGTGCAGCCATCCGTCGCGGATCTCCCAGGGCCCGCCCGTGTTGTTCCAGTCGTCCCCGAGCCGGTCGCGCTCGAAGTCGTCGGAGTAGCCCTCGCTCGGGACGGCGGGGTCACCCTGCGGGGTGCAGGCCAGGGCGGCGAGAGCGGCCAGGACGATCAGGTGCCTCACGACGACGGACGAGCGTAGTACCTCGTCCCGGAAATTCGAACCGAAGCGTGCCTCCGCTTCCGCGGGCCGCGCCCCCCAGACCGACGGGGCAGGAACCCGACGGCGCCGTGAGCAGCCCGGCCGGCGCACCGCGCGGAGCCTCCCCGGGGCCGGCACCCGAGGCCGACGCCCCGGAGAGGCTCAGCGGCCGCGCCGCGCGGCCTGCGCGAGCGCCGACGGGGCTTCGCTCATCGCGCTCCGGACCGCCGCCGCCAGCGCCTGCTGCGCGAGTCGCGCCGTCTGCTCCCGGCGATCGCGGCGCGGAGGCTCCGACCCGGTGGCCGCGCCGTTCATCATCCCGCGGATGCTCCCGTCGTCGAGGAGCATCAGGCTCACCTCACAGCGCACGGCCAGCTCACCGCGCTGCCGCCGCGCCCGCACCTCGGCGAGCGTGCCGTCGATGCGCAGCTTCGGGATCCGCCGACGGCGCGTCTGGCGCTCGGCGTCGCGATCGAAGGCCGACTGGCTCGGGAACACCGCCACCCCTCGGAGCACGCGGAGCGCCCGGTGGATCTCGCTCCGCATCGTGTCCGCGAGCGGCGCCCCCCGGAAGCGGCTCCGGTCGTTCATCTCGCCGAGCACGACGGCGTAGCGGATGCGCGGCCAGGGGATGCGCCCGGCCTCCGGCACGACCTGGACCGTCGGGTAGACGCCCATCCCACTCGGCGCGCGTCGCCGTCGTGGGGCCGTGCGCGCCTGGCGTTCGGGCGCCTGCGAGAGCGTGCGGATGGAGCGCTCGGCCTGCATGCGCACGGAGGCGGAGCGATCGCGCCGAGCCCGGCGGAGCGCCCCGAGCGCCCGCCGATCGCCGAGGCGCCCGAGCGCGGTGGCGGCAGCGGCGCGCACGGCCGGGTTGCGATCACGGAGGGCGCGCTCGAGATGCGGGCGGAAGACCGAGTCCCGCGTGTTGCCCATCGCGAAGGCGGCCTGCACGCGGACGCGGAAGTCGTCGCCCTCCGCGAGGGTTCGGATCATCGTGCGCGCGTCCTGCGCGGAGCCCGGCAGGGCGACGAGGCCCGCGAGCGCCAGCGCGGCGAGAACGGCCATGCGCCGCGGCGCGGCCGTGCCCCCCCGGCTCCCTGCTCTCCCTCTCAAACGCATCCCGTCGTCGCTCGTTTCGCCCTTCGCCCGCACTCCCCGCGACCGCCCCAGAGTAGTGCGGACCCGGGGTAGGCGATCAACCGACCCGCTCCCACACCTGCGCCTCCGAGGGCCGCGAGGGAGGGCTCGCTCCACCCAAGACGCGGACGTACCGCGAAGATTCACCGTGCGCCGTGGGGCGTTTCCGGGCCCGCGCCCCCACCGACCGTCCACGCCCTCGGCCGCGATCGGCAACGGGACCGCCCGGAGCCCCTCCCCTCTCGTCGGGTGCTCTCCGTGGTCGGCGCTCCGCTCGCGGGCCCCTCGCGAATTGTGCTCGGCACATGAGCCTTCGCGGGGAGGCGCTCGATGGCGTGTCGTCGTCGGATCCGAGGCGCGCTCACGCTCCGTCCGGTGCCCCCGGCTGCGCCCCGACACGGGCGTCCTCGGCGTCGCCATCTTGGACCTCCGGGGCCGCATCGCCCTCCACGGCCTCCGGTGCCGCATCGCCCTCCACGGCCGGACCGCCACCGCCCTCGGCGGCACCGTCCGTCTCCGCACCGTCCTCGGCGGCACCGTCCGTCTCCGCACCGTCCGTCTCCGCACCGTCCGTCTCCGCACCGTCCGTCTCCGCACCGTCCTCGGCGGCACCGTCCTCGGCGCCACCGTCCTCGGCGCCACCGTCCTCACCGCCGTCGCCGTTCTCTGCTGCCCCGTTCGTTTCCACGCCCACCGGCGATCCCTCTTCCGCCGCGCCGCCCTCAGGCGTCCCCTCGCCGCCCGCGCCCCCCGCCGGCGCCGGATCCGTGCATCCGTCCTCGTCCGCGTCCTGCCCCTCGAGCGCCTCCTCGTTCGGGCAGCGATCGTCCACGTCCGGGATGAAATCCATGTCGTTGTCCGGGTCCATGCACCCGTCCTCGTCCTCGAACCCGTCGAAGTCCTCCGGCAGGTGCGGGCACTCGTCCTCGTCGTCGGGGATCCCATCGGCGTCCTGGTCCGGCGTCCGCGGCGCCCACTGCACCCCGAACACCACGCGCACCGAGGGCGTCCCCACGGCCGGCGTGAAGCCCACGCCGACGCCCGTCGTGTAGCTGACCTGGTTCCGCCTCAGCGCCACGCCGAGCGTCCCCTCCACCGCCCGCCGCGCGCTGCCCCCACCGAAGCGCGCGTCGAATTCCCCCCGCACGTCGAGGAGCGCGCTCAACCCCTCGAGCACCGGCACGGGCACCTGCAGCCCGAAGCCGAAGAGGAGCTGATCGCGAAACGTCACGCCTCCGACGACCCGATCGTTCGGCCGATGCCGCCAGCCCAGCATGAGCCCGGCGCCGAGCCCGAACACCCGGAAGTCCCCGATGGCCTGGAGATCGAGCGTGAGCTGCCCCTCCCCCGCGAAGGCGTCCTCGTCCCCGAGCGGCAGCGTCGCCGCGGCCATCAGCGCGAGCCCCGGCCCCTCCGAGCGCTCCCGATGGGCGACCGCGTCCTGCCCCACGAGCCGCACGCGCGCGACGACCCGCGGGTCACCCACCGCCTGCGCGGGGATCGTCGGCCCGCCATCCTCGAGCACCTGCGTGCGCGTGCTCTGATGCAGCACGAGCGGCACGTCGAGGCCGAGCGCGAAGCGCCCCCCGATGCCGAGCTGCGCCTGGAAGTCCCCCACGAAGCGGTGACGGATCACGTCCCGCTCCTCGCCCCCGACCACGCCCACGAGCGGGCTCTTGGCGTAGCTGAGCCACATGCCGACGTTCCAGCGCCAGGGCCCCGGCGGGGTCGTGCCCTGCACCCCGAAGAACCCGTGGTGGTCGAGGGCCGGGCGGAAGCGGCCGATGTCGAGGCTCCGCTGGGCCGAGGCCGGCGCGGCAGAGGCGAGGAGGCCCAGGACGAGGACGAGGCCGGCGACGAGCGCACGCATGGGCCGGAGCATGCCCCGAGCGGGCGGCCGGGCCCAAGAGCCACGCGAGGCCGGACGCAGAGGCTGGGCGGAGAGGCCGGGCGGAGGACCCGCGACGGTGGTATCGTCCCTGCCGGCGATGGGGAACGAACCGACCCACTTTCGGCGCGGCGGCCGCCAGCCGGTCGCGCTGCGCGTGCAGTACTCGCGCGGTTCGGCCCTCCAGCACGAGGGCACCACGGTCGACATCGGCCTCGGCGGCGCCTTCGTCCGCGGGACCCCCCTGCCCGCCGTCGGCGACGAGCTGGTCCTCACGCTCCGCTCGCCCACCGCGTGGGAGCCCCTCGAGATCCCTTGCCGCGTACGCTGGGTGAGCGACGGCACGGCGGGCCGGCCCCATGGCTTCGGGGTGCGCTTCGCCTCGCTCTCCACGGGCCAGGCCTCGGCCCTCTACGAGCTGCTCCAGGCGGCCGACTTCATCGGCCCCTCGGCCACCCCCGGGACCCCGCGGAGCGCCGGCGCCGATCCGGGAGGCGAGGGGTGAGCGGCAGCTTCCGGCCCCTCGCCGCGGCCGACGACGACACGGAGCTCGACCCGCTCGCCCGGGAGGACGCAGCCCCGATGACGCCGTGGATCGGCCGGGTCATCGACGACCGCTACCGCATCGACGCGCACCTGGCGGACGGCGGCATGGGCGCGGTCTTCGTGGCGCGGCATCTCGCCCTCGACAAGGACGTCGCCTTCAAGGTGATCCACCCGCGCTTCGCCGGCGACGGCGACCTCGCCGAGCGCTTCGCCCGCGAGGCCATGGCCACCGGCAAGCTCGAGCACCCGCACGTCGCGAGCGCCCTCGACTACGGCACGCTCCCCGAGGGCGGCGCCTACCTCGTGATGCAGCTCGTGCGCGGCCCGAGCCTCCAGGACGTCGCCGAGAACGAGGGGCGGCTCGACTGGCCTCGCGTCTGTGGCATCGGGGCGCAGGTCGCGGACGCGCTCGCGGCGGCGCACGCGGCGGGCATCGTGCATCGCGACCTCAAGCCCGAGAACGTGCTCCTCGAGCCGCGGGACGACGGCTCCGAGCTCGTGAAGGTCCTCGACTTCGGCATCGCGCGCATGCCCGACGAGCCGGCCGAGCCGAGCGCCGTGCCGCGCCGCTCGCTCACCCGCCGGGGCACCGTCATGGGCACCCCGGGCTACATGGCGCCGGAGCAGGCCCTCGGCGAGAGCACGGATCACCGGGCGGACCTCTACGCGCTCGGCATCCTCCTCTGGGAGTCGATCGCCGGGCGGCCCCTCTTCGAGGGCGACTCGCTCACGGACATCGTCAGCAAGCAGCTCGCCGACGAGCCGCCGCCGCGGCTGATGGACGAGGCGCGCGATCCGACGCTCCCGCCGGAGCTCCAGGAGCTCGTCGACCACCTGCTCCAGCACCGCCCCGAGGAGCGACCGGACAGCGCGGCCATGGTGCGCGACCAGCTCCGCGACCTGGCGCTCCAGGCGGCCGTCTCCGGGGACCCGCGGGGCCCCACGCCGCCCGCGGGGAGCTTCGCCGTCCGCCGCCCCGATCCCTCCACGGCGCCCACGCTGCCCGTCTCCGCCGTGAAGGGCGGATCGGGCGAGCGGAGCACGCGGCCCCTGCTCCTCGGCGGGATCGCCTCGCTGCTGATCCTCCTCGCCGTGGGCGGGGCGCTCCTCTGGTTGCGCGACGACACCCCCGAGGAGGTCGCGCCCTCCCCCGAGCTCCTCCAGCAGCTCCGCGAAGAGGCCCAGGCGGCGACGCAGGCCGAGGAGCTGGCGCGGCAGACCGAGCTGCTGCTCCACGAGCCGAACCGCGACACGCGCCGGGCGGCGGCGCTCTACGTGATGGACTTCGAGCCGGCGGACCAGGTGCCCGCCTGGGTGCGCGCCGTGGCGCAGCTCGAGGGGGCGCAGGGGTGTCAGCCCATCGAGCGCGCCCTGGCGGAGATCCGCGAGCTCGGCGACGCGCGCACCCGCGATCCCGTGGAGCGCTACTACCGGCGCACGCGGCGGCGGCGGCTGCGGCGCTTCTACCGCTGCGTGCACCGAGACCTCCGGCAGACGCTCGAAGCGCTCCCCGAGGCGCCGGACGAAGGCGCGGCCGAGGGCGAAGCCGCCGAGGCCGAGCCGAGCGGCTGAGGTCCACCTGGACGGCGGAGCGCACGCCAGGCCCCCCGTCCCCCTCGTGCTCAGCGCGGCGCGGACGCGCCCGGCAAAGCCGGCTCGGTGGCCGCCTCGGGCACGGAGAGCTCCGAGGCCTCGCAGCGCTCGAGCGCCCGGGACACGACGTCCCAGGCCGCCCGCTCCTCGAGGATCCCGCCGTGCGTCCCACCCAGACCGCGGATCCGCTCCGCCTCCGCCTGGGCCTCCGCGCGGAGCTGGCTCGGGATCGGCACGACCCCGTCCGCGCCGCTCGCCCCGTCGAAGAGGAAGAGCAGCTCGTAGTCGACCTCGGGCGGGAGCGGCCGCCGGTGGAGCGCCTCGAGGAAGGGGCTCCCCGGCACCAGGTCGCGCCAGGCCGGCGCCACGCTCGGGGACCAGGACACGCCGAGCTCGGCGCTCCCGAGCCCACCGAAGGGCGCCGCGATGGTGACCAGCCCCCGGTGGTAAGGCGGCGCGCTGCTCTCCACGTGGCGGTTGAGCACCTCGCGCGCGACGAGGCCGCCCATGCTGTGCGCGACGACGCAGAGCCGCTCGAAGCCGTGGGTCGTATGGAGCTCGGAGAGGCTCCGGGCGAGCCACTCGGAGACCAGCTCGAGGGGCAGGCCGCTCGGGTAGTGCACGAACCAGGGCTGATAGCGCGTGCCGTCGAGGAGCTCGGCCCAGCGCTCGAACTGCGCCGGGAAGCCGCTGATGCCGTGCACGAAGAGGACGGGCGTGCGCTCCGGGTCGTAGCGCTCGAGAAAGAACACGCCCATCACGTAGCGCTCGGTCCAGCGGAGCGGCTGGTAGATGCCGTAGGGCCCGCTCGCGCGACCGACGCGCGGGTCGTCGAGGCTGATCCGGTCGCCGAGGCGGTAGTCACGGGCCAGGATCAGCTCGGGATCGGGGCGCCGCGCGTTCCGCGCCGGGTCGAGCTCGAGGAGCGCCGGGCTCCCTCCCTCGACCGGAACGGGCCCGACCCACGCCTCGCCGGCGTCGAGGGCGAGGTCGCCATCACCGTCGAGGAACGCGGCGACGCGGTAGTCGCCCGGGCGTGTGATGAAGCGGAAGCGCCCGGGCTCGTAGAGCTGCACGCGGTCGACGATCGGCGTGGGCGCGGCCGACTCGGCGGGCGGACGCAGCAGCACGACGACGATCGGCTCGCCCTCCCAGGTGGGCACGCGCACCTCGCCCTCGACGCGCGGGTAGCCGTCGAGCTTGGCGACCTGCCGCCGCATCGTCTGCATGCGGTAGCAGGAGCCCAGCAGACTCAGGGCGAGCAGGCCCAGCAGCGGTGGGGTGCAGCGGCGCACCGGGAGATCGTAGAGCGGCCGGGCGCGGCCGGCACGGGCGAGCGCCGACTCGACGCAGGGCGCAGCCGGACGGCGAGCAGAGCGCAGACGTGTCAGCGGCCGGCGAGGGCGTCCCGGAGCGCGGCGAGGAGCGTCGGGAGCGCCGCGTCGAAGCGCGCCTCGAAGGCGTCCGGGGCATCGAGCTCCATCCAGAGCTCGGCGCAGGTGCGCGTGAGCCGCTCCTCGAAGAAGATCGCCGCCCGGGCCGCCGCGCGCCGCGCCCGGAGGCCGAGCCCGAGGGTCCGGCGCGCCTCCGCGAGCAAGGCCTCGCGCGCGGCGACGCCGATGCGATGCCAGCCGAGGGCGTGGAGGCTCATGTCGTGGCCGAGGGCGTGGAAGTGGGTGTGCCACTTCCGGACGAAGGTCGGGTGCAGGCGCGTGGAGAGCGCCCGCGGCCGGCGCGTGAGCGCGTAGGCGCGGCGGCCGTAGAGGTTGATGGGGAGGACGCCCCCAGCGAGGTCCCGGAGCCAGCGTCGGCCCGAGAAGAGCGCCACCGGCGCCGGGACCAGGCGCGCGTCGAAGCCGCCCCGCTGTCCGAGGGCCGCGCGCCGCCGCGCGAAGTCCGCCGGCAGGGGCACGATCGCGATCTTCCCGCCGGCGTCGACGCCGTAGCCCAGGTCCGCGAGGTAGGCCCGCCCGCGCGCGTCGTTCGCGAAGACGGCCGGCGCCCGGAGAAAGACGCTCTGCTCCGGGGCGACGTCCGGGAACGCGAGCGAGGGCCGCCCCGCCTCGCCCCGCTCCGGCCACCAGAGCCCGAGGGGCCGCCCGTAGTGCGCCGCGAAGGCGTCCACCCAGGGCGCGAGGAGCGCGCCCTCGCCCGCGAAGAGCGCCGCGGCCCGCGCGCCGTCGAGCGCCTCGCGCCGCCCGCGCGTGGGCGCCCGCGCCGCCTCCCAGTACGCCGCGAGGGCCGCCGCCACCGGCTCGCTCGCGCGCCCACCGAGCCGCGCCCGGAGCGCCCGCGCCGCCTCCCCGGCCCCCGGCGCCTCGCCGTGCGCGAGCACGAAGCCCCCCGCGTCGAAGAAGCCGCGCGACCCCGTCGGCTCGATGCGCAGCGGCAGCCCCCCGGCGCGCGCGTGCACCACCTCCCCCGCGAGCGCGCCGCGCACCTCGCCCACCCGGACGCCGAGCCACCCCGCGAGCGCCCCCTCGAGCGCCCGCTCCGCCTCTCGCACCGCCGCCTCGTGCGCCCCGACGCCCACGCGCCGAGCCTACACCGCCCGGCCGCGCCCCGGCGGCCCCCCTGCCCTGCCCTCACCAGCCCGCCCGGCCGCTATACTCCCCGTCCGTGGATCTCCGCGCCCCCCTGCTCGAGCTCGTCGCGCCGCACGGCCTCGGCGCCGAGGTCCTGCCGGGGGTCGTCCTCGAGCGCGCCTCCGCCGAGCTGGGCCTCCGCCTCACCTTCGCCGTCGCCGGCGCCGGGCCGCTCCACGTCGAGCTCAGCCCCCTCGCCGACACGCCGCGCTACGCCGCCCGCTCGACGCGGCTCGCCCTCTCCTACCGCGCCCGCGGCGCCGACCCGGGGCTCGGCAAGCGCCTCTGCGACACCCTCGCCGCCGCCGTCCGCGACAACGAGGAGCGGGTGCTCGCCCGCCTCGAGGCCGAGGCAGAGGCGCAGGCCGGCGCGCGCCTGCGCGAGGTCGAGGTCGACACCCTCCTCGAGCCCATGGGCCGCGTCACCGCCGCGCGCGACGAGACCTTCTACGGCCTGAGCCCCTACGTCGGCTGCCTCGTCGGCTGCCGCTTCTGCTACGCGCAGTCGCACCTCGACCCGCTCCGCCGCCTCCTCGGCCGCGCCGCCGCGCCCTGGGGCTCCTGGGTCGACGCCCGCGTCAACGCCCCCGCCGTGCTCGCGCGCGAGCTCGAGGCGCGCCCCCGCCGCCCCATCAAGCTCTGCCCGATCGTGAGCGACCCCTACCAGCCGCTGGAGAAGCGCCTCGGCCTCACCCGCGCCTGCCTCGAGGTCCTGGTGGGCGCCGCCTTCGACGCGCCCGTCTTCGTGCTCACCCGCGCGCCTCTGGTGCGCCGCGACCTCCCGCTCCTCGCGCGCCTGCCGGGCGCCCACCTCGGCGTCTCCCTCCCCACCGCCGACGACGCCGTCCGCGCCCACTTCGAGCCGCGCGCCGCCTCCGTCGACGAGCGCCTCGCCTTGCTGCGGGACGCCCGCGCCGCCGGCCTCGCCACCTTCGCCGTCGTGCAGCCGATGCTCGCCGGAGACCGCGCAGAGCTCGCGGACGCGCTCGCCGCCCACGCCGACTCGGTGCACCTCGCCGTGCTCCAGGGCGAGTACGGCGCCGCCGCCGACTTCGACGATCCCCGCTTCGCCGCGACGCGCGAGCCGGCGTGGCAGAAGGGCGCCGCCGCCGAGCTCGCCGGCCTGCTCGACGCCCGTGGCGTCCCCCGCTGGGAAGGCGAGCTCCCCCCGGAGCGCCAGCCGTGAGCGGCTCGGAAGTCGACGGCATGAGCCACGCGAAGACCGACGCCTCGAGCCACGCGAACACCGACGCCTCGAGCCGCTCGAACGCGGACCCCATGAGCCGCTCGGCCGAGCTGGCCCGGTCCGACGCCGCCCCCACCGCGCCGGCCCGGTCCGACGCCACCGCGCAGGCCACCTCCCTCTTCGAGCGCGGCTACGCCGTCTTCGAGCACCTCCGCGCGCCGCACGAGGTCGCGCGCCTCCGCGCCGCCCTCGACGCCGAACGCGCCCGCCTCGACCCGCCCGCCCTCTACGCCCCCGAGAGCCGCCCGCTCGACGACGACGCCTTCCTCACCACCAGCGGCCTGGCCCTCCCGCGCTTTCTCCCGCGCCACCCGGCCCTCTTCCCGCTCGTCCTCGACCCGCGCCTCCTCGCCGCGCTCCGCCAGCTCCTCGGCCCCCTCCGCCTCGAGCTCGCCGGCGGCATGATCAGCGACCCGAGCCGCCCCTTCTTCCGCTGGCACACCCACATCGACGGCGAGGACGAGGGCGAGCGCGTCCGCCGGCAGGCCTGGCCCGCCCAGCGCGCCCCGCGCCGCGTCCTCGCGATCCTCTACCTCGACGACCTCGACGCGGACGGCGGCCCGCTCCTCGTCCACCCGCGCCGCGTCGGCGATCCCGCCGCGCCCCCCCACCCGATCGACGACGACGACTGGCCCGGCCAGGTCGAGCTCCAGCCCCGCGCCGGCACCCTCGTCGCCCTCGAGCAGCACACCTGGCACGCCGTCCGCCGCCAGCTTCGCCCGGGCCCGCGCCGCTTCCTCGGCTGCTACCTGGCCGCCGCCGACGCGCCCCCCGCGCCCTGGGCCCACCCCGATCTCGCCGACGCGCTGCTATGATCGCCCCGGGCCTCCCGCGCCGGAGGCCGCTTCGTTCCCCGCCCATGCCGCGCGATCGCCGACTGGCCCTCGTCTCCATCGACCCGATCTGGGAGGACCCCAGCGGCGACTTCGTGCCCTTCACCTACGGCGTGCGGAAGCTCGAGGCCTCGATCCGCGCCTGCCCCGACCTCGACGACGTCGAGATCCGCATCATCGACCTCCGCTCGGGCGACCCGGAGGCGTTCTTCGAGGCCATCCGCGACTTCCGCCCGACCCACGTCGGCGCCTCCCTCTACCTCTGGTCCATCGGCCCCTTCCGCGATCTGGCCGCGCGCATCCGCCGCTGGGACCCGAGCGTGCGCGTCGTCATCGGCGGCCCCCACGCGCGGCCCTCGGTCTTCGCGCTCGCCCCCTACCGCGAGCTCGCCCACACCGTCGACGCCGCCGTCACGGGCGAGGGCGAGGAGGTGCTCCGCGCGCTCCTCCGCGAAGACGACTGGGACGCCATCCCGGGCCTCCTCCGCCCGCACGCCCTCGGCTGGCGCTCCACGGGCCCGCTCGAACGCATCGACGTCGACGCCTACCCCTCCCCCTACCAGCTCGACCTCGCCCCCGTCGGCCGCACCGGCTACCTCGAGACCTACCGGGGCTGCCCCATCCACTGCACCTTCTGCCAGTGGGGCGAGCAGGCCTCGGACCGCGTCTTCTCCGTCGAGCACCTCGCCTCCCACCTCGAGGGCCTCCGCCGCGCGCGCGTCCCGAACGTCTTCAACCTCGACGCCGCCTTCAACCTCAGCCCGCGCGGCTTCCGGAACCTCGCCGAGGCCGAGCGCCAGACCGGCGTGCTCGCCGAGACCCTCGTCCACGGGCACCTCTACCCGACCTTCCTCCGTGACGAGCACCTCGAGCTGCTCACGTCCTTCAAGCGCTGTCAGGTCGCCATCGGCGTGCAGAGCTTCGAGCCCGAGGTGCTCCACCGGCTCGGCCGCCCCTTCGACCTCGCCCGCTTCGAGCGCGTCGTGGACGTCGTGCGCGACCACTTCCCGATCGAGCTCGAGCTCATGCTCGGTCTCCCCGGCGACGACCCGGAGAGCTTCCGTCGCACCTTCCACCACGCGGTCGAGATCGCCGACTCGGTGCGCGTCTTCTGGACGCTGGTGCTCCCCGACGCGCTCCTCGACCGCGCCGACGCGGAGCTCGCCATCGACTTCGACCCGGAGACCTGGCACATCCGCTCCTGCGCGGGCTGGTCGCCCGAGGACCTCCAGCGCGAGCTGGCCTACGTGAAGCGCGTCGCCGAGGAGCACGCCAACCCGGTCGTCGCCGAGCGCTGGGCCGGCTTCCAGGTGCGCGACCGGAGCGCCGATCCGCGACGCGAGGCGGGCCCGCGCCACATCGACTCGGCGCGGGACCGGGGCGTGACGCCCGTGCCCATCGAGCTGGTCGAGAGCATCCGGCAGCGCGTCGGCGGGCGCGTCCAGGGCTGGCGCCTGCGCACCATGCGCAACCAGCACGACGGCCTCTTCTTCGATCTCGACGCGCCCGGTGGCGAGGTCGTCCTCGAGGCCGTGCCGCGCGCCCCCGACCGCCCCTACTTCGAGGCCGTGGACGGCGTCGCCTACTCGCACCGAGGCCCGCTCGCCCGCGAGGACGCGCCGCAGCTCCGCGAGGTGATCCGCCTCGTCCACCGCGACGCCCTCCCGCTGGTCCGCGGCGAGCCCCGCGAGGCCGCCCATGGCTGAGGTCCGCGAGCATTTCCCGGAGCGCGCGCGCGCCGAGGACAGCCGCGCCGAGCTCCAGCGCGCGTTCGAGGGCAGCCTCGGGCCCTGGGCCGACCGCGCGCCCGCCCTCGCCGCGCTCTTCGCCCCCCGCGGCCTCGCCGCCCTCGAGGCCTCGCTCCGCCTCGACGGCCGGGCGATCACCGGCCTGCGCATGATGGTGGAGGGCGTCCAACGCGAGGAGGCCGGCGCCGCCCTCGACGCCCTCGGCGTGCCCCGCCCCGCGCTGCTCGAGGCGCCCATCGAGGCGCCCTTCATCGTCGGCTGGGACGCCGCGCGCCGCCCGCCCGTCGCCAAGCTCTACCTCAACCTCTCGGACGCCTCCGCCGACGCCCGCGCCGCCGTCGCCCGCGCCCTCGCCCTCCCCAGGCCGGCCCACGTCATCGGCCTGAACCTCCCCCGCGAGGGCGCCGCCGAGACCAAGCTCTACGCCCAGCGAGAGGCGCTCCCCGAGGACGCGCCGGCGCCGCTCCGCGCCTGGGCCGAGGGCCTCCCGCTCGCCGGCGTGGTCGTCTGCCACGCGCTCGAGGACGGCGCCCTCCGGCCCCGCGCCCACTTCGTCGCCCCGCGCTCCGACGCGCCGGTCGACGGGGCGCTCCGCCGCCTCCCGGGCTGGGACGACGCCACCGCCCGCGCCGCCCTCCCCTTCGCGCCCGGGCTCGTGAAGTCCGTCGGCGCCGACGTCGCCGGCCGCTTCACCGTCTACGTGAAGCCCCGCGCCCACGACGGCGCCCTCTTCCGCCTCGACCCCGTGCTCTGCCTCGCCGGGCCCCGCGGCGAGATCGGCCTCTTCGTCGAGCCCGCCAGCGCTCCGCGCGCCTGGGCGCGCACCGGCGAGCACGCCCTCTCCTACCGCGTCCGCGCCGGCGCCCCGGGCCGCGCCGAGGTCGAGCGCGCCATGCGCTGGGCCCTCGCGCAGCTCGAGGCCGGCGCCCTCCCCCCGACGCCGAGCGCCGCCGCGCTCGCCGAGCCCCCGGAAGGTTGGCGTGTCGTCGCCGCCTGAGAAGCTGATCGCGCTCGGCAAGAAGGCCGACGCGAACGCCGCGGAGGCGAAGGCTGCCGTGACGAAAGCCGCGGCGGCGAAGCACGCGCCGGCGCCCTCCTTCCCCCTCGCGCGCGTCGCTCCCGGCGACCGCTGGTTCGACTACTGCCTCGAGCCCTACCGACCGCGTCGCCCGCCCGCCGGCAAGCTCCGCGCCGAGAACCTCCTCTGGTACTCGCTCGAGCTCGCCGGCCTCCTGGACGCCGCGCGCCCGCCCCTCGAGGCCCTCCAGCGGAGCCTCGGCCGCGACATGACCGTCTTCGGCGTGAAGACCGACGGCCAGCGCCTCTTCTGGGAGCTCTACCTCTACGACCCGCGGAAGGAGGACCCGCGCGCCACCGTCGCCGGGCTCCGCGAGACCCTCGCCCCCTGGCTCGAGCTCCGGCCCCCGGTGCGCGAGAGCACGCCCTACATGATGGTGAGCTTCGACCTCGACGCCGACATCCTCGCCCGCGGCCGCGTCGACGAGCTCAACCTCTACCTCACGGGCACGGAAGACCACGCCGGCCGGAGCTACGTCGTCCGCGAGGACGGTCTCGAGCTCGCCAACACCTACCGCTTCCTCTCCCCGAAGCGCGACATCGACACCGTGCTCTCCCTCCTCACCTCGAGCGCCTTCGTCGACTACGACGCCGCCCCCACCACCCTCGCGGAGGTCCTCATCCCCGAGCTCTTCGCCTGCAAGAAGGTCTGCGTCGCGAAGAAGCGCACCCACGACGGCGTGTACTTCAGCGGCGTCGACGTCGACCAGCTCCTCTGGCTCCTCCGCCGCTTCCCCTACCCGCCCGCGCTCGTCGCCTTCGCCGAGCGCTGCGCCCCCGAGCTCGACCACCTCTACTTCGACGTCGGCCTCGATCTCCAGCAGGGGCCGGACGGGCGCGTCGCCTACCCCAAGACCGGCTTCTACGGGACCCTCTGATGCAGTCCTACAAAGGCCGCTTCGAGCCGACGCGCTTCGCCGACCTCACGGTCACGGTCGACTTCCACTGCCACAGCGCCTGCCGCTTCTGCATCGTGCAGGAGGGCATGAACCTCTACCGGGGCGTCCCCTTCGAGCGCTTCCAGCAGGCCGTCGACGACAACCGGCACAAGCCCCGCTACCGCCGCATCACCTTCACCGGCGGCGAGATCACCCTCGAGAAGAAGCTCTTCGAGTACGTCGCCTACGCCCGCGAGCGCGGCGGCTTCGAGCACATCCGCCTGCAGACGAACGGACGCCTCCTCGCCGACCGGGCCTACGCCGAGCGCCTGGTGGAGGCCGGCGTCGACGAGTTCTTCGTGTCGCTCCACGGCCCGAACCCCGAAGTGCAGGACTTCATCAGCCAGCGCGAGGGGAGCTTCGACGAGGCCTGGGCCGGCCTCGAGAACCTCCACGCGCTCGGCGTGACCGTGCTGACCAACACGGTGCTGATCACCCACAACGTGCCGCACCTGAAGGCGCTCGTGGAGAAGGTCCGCGCCGTCCGGCCGACGCGCATGGAGTTCTGGAACTACCTCCCCATGGAGGACTTCGAGGACGAGCGCGGACTCATCGCGCCCATGGCCGAGCTCGCCCCGGCGCTCCGCGAGGCCCTCGCCCACGCCGAGGCGAGCGGGATCCCCTGCGCCGTGAAGTACGTGCCGCGCTGCCTCCTCGGCGAGCACGGCCACTGCGTCGACAACACCCAGCCGGACGTCGTGATCGTCGAGGAGTTCTACGACGTCTACCCGAAGTTCGCGTGCCTCTGGGAGGCGAAGTGCGAGCACGCCGAGACCTGCCTCGGCCTCCACCACCCCTACGTCCACAAGCACGGCTGGGAGCGCGAGCTCCTGACGCCCACGCCGCGGACGACCCCCTGGCGCGAGCCCGAGGACGGCCTCGCCCTCGGCACCGACGACCCGACGCGCCCCGGCGACGGCTTCGAGGGCGCGCCGCCGCCGCCGACCCACCACCCGGCCTGGCTCCGCCTGGTCGAGGGCGTCGCCGAGGAGCACGGCGCGCGCCTCGCGACGATCCTCCTCGACCGGCGCCGCTGCACCTACCGCTTCGAAGCCGAGGGCGCGCGGGTCGACCTGCTCCTCACCAAGCGCGACGACGGGCGCCCGGCGCTCCTCCGCACCCGGAGCTTCAACGTGGCCTACCGCCACCTCGAGCTCGGCGAGGGCGGCGCCGGGAAGGCGACCCTCGCCGCCGTGATCGAGGCCGCCGCCCGGACCCTCCGCGAGCGCGACCGGGGCGACCTCCTCCTCGACGAGCGCAAAGGGCTCGTCGGCCCCGAGGCCACCCGCCGCCGACGCCGCTCCTGAGCCGCCGCCGCTGGCCGGCGGAGGGGCCGGGGTTTCGCCGCCTTCGGCGACGAGCGGCCTGCGGCCGCGGGGATCGGGGAACTGGGCCGCGTGAGGCGAGCCGGATGCGGCGGAGCCTCGTTCGCCCCGAACGCGGGCGCCGGCCAGGCGTCGAGGATCCGCCGCCTCCGGTGACGCCTGCGGCGGTGGGGCGGGGGTTCGTGGCCGCCTGCGGCGGAGGGGCCGGAGCGGCGCGACGGGGGCGGCTCTGGCAGGATCGGGGCGAGGCTCCGCACGATGCTCCCGCCCGAGAACGACGAGGACTCCACCACGCGCCCCGACGCGACGACCGACGCCGCGATCGCGGACGCGGCCGCGCAGCTCCGGACCCGCGGCTTCGCGCTCCTCGAGGGCGTCCACGACGCGGCGACCTGCGCGCTCCTGAAGGACGCGCTCGACGGGCTCCGCGCCGGGCTCGGCGACCCGCCCCTCTACGCGAAGGATCCGATCTACCCGGCGCCGAAGTCCGAGATCAGCACGACGGGCCTGGTCTTCTACGAGCTCTTCGGCTGGCGCCCGGACCTCGCGGGCCGCGTCTTCGATCCGGTCGGCCTCGGCGCCATCCGCGCCATCCTCGGCGAAGGCCTCCACCTCGAGCTCGTCGGCGGCGTCATCAGCGACGAGGGCCGCCCCTACTTCGAGTGGCACACGCACCTCGGCGGCATCGACGACGAGCGCTGGCGCCACGCCCACCGCTTCCCGCGCTACGCGCGCTCACACCGCGTCCAGTACCTCCTCTACCCGGAGGCGGTCACGGAGGCGACGGGCCCGCTCCTCGTCCACCCGCGCCGCGTCGGCGACCCCACCGAGCCGCCCCACCCGATCGACCAGACCCGCTGGCCCGGCGACGTGAAGCTCACCTTCCCGGCCGGCAGCGTCCTCCTCCTGGAGCAGTGCGTCTGGCACGCGGTCCTCCCGCGCCAGGCGCCCGGCCTCCGCTACTTCGTCGGCGGCTACTTCGCCTCCGCCGAGGCGCCGCCCACCGAGCTCGTCGACGAGTCGCTCCAGACCCTCCAGACCGACGACCCGCTCCTTTCGAGCGTCCTCCCGGGCCGCTGAGCCCGGGCCCCGCCGGTGGGCTCGACGCGAGAGCAGCTCCGCGGAGGCGGACGTAGCGCCGGCCTCGCCGGCCTTCGGAGCCACCTCGGGTCGCCCCCTCCTCGGACCGCCGACGAGCTCGTCAGACGCCGCCGAACAGGCAGGCCGCCAGCGCGACCGCACCGGACGCCGCGTGCAGCATCGTGAGGGCGACCGCGATCCGGAAGATGCGGAGCTGAGGCTGCTCCTTCTTCGCCGGCTTCCCGATGAGGAGCACCAGCGACACGATGCCCACCGGGAGCCCCAGGAAGAGCCAGACGAGCGCCGCGTGGGCCAGAATGGTCATCCAGCCGATGCACGACAGGAGCGAGGCGATCGCGGCCGCGAGGCCCATGGCCGGCTCGAGCGGGTGGATGGTCAGGGGATCGGCCAGCCGCATCTCCTGGACCCCCAAGCGGGGCCGCGGACCGGGCGCCAGGCCGCGCGAAGGCCCGCCGCTCACGACGCGCCCTCCCCGACCGGCTCCATCTCCTCGAAGCGCGCGTTCCACTCCTCGAGCGTGTAGCGCTCACCGCCGAACTCCACCGCCTCGAAGGTCCCGTCCTCGCGCGTGTGGATCTGCAGGCTCGCGCTGAACATGGGCGTTTCCGCCTCACCCGCGAGGTCGGCCGCGATCTGCCCCTCCTGGAGCTGGTGCACCCCGAGGAAGACGGCGTTGCCCGCGTGATCGCGCGCGAAGGCCTCGGCGTTGGGGAAGCCGTCGCCGGCGGCGGCGAGGGTCACCCGGATGGTCCGCTCCCCGGTCCGCTCCACGCGCATCCGGGCGTCCACGTCGATGTCGAAGGACGGGTGCAGGGGCATGGAGCCGGCGTAGCGGAGCGTGACCTCGCCGCCCGGCTGGCGAGCGGTCGCTTCGACCTCGGGGACCCCGGTCTCGTTGGGGTACTGGCCGGGGTGCAGGAAGCGGAGCAGGTCGTTGCCGGACTCATCGCTCCGGCCGCCAGCGCGCGCGGCCTGGAAGCCGCCCTCGCCCTCCCGGAAGACCACGCCGGCCCGGATGCGCGCCGTGTCTTCCCGGTCGGTCGAGAAGCCGCGCCCGTCTCCGTGGTACCCGGCGATGTCGTCGCCGCCGAGGTCGATGCCCTCGGGGTCGACCCCGAAGCTCTCGCCGTGGTGGAAGGAGCGCACGTAGACGCCGATCTCGCCGGGCTCGCGGGGCTCGGGTGCGTCGTTCTCCACGGGGAGCGCGCGCTGCCGCCGGACGCGGCTGGCGGGGCGGAGCGTCGGCCGCCGGTCGGCGCGGCGCTCCATGGCGTCGAGCTGGGCCGTGGCCTCGTCGACGGCGGCCTCCGGCGACGGAGCGGCGTCTGCCGGGGCGGCGGTGGGGGTGGACGGGGAAGTGGCGGGGGTGGGCGGCGCAGCGCCGCGCTCGATTCGAGACATGCCGCCCTATCGGCGCCGGCTCCGAGCGGTTTCCTGGCGGCTCGATTTCTCGGGCGACGCGCCGAGCCCGGCCGCCGTCGAGCGAGCGCGCCGGGGTCCGGCGCTGGAGTCAGCCCGCGGTGCCGAAGAGCAGGTCGGGCAGCGGGGTCAGCGACGAGTAGTTCTTCGCGAAGTCGTCCTGGTGGTGGACGTGGTGCTTCTTCGTCAGGAAGTTCAGCGGCCCGAAGCCCGGCACGACCAGGCCCGAATGGATGACGATGTTCAGCGTCGAGTAGACGAAGAAGGCGATCAGGAAGGCGTGCACGTGGACGGGGCCGATGGCGAGCGTCGCGCCGTAGAGGAGCGCGAGCCCGGCGAGCAGCTCGATCGGGTGCAGGTAGAAGCTCTCGAGCGCCGAGGGGTTCCGCGCCCGGTGGTGCACGCCGTGGACGAAGCGCATCAGCTTCTTGTGGTGCAGCGTCCGGTGCAGGCCGTAGTAGACGAAGTCGTAGATCGTCAGGATGCCGACCGCCTGGAGCGCGACCACCCACCAGGCGGTCGGCCGCTCGTGCACCAGGTGCTCGAAGAGGAGCCAGCTCGGCAGGATCACGGCCGCGAGCGAGAGCGTCGAGATGACGGCCATGATGCGCAGGCGCTTCGGCCAGGCGACCTTGATGCCGGGCTTCGGGCTGATGCGCCGATGGGCGAGGCGCGGCGAGTGATAGGCCCAGGCCAGCACGCCGAGCAGGATCGCGTTCGAGGCGAGGGTGGCGGCCACGACGGTGAAGAAGAACGCCATCGCGGGGAACCCTAGTACGCCGCCCGCGCCCGCCGGCGCCACGCCCGTGCGCTTTCTCGCGAACGTGCCCGGACCGCGCCCGAGCCGTCCCCAGCGGACGGCGAGCGGAGCTTCCCCGTGCGCTTCCTCGCGCCGCGAACGCTACGTCCGCCGGCGACGCCGCCACGCGAGGAGGCCCCCAGCACCGAGGAGCGCGAGCGCCGTGCCGCCGGCCTCGCGCGCCCCGCCCGCCGCGCAGAGCCCCGAGTCCGGGTGCGGCTGGCCGCTCCAGGAGTGGCCCGCGCGGTTCCAGGCCGGCGTGTCCTCGTCCGGCTCGCACTGCCGGCGCGTCCCGCGCTCGCCCTCGGGGCACGCGCCCGCCGCGTCGCAGAAGCCCACCTCGACCACGCGGGTCACGGGCTCGTCGTAGACGATGCGCCCCTCGCCGCGGAACTCGCGCGGAGCCCGGCAGACGCAGAGCTCCTGGCAGCTCGCCCCGGAGCCGCAGTCCGAGTCGCTCGTGCAGGTTCGCGGGATGCACGCCTCCGCGTGGTGGGCGATGCCCTTCTCCGTGCCGGGTGGGCAGGCGCCCTCGAAGGTCATGATCGCGTCGGCCGAGGCCTGGGAGCCGGCCCCCAGGACGAGCGCGAGGGCGAGGGCGAAGGCGAAGGCGCAGCGGAAGAGGTCCACGGCGCGACTCTGCCATTGCCCGCGCTCCGACCGAAGCGCGACCGCCTCGCCGGGCCTCGCGCCGACGCGCGCCGTCGACGCCCGGCCCACCGACGACCCCGTGAGCGGACGCGCGCCGTCGAGACCGACGCCCCCACCGACGCCACGGCCCGGGCGGGCGGCGGCGGGGGCGAACGACGACGCGGACGGCGGCGGGTTTCGGGCGCCCCGGCCAGGCGAGCGGCGGCGGGGGCGGACGACGACGGGGACACCGGTGGGTGTCGGGCGCCCCGCGCTCAGGCCGCGACGTCGGCCTCGAGCGCCACGGCGAGATCCGCGCAGCGTGCCGCGAGCTCCTCCGCGGCCCCGTCACCGAGGAAGAGCACGCCGTGGAAGCGCGCGAAGATCTTCCCCCAGACGCGGAGCTGCATCGCGTGGAACGCCATCGTCGAGGGCGTGTCCGGATCGCCGCCGGTCGCGAGCATGGCCTCGCGCATGCCCCCCTCCCACGCCTCCGGATCGAGCCGGCCCCAGCGCGCGGGGACCCCATCGACGCACGCCAGCCAGCTGCTCGCCAGCTGCACGGCCATCTTCACGTGCTCGGGCTCCTCCTCCGGGACCCCGCCGAAGGCGACGATGGTCTCGAGGAGCCGCGCCGCGCTGTCCGTGGAGACGTCGCTCGCGGCCCGATCGCGCGCCTCGACGCCGAAGGCGGCGGGCAGGCGCATCACCTCCGGCTCGAGCCCGTTGGCGCGGCGCGCGTGCTCGAGCTCGCAGAGCAGATGGACGAGGGAGAGCTCGCCGATGACCTCCTCCTCGAAGAGCCACTCGAACCAGGCGCGCACCGCCCGGTAGTAGCGGCCGCTCCCGAAGCCCGGCGCGTCGAGGTGCAGGTACACCTCCATCGCCCCCATGCGGAGCCAGGCGGGATCGAGGATGTCGCCCGCCGGGAAGGTGAGCAGCAGCGCCGCCAGAGCCGGGTCCTCGGGGCCCCGCCCCGCGTCACGCGCGAAGGCCTCGATCCACGCGAGTTGCCCCGCGGGAGGCGGCGGACCGCCGACGAAGCGCTCCCAGGAGGCGAGGGCGACGCCGTCCCCGACGTCGGGAGGCACGCTCGGGGGCGCCTCGGGCGGCGGGGGCTGGGGCGGCCCGGGCTCGGGAGGGGTGGGCGGTCGCGCGGGGCGACGGCGGGCGGCACGGCGGAGACGCTGGCGGTCCTTCTTCTTCTGTCGGCGCATGTAGGTGCATCGCCCCCATGCACCGACAGTTGTCCCGAGAAAGACCCGTGATTTTCGGTGCACTCGGGACCGGCGTGAGATCGCTCCCATGGCGAGCGGTGCTCGCTCGGAGGAGGCGTCAGGCTGCGCGTCAATCAGTGACTCTTTGTAGAGTCACTACCATCGGGCCGGTCGAGAGAGCCGGTTGGAACGCGGGGGAGTCCCCGCCTCATCGAGACGGTTGGGCATGATCTATCGAACGAACGGAGACGGCGCCGAGGCGCCCGGGCGCGCCGAGGAGACGTCGAGCTTCGGCGAGGCCATCGAGTGGATGATGCGGCGCTTCCGCCGCGGCGGTCGCCTCGCGCGGGCCGCCACGGCCGCCGGCGCCATCGGCCTCTCGAGCGGCCAGCTCCTGGTCGGCGGCTGCGCGGGGGAGGTCGTCGGCTCGAGCGAAGAGGCGCTGATCAACAGCAGCGTGCGCTCGTGGGCCCAGGAGCGCGGCGAGCGCAACACGCACATGGTCCGCTACGACGGCGTCTACTGGACGCAGACCACCGGCTGCGGCTTCCGCGGCGGCTGCACGGACTACGAGTACCTCATCCAGCTCTTCGTCGAGCCGACCCCCTCGGCGCACCTCGAGGACAAGAAGGTCGGCGTCGTCTACCGGCTCCCGGGCTACCACGCGCCGCGCACGGCGAACGGCTACTACGTGCGCACCTTCGAGGACGGCCGCGAGGAGTGGCACGTGCCCGTGAAGGTGCGCTCCTGGGAGGGCAGCCTGCTGACCTTCGACGCCTGGTACGAGGACGGCACCTGGTACTGGGACGAGGGCGCCGGCGAGTGGCGCAAGCGCACCTTCGTCGACGACAACGGCGGCGACCTCTACCCGGCGTCGATCGGCCCCTGGTCGATCCTCTCGCGCTACTGGTCCCCGGACCAGGGGCTCGAGGTGAGCGAGCAGGGCGTCCAGGGCACGCTCGACTTCCGCGTCGCCAACCTCGACTGGGACAAGCAGCTCGAGATGGTCTGGACCACCGACGGCTGGGAGACGGTGAACACCTTCCGCATGGGCGACGGCGAGAAGAACGCCTTCTACTACGTCGGCCCGATCGGCGCGGTGATCGACGGCGTCGCCGACTATGAGCAGTGGCGCCTCGAGGTGGACGTCGAGGGCCCGGCCGAGGTCTTCGAGTACGCCATCGTCTACCGCCACGGCTTCGCCGAGGGCGCGAC
The DNA here is from genome assembly GCA_002699025.1 of Sandaracinus sp. Classification (GTDB taxonomy): domain Bacteria; phylum Myxococcota_A; class Polyangia; order Polyangiales; family Houyiibacteriaceae; genus Houyiibacterium; species Houyiibacterium oceanicum. The sequence continues at coordinate 34,154 of PABA01000179.1, read as the reverse complement.
GCCGCGCGAGGTCTGGGACAACAACGCCGGCCGGAACTACCAGGTCCGCAAGGCCGACTGAGCCCGCCGGAGGGGACGAGCACGATGCGCACCCGGCACCGGATCCTCTTCCGCTACGCCCCGCCGCCCCTGCCCGGCCTCGAGTGGGTCGAGCTACGCGGCGAAGTGAAGGCGTGGAGCGATCCGGTGCCGCTTCGGCGCGCGGGCGACGGCGCCTTCGAGGCCGAGCTCGAGCTCGGGCCCGGCGTCTACGCCTACAAGCTCCAGCACGCGGACCGGAGCTGGCACCTCGACCCGGCGAACCCGCGCACGGTCGCCGAGGGCGGCCATCGGAACAGCGCGCTGGTCGTCGGCGGCACGCCGGAGCCCGTGCTCCACGCGCCGGCCGCGCCCTGGCTCTTCGCGCGGGACGACGGCCGCGTCACGGTGCGCGCCGGCCTCCGCCGCGGCGCCGGCGAGGGGCTCGCCCTTCGCTGGGACGAGGGGCACGGCTGGCGCGAGGCGGCCATGGAGCCGGTCGCCGAGACGAACGAGCACCGGATCTTCGAGCGCACGCTCCCGGCCGGCGCGCGGGCGCTCCACTACCTCTTCCGGGCGGGCGGCGCGCTCGTGGGGCGCGGGGCCGGCGAGGCGTTCTCCGTGGAGCGGCGCGCCCTCCGCTCGGGCGTGCCCGAGTGGTGGAAGGACGCCAGCGTCTACACGGTCTTCGTCGACCGCTTCCGGCGCGCCGGCGGCGGCTGGGGCGCGGCCCCCGAGGACGAGCAGGCGCGCCGGGGCGGCGACCTCGAGGGCGCCCGGGAGGGCCTCGACCACCTCGCCGAGCTCGGCGTCGGCGCCGTGCACCTCACGCCGGTCTTCGCCTCCGGCTCGGCGCATCGCTACGACGTGCACGGCTTCGATCGCGTCGACGCGGCGCTCGGCGGCGAGCCGGCCCTCCGCGCCTTCGTCGACGCGGCGCATGCGCGCGGGCTCCGCGTGCTCCTCGACGTCCCCGCCACGCACGTCAGCCGCGAGCTGCCCGAGTTCCTCGACGTCCGCGACCGCGGCCCGGCCTCGCCCTTCTTCTCCTGGTTCGAGATCTACGCCCACCCCTTCACGGAGGGCCTCGAGCCGGGCTACCGCTACTACCAGAAGGGCGCCTGGCGCGAGCCGCTGCTGAACCTCGACGACGCCGGGGCGCGCGCCTTCGTCGTCGACGTCTTCCGCCGCTGGGCGCGCTTCGGCGTGGACGGCTTCCGCGTGGACGCCGCCGCCGAGCTCCCGAAGGCGCTCCTCGCGGAGATCGTCCGCGCCGTCCGCGGCGAGCGGGCCGACGCCGTGGTCTTCGGCGAGATCACCTCGGACCACGTCGAGAGCTGGACCGATGGGCTCCTCGACGCGGGCACGGACTTCCTCGCGCAGGAGGCGCTCCGCGGCTTCCTCGAGCGCGGCGCCTCCCCCGAGGCGACCCGCGCCGCCTGGCTGCGGCGACGCGCGCGGCGGAGCGAGGGGCATACGCGCCTCGGCTTCTCGGCGACCCACGACCAGGTGCGCACGCTCAGCCGCGTCGGCGACCGGCGCCTCGCGCGCCTCGAGCAGCTCGCCGTGCTGACCCGGCCGGAGGTGCCGGCGCTCCTCTACGGCGACGAGATCGGCCTGGCGAGCGACGCGCCCGAGCGCGGCTTCGAGGACGCCTGGCCCGACCGCATGCCCATGCCCTGGGATCGGACCTCCTGGGACGCCACGACGCTCGCGCTCGTGAAGGGCGGGCTCGCGCTCCGGCGAGCGAGCGCGGCGCTCCGGCGCGGTGACGAGCTGGCCCTCGACTGGGGGCACGCAGAGGTCGCGGGCTTTCGGCGGCGGGCCGGAGAGGAGACGGTCGACGTCGCGCTCCACCGCGGCGAGGGCGAGGTGCGCCTGCCGCTCCCGGGGGGCGCGCCGCCCCAGGGCCGCCTGCTGCTGGTGGCCGGCGAGGCGCGGATCGAGGAGGGGGCGCTCTGGCTCGGACCGAAGAGCGGCGCGGCCCTCGCGCGGGAGGCGTCGAGGGAGGCGCGGGAGCTCTTCGAGGCGGTGCACGAAGAGGGCCCGCGGGTCGCCGCCGAGGCCTTCGTCGAGGGCTGGGACGAGTGCCCGGCGCTGCCCTCGCGCCTCTATCTGACGCTCACCGAGCGCTGCAACCTCCGCTGCGTGCACTGCATCACCGGCGCGCCCGCGCGCACGGCGGACGGAAGCGCCCGCGACATGGCGCCCTGGGTGCTCGACGCGCTCCGCGAGGCCTTCGCCGGGGCGCGCTACGTGGGTCTCTCGCACGGCGGCGAGTCGCTCGTGCACGGGCGCTTCTTCGAGACGCTCGCCACGATCCAGCAGGCCCGCGCGGGCCGACCCGGGCGCCTCGACGTGCACCTGCTCACGAACGGTCGCCGCCTGGACCCGGACACGCTCGCGAGCTCGTCGACCACGGCGTGACCAGCCTCGCGATCAGCGTCGACGGCGCGACGCGCGAGACCCAGGAGCTGGTGCGCCTCGGCAGCCGCATGGACCGGCTCCTCGCGCACGTGGAGGGCGCCGTGACGGCGCGCGAGCGGGGCGCGGACCTGCGCGTCGGCCTCTCGGCCGTGCTGACCACGCGGCTCCTGCCCGAGCTGGTCGCCCTCGGGCGGCGCGCCGTCGCCCTCGGCGTCGACTGGTTGAAGATCGAGGAGACGGCGCCCGTGAACCAGCCGGCCCGCGAGCTCTTCGTCGACCCGCGGGGCGCCGCCGTGCGAGACGCCATGGCCGCCCTCCGCGCGGCCCTCGAGGGGAGCGGCGTGACGCTCGTCGACCACCTCGCGAGCCCGAGCGCGTGCCTCTGCGTCCAGGACGGACCGGCAGAGCGCGCCTTCCGCGAGGCCGACGACTTCGCCAACCGCGCCGCCTTCCGGCCCTGCCGCATGGCCTGGGAGCAGGTCGCCATCGATCCCGACGGCGCCGTGCGGCCCGTCGACTACGAGCACCCGATCGCGGGCCGGCTCGACGAGGCGCCGCTGCCGGCGATCTGGAACGGCGAGCTCCTCCGTGGGCTCCGCCGCGCCCAGCTCCGGCGCCACGATCGGGCAGCCCGCGAGCGCTGCGTGCACGGCCGCGCGCGGGCCTGAGGCGACGCCCGAGAGCCGGACGCGGATCGAGGGGGGCCACCACCGGCCGAGGCGCCACACGGCTCCGGGCGGCGCGCTCGAGCCTCAGTCGGGCTCGACGTCGATGTGCTTCACCTCGGGCACGGCCGCGCTGATCTTCTTCTCGATCGTGTCGACCTTGTCCCCGAGCAGCTCGACCACGTCGTCGGCGAACTTCTTCTCGAACGCATAGAACGCCTCGAAGTCCTCGAAGCCCGCGTCCCAGCGCGCCTTCAGCTCGTCCTCGAACTGCTCGGCGAGCTTCTCCCCGTCGAACTCGAGCTCCACGAGCACGTCGTAGGTCTCCGTGTCGATCACCCGGCTCTTCAGCCGCACGATCCCCTCCACGGAAGGCATCGACTCGATGGCCTTCCGGATCGCCAGCCGCGCCTTCTTCGGCGCCGCCCGCCCGATGAGGAGCTCGCGGTTGCGGAACGTCAGCCAGATGGCCACGCCCCCGAGGAGGAGGCCGATGAGGATCGAGCCGATCGAGTCCCAGTAGGCCTCGCCGGTCAGCTTCGTCAGACCGATCGAGGCGAGCGCCAGCACGACGCCCAGGCAGGCGGCGAAGTCCTCGAGGAGCACGGCCACCGCCGCCGGATCCGCCTCGTCCCGGAGGAACTTCGCGAAGGGCCGCCCGGCCGCCGTCTTCTTCAACCCGATGAAGGCGTAGACGAAGACGTAGCCCTCGATGAGCAGCGACCCCCCGAGCACGCCGAGCGCCCAGGTCAGATCGTGCGGCGGCATCTCCTCCGGGTGGATCAGCGCCTCGATGCCGTGCGCGAGCGTGACGCCGCAGCCGAGGAAGAAGATGCCGACCGCGCTGATCAGCGCCCAGACGAAGCGCTCCTGGCCGTGCCCGTAGTTGTAGACCTCGTTCGGCTCCCGCCCCGAGCGCACGATGCCGAGGAGCAGGAGCGCCTGGTTTCCGACGTCGGCGAGCGTGTGGATCGCCTCCGCGAACATCGCCCCGGAGCCGGTGACGAAGAACGCGACGAACTTCGCGATCATGATGACGGTGTTGCCGAAGAGCGCGGCAACGACCGAGGACTTCGAGTCGGCGGCCATCGCGCGGACCCTATCGCTTCGGTCTGCTCACGTCATTCGGAAGACGTCGGCTCGCCCTCGGAGGGTGTCTGGCACCTCGGCGCGGGGCGGAGCGTGGAGCGCGACGGGCGCAGGTCGTCCATCCGCGAGCCACGGAGCGGTGGTGCCGTCTCGAGGGTCAGGGCTGGGCGAGAGGGGCTGGGCGAGAGAGGCCGCGCGAGAGGGGCTCGTCCCGCCCCCGGGGCGTCTGGCGCCCCGGCGCTGCCCGCTCCTCGAGGCTGCCCACTCCTAGAAGGACGCCTTCAGGAGGCTCAGCATGTCCTCCTCCGTGCACGGCCTCGGGTTCGTCCGGTGGCTGGCGTCGTCCATCGCCAGCTTCGCGATCTTCTCGAGCCCGTCCTCGGGCACGTCCACGGCCTCGAGCCCGTCGGGCAGGCCGACCTTCTTCCGCAGCGCTCGCACGGCGCCCGAGCACTCGAAGGCCAGCGTCTCCGTGTCGTCACCCCGCGCGCCGAGCAGCTTCGCCACCTGCGCCACCCGCTCGGGCACGGCGCTCCGGTTGAAGTCGAGCACGGCCGGCAGGCAGAGCGCGTTCGCCAGCCCGTGGTGCAGGTCGTACTCGGCCCCCAGCGGGTGCGCGAGCGCGTGGCACGCCCCGAGCCCCTTCTGGAACGCCACCGCCCCCATCATCGCCGCCTTCAGCATGGCCCCCCGCGCCTCGAGATCCTTGCCGTCGTGCACCGCCGTCTCGAGGTGCTTGGCGACCAGCTCGATCCCCGCGAAGGCGATCGCGTCGGCCATGGGGTGATCCCCCGTCGCCAGGTACGCCTCCACGCAATGCGTGAGCGCGTCGATGCCCGTCGCCGCCGTCGTCCGCGGCGGCAGCCCGACGGTCAGCTCCGGGTCCAGGATCGCCGCGTTCGGCATGAGCGCCGGCGCGAAGATCACGGTCTTCTTGTGCGTCGCCTGCAACGTCACGACGCCGGCCCGGCCGACCTCGCTCCCCGTGCCCGCCGTCGTCGGGATCGCGATCATCGGCGGCATCGGCTTGGTGATGTGCTTCCAGCCGTCCAGCGCGTCGTCGTACTGGGCCAGCGGCATCGGGTGCGTCGCCGTCAGCTTCACCAGCTTGCCCACGTCCAGCGGGCTCCCGCCGCCGACCGCGACGATCGCGTCCGCGTCGGCGTCCCGGTAGGCCGAGGTCGCCGCGTGGAGCTCGCTCTCGAGCGGGTTCGAGCTGACCCCGTCGAAGACGGCCGCGCCGATGCCGGCCTGCTCCAGCGCCTCGACGAGCGGCTCGACGAGCCCCGCGCCGTTCACGCCCGGGTCGGTCACCACGAGCACCTTCGTGCCGCCGAGCGCCTTCACCTCGACGGGCAGCTCGGCGCGCGCGCCGGCTCCGAAGATCAGCCGCGTGGGAAAGCTCCACACCACCGGCTTCGTCGCGTTCGATTCGTCGCTCATCGGGTCACCCCTACTCCGTCCCCGCGTCCCGCGCCATGAGAGCGCGGATGGCATCCTGCGCCGGCGTGCCCTCGAGCACGTCGACGATCGTTCGGCAGATCGGCGCCTCGAGCCCGAGCCGCTCCGCGTGGGCCGCCAGCCGGCTGGCGAGCTTCACGCCCTCGATGTGCGCGCCCGCCTCCCGGGCCGCTTCGTCGAGCGATCGCCCCTCGGCCAGCGCCCGGCCGAGGCGCACCTCGGGCCGCTCGTCGCCCGCCATCACGGCCAGCAGATCGCCGTGCCCCGCCAGGCCGCTGAGCGTCTGGGGGTCGGCCCCCAGCGAGGGCGCGAGCCGCGCCGCCTCGGCCATGCCCCGCGTGAGCACGAGCGCGAGCGCCGCCGGCCCGGCGCCGGCCGCCCGCCCGTAGCCGACGCCCAGCGCGAGCAGCCCGACCATGGCCGAGGCCACCTCGACGCCGACGAGGTCCATCGTGTCGTAGAGCCGGAGCGCCTCGCTCCCGAGGGCCGCGCGCACGGCGTCGGCGACCTCGGGGAAGTGCGTCCCGACGACGGCGCCGCTCGGGGTCCCGTCCCGGAGCGCCTCCGCGACGAGCGGCCCGCCCAGCGCGCCCACGCGCCGACAGGGCGTCACCCGCCTCAGCGCCAGCGAGATCGGCTCGAGGGCGTCCCCGACGAGCCCGCGCGAGACGTGGACGAGGTAGTGGCGTCCGTCGAGCTGCTGGCCCATCTCGCCCGCGACGGCCTCGACGAAGGGCGAGGGCACGGCGAGGAAGATCAGCCCGGCCCGCGCGACCTCCACGAAGCTCGTCGTGTCCTTCACGCCCTCGAGGTTCCGCGGGCTCCGGCTCCAGAGCAGCACCTCGAGGCCCTGCCGCGCCGCCGCCCGGGCGATCCCCTGGCCGAAGCCGCCGCCGCCCACGACGGCGACCGGCGCCCGGCCCTCGCTCACGCCGCTCATCGCACCGCTCCGATCGTGTGGATCTCCCGCGCCGCCTCCGCATGCGCCGCGTCCGTGACGAGCTCCGTCGCGAAGGGCACGAGCCGGTTCTGGTAGTAGAGCAGGAGCGTCGGATCCTCCGCCGTGATCCGGTCGCCCAGATCCCGCGCGGCGATGCGCGCGTGATAGCCGTTCCAGACCGCGAGGGCGCGCTCGACGACCTCCGCCGGGCTGGCGCGCCGGAGCCCCTCGCTGAGATGGAGCCGCCCTTCGCGCTCGAGCTCCACCAGCCGCTCCCGCGTCGCCCCGACCTCCGCGAGCAGCGCCTCCCGCGGCACGGCGACCTCGCCCCGGAGCCTCAGGCGCGCGAAGACGTCCAGCCCCGGCGTCTCGGCGACCAGGTGCCGGTAGAGCACGTGCGCCACCACCGCCGTCGCCATGACCACCGTCTCGCGCCGGTAGCGCTCGACCAGCACCTCGCCGAGCTCGCGCGTGTAGGCGGCGTCGCGGGCCGCGTCGTTCACCGGGCGCCCGCCCTTCATCACGTAGGTGCCCGGGTCGATGGTGCGCCCGCCCGGCGCGACGGAGCGGCCCGCCTGGTCGACCGGGTTGCCGAAGGGGTCGAGGGGCGCGCCGAAGCGGATGATGCAGGCCGCCTCGAGGCCGACGAGCTTCCGGAAGAAGGCGATCCAGCGGTCGAGCTGCGAGAACTCGTCGTCCTCGATGATGTAGCGCGCGCGCCCCTCCTCCTTGAGCCAGTCCTCGACGAGCGTCTCGCCCTCGAGCACGAGCTCGTAGTTGATGGTGGTCGGCACGAAGAAGACGTTCCGGTCGACGCCGTGCACCCGGTTGTTCGCGAAGGCGCGGACGGCGCTCCCGGCGAGGCCGAGCTTGAGGTGCGACTCGATCAGGTTGCTCCGGCTCCGCGTCCCGCCCGGGAAGAAGAGCGAGTGGTAGCCCCGCTCGATCATCACCTGCGAGTAGGTCTTCAGCACCTCCTTGTAGACCCGCGCGCTGATGCGCCGGTCGACGCGGTAGGCGCCGAGGTTGTGCATGAAGAAGCTGATGATCGGGTTCGTGAAGAGGTTCTTGCCCGCGCCGTAGATCACCGGGCTGAGGCCCGCGACCTCGAGGGCGCGGCCGAGGACGATCGAGTCGAGGTTCGACGAGTGCGTGGGCACGTAGACGAGCGTGCCGATGCGCTGGAGCGCGGAGAGGCGCTCGAGATCGCCCTCGATGCGGAGCAGGCGCTCCATGATCGAGCCGCCGCCGGTCGGGAGGAGCTCCTCGGGGAGGCTCGAGGGGCGCATCACGCCCGTGAGCAGGCGCGGCACGGCGTGCTTGGCGAGGTTGTAGACGCGCGGGTCGAAGTTGCCGGCGACGTCGCGGGCGTAGCGCTGGACGATGGTCCGGGCGGCCTCGCGCTTCTCCCCGTCGCTCATCCGGGCGATGCGCCGCGTGAGGCTCCGGTAGAACGGGAGCTGCTCCTTCGCCTCCGAGTCGCGCTGGCGCTCGAGGCGCCGGACCTCGTTCAGCGCCGTGTCGTTGAGCATCAGCTCGAGGCGCCGGCCGTCCGCGCCGGGCCCGCCGCCCCCGCCGTGGCCGCGCACGACCCGGTCGACGACCTCGCGGACGATGTCCTTGCGCTCGCTGTTGAACCAGAAGATCGCCGGGTCGTCCGGCGAGGGCACGTAGGGGCGGAGCCGCGGCAGGCGCAGCGGGTACTCGCTCAGGAGCTCGAAGGGGCTCTTCATACGCCCTCGAAGTAGCGCTCGAGCTCCCACTGGCTGACGCTCTTGCGGTGCTCGCGGACCTCCCACTCGCGCGTCCGCGCGTAGTGGTCGACGAAGCCCTCGCCGAGGATCGCGCGCGCGGCCTCGCTCTCGCGGAGCATGCGCACGGCCTGGTCGAGGGTCTGCGGGAGCGCCGGCCCCTGGGCCGCCTCGCCGGTGGCGTCGCCCTTCGTCTCCGGGGGCAGGTCCACGGCCTTCTCGATGCCGTGGAGGCCCGCGCCGAGGGCCGTCGCCATGGCGACGTAGGGGTTCAGGTCGGCGGCCGTCTGGCGGAGCTCGGCGCGCGCGGCGCTCGCGCCCGGGCCGTTGATCACGCGCACGCTGCAGGTGCGGTTCTCGATGCCCCAGGTCGAGGTCAGCGGCGCCCACATGCCGGGCACGTAGCGGCGGAAGGAGTTGATGAAGGGGGAGTAGAGCGCCGTGAGATCGGGGGCCGTGGTGACGAGGCCGGCGACGTAGTGCTGGGCCAGGCTCGAGAGGCCCGTCGGGTCCTTCGGGTCGGCGAAGAGGTTCGTCTCGCGGGTCGAGTCCCAGAGCGACTGGTGGAGGTGGCCGCTCGAGCCGGGGAGGTCCGGGCTCCACTTCGCCATGAAGGTCACGGCCAGCCCGTGGCGGTGGCAGATCTGCTTCATGGTCGTCTTGAAGAGCGCCGCCTGATCGGCCGCCTCGATGACGTCCGCGTAGCGGATCGCGGCCTCCCAGACGCCGGGGCCCGTCTCCGTGTGCAGGCCCTCCACGTCGATGCGGAAGTCCTTCATCGTGTCGAGGACGTCGTGGACGAAGGGCGCGTGCTGGACCTCGCGGAGCCAGGAGTAGCCGAACATGCCGGGGCTGAGCGGCGTGAGCTGGCGGTACCCCTTCTCGCGGAGGCTCTCGGGGCTCTCGCGGAAGACCCAGAACTCGAGCTCGCCGGAGAACACCGGGCGGTAGCCGGCGCTCTCGGCGCGGGCGGCGACGCGCTTGAGGAGGCCGCGCGGGCAGGCCGGGTGGGGCTTGCCCTCGGGGGTGTGGAAGTCGACGAGGAAGCAGGCCGTGTCGGGCTCGTAGGGGAGCACGCGGAACGTCGAGAGGTCGATCTTCGCGAGCGCGTCCGGGTAGCCGCTGGCCCAGCCCGTGACGGCGACGTTGTCGTAGAGGTTGTCGGCGATGTCCCAGCCGAAGATGACGTCGCAGAAGCCGAAGCCCTTCTCGACGGCGGACCAGAACTTCGCCAGCGAGATGAGCTTGCCGCGGAGCACGCCGTCCACGTCGAAGCCGCCGACCTTCACCTTGCGGATGCCCCGCTCCTCGAAGCGGGCGCGGAGCTCCTCGGGGGTCGTCGGCACGTCGCTCGCGCTCTCGCTGGTGGCACCCGTCATCTTCGCCTGCCTCCTCCCCGCGGCGCGCCGGCGCGGGCCGGGGCGGGGGAGCGCCGAGGATAGGGCAACCCCCCCGGGGGCTGGAAAGGGGCATTTCCGCCCCTCCGTAACGCGTGAGGTGGCGCAGACGTAGGCCCCGACGTGACGAGCCTCGCCCTCCCCCTCGACGCCGCCCTCCCCTCTCGCGCCCGGAGCCGGAGCGCTATAGTCGCCGCGCCGATGGGGGAGCGGACCGACGAGGAGCTGATGCGCGCGTACGTCGGGGGCGACGAGGCGGCGTTCCGGGAGCTCTTCGCGCGCTACGCGCCGATCGTCTACGGCATGACGCGCCGGCACCTGAAGGACGAGGAGCTCGCGCGGGAGATCACGCAGCAGACCTTCTTCAAGCTCCACGGCGCGCGGAACGACTTCCGCCTGGACTCGAAGCTCCGGCCCTGGCTGCTCACGATCGCCATGAACCTCGTGCGCGAGCATTGGCGGAAGAAGAAGCGGCGCAAGCACGTGGACCTGGACGTCGAGCGGCAGCAGGCGCCGCAGGCCGAGCGCTCGCGGCTCGAGCTGGCCGAGCGCGCGCTCCACGTGCGGGCGGCCCTGGAGAAGCTGCCGCCGACGCAGCGCGAGGTGATCGAGCTGCACTGGTTCCAGGAGCGGCCCTACCGCGAGGTGGCCGAGATCGTGGGGAGCACGGAGGGGGCCGTGCGGGTGCGGGCGCATCGGGCCTACACGAAGCTCAAGGAGCTCCTGAAGGAGATCGCAGGGTGAGCGGGGCGAGCGGGGTCCGCCCGGAGACGGCCGCCGACGAGCGCCGCGCCGAGCTCGAGGCGCTGCTGGGCCGGCCGGAGGCGACGCCGGAGCTCGACCTGGACGGGCTCTTCGCCGGCGTGCGCGAGCGCGTGGAGGACGCGGAGCGCTCGCCGAGCTTCCGGCTGAAGGCCCAGAGCACGCCCCGGCGGCGGCTCCTCGGGCTGCTCGCGGTCCTCGGGGTGATCGCCGCGAACCTCCTCCTGGGGACGCGGCCGGATCTCGGCACCTACGGGCCCGGCTTGCTCGCCGCGAGCTTCGGGAGCCTCGGCGTGCTGGTGCTCCTCGCGGTCTTCGCCGCGCTCCGGCCGACCCACCGGCCGCCGCTCCCGCGCTGGCAGGTGGCGGCGCTCACGGCCGCGAGCCTCGCGGCGACGGTGGTGCTGGCGGTCGTGCCCGGCTACCACGCGCACGCGGCGCTCCCGGAGGCCGGCCGGGCGCTCGGGTCGCACGCGCTGCCCTGCCTGGTCTACGGCTTCCTGGTCGGCGTGCCCGTCTACGCGGCGCTCCGCCTGCTCGACCGCGGGAGCCCGCTCTCACGGGTGGTCGCGGCCTCGGCGGCAGGGCTCGCCGGCAACCTGGTCCTCGAGCTGCACTGCCCCACGGGCGGGCCGGCGCACCTCCTCGCCGGCCACGCGGGGGTGGTGGCGCTCTACGTGGTCGGCGTCGGGCTCCTCGAGGCGGCGCTCCGCCACCGCGACTGATCGATCGCAGCGGGTCGCCCTCGCCTCCTCCCGGCGCGCTCGCGCGCCTCGCTCCTCAGGCGCGCCGGTAGACGCCGAGGGAGCCGAGGAGGTCGCCCAGCCAGCGGAGGAACGCCGCCACCCGGCCGAGCCGTGGGGGCGCGACGACGGGCGCGACGGGGGCCCGCGCGAGCTGCCAGGCGGGAAGGGTCGGTCGCCGTGAGGCTCCGGCCCCCGGGAGCGTGGCGGTCCGCCAGCCGCGGCGCCCCGGCCCGCGGGCGAGCGACATGGCCGGCACGGTCTCTGCGCAGGGGTCGATGGGCGCGCGCTCCCGGGCCGCCGCGACCGCCTTCGGAGGGGCCGGCGGGGCGCTGGGCGCGCGCGGGGCGGCGTCGCGCGGCGTGCGCACGAAGGGCGGCGGGCGGAGGTCGAGCTCGGTCGGATCCTCGAGCTCGAGGAGCGCGTCGCGAAACTCCGCGAGCGTCGGCCGGGCCTCGGGGTCGCGGTCCATGGTCGAGCCCACCAGCGCGGAGAGCGCCTCCGGGACGGCGGGCGCCAGCTCGCGGGGCTCGGGGTGATCGCCGGCGACGATGGCCTCGATCAGCGCGCGGGTGGAGCCGCGGCGCACGTGCGGGAAGGGGCGGCGCCCCGTGAGCGCGACGAAGAGGACGGCGCCGAGGCCGTAGACGTCGGCGGGCGTGTCGACGCGCTCCGGCTCGAAGAGGCGCTCGGGGGCCATGTAGCGGAGCGTCCCGACGGGGCGTCCGGGCGCCGTCAGCCGGCCGTGGCCATCGGCGAGCTCGTCGACGAAGCGGCAGATGCCGAAGTCGAGCAGGACGACCCGCGGGAGGCCGCCCGGCGTGGGGACGAGCTGGACGTTGGAGGGCTTCAGGTCGCGGTGGAGGATGCCGGCCGCGCGGATGGTGAGGAGCGCGTCCGCGAGCTGGATGCCGAGGGAGATGGCCTCGCGCGCGTCGAGGGCGCCCCCCGCGGAGAGGCGACGGGAGAGGGTCTCGCCTTCGAGGAGCTCCATGGCGAGGTAGGGGCCGACCTCCGGGTCTTCGCCGACGTCGACGACGCGGGGCACGTGCTCGCTCCGCACGCGGGAGGCGGCGAGGCATTCGCGCTCGAAGCGCTGCCGCCAGCTCGCGCCGCCGACGTCTTCGGGGAGCGCCACCTTCACGGCGACGACCTCGCCCGAGTGGGCGTCCTCGCAGCGCAGGATGCGCCCCATGCCGCCACGGGCCAGGTCGCCGATGGGGCGGAAGCGGCCCGCGATGGCGGGCCAGCGGCGGAAGGCGCGGCGGGAGCGGCGCATGCCGTCGGGGCGGGTGTCGGAGCCGCCGGGGAGCGTGGGGCGGCGCCGGCGGAGGGGTGCGGCGAGGGAGGGGGAGGTGACCACGCGCGAAAGAGTTGCAACCGGCGTTCCGACCGGGGTGCGCGCCGGATCCCCCGGATCCGCAGGGCGGGTGTAACGCTCGGGGAGACACCCGGCGGGGGTCCGAAGCCCCCAGCGCATCACGGGCCGCGAGCGACGGCGAAGGCGCCCGACCCGGGAGGAGAGGCGCGGCCGCTCAGCCCTCGGTCGCGTCCTCGACGGCGGCGTCGAGGAGGAAGACGACGTCCGCGTCCTCGCGGCGCCGCGCGGGCGCCATGGACTCGACGACGAAGTGGTGCACGCCCGGGCTCAGCTCGACCTCGAAGGCGTCACCGAAGCGAACGCAGCTCGCGGGGTCCGGCGCGTCCCCGAGCAGGTAGACGCGGGCCTCGCCCCGGCGCGCGAAGCCGGCGACGAGCACGCGGGTCGGCTCCTCCACGCGCACCCGGTAGACCCGCTCCGGCCCGGGCGCCTCCCCCGGCGTCCGCACCTCGCGTGTCGGCTCGCAGGCGTAGCCGTCGAGCTGGGCCGTCAGCACCGCGTAGGGCTGCCGATCGCCGAAGGGCATGGTCGCGACGCGGAGCGGCTCGTCGGCCGTCCCGCCCCCGAAGAGCGGCGCCGGCTCCGGGTCCGGCGGCTCCTCGCCGGCGAGCACGCGCCGCAGCCGGTCGAGGGCCTCGAGCGTGCGCAGGTTGCGCTGGTTCTGGCCGTGCGTGAGCCCGACCTCGTCGAAGACGCAGGGGCGCCCGCGGCCGTCGACCTGGTGGACGTTCGGGTGCACGCCGTCGCCGGCGAGGCCCTGGTGCGGCAGGTCGCGCACGGCGAGGTCGAAGTCGATGTAGGGGAGCGCCAGGGCGCGGGCGAGCGAGCGGCTGATGCGGTTGTAGCGGCGGGCCCAGACGTCCATCTCCGGGTCGTCGCCGCGCGGGAGCACGGCGCCGAGGACCGGGACCACGCCCTGGCGCTCGAGCTGATCGCTCAGCTTCGCGAGGCGCTCGGCGAAGGTGTAGGGGTCGCGGGCCTGCACGTCGTTGCCCCCGAAGAAGGCCAGGGCCCAGCGGGCGCGGGTCTCGCGGATCTCCTGGAGAGCGCGCGGCGGGCGACCGGCGAGGCCCTGGCGGAGCGACCAGCCGACGCCCGCGGCGACGCTCTCGCGACGGTAGGGGTTGCTGCCGCCGGCGCGGCCACCGCGGAAGAGCTCGAGGGTCTCTCGGAGGTCGTCGCGGCCGCCGAGGTCGACGAGGTCGTCGCGGGAGAAGCAGTGGAGGAAGGCGTGGCTCTCCACGCTCGAGCCGCCGAGCTTGGCGAAGACGTCGTCGCGGAGCTCACGGCGCGCGGCGACGGCGCGGATGCGCTGGGCGACGGCTGACGTCAGCGGGGCGTGGATGCTCTGCGCCTCCAGCGCGAGGACCGGATCGGGGGGCGGCGCCGGGGCAGGAGGCTCGACGGGCTCGGGGGCCACGACCTCGGCGGCCGATCCCCCGGCCGGGGCCTCGGCGGACGCCGACACGGGCGCCGCGCTCGCCTCGACGCGCTCGCCGCCGGGGGTCTCCTCCTCGACGGGGGCGTCCACGTCGGGCGTGCCGCAGGGCGCGAGCAGCGCGAGCGAGAGGAGGAGGAGCGCGGCGTGGGCGAGCGGGGTCATGGCGGGAGCGGCCCCGGCGGGACCGGCCACCGACGGATCTACCGCGCGGCTGGCGCCTCGTCGACATCGCGGCGCCGGAGCGGGCCCCGGGGCTGGACGAAACGGGTCACCGGCCCGAGCGTAGGAGACGAGGTGAGCCGACGCCGTCCTCGCCGCGCCCCCGCGCCCATCCTCCGCCCGCGCTGGGCCCTGCCGGAGCGCGCGGCGACGCCGGAGCCCGTCTGGAGGGCGCGCCGGGCCGTGCTGCGCTCCCTCGGGCTCGGCGTGGCCGGAGCGCTGCTCGGCGGAGGCTGCGAGGGCTTGGCCGGGGAGCACGAGGAGGCGGGAGACCAGCGTGGGCTCGGAGCCCTCCCCCGGGCGCGCAGGCCCGGCTCGACGATCCCCGACGTCTACCCCGCGCCGCGCGACCCCACCTACCGCGTCGGCCGCGCCATCACCCCGGCCCGCGTCGCCGGTGGACACAACAACTTCTACGAGTTCTCGACGGACAAGGAGCGCGTCGCCGAGCTCGCCGCCGGCTTCGCGAGCCGGCCCTGGACCCTCGAGGTCGCCGGCGAGGTCGCGCGCCCCGGCACCTTCGACGTGGCCGCGCTCGAGCGCTCCATGCCCCTCGAGGAGCGCGTCTACCGCTTCCGCTGCGTGGAGGCCTGGTCGATGGTCGTCCCCTGGACGGGCTTCTCGCTGCGGGCGCTCCTCGCGCGGGTCGAGCCGACCTCCGCGGCGCGCTTCGTCCGCTTCGTGAGCGCCGAAGACCCGACGCAGATGCCCGGCCTGCGCACCCAGCCCTGGTACCCCTGGCCTTACTTCGAGGCGCTCCGGCTCGACGAGGCCATGCACCCCCTCGCGATGCTGGCCACGGGCGTGTACGGGCGGCCGCTCCCGCCGCAGCACGGCGCACCGATCCGCCTGGTCGTGCCGTGGAAGTACGGCTTCAAGAGCGCGAAGAGCGTGGCGCGCATCGAGCTGCTGCGGAGCCGCCCGGAGACCTTCTGGAGCCGCCTCGAGCCCCGGGAGTACGGCTTCTACGCGAACGTCGACCCGGCGACGCCGCACCCGCGCTGGTCACAGGCCCGCGAGCGGCTCATCGACACCGGGAGCGAGGTGCCGACGCTCGTCTACAACGGCTACGGCGAGGAGGTCGCCGGGCTCTACCCGCGCGGCCCCTCCCGGCCCGCCTGATCGCCCGGAACCGGGCGAGCTTGCGAGGCCCCGTCTCTCCCTCGATACTCGTGGGCCGTGCGCCTCGATGTCCCGAGCGCCGCGACCCTCCTCGCGATGAGCCTCCTCGTCTCCCCGGACGTCCACGCGACGCCCGACGACGACGACGCCCCCACGTCCGCGCACGCGGCTCCCTCCGCGCCGGCCACGCCCGTGGCCGCGCGCGTCCCCGACCGCGAAGAGGTCTCGCCCACGGACCCCGCCCCCGAGGCCGTCGACGATCACTCGCGGGGCTATCCCTGGCGCGGGCGCCTCGAGGGCGACGGCGTGCGGCTCGAAGCGAGCGACAGCGTGCACCTCGTGGAGGCCGAGGCCGAGCGCGGCTTCCACTGGGGCACGCGCGCGCTCGTCGGCCTGGTCGAGCGCGCCGCCGCCCGGGTCGCCCACGAAGCGCCGAGCGCCTTCGGGCCCGTGCGCCTGCACGTGGGCGAGCTCTCGAAGCGCGGCGGCGGGAACATCCCGGGGCACAGCTCCCACGAGAACGGGCGCGACGTCGACCTCGGCTTCTACATGCTCGACGCCGAGAAGCACCCCTACGAGCCGCCGCGCTTTCTGAACGTGCGCCGCTCGGGCCGGAGCGGGCACGAGCGGCAGCCGCTCCGCTTCGACGACGAGCGGAACTTCCTGCTCATCCGCGCGCTCATCGAGGACCCGGAGACGACGGTGCAGCACGCCTTCGTGCACCGAAGCGTGCGGCGGCGCCTGATGAGCACGGCCCGGCGCATGGGCGCGAGCCCGGTGCTGCTCGAGCAGATCGAGCGCGTCGTGATCGCGCCCGGCGTGAGCCACCCGCACCGGAACCACTTCCACGTGCGCATCTACTGCCCGAGCGAGGACGCGGGCGTGCGCGAGCGGCGGCGGCGCTGCCGGGACCGGGGCCCCTGGTGGCCGTGGCTGCCCGAGGCGCACCCCTGGCGCCGCTACCTCGTTCCCCTCCCCGGGTTGAACGAGCACTTCGACTTCACGCGCCCCGAGCCGGCCGAGGAGAGCCGGGGGCGGCGCCGGCGCGCGCGCGCGGACTGATGCCGCGGCAGGTGGCGGCCGGGCTGGTGATGGTGCGCGGCGACGAGGTGCTCCTCGCGCACCCGGGCGGCCCCTACTTCCGGCGGCGGGACGCGGGGGTCTGGTCGATCCCGAAGGGGCTCGCGGAGCCGGGGGAGGAGCTGCTCGCGGCGGCGCGGCGCGAGCTCGAGGAGGAGACGGGCTACGCGCCGCCGACGGACGAGCGGGCGTACGTGGACCTGGGCGTCGCGAAGCAGTCGAAGAAGGACGTCCACGCCTGGGCGTTCCGGCTGCGGGGCGGCTGGGACCCGGCGGAGCTGGTGAGCAACGAATTCGAGCTCGAGTGGCCGCCGAAGAGCGGGACCATGCAGCGCTTCCCGGAGGTGGACCGGGCGGCGTTCTTCCCGCTGGAGGTGGCGCGGGAGAAGGCGGTGAAGGCGCAGGTGGTGTTGCTCGAGCGGGCGCTGGAGCGGCTGCCGCCGGAGTAGCCCGGGGAGGTCGGACGGGCCGAGCTGCTTCCGGCGAATCGAGCGCGAGCACGAGCGCGACCCGGGCGCCCGGCGCCGCTTCGTCTCCGCGAGGCGCTCAGGGGCGCGCGCGGAGCGCGTAGGCCCGGAAGGGGCTCCGCTGGAAGTCGCGGGGCACGACCTCGCGGCCGATGTCGCGCACGTCGAAGCGGCGCTCGAGCGCGTCGTCGAGGCGGAAGCCGCGGGCGTGCGTCGAGAAGAAGAGCACGCCGCCGGGCGCGAGCGCCTTCATCGCCGCCTCGATCAGCGGGCCGTGGTCGCGCGCGACGACGAAGTCGCCCTCCATGGCCTTCGAGCGGCTGAAGCTCGGCGGGTTCAGGTAGATCACGTCCCAGCGCGCCGACCCGACGTCCGCCAGGAAGCGCTCCACGTCGGCCCGGACGAAGGCGTGCGCCGCCGGGTCGAGCCCGTTCCGCCGGAAGCTCTCCTCGCCCCAGTCGAGGTAGGTGCGCGAGAGGTCGACGCTCGTCGTGCTCGCCCCGCGCGCCGCCGCGTGGACGCTCGCCGAGCAGGTGTAGGCGAAGAGGTTCAGAAAGCGCGCCCCGCCGCCCTCCTCGCCGCCCCGCTCCCCCGCCGCCTCCGCGGCCCGCGCGCGGAGCTCCCGCTGGTCGGCGAAGAGCCCCGTGTCGAGGTAGTCCGTGAGGTTCACGCCGAAGCGGAGCCCGGCCTCGATCACCTCGTGGCGCTCCCCCTCGTCGGCGCGCTTGCCGTACTGCCCCGCGCCCTGCTTCGCGCGCACGCGGAGGTGCACGTCTTTCTCGTCCACATCGAGCAGCTCGGGCACGCGCAGCATCACGTCCCGGAGGCGCCGATCGGCCACCATCGGGTCGACCTTCTTCGGGCGCGCGTACTCCTGCACCACCACGCCCACCCCCTCGTAGAGGTCGACGGCCACGTTGAACTCGGGGATGTCCGCGTCGTAGACGCGCCAGACGTGGATGCCGTGGCGCTTCGCCCAGCGCCCGAGGCGCGTGCGGTTCTTCTTCACGCGGTTGGCGAAGGCCTGGCTCTCCTCGCTCGCCTTGCGCCAGCCCGGCCCCTCCTCGGGGGCGCTCTCCGGCGCCCGCGCGTGGATGCGGTAGGTCGCGAGGCGCGCCTCGAGGGGCCCGTTGAAGAGCGTGCGCTTCGCGTCGGCCCGCAGCCCGACGTGCTTGAGCAGGTCCGGCTCGCCGGCGAGCACGTGCGCGGTCCAGCCGGGGAAGCGCCGCTTGAGCACGTCGCCGAGCCGCGCGTAGAGGAAGACGAGCTCGCCGCGCGCGCCGAGGCGCTCGCCGTAGGGCGGGTTCACGAGCACGTGCCCCGGCGGCCCCTCGGGCGCCGCTTGATCCTCGAGGGCCTGCACCTGGACCGGGAGGTCCGGGAAGCCCGCGCGGAGCAGCGCCTCGCGCGCCATGGCCACGGCTTCCGGATCGGCGTCGCGGCCGTGGAGCTGGAGCGGGCGGAGCGCGGCGGCGTCCTTGCGATCCCGGGCGTCCCGGACGAGCGCCGACCAGGCCGCGCCCTCGTGCCCCTTCCAGCCGCCGAGGCGCCGGCTCAGCCCCGGCGCGACGTCGCGCACGCGCCCGGCGGCCTCCGCGAGGAAGGTGCCGCTGCCGCACATGGGATCGACGAGCGGCTCGCCCGGGCGCCAGCCGGCGAGGCGGAGGATGGCCGCCGCGAGGCTCTCCCTCAGCGGCGCCGCCGCGCCCTGCGGGCGGTAGCCGCGTCGATGGAGCGGGCCGAAGGGGTCGAGGCTGATCGTGACCTCGCGCGCCCAGCGGACGTGGACGCGCAGATCGGGCCGCCGCTTGTCGACGCTCGGGCGGGCCCCGCGCCGGTCGCGGATGCGGTCGACGATGGCGTCCTTCGTGCGCTGGGCGAGGAAGCGCGTGTGGTCCTGGCGGCGCCGCGCGCTGGTGACGCAGTCGACGACGAAGGCGTGCTCCGGGTCGAGGTGCGCCTCCCAGGGGAGCGCTCGGGCGGCTTCGTAGAGCGCGTCCGGGTCGTCGGCGCGGAAGGTCGTCAGCGGCATCAGCGCCCGGCTCGCGACGCGCGCCTCCATGGCGACGCGGTAGAGGGCGTGGAGGCCCCCGGCGACGCGGCGGACGCCCCGCCCCTTCCCCGTCGGGGCGAGGTCGAGCTCGCGGAGCTCCTCCTCGAGGGCGGGCTCCGTGCCGGCGGCGCAGGTGATGACGAGCTCGTTCATGGTGGGCGTTCGGGGGCAGCCCTCACGGGAGCGCGGGGCGGAGGGGGCGAAGGGGGCGGGCGCGGAGGGCGCCGAGGTCGAGCTCGTGGAGCGCGTTGGGCTGGGTGACGCGACCCTGGTAGCGGTTGTCGAGGACGAGCACCAGCCGACCCGGGAGGAGCGCGATGCCCTCGAAGTTCGGCGAGGGATCCTGCTCCCGGATCCATCCGTCGAGGTCGGCGAGGACCTCCGGCTGCACGTCCTCGCCGAGCGTGGAGGCGACGGAGACGCGGGCGCGGAGCACGCGCGTGGTGCCGAAGTGGCGCTCGATGGCGAAGAGCTCGACGGCGTCGGGGCCGGCCGGGCGGCAGGCCAGGGCCGAGAGCTTCCCCTCGACGGTGGTCAGCCAGAGCCGGTAGGTCGTCCACTGGCCGTTGCGGCCCCGGCGAGCGAGCGGGGCGAAGCGGCGGCCGCGGTCCAGGCCGACCACCTCGGCCGCCACGAAGAGGGCGCCGTCGACGTGGCAGAGGCCCTCGATGCCCGTGTTGTGATCGCCCTCGAGGGACCAGAGGCCGTAGGGGTAGAGGATGCGCTCCTGCACGTGGGCGGCGTCCTCGAGCACCGCCACGACGAGGATGTCGTCGCCGCTCCGGCCGTCCTCGCCCCGCTCCGTGCCGAGGGCGAAGCGGCGTCCCTCGAGCCAGGTGATGGACTCGGTCTCGGCGCCCTCCGGGACGCCGCGGAGCGGGATGGTCCGGATGGCGCCGGTCCGCGGGTCGATGCGGAGGAGGGAGCGCGCGTCCTCCGGGACGGCCCAGAGCGCGCCCTCGCCGTCCACCGTCAGCCCGCTCAGCCCGGTCGCCTCGACGTCGAGCGGACGCGGGCGTGGAAAGCGCGGGTCGGCGCGCGGACAGCCCAGGAGGCCGAGCAGAGCGGCGAAGAGGAGCGTCCGCACGGCGGGAGTATGGGGCCCGCCCGCGGCCGACGCCAAAGCGCGCGGAGGAGCGGCGCCGCCCGCCTTCTCCCAGCGCTCGGTCCAGCGATCGAACGGCGCTCGGTCCAGCGATCGAACGGCGCTCGGCCGGCGCTCGACCAGGGCGCGGAGCGGGCTTCGGGACCCGCTCGTCGGGCGGTTCGCGATCGCTCGCTCGGCGAAGGAAGGGCCCCCGGGGGGTCGCGAGGGGTTCCACGGGGGCTGGCCGGCGCGGCCTCGGGGGACCGGTCGTCGCCGTCAGAGGCGCGACGCGCCGCGCCCGGAAGGCGGCGGCCCGAGCGCCCGCCCGCCGAAACCGAGCTCCGCCTCGCAGGCGTCGACGTACGGCTCGACCAGCCGTTCGGCCTCGAGCTGCTCGGCCCAGAGGCTCATCCGGCCCGGGCGATCGTCGAGGGCGAAGCCGTCGGCCAGGGCCGGGTCCGCGCCGAAGCGCCGGCCGATGCAGGTGCAGATGCGGTCGCAGAGGACGCGCGCGTCCGGCTCGAGCGGCTCCTGGCGGCAACCGCTCCGGCAGATGTGGGCGTACCAGGCGGCGAGGTTCGGTCGGGAGCACTCGAGGAGCACGCCGTCGGTCCGCGCGAGGGCGCGCTCGTCGCCCTCCACCTGGAGCTCTCCCTCGCGGCGGACGAGCGCGAGCGCGGGGTCGACCTCACGCCCCGCCGCCAGGCCCCGCGCGAGGCAGTCGCACCAGGGCGCCGGGATCCCACGCTCGTCGACGAAGGCGCGGCAGAGGGCGTCGTCCGAGGGCCCGGCCGCCGACCCCGCGGCGTCCGCCATGGACCCGTCGAGGCGATCGAGGCGATCGAGGTAGCCGCCGCGGACGACGGCGCGGCCGCTCGCGAAGACCAGGAAGAGCCCGGCGAAGACGCCCAGGCCCTTCGCCACCGGGAGGCTGGCCCCGTCGAGCCAGCGGAAGTGCGCCAGCACCAGCGCCAGGAAGAGGAAGACGATGCCGGGGAGGAAGGGGACGACGACGCTCACGGCGCCCCCCATCGTCCCGCCCCGCCCCCCAGTTGCCCCCGAACCTGCGCCGAGGGCGCCCGAAAGAGGCCCCGCCCGAACCGACCCGGCGGAGGCACGGCAGCGAGGGTCGAGGCCCCTTCGGCCCGCGGGCGAGCGAAGGTCGCGCGCGCCGGTGAGCGGACGACGCGTTCGACAAGCGCCGTGGTGCTCCTACCCTGCGCGCCGTGGGCAAGATCCTCCTGCTCCTCTTCACCGTCGTGCCGCTGGTCGAGCTCTACCTCCTGCTCGCGCTCGGGCGCCTCATGGGCTTCGGTCCGACGGTGGCGCTCGTCCTCGTGACGGGCATCGTCGGCGCGACGCTCGCCAAGCACGAGGGGCTCCGCGTCGTGCGCCGCTGGCAGCGCGACCTCTCCGAAGGGCGCGTCCCGGAGGACGGCGTGCTCGGCGGGCTGCTCGTCTTCGCGGGCGGGCTCTTCCTCGTGACCCCGGGCGTCCTGACGGACGCCTTCGGCCTCGCCATGCTCTTCCCGCCGACGCGCCACCTGGCGGTCGGGGCGATCCGCAAGCGCGTCGAGCGCGGCGTGAAGAGCGGCCGGGTGCGCGTGCAGAGCTTCGACGGCGGCCAGGTCATGTCCTGGTCGAGCGGCTTCGGCGGGCGCCAGGACGTGATCGACGTGGAGGGCGAGGACGTCACCCCGCCTCCGCCCGCCCTGCCCCCCGCCGAGCGCGAGGAGTGAGCGCGAAGTCGGCGCGCCGCCGGTGGCCGCGACGCCGGCGCTCGGCCGGGTGACGCCGAAGCGAGCGCGAAGTCGGCGCGCCAGCCACGTGACCACGACGCGGCCGCTCGGCCATCGACCGCGCCGAGGCGAGCGCGAAATCGGCGCGCCGCCGGTGGCCGCGAGGCGGGCCCTCAGCCGTTGACGACGCCGAGGAGCGCTTCGCCGTAGGCCTCGATCCGCGCCGGCCCCATGCCGTGGACCGCGCCGAGGGCCGCCTCGTCCCCCGGGCGCTGGGCGGCGATCTCCGCGAGGGTCCGGTCGCTGCAGACGACGTAGGCCGGCACGCCGCGCGCCTTGGCGAGCTCGCGCCGCTGGTCCCGCAGCCGCTCGAAGAGGTCCCGATCCTCGGAGGCCACGCTCGGCCCGCCCTTCGAGCCGCCGCCCCCCCGCCGCGTGCGCCCCTTCTTCACGGGCGGCGGGAGGAGGACCCGCGCCTGCTCCTCCTCCTTCATCACGCGCGCCCCCTTCTTCGTCAGGTAGACGGTGGGGTAGTCGTCGGCCGTGATGTTCGCGTAGCCCGCCGTCACCAGCCGGCGGAGGAGCGCGAGGACCCACTCGGGATCGTGGTCCTTCAAGATCCCGTGCGTGCTCAGCCGGTCGAGGCCCTGGCGCCGGAGCTTCTGGTTGCTCTTGCCGACGAGCATGTCGGTGACGTTGCGCATGCCGACCCGCCCGCGGCAGCGCGCCAGCCCCGCGAGCGCCTTGCGCACGACGAGCACGTCCTCCTCGCTCAGCCCGCCGTCGTCCCCCTCCTCGAGGCGCTCGCAGACGTCGCAATGACCGCAGCCGCCGAGGATCTCCTCCTCGTCGCCGAAGTAGCGGAGGATGAAGTCGTGCCGGCAGCTCCCGGCCTCCACGTAGCGCATCAGGTCGAGGAAGAGGCGCCACTGCCGGCTGACCTCCTCGGCCGGCGGGCGCATGTCCGGCGGCTCCCAGACGCGCTCGATGAGGCGCCGGCGGAGCGCGAGATCGGCCGACGAGCTCATCAGCAGCCCGTGCGCCGGCTCCCCGTCGCGGCCGGCGCGGCCCACCTCCTGGTAGTAGGCCTCGATCGAGCCGGGCGCCTGCACGTGCACCACGAGCCGGATGTCCGCCCGGTCGATGCCCATGCCGAAGGCGTTGGTGGCGACGACGACGTCGAGCGCGCCGTCGGCGAAGTGGGCGTTGACGCTCGCCCGCGCGTCGGGCGCGAGGCCGGCGTGGTAGGCAGCCGTACGGTAGCCGAGCTTGGCGAGCTGGCCCGCGAGCTTCTCGGTGTTCTTCCGCGTGGCCGCGTAGACGATGGCCGCCCCGGTCGGCTCCTTCGGCGAGCCGAGGGCCTCCTTCAGGGCGGCGTGGAGCTGCCGGTCGCGGTGGCGCCGGGAGTCGAGGGGGATGGCCTCGAGGTGGAGGTTCGGGCGGGCGAAGCCGCGGAGGACCACGCGCGCGTCGTCGAAGCCGAGGTTCGCGAGGATGTCCTCGCGCACGATGGGCGTGGCGGTGGCCGTGCAGGCGAGCACGTGACGCGGCGCGAGGCGGCGGATCGCCGGGCCGAGGCGGAGGTAGTCGGGGCGGAAATCGTGGCCCCACTGGCTGATGCAGTGCGCCTCGTCGATGGCGACGAGCTGGGGCTGGAGCCCCTCGAGGAGCGCCATCGTGTAGTCGTTCGCCATGCCCTCCGGCGCGACGTAGACGAGGTCGTACTCGCCGTCCCGCAGCGCGCGTTCGCGGCGGCGGCGCTCGTCCATGCTGATCGACGAGGTGAGGTAGGTCGCGCGGACGCCCTTCTCCTCGAGGCCGCGCACCTGATCCTCCATGAGCGCGATCAGCGGCGAGATCACGATGGTCGTGCCCTCGAGCACGACCGCGGGGAGCTGGTAGGTGAGCGACTTGCCGCCGCCAGTGGGGGCGACGACGAGGACGCGGCGCGGCCCCTCGAGGAGCGCCTCGATCGCTTCGCGTTGCCAGGGGCGGAAGGCGTCGAAGCCGAAGCGTTCGCGGAGGGTGTCTTCGAGGCTCACGGGCGGAGGGACCATAGCAGCCGGCAGCGACATGTCCGCTCGTCGGTCGCGGGCGCGCCGTGATTGCGCACGCGAGGGGATGGGGGGCGGCCATCGAGGCGCCGGATCGGCCTCCCGGAGCGTCTCGGGGGGATGGGTGCGGCCCCTCGCGCCGAGGAGGATCCGGTCGCGCGTGGGCTCGCCCCGTGGGGCCTCGCCCGGCAGGGGAAGCTCGCGGGGCGACGAGGGGTATGGTCCAGCATCATGCGAGCCCGCGCCCTCTTCGCCACGCTCCTCCTCTTCGCCGCCTGCGGTCCGGCCGCGAGCCCGGAGGCGCCCACGCCCACGCCGGTCGGCGACCCCCACGCCTCGGGCGCGGAGGCGCCGCCCGGGGAGAGCGGCCGAGAGCCCGCGCGGGCCGAGGCCGCGATCCCGCCGATGCCCGAGCTGCCGACGGCGGTGGGCTTCCTCCGCTTCCCGGCGCTCCCCGAGCGCGCCGAGATCGCGGCCGCCCGGCAGCGCGTGGCGACCATCGTCGCGCGAGAGCCGGCCTGGTACCCGACGGGCGGCACCGAGGAGACCTCGCGCTGGTCCCGGGAGGCGCTCGCGCCCTGGCTCCGGGAGCAGCAGCGGAGCATCCAGGAGGAGGAGGCGCGCCTCTTCGCCCTCGCGCAGGCCGAGCCGGAGCTCCAGCCGATGGCGGCGGCCCTCGACGGCGCCCTCTACGAGTCGCTCGTGGCCACGCTCCTCGCCGCGCCCATGCCCGCCGCGATCGACGTCGATCCGGAGCTCCGCGCCGTCTACGTCGAGGCGCTCTGGGGGTCCGCGGAGCCGATCCTCCGGCGCGCGGCGGAGATCTACACGCGCTGTGCCGAGAGCGCGGCCGAGCGCGGAGACGACGCCTGGCAGGGCTTCTGTGCGCGCCACGCCCACGCGCTCTCCCGGGAAGGCGGCGCCGGGGTGGAGACGCTGCGGCGCGAGATCCTGGCGCGGCGCGTCGGCCCGCCGCCGGCCGGCCCCGCCATCTGCTTCGAGGGGGCCCGCGCCGAGGCGCCCCGGGCGCCGCAGCTCGCGGAGGGGCCCGAAGGGGCGAGCCCCCGCCGTGGGGCCCTGATCCTGGGCCGCCTGGGAGGGAGCGGCGGGATGGGCATCCGGGGCGTCGGACCCGGGCCGACGACCCCGGCGCCGCAGCCCGTGCGTGCGGCGCCGGCGCAGCGCGCGGACCCGCCGGACGTCGTGCACCTCGCGGTGCGACCCTTCGTCGGAGTGCCCGGAGACGCGCCGCTCGTCGCGGCGGAACGGCGCCAGGTGGAGCGGGCCCTGGTGCCGGCGCTGCGCGCGAAGCTCGGCACGAGCGTGCGCGCCCTCCCCGCCCCCGAGCGCTGCGGCCCGGCGCCCTGGGAGGCGCTCCGCGAGCGCGATCCGGAGGCGGTCCTCGCGTGGGCCGAGCTGGCCTGCGACGGCCCGGACGACTGCGTGGTGGCCGTGCGCTTCGCCGACCCGAGCGAGACGCCCCGGCTGCCTGCGGCGCTGGAGGCGCGGGTGGAGGCGCCGACGAACGCGCGGAGCTGGCGAGCGGCCGTGGGCGCGCTGGAAGAGAGCGCGCCGCGCGCCGCCCCAGCGGGGGCACCGGACGGTGCGCCGCCGGTGAGCGTGCGCCGCGCGGTGCATGGGAGCCCCGAGGAGCCGGTGTCGCGGGACGCGGTGGACGCGGCGCTCGAGGAGGCGCTCGCGGGCTGCGCCGCGGAGCCGGAGAACCAAGGCGTCTGGCGGGCCGTGGCGACGCATCGGGGCGGGAGGCTCCGGGTCGAGTGGCAGGGCGACGCGCCGGCCTGCGTGCGGCGCGCCTTCGACCAGGCGCGCTATCCGCGGAGCCTCGGCGGCGCGCGGGAGCTCGTGTCGGTCGCGCTGAGCGCGCCGGCCGATCTCCGGAGCGCGCACTACGGGCGGCTCGAGGGCGCGCATCGGGTGATGGTGCGGGCGGAGGCGCCGCTCGGTGGGGCAGGCCTCTCGGCGGCGCTCGGCGCCTGCGGTGTCGCGGAGCCGATGGCGACCCTGGTGACGATCGGGGACGCGGTGGAGGTGCAGGCGATCGACGGCACGGCGTTGCCCGCGAGCGCGGCGGCGTGTCTCCGGCGGGCGTTGGCGCCGGCGCGGGGGCTCTGCCCGCCGGAGGGAGCGGAGGCCATCGAGGCGACGGTCTGCGTGCTGCCGGAGCGATGAGGCGGAGGCGAGGGGCGGGAGCTCAGTCGCGGGGGTCGGTGCAGCAGCGGAAGCCGTAGCCCTGGAAGGCGGCGTCGGGCGGCTGCCAGAGCTGGGCGCGGCGCACGCAGACCACCTCCCGGCCGTCGCCGATGCCGTAGCCGCCGCCGCCCATCGGCCGGATGACGCCGGTCGGATGCTCCCCGTCCATCCACTCCATCACGTTGCCGGAGAGGTCGAAGACGCCCTCGGGCGTGACGCAGCCGGGGTGCGAGCCGGCCGGCGCGAGCTCCGCCTCCTCGACGGCCTCGTGGGGGCCGCCGGTGTTGCAGCGCCGCGGGTCGAACTCGTCACCATAGGGGTAGACGCGCTCCTCCTCCCCGCGGCAAGCGGCGGTCCACTCCTCGACGGTGCAGAGCCGGAAGCCGGCGGCCTCGCAGGCGGCGCGCGCGTCCTCCCAGCTGATCCGCGCGGCGGGAAGGTGACCCCGCTCGGACACGGCCCGGCCGTCGTCCACCGCCGCCTCGAAGCGATCGATGCAGACGCCGGCGTGGGGGACGTGCGCCATGCGCGCCGGGCACGGGCCCGTGATCTCGGGGTCTTCGGGCGTCTCCGCCTCGACGTCGGGGGGCTCCGCGGCGGCCGGTTCCGCGCGCGGTGCTTCCACGCGCGGTGCCCGGGACGGCTCCTCGCGGGCCGAACGCCCCGACGGAACGGGCTCGCCGCCGCAGGCCAGCGCGAGGACGAGCGGCGCCACGAGGACACCGGTAGGGGGAAGCGGAGGCAGCACTGGCGCAGCCTACACCGCGCGCCCGATCCACACCGCGCGTCGCCTCCGCCTCGAGCGCCTCCACGGCCTCCTTCGCGAAGCTCCGGAGCGAGCGTGGGCATGGGGCGACGATACGACGGCCGCGGCCTGGCGGGCGCCGTTCGGGCGGCGAATGAGCCCGACGACGCCCGCTTCGCTCGCGGCCCCGCCCGTTCGTGGCAGCATGGGGGGCATGCGAACGAGCTTCGGCGCCGTGATGTTGACCGCGCTTCTCGCCTTCGGATGCGGATCGGACGACGACGAGGGCGGGGACGCGGGGACGCCGTGCACCCGCAGCGAGGAGTGCGGGAGCGGCGAGTCCTGCATCGACGAGCGCTGCACGCCGACGCCGGACGTGGACGCATGCGTCGGCGCCTGCGAGTGCGCGAGCGCGAGCGACTGCCCGGGCGGGAGCGCCTGCTCCGAGCGGCTCTGCATCGAGGGCGAGTGCCGGCTCGAGCCCGTGGACGAGCGCTGCGCGCCGCTCGGCTTCTGCGACGTCGCGACCGGCTGCGTGCCCTACGAGGACGCCGGCGCGGCCGACGCGGGGACGGACGCCGGGGCGATGGAGGACGCCGGCCCGGAAGACGCGGGGACGCCGGACGCCGGCGGCCCCGGCGGGCTCGGCGCCGCCTGCGAGGACGCCACGGACTGCGACCTCGGGAGCGGCTTCGACACCGTGATCTGCGCCGACCGGAGCCGCTCGGGCGACGTGGTCTTCCCGGGCGGCTACTGCACCGTGCGCTGCCTCCGGGACGGCGCCTGCCCCGACGGGAGCGTCTGCTGGCAGTTCGGCTTCCTCGATCGCTACTGCGTCGAGACCTGCAGCCCGGCGACGGGCCGCTGCCGCCGCGGCTACGAGTGCGGCACGCCGAGCACCGGCACGATCGAGAGCCGGGTGTCCGTCTGCCACCCCGCCGGGGGCTGAGCCGGGCGCGGCGGCGACGGCCAGCCCCAGCCCAGCGGCGAGCCCCGGCGCTCAGCCCAAGCGCTCAGCCCGAGCGCTCAGCTCCAGCGCTCAGCTCCAGCGCTCAGCTCCAGCCCAAGCGCTCAGCTCCCAGCCCCGGCCGAGCGCCCGGCTCCAGCCCCACCGAATGCGGAAAAGCACGCGTCTGCGAAGGGGAGCGCCCCCACGGGTTGCCCGGCCGCACGGAGCCGCGTCCGGTGCGCCCCGGGCCTCACGGGTAGGCCGAGGACGCCGCGCGCCACCGAGCGGACTCAGTACGCCCAGGTCGCCTCCGCCGAGTGCAGGATCGGCCGCTCGTCGGTCATCGACCGGAAGAGCCGCGCCTCCACCCGCAGGTACCGCCCCCGCCCGAGCGCCGGCGCGCACGTCGAGAGATCCGCCGGCGAGCTCGTGAAGGGCCCGCACGGCGTCGCCCCGTCGAGGCCCGCCTCCGTGTCGGCCACCCGCACGAAGATCTCCACGCCCGTCCCGGCCGGCTCGGTCGAGTCCCACTCCACCGTCGTCCAGTAGGCGTCCGCGTAGCCGCTGTCGAAGACCTGCCGCCACCAGCCCTCGGGCGCGATGAACGTCCGCAGCAGGTGCCCGGTCATGTCCGAGTACGAGTACAGCTCCTGGCCCGCGTCCACCGGGTAGCTCTCCAGCAGCATGCACGTGTCCGGGTCGTACACGTTCACGTACCCGCCGTAGCGGTTCGGCGACCACACCCGCCCCCGCCGGTCCACGGCCACGCCGTGCGGGTTCGTGCCGTTCATCGTGTTCGCCCGGCACAGCTCCGCGCCCGTCGCCCCGTCGAAGCGCACCACCTGGTTCACGCCGTAGCCCGAGCCCCAAACCGAGCCGTCCGGGTGCACCGTCACCGCCGTGATCTGCCCGACCCCCGTGTCGAGGATCGTCCGGTCCGGCCGGATCGCGTGCACCGTGCCGCCCCCGCGCCAGCCGCCGAACCACATGTTCCCCACGCCGTCGGCCGCGATGCCGTAGTGCGTCGGGTTCGTGATGCTCTCCGTCGCCCCGGTCGCCACCTCGATGCGCACCGTCGGCGAGCTCGAGGTCCACACGTAGCCCTCCGAGTCCGCCGCCAGCCCGTAGACGTTCACGCCCACGGCGATGCGCCGCAGGATCCGGCACGTCCCGTCCGGCTCGACCTCGGTCCCGTCGATCTGGATGACCTCCATCCCGTTGAAGGTGCCGGCCCAGACGTTGCCGTCCCCGTCGATGGCCAGCCCGCGCGCGAGCCCGGCGAAGGGCGCCCGGCAGATCAGCGAGCCGTCCGCCTCGTTCAGGTGCACGACGTTCGACTGGTTCGGGTCGCTCGGCGCCGAGAGGGCCCGGTTCGCCACCCAGACGCTCCCGTCCACGGCCACCGCCGTCCGGCTCGGCCACGAGCCGTGGCTCGTCACCTGCCACTCCACGGCGCCGGTCTCGGTGTTCACCTTCGCCACCTGGTTCCGCTGCGTGACGGCCAGGTAGATGAAGTCGTTGTCGAAGCTGTTCTGGCTCAGCGTCACGCCGTCCGGGAAGTCCGGGTGCGGCTCGACGCCCTCGCAGTCGCGACCCTCCGCCTCGCAGTCGCTCGGCGTGTCCCAGGTGTCCGTGAAGCAGGGCTCCGGCGGGCAGGTGCCGCAGGCGTTCACGACGCCCTCGTCCACGATGCCGTCGCAGTCGTCATCCTCGCCGTCGCAGACCTCGACCGGCTCCTCCTCGCACGCGCCGCAGGCGTTCGACACGCCCTCGTCCACGCGCCCGTCACAGTCCTGGTCCTCCCCGTCGCAGACCTCGGCGCCATCGCAGAAGCCGCAGCGGTTCGACCCGACGGCCCAGCGCTCGTCGACCTCCCCGTCGCAGTCCTCGTCGCCGCCGCCGCAGACCTCGACCTCCGGCAGCACCATGCCCTCGCAGGCACCCCAGGCCGTGAACTCGTCGCTCGAGCAGGTCTGCGTCCCCGCCGCGCAGCTCCCGACCCCGGCCGTCCCCTCCGGGCCGCCGTAGCACTCCTGGGAGGCGCCCGGCTCGCAGCTACAGCCGTCGTCGACCATCCCGTTGCAGTCGTCGTCGAGCCCGTTGCCGCACTCCTCGTCGCCCTCGGGCGTGAAGCAGCCGCCGCAACCGTTGGTCACCCCCTCGTCGGGGATGCCGTCGCAGTCGTCGTCGCGCCCGTTGCAGATCTCCGGCGCGCCCGGGTAGATGTCCGCGTCCCCGTCGTCGCAGTCGGCCGGGTACGGCGTGCCGTCCGAGTCGGCGTCCGCGCAGCCCTCGTCGACCACTCCGTCGCAGTCGTCGTCGACCCCGTCGGCCACGTCCCCGGCGCACTCCTCGCTCGGCAGCACCTCGCCCGCGCAGGTGCCCCAGCGGTTGCCGCCGCTCACGGCGTCCTCGATGCAGTCGCGGCGCCCGCCGGCGCACGCGCCGACCCCCTCCGTGCCGAAGGGACCCTCGTAGCAGGGCTGGTTCGTCGGCGGCCGGCACTCGCAGCTCGTCATGTCCGGGCACGCGCAGCGGTAGTCACACTCGCAGTCCTCGTCCGCGAGCCCGTCGCAGTCGTCGTCGATCTCGTTGCCGCACATCTCCATCGGCTCGACGTCGCTGCACTCGCCGCAGGCGTTCCGAAGGCCCTCGTCGACCTCTCCGTCGCAGTCGTCGTCGAGGAGGTTGCAGCTCTCCTCGCCGGGCGTGGTCTCGCCGCGGCACTCGCCGACCTCGCCGGGGCTCAGGCAGATGGCGATGCCCGTCCGGCAGATGCCCTCGTTCCGCGTCGCGGGCTCGCCCGTGTAGCAGGCGATGCGGTCGCCGGTGTTGCAGATGCAGTCGTCCTCGTCGGCCTCACCGTCACAGTCGTCGTCGAGCCCGTTGCCGCAGAGCTCGTCCGCGTCCGGGTTCACGAGGGCGTCGTCGTCGGCGCAGTCGAGGCCGCTCGGGCAGAGCTCGGTCTCCCCCTCGAAGCCGTCCCGATCGATGTCGCGGCAGACCTCGCCGCCCGCGTCCACGGAGCCCGAGTCGCTGCCCGGCCCGGCGTCGTCCGGCGGGACGCAGCGGCCGTCCACGCAGACCTCGGCGCCCTCGCAGTCGGCGGAGGTCTCGCAGCCCGGGCCCGGATCGGAGCTGCAGTCGCAGGCGCCGATGGGGAGCGCCCAGAGCAGGAGCCACGAGAGCGCGCGCACGCGCGCGAAGGTTCCCCGGGAGTCTCCCGAGCTTCGACCCGACCGATTCATCACACCGCTCCTCGCATCACCCGTCCCGCAACGGGTGAAAATCTACGACCTCGCCACATCCTACGGGGGAATCCCCCTGCACCGCCACGGTATTTTCCCGTGAAAAGGCAGTTTTCCGAGCGCACCGCCCGGCTCGCCCCCATCCGCGGCAGGTTCCGCGGGCTCGGGGGGGTCCCGAACGGGCCAGCGGTGCTATGCCCGTGGCCATGCGGAACCTCGCTCTCCCCGCGCTCTCGCTCCTGCTCGCCTGCGGCGGCACCCCCGAGGGGAGCCGCCCGACGACCGTCGCCCCGGCGACCGAGCCGGCCCCCGAGCCCACGCCGGTCGCGATCGCCGAGCCCGGCGACCCGCCCCTCGGCCAGCTCCCGGAGGCGGTCACGCCGACCCACTACCGGCTGGCGCTGACGGTGGTCCCCGAGCGCGAGGGCTTCTCGGGGCTGGCGGAGATCCAGGTGCAGGTGGCCGAGCCCACGCGGCACATCTGGCTCCACGGCGACGACCTCGAGGTCGCCCAGGCCTCCGTGACGCCGGCCGAGGGGGAGGCCATCGAGGCGAGCTGGGAGCAGGTCGACGACGAGGGCGTGGCCATCCTGCGCCTCGGGGAGGTGCTACCGGCGGGCGAGGCGACGATCCGCATCGACTACCGCGCGCCCTTCAACACGGCGCTCCACGGGCTCTACAAGGTCGAGGCCGCCGAGGAGGCCTACGCCTTCACCCAGTTCGAGGCGACGAGCGCGCGCCTCGCCTTCCCGGGCTTCGACGAGCCCCGCTTCAAGACGCCCTTCGACGTCGCCCTCACGGTGCAGGAGGATCACGTCGCCGCGTTCAACACGCCCCAGGCCGCCGCGACGGCCCTCGGCGGCGGCCTCCAGGTCGTGCGCTTCGAGACGACGCGGCCCATGCCCACCTACCTCGTCGCCATGGCCGTGGGCCCGCTCGACGTGGTCGAGCACGAGGCGATCCCGCCGAGCGACGTGCGCGACGTCCCCATCCCGCTCCGGGGCCTTGCCGTGAAGGGCAAGGGCGAGCAGCTCGCCTACGCGCTCGAGCACACGGCGGAGATCCTCGCCGCGCTCGAGTCCTACTTCGGCATCGCCTACCCCTACCGGAAGCTCGACATCGTCGCCGTGCCGGACTTCGCCGCCGGCGCCATGGAGAACGTGGGGCTGATCACCTTCCGCGAGCCGCTGCTCCTCCTCGACGAGGACGCGCCCGAGCGGCAGCTCCGCGGCTACGCCTACGTGATGGCGCACGAGCTCGCCCACCAGTGGTTCGGCAACCTCGTGACCATGCCCTGGTGGGACGACATCTGGCTCAACGAGGCCTTCGCGACGTGGATGGGCCAGAAGGTGGTGCGCGAGCTCTACCCGGCCTACCGCACGGACCTGACGCAGCTCGCCTACGTGCACCGCGCCATGCGGACCGACAGCCTCGTGAGCGCGCGGCAGATCCGCGAGCCCATCGAGAGCAGCCACGACATCCGCAACGCCTTCGATGCCATCACCTACACGAAGGGCGGCGGCGTGCTGAGCATGTTCGAGCAGTGGATGTCGCCGGAGGTCTTCCAGCGGGGCATCCGCCAGTACATGGAGACGCACCGCTGGGGCACGGCGACCTACGAGGATCTGCTCAGCGCCCTGAGCGAGGCGAGCGGGCGCGACGTCTCCACGCCCTTCCGCACCTTCCTCTTCCAGCCCGGCCTGCCCTTCGTGGAGGCGGAGCTGAGCTGCAGCGAGGGCGAAGGCGAGGAGGCTGGAGGCGCGGAGGTGCGCTTCTCGCAGCAGCGCTACCTCCCCGTCGGCTCGGAGGGCGACGCGGAGCAGATGTGGGTGATGCCGATCTGCGTGCGCTACGAGGGCGCCGAGGGGACCGAGGAGCCGCCGCAGGCCTGCACGCTGCTCGCGGATCGCGAGGGCCGGCTCGAGCTCCCGCGCTGCCCCGGGTGGATCCTCCCGAACGCCGATGGCGCGGGCTACCTCCGCTTCACGCTCTCGTCCGAGCTGCTCGCGAAGCTGCGCACGGACGCCTGGGACGCCCTCACGGACCGGGAGAAGCTCGCGCTCACCGACAGCCTGCGCGCCGCCTTCGACAACGGCTCGCTCCCGGCCGCGGACCTCTACGGCATGCTCGAGCCGCTCGCGCGCTCCGAGATCCGCAACGTGGCCGAGGCGCCGATGGGCATGCTCTCCTTCGCCCACGACCGGCTGGTGACCGAGGCGCAGCGGGCGGCCGTGCGGCGGCTCTCGGCGCAGCTCTACCAGCCCGTCTTCCGGCGCCTCCGCTGGGCGCCGCGGGGGCGCGCGGAGGAGGACGGCGAGACCAAGCTGCTCCGGGCGGCGGTGATCGGGCACCTCGCGGAGGTCGCAGAGCTGCCGCGGGTCCGACGCGAGGCCGCGCAGCGCGGGCAGCGTTTCGTCGGCTACGGACGGCGGGGCGACGGGGAGATCCACCGGGACGTGGTGGATGCGAACCTCGTGGGCACGGTGCTCGAGGTGGCCGTGCAGGACGGCGACGAGGCCTTCTTCGACCACGTGCTCGAGCGCTTCGTGGAGAGCGACGACGCCATGCTGCGGAGCCAGCTCCTGCGCGCGCTCGCGTCGACGAAGGACGAGGGGCTCGCGGCGCGGGCCCGGGCGCTGGCGCTCGACCCGCGCGTGCGGGTGAACGAGGTCTGGGTGCCGCTCGGCGCGCAGATGGGCATGCCCGAGACCCGGGAGGCGACCTGGGGCTTTCTGCAGGAGAATTTCGACGCGCTGGTGGAGCGGCTCGAGTCGAGCGCCGGCTTCCTGCCGCGCTTCGCGGGGGCCTTCTGCAGCGAGGAGCAGGCGGAGGCGGTGCAGGGCTTCTTCCAGCCGCGCATCGCCGAGCTCCCGGGCGGGCCGCGGAACCTGCTGAACACGCTCGAAGCCGTGCGCCTCTGCGCGGCGAAGGTCGAGGCGCAGCAGGAGAGCGCCCGCAGCTACTTCGGACGCTGAGCCCGGGCCCCCCCGTCGGGGGAGGAGCGCGCCCGCCTCCCCCGACGCCGAGCCGCCCCCAGCGCCGCCCGCCTCCGCGACCCCCTCCCCGCGACGCCGAGCCCACCCGCCAGCGCCGCCCTCCTCCGCG
>PABA01000178.1 GCA_002699025.1 Sandaracinus sp. | reverse complement strand
GCTTGAACGTCCGGTAGTTGATCGTCTCGGGCTTCTTGACCTCGCCGTGCGACCACTCGCGGATCTTCTCCGGCGACGCCAGGCCGATGCGAATCGCCGAGAACGAAAGGGGGTCCTTGGGCTTCTCGAAGAAGCTGAAGATGTCCTTCATCGCGGTTCCACCAAGGGCCCCTTCGGCGGGGCCCGAAAAACAGGGTCGGAAGGTCGGGGAGAGTGCGCCACGGCCCCCGCGCGAGCGGAGGCAGCGGCCCCCGGGCCCCCCGACGGGGCCCGGAGCACGCATCGCGCGGCCTAGCGGGTCACTCCTCGGCGACGAGCACGTCGTCGCCGCGGCCCACGCTGTCGGCCTCGATGAGCTCGACGTTCAGGCAGAGCGCCTGGAGCTCCTTCATGAGGACGTTGAAGCTCTCCGGCAGGCCCGGGTCGAGGGTGTAGTCGCCCTTCACGATCGCCTCGTACATGCGGGTACGCCCCTGCACGTCGTCGGACTTCACGGTCAGGAACTCCTGCAGGGCATAGGCGGCGCCGTACGCCTCCATCGCCCAGACCTCCATCTCACCGAGACGCTGGCCGCCGAACTGCGCCTTGCCGCCCAGCGGCTGCTGGGTGACGAGCGAGTAGGGCCCGATGCTCCGCGCGTGGATCTTGTCGTCCACGAGGTGGTGGAGCTTCAGCATGTACATGATCCCGACGGTGACGTCCTCGTGGAAGGCGTCGCCGGTCCGGCCGTCGAAGAGGACGGTCTGACCGTTCGTCTGGGCGCCCGCGAGCTCGAGCAGCTCCGCGATCTCCTCCTCCGTCGCGCCGTCGAAGACCGGCGTCGCGAGGTGGAGGCCGTTCTTCAGCGTCTTGACGAACTTCACGAGCTCGCGGTCGCTGATCTTGTCGATGATCTCGGAGACCTCACCGCGCTGGTAGATCTTCTTGACCTTGTCGCGGATGGCGTCCGTGTCCGGCTTCGCCGTGTTGGCCATCGCGCCGAGCTGACGCCCGAGGAGCCAGCCGGCCCAGCCGAGGTGGACCTCGAGGATCTGCCCGACGTTCATGCGGCTCGGCACGCCGAGCGGGTTGAGCACGATGTCGACCGGGGTGCCGTCGGGCAGGAAGGGCAGGTCCTCCTCCGGAAGGATCCGGCTGACGACACCCTTGTTGCCGTGGCGACCGGCCATCTTGTCGCCGACCTGGAGCTTGCGCTTGATGGCGAGGTAGACCTTCACCATCTTGATCACGCCCGGCGGGAGCTCGTCGCCCTTGCCGAGCTTGTCGATCTTCTCCTGGAAGAGGGTCTCGATCGCCGCCTGCTGCTCCTCGAGCTGCGCGAGGATGGCGTCGATCTTCTCCTTGCCGCTGTCGACCTCGATGTCGCCCCAGTACTTGCGGATGATCGGGTCGAGGAGCTCCTCGGTGATCTCCACGCCCTTGGCGAGGAGGACCTTGCCCTTGTCGTCGACGAGCTTGGCGGTCGTCTCGCGGCCGAGCAGGAGCTTGCGCACGCGGGCGTAGGCGGACTCGCGGACGATCTTGATCTCGTCCGCCATGTCCTTCTCGAACTTGGCCCGCTCGGCGTCCTCGATCTGCTTGGCGCGCTCGTCCTTGTCGGTGCCCTTGCGCGCGAAGACGCGGGCGTCGATGACGATGCCGGTCACGCCGGGCGGAACCCGGAGCGAGGTGTCGCGGACGTCGCCGGCCTTCTCACCGAAGATGGCGCGGAGGAGCTTCTCCTCCGGCGAGAGCTGCGTCTCGCCCTTCGGCGTGATCTTGCCGACCAGGATGTCGCCCGAGCTCACCTCGGCGCCGATGCGCACGATGCCCGACTCGTCGAGGTCCTTGAGGGCCTCCTCGCCGACGTTCGGGATGTCCCGGGTGATCTCCTCCTTGCCCAGCTTCGTGTCGCGGGCGACGCACTCGAACTCCTCGATGTGGACCGAGGTGTAGACGTCGTCCTTGACGATGCGCTCGGAGATGAGGATCGAGTCCTCGAAGTTGTAGCCGCCCCAGGGCATGAACGCGCAGACCACGTTCTGCCCCAGCGCCAGCTCACCCCGATCGGTGCTCGGGCCGTCGGCGATGACGTCGCCGGCCTTCACCTTGTCGCCCGGGCGGACGATCGGCGTCTGGTTGTAGCAGGTGGACTGGTTGCTCCGCTGGAACTTGTTCAGGCGGTAGATGTCCGGCTCGCCGTCGCCCGTCTTGACGACGATGCGGGTCGCGTCGGCCGAGTCGATGACGCCGGCGCGCTTGGCCACGATGCAGACGCCGCTGTCGCGGGCGACCCGATCCTCGATGCCCGTGCCGACGATCGGCGCGTTGGCGCGGAGGCAGGGCACGGCCTGACGCTGCATGTTCGAGCCCATGAGGGCGCGGTTGGCGTCGTCGTGCTCGAGGAACGGAATCAGCGAGGCGGCCACCGAGACGAGCTGGTTGGGCGAGACGTCCATCAGCTCGACCTGGTCCGGCGGAACCATCATCGACTCACCGTTGTAGCGGACGGCGATGAGGTTCCCGGCGAGCTGCTTGGTCTTCTGGTCGACCTCGGCGTTCGCCTGGGCGATGTAGTGGCCCTCCTCCTCGAGGGCGCTGTACCAGCGGACCTCCTGGTCGTGGACCTTGCCCTCGGAGACCTTCCGGTAGGGGGTCTCGACGAAGCCGTACTCGTTGACGCGCGCGTAGGTCGAGAGCGACGCGATGAGACCGATGTTCGGACCCTCCGGCGTCTCGATCGGGCAGATGCGCCCGTAGTGCGTCGCGTGGACGTCACGGACCTCGAAGCCCGCCCGCTCGCGCGTCAGGCCGCCCGGCCCGAGCGCCGAGAGCCGCCGCTTGTGCGTGACCTCGGAGAGCGGGTTGGTCTGGTCCATGAACTGCGAGAGCTGGGAGCTGCCGAAGTACTCCTTGACGACGGCGCTGACCGGCTTCGCGTTGATCAGGTCGTGCGGCATGAGCGTCTCGATCTCCTGAGACATGCTCATGCGCTCCTTGATGGCGCGCTCCATGCGAACCAGACCGATGCGGTACTGGTTCTCCATGAGCTCGCCCACGGCGCGGACCCGGCGGTTGCCGAGGTGGTCGATGTCGTCGACCGAGCCGCGACCGTTCTTGAGCTCGATGAGGTGGCGGACGGTCTCGAGGATGTCCCGCGGCGTGAGCACGGTCGTCTCGAGCTCCGGGCGCTCCGGATCGTCGGCGTCCTTGTAGAACTTGTAGTTCAGCTTCAGCCGACCGACGCGCGACAGGTCGTAGCGCTCGGGGTTGAAGAAGAGGTTGTTGAAGAGGGTCCGTGCCGTGTCGAGCGTGGGCGGATCGCCGGGGCGGAGGCGCCGGTAGATCTCGAGGATCGCCTCGTCCTGCGTCTGGACCTTGTCCGCGAGCAGCGTGTCGCGGAAGTAGGAGCCGACGTTCAGGCCGTCGATGAAGAGGACCTTCACCGACTCGATCTTCGCCTCGCGAAGGAGCTCGAGCTTCTCCTCGGAGATCTCCTCGTTCACGCCGAGGAGGATCTCACCGGTCTCCTCGTCGATGATGTCCTCGGCGCTGACCTTGCCGAGCAGCTCGCCCTGGTCGATGGGCAGCTTGTCGACGCCGGCCTTCTTTAGCTTGCGGATGGCGGAGCGGGTGAACTTCCGGTTCCGCTTCACGAGGGTCTCGCCCTCGACCTTGATGTCGCGCGTCGCGCGCTGGCCGGGGAGCAGGTCGAACTCGATCGACTTCGTGAACTTGCCGCGCGGCTCGAAGAAGATGGTCTCCGTGTCGTAGAAGAACTCGAGCAGCTCGTGGGTCGAGTAGCCGAGCGCCTTCAGGAGCACGGTCGCGTGGAGCTTCCGGCGGCGGTCGATGCGGACGTAGAGCAGGTCCTTCGGGTCGAACTCGAAGTCCAGCCAGGAGCCGCGGTAGGGGATGATCCGCGCCTGGTAGAGCAGCTTGCCCGACGAGTGGGTCTTGCCCTTGTCGTGGTCGAAGAAGACGCCCGGCGAGCGGTGCAGCTGGCTGACGACGACGCGCTCGGTCCCGTTGATGATGAACGTGCCGTTCTCCGTCATCAGCGGGATCTCGCCGAAGTAGACCTCCTGCATCTTGATGTCGCGGACCGCCGTCTCGCCGCCATCGCTCTCGTAGATCCAGAGCTCGATGGTGACCTTGATCGGCGCGGCGTAGGTCATGCCGCGCTGGCGGCACTCGTCCACGTCGTACTTCGGGCGCTCGAGCGTGTACCCCTTGAACTGGAGCTCGCTCGTGCCGTTGAAGTCCTTGATCGGGAAGACGCTCTTGAAGACGGACTGGAGGCCCATCTCGTCCCGCTCGTCGATGGGCACCGTCGACTGGAGGAACTTGTCGTAGGAGCGCTTCTGGATGTCGATGAGGTTGGGGACCTCGAGAATGCGCTCGATCTTCCCAAAGCTGTGCCGGACCCGGAAGTTGGTCTGGATCTTCGTCGCCGCCATGTCAGCAGAGCTCCTGCGAGGGGGTCGGGGGGGTCGCTAAGCCAAAGGCTCGGAGCGCAGCGCCCGAGCCGAAAACGAGAGAACGGAGGCACCTCGCGAAGGCACCACCGGGGGGTGTGGGAGTCAGCGGACGGAGCGCGACCAGGGGCGCCGGCGCGTACGCCGGGCCCCTCGCCTCGCTACCTCTCGGCCGCGCCCCCCGTCCGTGAACGGGGCAGCGACCTTTGCACGTACGACCCCCATCGCGGCGCGAAAGCTAGCGCCGTCCTGCGCGGGAGCCAAATTCGCCGCCATCGGGCTGCGAATCGGGCTCCACCGCCGGCTGGACCGGCGAGCGTCGCGATGGGGGTCGAGTGCGTGAGGCAAAAGGAACCAGGAAGAAGTTCGGGAACGAGGGGTAGGTCAGTCGCTCACTTGAGCGCGACCTTGGCCCCCGCCTCCTCGAGCTTCTTCTTGATCTCCTCGGCCTCCTCCTTGGAGACCTGCTCCTTGACGGTCGCCGGAGCGCCCTCGACGAGCTTCTTGGCGTCGGCCAGGCCGAGGCTGGTGATCTCGCGGACGGCCTTGATGACCTTGATCTTCTGACCACCGGCGTCGCTGAGCTCGACGTCGAACTCGGTCTGCTCCTCGGCGGCCTCGGCGGGCGCGGCGGGGCCACCGCTCACGGCCACGGCAGCGGGAGCAGCCGAGACGCCCCACTTCTCCTCGAGCGCCTTCACGAGGTTGGCCACGTCCATGACGGTCCAGCCACTGAGCTCCTCGACCATCTGCTCCACGTTCATGTTCGCCATGTCTACTTCTCCGATCGCCGCAGGCTCTTCGCTGACTCGGGTTCTCCTCCGTTGGGTTGGCGAGGAGGCTGCGGAAAGTTCTGGTTGGGGTTGAAAAGGGGTTGATTGAGTTTCGTGTGGGGTGAGTGAAGAAGGGCTCAGGCGCCCTCCTCCTCCTGCTTGCGCTTGATGGCGTCGAAGACGTACGCGAGGTTCTGGCCCGGGGCCGCGAGCTGCGCGACCAGGTTCTGGGCCGGGGCCATGAGCGTCGCGAGGAGCTGGGCGCGGATCTCGTCCTTGCCCGGCAGCGACGCCAGCGTCGTCTCGACGGCCTTGCCGTCCATGACCTCGCCCGAGAGGACGGCGCCCTTCGGCACCAGCTTCTCCGGCTCGTTCTTCTTGGCGAGGACGTCCTTCTTGTCCTTCCGGAAGTCCTTGATGATCTTCGCGGCGGTGGACGGGTCCTCGTAGCTCCAGGCGACGCCGGTCATGCCCTTGAGCATGGCCCCGAGCTGCTCGTTCTCGGCGAGCTCGGTGCCCTCGAGGGCCTTCCGGATCAGGTTGTTCTTGACGACCCGATACTCGATCCCCGCGGCGCGGAACTTGGTCCGCAGCTCGGTGATCGTCTCCACGTCGACTCCCCGGTAGTCCAGGAAGACCGTGGCGATCGCCTTGTCGAAGGAAGCGCGAAGCTCCTCGACCTGGGCCTTCTTCTCTTCGGTAGTGAGCGGCATGTCAGGCCTCCACCGAAACGATGCTGCTGGGCTCGATGCGGATGCCGGGGCCCATCGTCGACGAGAGCGTGATGCTCTTCAGATAGGTTCCCTTGGCCGCAGCGGGCTTGAGACGCATGAGCGTCTGGACCAGCGCACGCACGTTGTCTTCCAGCTTGTCCTGGTCGAACGAAGCCTTCCCGACGGGGGCGTGCACGATGCCAGCGCGCTCCACACGGAACTCGACCTTGCCGGCCTTCGCATCCGAGACGGCCTTGCCCACGTCGAAGGTCACCGTACCGACCTTCGGGTTGGGCATGAGGCCACGCGGACCGAGGATCCGACCGAGACGGCCGACCTGACCCATCATGTCCGGGGTCGCGATCACCGTGTCGAACTCCAACCAGCCTTCATTGATCTTTTCGACGTATTCGTCGCCGCCGACGTAGTCGGCTCCCGCCTGCTCCGCTTCGGCGACCTTGTCACCCTTGGCGAAGACCAGGACGCGCTTGTCGGAGCCCGTCCCGTGCGGGAGAACGACGGCGCCACGGACCATCTGGTCGGCGTGCTTGGGGTTCACGCCCAGCCGCACAGCGAGATCCACGGTCTCGTCGAAGCGCGCGAACGCGACCTCCTTGACGAGCTCACAGGCCTCGGTGAGCGGGTACCGATGTCCGCGTTGGACCTTCTCTGCGGCGGTCCTACGCCTTTTACCGGTTCTCATTCATCCTCCTTCGACTCGCCCTCGAGGTCTCGCGACATCGGGGCTCGCCTACCACCAGGGACCCTGGGTGGTGCAGGGAAGCGCCGGCCCATTCCGGCGCGTGATTCATGGAGAGGGTGCGCTCAGGCGCCCTCGACGTTGACGCCCATGGAGCGGGCCGTGCCCATCACGCTGCGCATGCAGCTCTCGATGGAGCCGG
Source organism: Sandaracinus sp. (assembly GCA_002699025.1). Classification (GTDB taxonomy): domain Bacteria; phylum Myxococcota_A; class Polyangia; order Polyangiales; family Houyiibacteriaceae; genus Houyiibacterium; species Houyiibacterium oceanicum. Next base: position 2,137 of record PABA01000178.1, on the reverse strand, counting down.
CGTTCGTGTCCTGGAGCTTGGTCTCGGCGATCTCCTTGACCTGGTCCATGGTCAGCGTGCCGACCTTCGTCTTGTTCGGCGTGGGCGAGCCGGACTCGATGCCGAGGGCCTTCTTGATGAGGACCGGCACCGGCGGGGTCTTCGTGATGAAGGTGAACGAGCGGTCCGCGTACACGGTGATGACCACCGGGATCACGAGCCCCATGTCCTTCTGCGTGCGAGCGTTGAACTCCTTGCAGAAACCCATGATGTTCACGCCGTGCTGACCGAGGGCCGGGCCGACGGGGGGCGAGGGGTTGGCCTTACCAGCGTCGAGCTGGAGCTTGATCTGTCCGATGACCTTCTTCATGACTGCCGACCGCTTGAGGGGTGGTGGAGCTTCATCGCCACGGCGACGCCGTGACGCGGGGGTGAGGCTGAGGGGTGAGCGACGAACGGCCCGGGGCCTCGCGGCGCCGGGCTGGGGAGTCGTTTGCGCGAGCTCAGACGGTCTTCTCGACCTGCCCGTACTCGAGCTCGACGGGCGTCGCCCGACCGAAAATGCTGATGAGGACGCGGACCTTGTGCTTCTCCGCGTTCACCTCTTCGATGGTGCCCGTGTAGTTGGCGAAGGCGCCCTCGGTGACCCGGACGTGGTCGCCCGGCTCGAAGGAGACGCGCGGCGTCGGCTTGGCCGAGCCCTGCGCGACCTGGCGGGCGATGACCTCGATCTCCCGCTTGGGCACGGGAGAGGGGTGGCGGCCGCCGATGAAGCCGGAGACCTTCGGCGTGCCCTTCACCAGGTGCCAGGTCTCGTCCGTCAGGTTCATCTGGAGGAAGATGTAGCCCGGGTAGAAGTTCCGGTTGACGACGCGCTTCTTGCCGCCTCGGTTCTCCTGGACGCTCTCCTTCGGGATGAGGATCTCGCCGAAGAGGTCCTCCATGCCGGCCTGGCGAATCCGCTCCTCGAGCGAGAGCTTCACCTTGTTCTCGTAGCCGGAGTAGGCCTGGATGACGTACCAGTCCATGCCGGGCTTCACGTTGGAAGCCGGCGCCTGCTCCTCGCCGGAGGTCTCGACCGTCTCTTCTTGGGCTTCGTTTTCCATGGGGGCCGTCAGTAGATGAGGTCGGTGACCGCCGACCAGGCGGCGTCGAAGAGGCCGAGGATCACGGCCGCGATGAGGGAGACCACGAAGACGACGATGGTGTTCGACCACGTCTCCTTGCGGGTGGGCCAGGTGACGTGGGCCAGCTCGTAGGCGACCTCGTGGGCGAACTTGTTCAGGCGCTCGTTCCGGTAGAGCCCCGCGACCAGGATGATCGAGAGGATCGCCGAGCCGGCCGTGACCAGCGTCGGGTTGGGCGAGGGCATGTTCGCCTTCAGCGCCACGAACTCCGCGATGTCCTGGAAGAGGTTGTCGAGGAGCCAGAACGAGAGAAGCGCGCCGCCGATGAAGGCGAACTGCACCCAGCGCTCGATGCCGAGCGTGGTGGTGGCCGGAGCGTCTTGTTCCATCGCCATGGGGTTTGCGCCTCTGAGAAGTCCTTCGGGGGGCCGGCGGGAGCCGGCGTGGCAGGCCAGGAGGGACTCGAACCCCCAACCATCGGATTTGGAATCCGGCGCTCTACCATTGGAGCTACTGGCCTAGAGCCCCGGCCGAAGGCGGGGCCGGGACATATGCGATCCGGGAGCCGCTCGCGCAACTCCCGGCATGATTTTTGTTGGGCGAGCACACCGGGAAGGCGGCTAACCCTACGACATCACTTCGCTTTCGGGCTCTGGGAGCCGCCGCGCCAGCTGCCCCTGGAGACGCTGGCGCGGCGATCAGCGCGATTCGCGGTGCTCGGTGTGGGTGCGGCAGGAGGGGCAGAACTTCTTCAAGACCAGGCGTTCGGTCGCGTTCGGCGACTTGTTGGTCTTGTAGTTGCGCGCCCCACACTCGCTGCACACGAGCACGATCTTCACGCGCTTGGCGCCACGACCGTCGCTCACGCCGTGTCTCCTCTGGAGGAGGACGCCGAGGCTTCGGTCATGGCGCCCCCGATCACTCGATGATCTTGGAGATGACGCCGGCGCCGACGGTGCGGCCGCCCTCGCGGATGGCGAAGCGCGTGTTGACGTCGAGCGCGATCGGGCTGACGAGGTCGACCGTGAGCG
>PABA01000177.1 GCA_002699025.1 Sandaracinus sp. | reverse complement strand
GCCGTACCCGGGACGGAATCGGCGCGCAGCCGTACCTGGGACGGAATCGGCGCGCGGCCGTACCCGGGACGGAATCGGCACGGCCGTACCCCGGACGGAATCGGCGCACGGCCGTACCCGGGACGGACTCGCACGGCCGTACCCGGGACGGACTCGCACGGCCGTACCCGGGACGGACTCGGCGCGCAGCCGTACCCGGGACGGGATCGGCGCGCAGCCGTACCCGGGACGGGATCGGCGCACGGCCGGCCTCGGCGCACGGCCGTACCTCTGACGGAGTTGGGCTCGCGCTCGCGCTCGCGCAGGTGCTCCCGGCTCGGGCTCGCGTCGGGACTGGGGGCTCGGGCCGAGACTCGTGCTTCCCGCGCCCGTGAGCCTTCACAGACCACCCCCCTCTCACCCTCCCCCATCTGGGACAACCACGCCCCCGATTCGGCCAATTCCGCCGTATTTCCGGCGGAGACCCATTGCATGCAAAGCATTTCTGCTCTTTGATTCCAGAGACATGTTCGCGGACCGCGCCGATCGGGGGAGCGCGCCACGCCTGGCCATCGTCGGGACGCGCGACCCCCGCCTCCCCACCCTCCTGAGCGACCTCCAGCGCGCCGGCCCCACGCTCGCCGGGCTCCGCCTCTTCGAGCCGAGCACCCCGGGCGCCATCGACGAAGGCCTCCGCGCCGCCGCAGGCACGCTGCCTTTCGAAGTCGCCACCGATCTCCCGAGCGCGCTCCGGGACGCGACGGTCGTCCTCCACCTGGCCGACGCGGGCACGCTGGCGAGCCGCCGCCTGGACACCCGCCTGCCCCTCGAGCTGGGCCTGCCCGCCCATCCGGCGTTCGGCCCGGCGGGGCTCCTGCGCGCCTGCCGGGCCATCCCCCAGGCCCTCGAGCTCGCGGAGGCCGTGGCCACACATGCCCCCCACGCCGTGCTGCTGCAGGGCGCCGATCCGATCGGGCTCGTCACCCAGGCGCTCCACGACGCGGGCCGGCGCGCCTTCGGGCTCGCCCCCGAGCCCTTCGCCTCGCGGGCGCTCTTCGAGTCGCTCGCGCCCGGCGCCGTGACCCTGCGCGGCGGCCTCCTCGGCGTGGGCGGCGTCGCCTGGCTCGAGGGCCTCGACTGCATGGGCGCGCATTGGGAGGCGCCGGCGGGAACCCTCGAGATGCCCGCCGAGCTCGACGGCGAGCAGCGACTCCGGCTCCAGCACGCCGCCCGCATCGGCCGCGCCATGCCGGAGGAGGGCTGGCCCACGAGCCAGCTCGCCGTCTACGCCTACCCCAAGGAGTTCGTCGAGCTCGCCCGGGAGCGCGCCGACGCCGTCGGCTCCACGCGCGACCGGCCGCGGGCGCCCGCCCCCCTCTCCGAGGCGATCCGGGCCGCGCTCGGCTCCCTCGGCGGCGGCGCGCTGGCGCCCCTCCATCGGCCCAACGACGGCCTCAGCGAGGCCTTCGAGCGGGACACGGTCGTGCTCGCCCTCGGCTCCCTCGGGGACGGCCCCACGGATCGACCGGCGACCCGGCCGAAGGCCCTCGGAGAGCTCCTCCGCCGCCTCGAGCGCTACCAGCGCCTCGCCGCCCACGCGATCGCGCGCCGCGGCGACCTGACGGCCGCGCTGGAGGCCAACCCGCTCGTGGCCAACGAAGAGCTCGCCGCCCGCCTCCTGGAGCGCGCGCGCACCCGCTACCCGGACCCGGCCCCCGCCCTCCGCGCCGCCGCCTGAGGCCCCCGGACGCCAGCCCCGACGCTCCCACGAAGCAGCCCCCCGGCGACCCGGGCCCCACGAACGACGAGAGCCCCGACCGAATCCGGCCGGGGCTCGCGTCGTTCTCGCCCCTTCCGCGGGCGAGGGCGGGCTCTTCAGAAGACCTGCACCGCGCCGGTCAGCGCGAAGGTCTCCACGGCGTGCTCGAGCGCGCTCCGGTCCTTCGTCCGGACGCTCAGCACCGCGCCACCGCCCTTCACGACGGCGCCGATCGCCTCGACCTGCTCGGGGCTGTAGCCGTGCTCGGCGAAGGCGTCCTTCACGGTCCCCGCCTCCTTGCTCACGTCGTCGCTCAGCATCTCGAGCAGCGCGCCCGAGGCGTGCACGGGGCGCTCGAAGCCGTCGACGCCCGAGCCCTCCTGGGCCAGCGTCGCCAGCCCCCCGTTGAGCTTGTGCCGCAGCGGCTTCAGCCCCCCCGTGGGGAGGTCGTCGGCCGTCTGCTCCGCGATCATGCAGCCCATCTTCAGCGGCTTCGGCAGGTAGATCAGCTGATCCACCGCGCGCGAGGCCTCGAAGGGCGTCTCGAACAGCGCAATCACTACACCCTTCATGCCATCTCCCCGAGCTTGCGCTCCGCGTCCTTCCGGAGCGTGAGCCAAATGAAATTTCGTACGTCGAAGAGGTCCCGGGGCTCGAGCCCCTCCTTCTCGAGCCGCTTGCGCAGGTCGAGGACCATCTTCTGCAGCGCCTCGTACACCGCGAGATCCGCCTCCGGGTCGACGCTCAGCGTCGGCATGATCGTCGACGCCTGCGCCCGGAAGACGCTGGTGCGCACGCAGACGTGCTTCTGCGGATCGAGCAGCGCCGGCAGCGACGTCGCCAGGCCCCAGGTCGGCCGCGCGCCGGCCTCCTCGAGCGCGTCCACCCACGCCTCGAAGCGCTCGGGGAACGGGTGCTCGTCGTCGTAGACCAGGCGCCAGGAGGTGATCGCCACCGCCTCCACGCCGTCGCCCTTCACGCCCTGCAGCGCCTTCCGCTCGGACGCGGTCAGCAGGTCCGTCGCGAAGATCACCTCACGCACCAGGTCGAGCCACGCCTTCGCGTCCTTCCCCTGGGGGAGCGGCACCTCGGCCTCGACGAGCTTCTCCTGGGCGAGCTCGATCTTCGGGTCGATCTGCGACTTCCGCGTGCGGTCCTCGGCGCCCCGGTAGCGCGAGGTATAGCTCGCCTCCTGGAAGCCGTCGGCGAGCGCCGACTTGAAGATCTCGATCTGGTCCCCGGAGTCCTTGCTCGCCTTCGGCGGCGGCGACGAACGCATCGAGGAGTCGGTGCCCTTCACGAGCAGACGCAGGCGGCGGAGGGACTTGCCGAGGCCCTCGGCGCCCTCCTCCACGGGCTCCATCAGATCCCAGTAGTCGTGGGCGATGACGCGCGTGCGCCCGTCCTCGAACTGGTAGACGCGGCGCCCGGCCCCCTGCGAGGCGACGATGGCCCGACCCCACTCCGGCCGGTGCCGATGCACGAAGAGCTGTTCCGACAAAACCCGTTCTCTCCTTCCCGTCCGATGCGCCGCCCGAGAGGCCGACGCGAAGCGCGGGGAGCCGGGCGCCCAGCGCCCCACGCTCCCACGACGAGCCATGGCCTCAGGCGGACGCGGCCGGCGGCTGGCTCCAGATGATGCGTTCGACCTTCGCGGCGTCGCGTCGCCCCACGGCGCGCCGATCGGCCTCGACCCCATGGGCCGGAGGGAGCGCGCGCAGCGAGAGCGAGAAAATACTTAGCATACGAAGGATTTGGGCCCTGGGCCCAGTGAGGAAGTGGTAGCCCCCCGGCCCGCTCGCTGCAAGCAGAGCCCGTAGCGCACGAAGGGGGAGCGACGGCCGGGCACGCGTTTCGCGCGCTGTGGGCGGCGGTGGGGGCTCGATGGCAGCGCCGAGAGCCCGCTCACTCGGCGGCGTCGACGTCGTCCTGGGCGGCCGGGTCGTGCTCGAGGAAGTCCGCGATGTCGCCGGCCTGGGCCGTCGCCGGGCCCGTGCTCATCAGCGGCGAGGCGTCGAAGTCCCCGGCCTCCATCATCTCGACGACGCGGCGGAGGATCCAGTCGATCATCGCCTGCTCCCCCTCCGGGAGGGAGGCGAGGCGGCTGCGGAACTCCTCGGAGAGCGGCGAGGGCGCCGCGCGGACGAGCTTGAGGCCCTTGTCCGTGAGCGAGAGGAGCACCTTCCGCTTGTCGCGCGCGCTCCGCTCCCGGCGCACCAGGCCGTCCCGCTCGAGCCGGTCGAGGATGCCGGTCACCGTGGCCTGGCTGAGCGAGACCGTGCGGGCGAGCTTCGTCGGGCTGGTCTCCTCTTCCCGGTGGATCTGCCGCAGACAGACGAGCTGCGGCCCGGTCAGCTCGTGCTGCTTGGCGAGCTGCCGGCTGTGCAGATCGATGGCCCGCGTCATCCGGCGGATGGAGACCAGGATGCTTTCCTCGAAGCGACTGCCCACGGATCGCGGATAGCACGCGACGGAGCGCTTCGCCCCCGAAAGATTAGGGCACGATGTTTTTTCTCACCGACCCCGCCGTTCGCCGAGGCCGACCGCTCGCTCGCGCGGCGCCGCTCCGTCTCGCGCGCCGGCCCCCCAGGAGTCGCCCGCGCCCTCGCGCGCGCGTGGAAAGACGCCCCTCGCCCCCCTCGGCGATGGGCCGCATTCGTTGACTTCCCGGGCCCCGCCTCCTATGCAGCGGGGGCGGTGCGGCGACCCACGAGGAACGTCGACTCCGCCCCCGGCGCACCCGCGCCGGCACCGATTCCCAGGAGCTACTCATGAGCCCCATCGCCATGACTCTCGTGCTCGTCAGCACGCTGGCGTTCTTCAGCTGGTCCGTCTACCGGCGCTACCGCCAGGTCATGATCGGCCGCCCCGATCCCCGCTTCCAGTGGACGCCCGGCCAGCTCGTCCTGCGCACCAAGAAGGTCCTCCTGACCGCCCTCGGCCAGGAGAAGATGTGGAAGAAGAAGGGCTACCTCACGGCCGGCCTCGCCCACATCGTCATCTTCGCCGCGTTCAACGTCCTGCTGCTGAACTCGATCCTGCTCTGGGGTCGCGGCTTCGACTACGACTGGAACTTCTTCTTCGGCCTGCTCAGCACCGAGCACTGGTTCGGCAAGCTCTACTCGCTCGGCAAGGAGCTCGCCGCGGCGGGCGCCATGGCCGGCGCGGTGGCCTTCTGGTACCTGCGCCTCTCGAAGAAGGGCAAGGACAGCGGTGACCCGGAGGCCGTCGGCGACAAGCCGCGCATGACCCTCGGCTTCGAGCCGAACCTCATCCTCTTCATCATCTTCTCGATGATGGCGGCCGACTTCTTCTACGTCGGCGGCCACCTCGCCGTGGAGGCCAAGGCCGCGAACACCAGCGTGCACTGGGCCTGGTACGAGCCCTTCGGCTCGGTCATCGGCATCCTCCTCGACGGCGCGTCCATGGGGACCATCAAGGTCTTCGAGCACGCCGGCTTCTGGTGGCACGCCGCCTGGGTCCTGCTCTTCCTGAACATCCTCCCCTACTCGAAGCACTTCCACATCCTCACGGTCATGCCGAACGTCTTCGCGTACGACCCGAAGCCGGCGGCGCTGCCGAAGGTCGAGGACATGGAGGGCAAGATCGAGCGCGAGGAGGCCCTCGGCATCAAGACGATCCGGGACCTCACCTACACGGACATCCTCGACCTCTACACCTGCACCGAGTGCGGCCGCTGCAGCGACAACTGCCCGGCCTACGTGACGGACAAGGTCCTCTCGCCGAAGCACCTCACGCTGGCGCTCCGCGACCACCTCTACGCCTCCGAGTACTCGGTGTTCGGCAAGGACGACGACGTGCAGCGCCCGCAGGACGCGCCGCGCGCCGGGGGCGCGGAGCTCGAGACGGACGAGAAGGAGCCGCTCCACACCTTCCCGCACGCCCCGGAGGGCGCCTACTTCCTCCAGGACGCGGCGGACGTGGAGATCCTCCCGCACATCCTCCACCCGGACGTCATCTGGAGCTGCACGTCCTGCCGCGCCTGCGAGGAGCAGTGCCCGGTGATGATCAGCTACGTCGACAAGATCGTCGGAATGCGTCGCGAGGAGGTCATGATGAAGGGCGAGTTCCCGCCCGACCTCCAGCGCGCCTTCAACGGCATCGAGCGCAACGGCAACCCCTGGAACGTGTCCAACATGGACCGGGCGGACTGGACCGAGGGCCTCGACGTGCCGCTCCTGAAGGACCGGCCGGACGCCGAGGTGCTCTACTGGGTCGGCTGCGCGGCGAGCTTCGACGACCGGGCCCAGAAGGTCGCGCGGAGCGTCGCGCTCCTGCTCCAGGAGGCCGGCGTCGACTTCGCCATCCTCGGCACCGAGGAGAGCTGCACCGGCGACCCGGCGCGGCGCGGCGGCAACGAGTTCCTCTTCCAGATCATGGCGGAGCAGAACGTCGAGACGCTCGCGGGCTACGAGGCGGAGAAGAAGACGATCATCACCGCCTGCCCGCACTGCTTCAACACGCTGCTCAACGAGTACCCGGACTTCGGCGGCCAGTACGACGTGGTGCACCACGCGGACTACCTGAACGGGCTGCTCGTAGCCGGGAAGCTCGAGCCGAAGCACGCCGTGCAGGGCCGGATGGTCTACCACGACAGCTGCTACCTCGGCCGCTACAACCAGGTCTACGAGTCGCCGCGGCAGATCCTCGAGGCCATCGAGGGCGTCGAGCTCGTCGAGGTGCCCTACTGGAGCAAGCAGCAGGGGCTGTGCTGTGGCGCCGGCGGCGCGCAGTACTTCATGGAGGAGACCGGCGGCACGCGCGTGAACACCAAGCGCACGCTGCAGCTGCTCGACACGGGCGCGACCACCGTCGCCTCGGCCTGCCCCTTCTGCATGACGATGCTCACCGACGGCATCAAGGGCGAGGACAAGGAAGAGGACGTCGCGCAGCGCGACATCGCCGAGATCCTCTGCGAGGCGGTCGGCCTCTCGGAGCGCAAGGCGGTCCCGGAAGCGGCGGAGTGACGATCGTCGCGTGAGCGTCGGGGACGTCACCCGGCGCCGCGAGAAGACGACGCGAAGAGGCCGCCGGGCTTGGAGCTCGGCGGCCTCTCTCGTCGTGCGGGGAGTGGGGGCGGGAGCGGGCGCCGCTCAGGCGGCCTTCAGCCACTCGTTCAGCTTGCCGGCGACCTTCTCGGAGAAGTCGTCCCAGGAGTCGCCCATGCGCTGCTTCAGGTCGTCGAGCTTGTTCTCGATCTCCTGACGCTCCTGACGGGCGCTCTGGCTCGAGTCGGCCTTCAGCTTCGCGAGGCGTGCCTCGAGCTCCTTCTGCTTGGCTTCGATGCGGTGCTTGAGCTCGTTCTTCTGATCCATGCCCGGAAGAGGAGCAGGAACGATGCCGACGTCGGCGCCCGCCCCCTGCCGGCGCCCCGACCGGCGCGGCAGGCCCCGGTCGGGGCGCTCCGCCACACCGGCGACCCCGGAGGACGGAAAACCCGTGCCCCTGCCCCTGCCCCTGCCCGTGCCCGCAGCCAGAAGGCCGACACCGGTGGCGGACGAGAGCCCCGTACCCCTGCCGCCGGGCCGAAGGGGCCTCCCCGCACCACACCCCCTCCCGCCGCACCACGCCACCCTCCACACACCACTCCCGCGACCCCCACCCTTGCCTTTCCGCCGCGACGGCGCGAGGAACGAGGCATGGGCGAAGAGGTGCGGTTTCGGCGGCGCGTGCCCGCCGGCGACGATCGGGAGCGGCGCGTCTGCGATCGCTGCGGCTTCGTCGACTACGAGAACCCCAAGATCGTCGTCGGCAGCGTCGTCGAGCACGAGGGGCGCATCCTGATGTGCCGGCGCGCCATCGAGCCGCGCAAGGGCTGGTGGACGATCCCCGCGGGCTACCTCGAGCTGGGCGAGACGCCCGAGGAGGGCGCCGCGCGCGAGGCCTGGGAGGAGGCGCGCGCGAAGATCGCCATCGACGACCTGCTCGCCGTCTACACGGTGCGGCACATCAGCCAGGTGCAGATGCTCTTCCGCGCGCGCCTGCTCGACCCGCACGTGGAGGCCGGCCCGGAGAGCGAGGAGGTCGCGCTCGTCGCCTGGGACGCCCTCCCCTGGGACGAGCTCGCCTTCCCGACCGTGCGCTGGGTCCTCGAGCACTTCGACGCCCGCCGCGGCCAGCCCGCCGCGCCCCCCTTCGGCAACCCGAACGGCGACGACCCGCCCCGCCTCTGAGCGACGCACGGGGTCCCGGATCCGGCGCGGAACGGTTTCGAGAGCCCCGCGTGCTCGTGCGTGCTCGTGCTCGCGCTCGATTCGCCGAGCCTCGAGACACTCCCTCGCCAGGGCCTCGAGCGACGCGCCGGGCGGCCTCCGTCCACAGGCCGGCGCTCCGGAGTATGCTGACCCGGTGCGGCTCCCTGCCCTGCTCTTGACGCCCCTCGCGCTCCTCTTCGGTGCGCTCGGCGCGCTCGTCGAGGACGCGCCGATCCTCTTCGACGGCGCCTGGCTCCGGCTCCACGAAGCCCTCCGCGGCCCCGCGCTCACGGCCGTCGTCCGCGGCCTGACCCACCTCGGCGGCCACGAGGTGATGGTGCCCATGTGCGCCCTCGTGACGATCGCCGCCTTCGCCGCGCGCCGCCGCACGGGCGTCTTCCTCGCGGCCGCGCTCGGGGGCTCGGCGCTCCTGAACGAGGGCCTGAAGATGCTCTTCGCGCGCCCCCGGCCGACCATCGTGGCGCGGGTCTACGAGCCCCGCGGGCTCTCCTTCCCGAGCGGCCACAGCCAGTCGACGATGGCCTTCGCCCTGGCCCTCTTCCTCGTCGTCCGCCGGCTCGAGCCCGGCTCCCACGCCGCCTACCGGAAGCACGCCTGGGGGCTCTTCTTCCTCCCGCTGGTCGTCGGCTGGACCCGCACCTACCTCGGCGTCCACTACCCGAGCGACGTCCTCGCCGGCTGGACCGCCGCGGCCCTCTGGGTGCTCCTCGTCGACCTCTGGTACCGGCGCGCACCCACGGGCCCGGTACCGATGGACTCCGTGCCGACGGACTCCGTGCCGACGGACGCGGTGCCGACGGGCTCGGTGCCGACGGACTCCGTGCCGACGGGCTCGGCGTCGACGTCCACCGCTCCCAGCGCGGTTCCCGACGAGGCCTGAGAGGCCGCTAGTCGACGCGGTCGATGGCCGGCTGCGTCTCCTGCTGCTGCTGGAAGACGCGGCGGAACTGGATCATCGCCCGGCGCTCGGCCTCGATGAGGTCCGTGTCGGTCGTCATCGGCACGTCGCGCATCAGCTCCGCGTCGTCCGGGTTGCGCACGACGAGGTGCAGGCGCTCGGCGAAGCTCAGCGCGTGGTAGAGCGCCGTCGCCTCCTGGAGGTTCACGGCCAGCGTGACGAAGCGGTTGTTCCGCCCCGACTGCTGCGTGTCCCCATCCCCGCGGCCGGTGTTCAGCGAGGTCCGCCGCGCGCCCACGGCGAGCACGAGCAGGTTCTGCAGGAGCACGGTCGTCAGGCGCGTCGCGCCGCCCGGACGCCGCGCGGTGATCAGCACGTCCACCTTGTCGCCCGCGGCGACCATCTTGCCGAGCGTCCAGGACTCGACCTCGATGGTGAAGGCGCGCAGACCGTCCTGCACCGTGTCGGAGAGGTTGGTCTCCTCGCGCGCGTTCGCGCCCACGTCGTTCCAGTTCACCCAGAAGCCGGGGCGCAGCGTGCGGGTGGCCGGGATGCCCAGGACGCGGTCGATCTGGCCGGCCTTCACGTGCCGATCCTCGACGAAGCGCCGGGGCACCGAGCGGAAGCCCAGGGCGGCCCGGGTGATGGGCTCCTCCTCCTGGATCTCCGCGAGCACGACGACGACGCTCACGAGCTCGCCGCCGCTCTCCTTGGCCTCGAAATGCCGCAGGTGGAGCGCGTAGAGCACGCCGCCGAGGATGGCGACGGCCACGGCGGCCAACATGGTGGTTCGGCTCATCACGGCTCGGCCGGAGAGTACCCGACCGGCGCCCCCGGGTCGACCGCGGGGACGGTCAACGCGACGGCCAGGGTCTGGTTCGTGCTCGCAGGGGCCTCGCCCGCCCGGAGCCGCCGGACCAGCGCGCCCCGGGCCTCCCACCAGGCGACGCGGGCGTCGGCGTCCCAGCCGGCGAGCTGCAGCGCGTCGAGCTCGCGCACCAGCGCCGCGCCGTCCGCCGGTCGCTCGGTCGGGTCCTTGGCGAGGAGCTGGAGCACCAACCCCTCCAGGGCGTCCGGGATCTCCGGGACGCGCTCGCTCGGCGGGGCCGGCTCGCGGTGCAGGTGGGCCGCGCAGATCTCGACGGTCGTCGTCCCCTCGAAGACGGGCTCCCCGGTCAGCAGGTAGTAGGCCACGGCGCCGAGGGCGTAGAGGTCGGCGCGGCCGTCGAGGGCATCGCCGCGGATGGCCTCGGGCGCCAAGTAGAGGGGCGTCCCGGCGAGGGCGCCGGCCTGGCTGAGCGAGGGGTCCTTCGAGGCGGTGGCGAGCTCCTTCACCAGGCCGAAGTCGAGCACCTTGAGCATGTCGGGCACGCCGCCCCGGTGACAGACCATCAGGTTGGCGGGCTTCACGTCGCGGTGGACCAGGCCCCGGCCGTGCGCCTCGGCGAGGGCGGCGGCGGCCTGGCGGAGCAGGTGGACGACGCGCGCCGGGGGCTGGGGCCCGTCCTCGGCGACGAGCTCCTCGAGCGTGAGCCCCTGGAGGTACTCCATGGCGTAGTAGAAGAGGCCCTGGGGCGTGCGCCCGTAGTCGTAGATCTGGACCGTGTTCGGGTGGGCGAGCCGGCTCGTGTGGACGACCTCGCGCTCGAAGCGGGCGATGGCGTCGAGGCCCGCCTTCTCGGGCGGGAGGACCTTCACGGCCGTCTCGCGCTTCAGGAGCACGTGCTCGGCGAGGTAGACGACGCCCATCCCGCCCTCGCCGAGCTTGCGCGTGAGGTGGTACTGGCCGAGGCGGAGCGCGGCGCGGACGCGGGCCTGCAGGCCGTAGATGACGGCGCTGGTGACGGCGCCGACGGCGGTGAAGCCGAGACCCCAGGTGACGACGTAGCTCGGGGCGCCGAACTCGAGCCGGAGGAGCTCGGCCGGCGCCGGGTCGACCTGGGTGGCGACGGAGAAGAGCGCCGCGTAGGCGAGGAGGCTGAGGACGGCGGTGCGGCCCATGGTGCTCGGCACGACGACGGCGCGGAGGAGCAGGGTCATGGTCATGGCGTTCATCCAGCCGATGACCGCGAACCAGCCGGGCAGGATCCGATCGCCGACCTGATGGACGACGAGGGCGTAGCTCCCGCAGAGGAGGAGCGTGAGCGCCGCCTCGAGGGTGTAGAGGCCGGTGATGCCGAGGCGGAGCCGGCGGGCCGCCAGCCAGCCGCAGACGCAGGCGGTGGCGAGGGGGATCTCGACGTGGAGGAGCCAGCTCGTGGGGAGGTCGACCTCGTAGAGGTGCGCCGTGAGGTTGCCGTAGATCCAGTAGCCGAGGAGGAACGCGGCGCCGCAGAGCGCGTAGATGCCGACGCGGCGGCGGAGCAAGGCGCGCGGGTCGGTGCCGCCGCTGGCCCCGCCGAGCATGCGGATCAGCGGCGAGCTGCGGCCAGCGCTGGTCCAGCGGAGGGCCTCGTCCATCTCACTCCGGGAGGCTGACACCCGGCGAGTATGGCGCAGCCGGGCCGGGCCCCCAACGCGCGCCGGGCTCAGCGGCGCCAGCTCTCCGTGAGGTCGTCCCAGGTGGGCTCGATGCGCTTCTGCGGGACGGTCAGGACGCGCAGGCGGAGGACGACGCGCGAGACCGTCGAGGTCGTCACGTAGCCCTTCGCCTTCGGGTGCTCGAAGACCGCCTCGCAGCCCGGGCGCGGGCAGGGCGAGGTCACCTCGATGGCGTCGTCCTGCTGGACCTGGCCGCCGGCGAGGCGCGCGCCGAGGAGCGGGTGCTTCGGATCCGGCTCCCCGCTCGCGCGCGCGAGGACCTCGATGCAGCGCATGCGCCAATCGCAGGAGTAGATGCGATTGCGCGTCCAGATCTCGAAAGCGCGCCAGGGCGTCGTGTCCATGCCGGGGTGCCCGGTCTCGTAGACCAACTCGACCTCCACGAAGGGAGGGAGCGTCGCCTGGGTCGCGTCGGACGTGTCGAACTCCGCCACCGGAGCAGCCTACCACCCACGCGCCGCCGCCGGGGCGCGCATCGCTCCCGCCCCGGGCAGGCCGGGCCAGACGAGCGAGCGGTTGGCGGGGGCAGGTCGGTGGAGCCTGGGGCCGTCGGGCGCGCTCCGAGGGGGCTCGGTCGACGGAGGGAGGGCGCTCCGGTCCGGAGACCACAGAGGCGGGAGGCAGGCGAGGCCGCTCCCGGCGCGGTCGCGCGGATCAGATGCAGCCCATGGAGGGGGTGCCACTCGGAACGCAGAAGGCGCGGACGGGGCCCCCGTCGCTCGCCACGTAGCAGCACGCGAGCCCGCCGCAGCAGCCGCCCTCGGGCGGCAGATCGCAGGCGCTGCCCTCTGCCCGGCACATGGTCTCGCCCGCGTCCACGCCCCCGCCCGCGTCCACGCCCTCGCCCGCGTCCACGCCCTCGCCCGCGTCTCTTCCACCGTCGTCGTCGCCTCCGCACGCCGGCGTGGCCAGAGTGAGAGCGAGCGAGAGCCAGAGCGCGGAGCGTCGCATCGCGAACACGATCGGCGAGCGAGCGAACGAACGCAAGAACGCCCCCGCTCGACCTCAGGTCGTCCACCGAGCCGCCGCGTCGCCCTCCGTGGGGCCCTCATCCTTCCGAGCCCGGGTTCGTCACCGGTCGACGCGCCCTCCCCGGAGCAGGCCGAGCCGCCCGAAGCTCGCGGGTCGCCCATCGCGCTCTCGCCGGATTCACGGAATCCGGCCTCGGCGATGGCCGGGAGGCCGTCGATCGCTAGCGGAGCGTCGTCGCATACCAGGCCAGCCCGGCGAGGCCGCCGAGCCCCGCCAGGCCCACGAGCCAGACCAGCGCCGTCACCCACCCGCGCCCGGCCGCGCTCCGCCCCTTCTCCTGTGCGGCCGTCGCCTTCGCGGCGCTCGGCGGCGGCTCCGGCGGGAGCGTCCCCAGCGGCGCGGGTGGCTCGGCGTCCACGGTGGGCGGGGCCGCCGGATCGCTCATGGTCGAGAGCTTCACGCGCTCCTCGGCGCTGATGACCACGGAGGTCGTGCCGGCCCGCGAGCGCTGGTGGTCCCGCTCGCGATCACCGGCCATGCGCACCGCCCCCGGCCCGAAGGGCTGGAGCGCGTCGTACATGGCGCGCGCGTCCGGGTAGCGCTCGCCGGGATCCTTGGCGAGGGCCTTGCGGATGACCGCCTCGAGCTCCGGATCCACCTCGAGCTCGGGGCGGATGTCGGCGAGCTTCGGGAGCGGCTCGAAGAGGGGGGCGCGGAGCAGCTGGGAGCGCCGGTCGTAGTCGAAGGGGCGCCGGTCCGCGAGGAGCTCGAAGAGCACGATGCCCGCCGCGTAGACGTCGGCGCGCACGTCCAGGGAGACGCCGGTGATCTGCTCGGGCGCCATGTAGGCGGGCGTCCCGACGACGCGCCCCTTTCGCGTGAGCGTGCCCTCCTGGCTGAGCTCGTCGATGCTCAGGAACTTGGCCAGGCCGAAGTCGAGGATCTTCACGTCGGGCAGGGGCTCGCCGGGCCGCTCGACGAGGAAGACGTTCGCGGGCTTCAGGTCCCGGTGGACGATCTGCAGGTCGTGGGCGAAGGCGACCCCGTCGAGGATCTGCTTCATCACGTGGAGCGCGAGCGGCGCGTCCACCGGGGCCTCCTGGAGCCGGTCCTCGAGCGTGTCGCCCTCGAGGTACTCCATCGCGATGAAGACGATGTCGTCGACCACGCCGAAGTCGGCGATGTGGACGATGTGCTCGTGGGTGAGCTTGCCGAGGGCGCGCGCCTCGCGCTCGAAGCGGCGGCGGAGCGACTGGATGTGCCCCAGCGCCTCGTTGAGGACCTTGACCGCGAAGACCTGCCCCGAGTCCTCACGCGTCGCGCGATAGACCACGCCGGTGGCCCCAGCGCCGATGCGCTCCCCCAGCGTGAACCCCTCGAGCTCGCGCCCCACGAGTGGATCGTCGACGCTCACTGGTAGAGCATACACCACCTCCCGCCGGAGGTGCGCCGAGGGGTCGGTGGGTGCGCGCGGAGGCGCTCTGGATTAATCTCGCGCTCCATGCGCCCTCGCGCCCTCACGCGCGCGCTCCTCCTCTCGAGCGCCGCGAGCCTCGCCGGCTTCGCCCTGGCCCCCCAGTCGAGCGCTCAGCCTGCCGCTCGATCGAACGCCCCGGACGGCGCGCCGGCCCGGCGGGTCACGGTCGCGGCCTCGGGCGACCTGCTCCTGCACATCAAGGTGGTGAAGGCGGCGCGCGACCAGGGCTGGGATCGGGTCTTCCGCGGGCTCCGCCAGCTCCTCGGCCCGGACGAGATCGGCTTCGCGAACCTGGAGACGCCGCTCGTGGACGACGTGCGCGACGTGCACACGGGCTCACCGCCGACGCTCGGTGCGCCCCCGGAGGCGGCCGCGGCCCTCGCGCGGAGCGGCCTCGACGTGGTCGGCTGCGCGAACAACCACAGCTGGGACCAGGCGGCGGTCGGGCTCGCGCGGACGGTGGAGGCGCTGGAGGCGGCCGGCGTCGTGCCCGTGGGCGCGCACGTGGAGGAGGAGGCGGCCTACGGGCATCGCGTCGTCGAGCGCGGCGGGCTGCGCGTGGCGTTCCTGAGCTACACCGAGCGCATCAACCGGCCCCCGGGCACGGCCGAGCCGCGGGCCCACGTGGCCTGGACGAAGCGCCGACCGGTCGAGGACGCGCTCCGCGCCGCGCGCGCCGAGGCGGACGTGGTGGTGCTCGGCGTGCACTGGAGCCACGACTTCCGGGACCGGCCGCACGCGGGTCAGCGGCGGCGCGCGCGCGCGTGGGTCGAGGCCGGCGCCGATCTGATCGTCGGCACGGGCCCGCACGTGCTCCAGGAGGTCGAGCGCCTGCCGAGCCCGCGCGGGGAGGCCGTCGTCGCCTACTCGCTCGGCAACCTGGTCTCGAACCAGGGGCTCCGCTGGCGACCCCGGGGGCGGGTCAGCCCGCGACTCCACCAGGCGCTGCGCATGCCCGAGACGCGCGACGGGGTGCTCCTGCGGACGCGCTTCGTCGTGGAGGGCGAGCGGGTGCGGGTGGAGGGGCTCACCGGGACGCCGCTCTGGACCGACAACAACTTCTGGGCGCGGGCGGCGCGGGAGACGCGCGAGTTCGACGTGGGCGTGATCCCGCTCGCCGAGGCCGAGGGGCTCGTGCGGACCGGGCGCTGGCCGGCGATCGCGGCGGCCCTCGGCGAGGCCGTGCGCCTCGAGCCCGTCCCGCCGGCCGAGGGCGCGGACGAGGCGGGGGGCGCGGACGAAGCGGGGAGCGCGGGCCAGGCCGGAGGGGCGGAGCGATGAGACGGAGGACCGGGGCGATCGGCGTCGGGGCGGGGGTGATGCTCGGCGCGCTCCTCGTGCTCGCCACGCTCCCGGGCGCGGCCTCCGCCCAGCCGAGCGAAGAGCGGGTGGAGCGCGCCGAGGGCGAGCGCCGGGCACGCCGAGCGCGCCGGCGCGGGCGTCGGCGCCGGGTGCGCGTCCGCCGGACCGAGCGCGGCGCGCCGGAGCTCGAGGTCGTCACGCGGGTGCGCACGAGCGTGCAGCCGAAGAGCGTCCACCTCAGCCCGGACGGGCGGCGCGTCTGGGTGTCGAACTTCGGGCGCATCGGCGAGGACAACGTCTTCGTCTTCGACGCGGACACGCTCGAGCGCGTGGGCGTCGTCCGCTTCCCCGGGAACGCCGTGGAGACCGCCTTCAGCCCCGACGGGGCGACCGCCTACGTCTCGAACTTCCGCCGCGGCGTCGTCGAGGTGGTCGACACGGCCAGCTACGCCGTGCGCCACGAGATCCCCGTCGGCGCGAACCCCAAATTCATGGTGCTCTCGCCGGAGGGCGACCGGCTCTACGTCGCGCTCTACACGCAGCGGCGGGTGGCCGTCGTCGACACGGAGACGCGCGAGGTCCTGGGCTATCTGCGCACGGGGGAGCAGCCGCGCGGCATGGCCATGCGGCCGAACGGGAACCTCTTCGTGGCGAGCTTCCGGAGCGACTTCGTGCAGGAGTTCTCGCCCGCGCACGAGGAGCTCCGGCGCTTCCGCACCTGCCCCTACCCGCGCCACCTCCACGTCACGCCGGACGCACGCCACCTCGTCGTGACCTGCACGCTGAATTCGATCGGCGTCTACGACGTCGCCCTCGGCCGGCGCGTCGGCCTCGCGCCCACGGGCCGCAACCCGCGCTCGCTCGGGCTGAGCCAGGACGGGCGCTGGGCGGCGACGGCGAACTACCACTCGAGCGACGTCACGCTCGCCGACCTGCGCGGCTTCACCCACCGGACGAGCGAGGTCCCGGGCGCCGACCAGCTCGTGGGCCTGGCCGTGCGCGTCAGCGAGGACGGGCCGGAGGGGACGCCTCGGCTGCGGGTCTTCGCGACGAGCTGGAACAACGCCTGGCTCTACGTGCTCGAGCCGCGCGACCCGCTCCCGCCGCCGCCGGCAGAGCCCGTCGAGCTGGACGGCGCGCCACCTGCCGGGGAGGCCCCGGCCGCGGAAGGCGCGGAGAGCGAGTAGCCTCGAGACCATGCGCCGCCTCCTCGTCCTCGCCCCGCTGCTCGCCCTCGCGCTCGCCCCGGAGGTGGCCGAGGCGCACGTGGGCTTGGTGAGCCCGGTGCCGCGCGAGGGGCGCGAGCGCATCAAGAACCCGCCCTGCGGCCGCACCGGGAGCGTGCGCTCGGAGAACGTGAGCGTGTTCGCGCCGGGCGAGACCATCGAGGTGGTCTTCGACGAGTTCGTCGAGCACCCGGGGCACTATCGGATCGCCTTCGACGAGGACGGAGACGACGACTTCGCGGAGCCAATCTGCCTCGAGAACTGCGCCCGCGGCCCGGACCCGGTCTTCGCCGAGGACACGACGGGCACCGTGCTCGTCGACCGGATCCCCGACCGGCCCGACGGGGGCGAGTACCGGGTGAGCGTGACGCTGCCGGACGTGGAGTGCGAGCGCTGCACGCTGCAGCTGATCCAGGTGATGTACGACAAGCGGCCCTACGAGGTCGGGGGCGACGACACGTACTTCCAGTGCGCCTACCTCGCGCTCCGGCGGCCGCCGGGGAGCGACGCCGGGCCGGAGGCGGACGCGGGCGCGACGGCGGACGCAGGCGCGGACGCGGGCGCCGCGGACGACGCGGGAGCGCTCCGGGAGGACGCCGGCGGGGCGGCCCGGGACGCGGGCGCGGAGCCCGACGGCGGGGGCGGATGCGCGACGACGGGCAGCCCGGCGGGGACCGGGCTCGCCGGGCTCGCGCTCGTCCTCTGGGCCGCGCGACGACGGCGCCGCCCCCGCGCCTGAGGCGGCGCCCTGGCCGGTGGAGCCCGTCGGAGCGCGGTCACGCACGACTCGGCTCGGAGCAGACCGGCGGCCTCGTCATCCAGACGTTCTCGAACGTCTCCGCGGACACGATCGAGCTCTGCGAGTGAGCGGGCTCGAGGCGCATCGGCGTGGGACACATCCCGCGTCGGCGCTCTGGTGTCTCGGCGTGGGGCGACGCCGTCGCGGCGGCGGTGCGTATCCGGCGCGTCGGTGCGTATCCGGTGCGTCGGTGCGTCGGTGAGTCGGCGTGTCAGCCGCGGAGCTGCTCGACGACGCGGAGGAAGTTGCCGCCGAGGATCTTCCGCACGCGCGCGTCGCTCCAGCCGCGATCGAGCATGAGCTGCACGAGCTTCGGCAGCTCGAAGAGGGTCGGGACGTCCGGCGGCGGCGAGATCGCGCCGTCGTAGTCCGAGCCGATGCTCGCGTGGTCCTCGCCGACCGTGTCGCAGATGTGCGCGAGGTGATCGACGATGGTGTCCGCGGTCGCGCCCTTCTTCGCGAGGAAGCTCTCCTGGAACATCACGCCGATGGTCCCGCCCGTGTCGGCGACCACCCGGAGCTGCTCGTCGGTGAGGTTGCGCCAGTGCTCGTAGACGCCGGCGACGCCCGTATGCGTGACCATCAGCGGCTGGCTCGCATCGTGGACCTCGGCGGCCTCGAAGAAGGCCTTCCGCGAGATGTGCGCGAGGTCGACGAAGATCTTCGCGTCGTTCAGGCGCCGCACGAAGTCCCGGCCCCGATCGGTGAGCCCCTCCTTGCCGCTGAGCCGCCGCGGGAGCGGGTTGCTGGTCTGGCCGAGGCTCGAGGTCGTCAGGTGGACGACGGTGCAGCGGAGGATGTCGCCGTCGGGGATGCGGCCGACGTCGTCGAGGGCGTGGTCGAGGGCGTTGCCGCCCTGGATGCCGAGGAAGGCGCCGTGCCGACCGGCGGCGCGGGCGGCGCGGTACTCGGCGGCGGTGCGCACGTGCTGGAAGTCGCTGGCCGTCTCGGCGAAGAGCGCCTTGATGCGATCGAGGTTCCGGAAGAAGGCGTCGCGACGCCAGCGGGCGGGCTTGAAGGGGTTGGTCGTGATGATCCAGGTGCCGCCCGTGAGCCCCGCCTCGAGCGCGCGGGGGAAGTCGACCTGGCTGTAGAAGTGGCGACCGAAGAGGCCGAGCCCGTGCTTGCGGCGGAGGTCGTAGCCGAAGATGCGGGTCCAGATGAAGGAGTCGAGGTGGAGGTCGATCACGTCCGAGCTCGCGTAGAGCTCGATGGCCTCGCGGGAGACGTCGAGGGCGCGGGCCCAGGCCTCCGGCTCGGCGCTCCAGTCACGGTGGGCGAGGCGCATCGCCGCAGTGCGTACCACGTTCGCGGAGGGTGGCGAAGGGCGTTGGCGTCCGCGCCGGGCCCGGGCTCGGCGCGGATTCACGCCGCAGCTCCGTGTCATGGAGCTCAGTCGCCCTGGATGGCCAGGCCGATGATCACGCCGTGCTCGAGGCTGCCGACGAGGCCGCGCCGGTAGGCGAGCATCAGCCCCGGGCGCCCGTCGTCCTCGTCGCCGAACATGACGTTCACGCCCATCTCGAGGCCGAGCTCGCCCCGCGCGCCCAGGAGCCGCTCGTGGCCGAGGTCGCCGAGCCGGCCGTGGCGGACCGCGGCGCGACCCGTGTGGACGGCGATGGCGGCGTAGCCGCGGAGGAAGGGCGTGATGGGGCCGAAGTCGTGCTCGACGCCGGCGAGGGCCTCGAGGCGGATGGCGAAGTGCCGATCGACGCGGGCCTCGAGGGGCTCGTCGCTCTGGAGGGCGGTCCAGCTTCCGTCGACCTTGCCGCCGCCGAAGGAGAGGCGGATCTCCGGGAGGCGCAGCCAGGGCAGCGGGCGGTAGCCGGCGCCGTAGGTGAAGCCGCCCTGGTTGGCGCGGTCGGCGAAGGCGCCAGGCGGCAGCGCCAGGCCGTCGACGAGGGCGACCTCCGGATCGACGAGGCGGAGGTTCAGGGCGCGGGGGCGGACGCCCGAGCCGTAGAAGGCGAGGGTGGCGATGGCGCGGGAGCGGGGCGGCGGTGGGCCCTGGGGCGCGCGCTCCCACTGGTCGACGCCGGGCGGCGTCTGGAGGTCCTCGACGACGACGTCGGCGCGCGCGGGCGCGGCGGCGAGGGCGGCGAGAGCGAAGGCCAGGGCGGCGAGCGAGCGGGTCGTGCGGTGCATGGGCGTCCTCCGGAGAAGCGAACGGAGCCGCACCGCGTCGCTTACACCCGGCGGTCCGAACGCCTCCCTCGACGCCGGGCCACGGGCCGCGCGTGGGTGGGGATCGACACGCGACGGTCCCGGCTCGGCGCCTCGGGCCGAGGGCCGCTCCTCACCGGAAGGAGGCGAAGCCCGCTCCTCGCAGAGGGCGGGCCGAGCGCCGAGCGGAGGGCCGGGCCGGCGCCCGATGCCTTCAGGCCGACGCTTCGACCGGCGTCGCTTCGGCCGCGGCCCGCTGGGCGGCGGAGGCGTCTTCGTCCTCGGCCCGGGCGACGCCGTTGCGCAGCTTGCGCAGCAGGCGCGTGAGCTCGTCGAGCTCCCCCGGATCGAGCTCGGTGGCGAGGCGCGCGTGGGCGGCGTGGAGCGGCCCGTGGATCCGCTCGACCAGCGCCGTGCCCTCCTCCGAGAGCCGCGTGCGCACGACGCGCCGATCGCTCGTGCAGCGATGGCGCGTGACGAGGCCGGCCTTCTCGAGCCGGTCGAGCAGGCGCGTCATGTCCGGCACCCGGTTGACCAGGCGCGCGGAGATCGCCGAGCACGGCAGCCCGTCGCCCTTGTCGCGCACGTAGAGGATGCGGAGGACGTTGTACTGCTGCTGGGTCACTCCATGCCCCTGGAAGACCCGCGCCAGCGCCGTCGCCATCTCCTCGTGCGCCCGCACGAGCTCGAGGTAGGCGTCGACGGTCGGGTCCGAGTCGACCAGGGCAGTTTTCGCGCGCTCCATGCAGCTTACGGTGAGACGGCACGAATGCTGTGTCAACGCACATTTGGTGCGGCCATACGGATGGAGAGAGCGGCTCTCGCCATGCCGGGGCCGTACCGCCTGACGCGCGCGGCGGGCGCGGGTATGCTCCCGCCCCCTCCGCGAACGAAGACGGATCACGTGCCGCCGACCGACGAGACCCGCACCACCCTGGCCGAGCTCTTCGCCGGGCGCTTCACGATCGACGACCGCTCCCGCTGGGGCGGCCTGGCCCTCGTCCACGACGCCCGCTCCCTCGATCGCGAGCTCGCCGTGGCCGTGTTGCCGCTCGACTGCGAGGCGCACCCGGAGCAGAGCCGGCTCTTCCACAAGACGCTCACGCCGCTCCGCGCCATCGCGGCCGACGGGGCGCAGGGCGCGGTGGTCTCGATCGTCGATCACGGCGTGCAGCACGGCGTGCCCTTCATCGCCTACGAGCGCGTCGTCGGCGTGGCCCTCGCGGAGATGCTCGAGGGTGGCCCGCTCCCGCCGCGGGACGCGCTCGTGATCGCGCGCGGCGTCCTGCGTGGGCTCGAGCGGATCCACGGGGCGGGCGCCTTCCACGGGGATCTCACGCCGGCGAACGTGCTGGTGGGGCCCGAGGAGGAGGTCCGGCTCTTCGGGCTGGGCGTGGCCGCGGTGCTCCGGCGCGTGCGGCCGGCGGACGTGACCGGGCCGACGGGGCGAGGCTCCGGGCCGGCGGCGGTGCGCTACCTGGCGCCGGAGGTGCTCGGAGGGGCGCTCGGTGACGCGGCGTCGGACCTGTACTCGGTGGGCGCGCTGCTGCACCACATGGTCGTGGGGGCGCCGCCGGGGAAGCCGGGGGCGGAGCTCGGGCGCTGGGAGCGCGTGCCGGGGCTCCGGGCGGTGGTCGAGAAGGCCATGCGGCACGACCCCACGGAGCGATTCCCGAGCGCGAGGGCGTTCCGCGAGGCGCTGGCGCTCGAGGTGCTGGACGAGGCGCCGATGGATGCGCCGACCGATCCGCCGCCCCCGCTCTGGAAGTCGATGCCCTCGGCGCCGCCACCGCCGAAGGCGGAGGAGAAGGGTCGCTCGATGGCGCCGTGGATCGTGGGCGGCGTGCTGGTGCTCGGGGCGGCGGGCGCCGTGGCCTGGGCGTTCGGCGGGGCGGACGAGACGCCGGAGGCGGCCGAGACCGCAGCCCGGGCGGGAGAGGGAATGGAGGCGGCCACCCCGCGCTCATCGGAGGCCGCGGCCCAGCTGAGCGCCGCAGCTCCGGCGGAAGCGGAAGCCGCAGCGGAAGCCGAAGCGACGGCGGAAGCCGAAGCGGACGTGGCGGAAGCCGAAGCGGACGTGGCGGAAGCCGAAGCTGACGCGGAAGCCGAAGCGGACGCGGAAGCCGAAGCGGACGCGGAAGCCGAAGCGGATGTCGAGGCTCGCGCGGACACTCCGGACCCGTCCGGCCGCGGCCCCTTCCTCGGCGGGGCGCTCCCGCGGGAGCTCGAAGAGGCCCTCGGCCGCGCGGAGGCCGGCGAGCGCTTCGACGAGGAGCAGCTCCGGGTGCTCTACGGCTACGCGCACCACGAGCCGGACGACCTGCGTGGGCATCTCGTGCTCGCCCGCGCCTTCATGGCCAACGGTTGGTACACGGCGGCCCGCGAGCGCTACGAGCACCTCCTGGAGCTCGACGAGGCGGCCTCCCGCGACCCCCGCGTGCTGACGGATCTCATCGAGATCATCCACCGCGGGGACGCCCAGCTCGACCCGACCTGGCCGCTGCTCCGCCGCTACTGGGGCGCCGACGCCCTCCCCGCCGTGCGCGCCGCGCGCGCCGAGGCGACCTGGCCGCGCTCCCGCATCCTCGACCGCCTGATCCGACGCATCGAGCTGGCGTTCTCCGCTCGCTGAAGCTCGCGGTCGCGGGGCGCAACTGCTCGGCCGCGGGGCGGAGGGTTCGCGGGATCCTCCGAACCCGGCGCCGGCCGGCGCGCGGGCGCTCAGGCGATGCGGCGGGCGCCGGAGACCTCGTCGCGGGCCGGCGGCTCGCTCGGGACGGCGGGCGCCTCGATGGCGGGCGGCAGCCACACGCTGAAGGTCGTCCCCTTCCCCACCCGGCTCGCGAGCTCGATCTCGCCCTCGAGCATCTCCACGAGCCGCTTCACCAGCGAGAGCCCGAGCCCCACGCCCCCGAACTCGCGCTCGTCGGAGCCGTCGACCTGCCGGAAGGGGCGGAAGACCCGCTCGAGCTGCGCCGGCGGGATGCCGATCCCGGTGTCGACCACATCGAAGGCCACCCCGGGCACGCCGTCCCGCTCCTCGGCCCGCACGCGGAGCGTCACCGTGCCCCCCTCGGGCGTGAACTTCACCGCGTTCGAGAGCAGGTTCACGAGCACCTGGCTCAGCTTGCCGCGGTCGGTCTTCAAGGGGGGCAGCCCGAGCTCCGCCTCCACGTCCAGGTGCAGCTCCTTGGTGCCGATCATCCAGCGCACGGACGCGACCACGCTCTCGACGAGCTCCGGCAGCGGCACGTCCGCCGGCCGGAGTCGGAGCGCCCCCGCCTCGGCCTTCGCCATCGTGAGCAGGTCGTCGATCAGCCGGAGCAGCCCGCCCGCGCTCTCCCGGATCGATCGGTGCGCGTCGCGCTGCTCCTCCGTGAGCGGCCCGTAGATCTCCGCGTCGAGCAGATCCGTGAGCCCGCAGATGCCGTGGATGGGCGTGCGCAGCTCGTGCGTCACGTTCGCCATGAAGTGGCTCTTCTGCTGGCCCGCCTCGAGGAGCTCCTCGGTGCGCTGCTCGAGCTGGCGCGTCTTGCGCTTGAGCCGCGCGAGGAGCCCGCTCGTGAAGAAGGTCGTCACGCCGAGCACGAAGCCCGCGAAGGCGATGGCGAGCGCGAGCTGGGCGGCCGTGAAGGGCTGGGAGACGGGCGACGCGGGCGGCGGGTAGACCGCGACGACGCCCAGGTGCCCGAGGACGAGCGCGGTCGCGTGGGACACGAAGGCGAGGGCCGCGATGAGCGTCGTGACGCCGCGGTTCGAGAGCAGCGCGACGACGCTGATCAGGATCACGTAGGTGGCGAAGAGCGGGCTGAGCGCGCCGCCCGTGAGGTGCACGGCGCCCGTGAGGAGGACGACGTCGGCGACCGTGTTCAGCCCCTGGGTCTCGAGGACGGCCACGTCGCGGCGGAGCGCGAGGAGGGCGAGCGTGTTCGTCAGGGCCTTCGCGGCGAGGAGCGCGTAGAAGCCCGAGCGATGGGGCACGACGCCGGTCTCGCCCCCGACCCACGCGAGCAGGCCGAAGCAGGCCGCGACGGCGTAGCCCGAGCGCACGCCGAACCAGAGCTTCCCCCGGTTCGAGGGCAGGCCCATCTCGGCGACGAAGGTCGGGTAGCGCATCAGCCCCCTCCGCCTTCGCGACGCGCGCGCTCCCGCCCTGCGCTCACGCGTCGCCGATGAGCTCGCGGACCCGGCGGAGGAGCGCGTGCATGTCGAAGGGCTTGACCAGGTAGCCGTCCGCGTCGAGCTCGCTCGAGTAGCGCTGGGCGTGCTCGCGGTCCGTGTAGACGGCGCTCATGAGGAGCACGGGCGTGCGCTTGCCCTCGTCCTGGCGCTTGATGTCGAAGCAGACCTCGAAGCCGTTCTTGCGCGGGAGCTGGACGTCGACGATCGCGAGGTCCGGGTGCTCCCGCTCGAAGGCCTCGACCCCGGCGACGCCCGTGCGCGCGACGACCGTGTCGTAGCCGTGCGCGTGCAGGAAGTGGGTCATCACCTGCACGTTCAGCGGGTCGTCTTCGATCACCAGCACGCGCTTCGCTGGCCTCGTCATGGGCGCCTTCCTTTCCGCTCTCAGCGTACCAGAACCGTCCTCTCGAACGGTGCGCCTGTCGGGCGCACCCCGACGTGGCACCGGGTGCCTTTCGTTGCACGAGCGGGAAACGATGCACGGGCCCTGCACGATCATCACGCCGCGGACCCACGCGGGCGAGGAGCGCGTGGGCGTAGGTCAGACGACCGAGGGCGGGACGAGCCGATCTCGCCCCATCCCCTCAGCTCGAGACGGCGGCGCCACTCCTCGGTTCGCGGACGGACGATCCGAACTAGCGCGCGAGCCCCAGCAGGGCCGCGCCGCCGAGCGCCGGGGCGAGGCGCTGGATCACCTCGCCCACCTCCGCGAGCCATTCGGTCGTCACGTAGACGACGTCGCCCGGAGCCAGCGCCACGTCCGGCGCCTCGCCGCGCACCAGCGCGGAGAGGTTGGCGCGGTAGACGGCCGGGCCCGAGAGGGGCCCGCGCAGGACGCGTACGTCGGCTTCGTCGGCGTCGTCGGTCATGCCCCCGGCGCGGGCGAGCGCGGCCGTGAGCCGGAGCCCCTCGCTGAAGGGGAGCACCCTCGGCTCGCCGACCTCGCCCAGCACGGTCACGTGCCGACCGCGCGCCGGGGGGACGTAGAGGAGATCGCCGGCGTGCACGCGCACGTCGTGATGCGGCCGGCCGCGGGCCGCGAGGGAGACGTCGATGGGGAGCGCCTCACCGTCGCGCACGAGGGAGGCGCCGGCGAGATCGGCGAGCTCGACCCACTCCACCTCGTCGCTCTCGAGCGCGCGCGGGCCACCGGCGCGCGCGAGGAGATCGGAGACGCGCAGATCCCCCTCGACGACGTAGCGGCCGGGCTCCCGCACGGCGCCAGCGACCGAGGCGAGGTGGCCTCGCGCTTCGCGGACGTGAAGACTCACGCGAGCGAAACGATCGTAGGGGGCGAGGCGCCCCTCGATGCGACGCTCGGCCGCGTCGAGGGGCAGCCCGCCGACCTCGACCGCGCCGGCCAGGGGCACGTGCAGGCGGCCGGCCGGATCCACGGAGACCTCCGCCTCGAGCGGCCGGACGCTGAGCGTGCGGAGCGTGAGCTGGTCGCCGGGCTGCAGCGTGAAGGGCGCGGGAGGATCGGAGGTCAGGCCGGGGAGTGGCGCGCGCTCCGCGGCGACGAAGGCGGAGGGCGTGGGGTGGGCCGGCGCCGCCGGGAGCTCGGGGGCGCAGCCGAGGCCGGAGACGAGGAGCAGGAGCGTGGGGAGCGAGCGTCGCATGGCCGTCCTCCCTGGCACGCAACGTGCCAGTTCGAGGTGGGCGCCGACGCGCGCTCCGTGCCCCCTCCGCGCCGCCTCCCCGACGGGACCCACCATGCGACTCGCCCTCCTCCACGAGCTCTTCCCCCCCGACATCCACGGGGGATGCCCATGCTTCGCGGCGGGTGCCGCGGAGCCGCGGCGCGCTCGGGAGCACGAGCTCGAGGTCCAGTCCACGGGCTGCGCGCGGGCGGGCGATCCCGAAACGGTGCACCGATCCCCGAGCCGGGTGCGCCCTTTCGGGACGGCCGGGAGCCTGGAGCCGCGGCGGCCCCTCCGGCCGGCGCTCCGCGCCTCGGCGCCGCGGCGGCGCGCCGCCGGGGGTCTCGTCACCGTCGCGCGGAGCGGCGACCGGGCGCGCTCCGCCGAGGCGCTCGAGGCGCCTGCGCGGCGCCCCGCGGAGGACACGGCCTGATGTACGCGCCCCCCGAACGAGCCTCCGGGGCGACGCCGGCGACCGACGAGGCCGCGCCGGCGCGCGCGGGGCAGCCCGTCTCCCTGGCGCGCCTCTGGCTCGCCCTCCGCCGGGGCCGGCGCTGGGTGGCGGTGGCGGGCGTGCTCGGCGCCGTCGCCGGCGCCCTGGTCGCCAAGCTCGTCGTCGACGCGCGCTGGGAGGCGGTCGCCGTGCTGCTCTGGGAGCCGCCCGAGCTGGAGGGCGAGGGCGAGGCCATGTCCGACCCGGCGCGCGAGCTCCGGACGGTGGCGGACAGCGTGAAGGTCCCGGTGGTGTTGCGGCAGGTGCGCGAGGAGCTCGGGCTCGAGACGACGCTCCCGAAGCTCGGCGCGCGCATCCAGGTGGGCGCGAGCGAGGAGTCGCGGGTGCTCACGCTCACGGCGGCGGCGGACTCGGGCGAAGACGCCGCGGCGCTGGCCGAGGCCGTCGTCGACGCCTTCCTGGAGGAGCGGGCGCGCGTGCGCGCGGAGGCGCGGCGGAAGGAGGCCGAGGCCCTACGGGGCCAGGTGGCCGCGGCGCGGACCGAGCACGAGGCCGCGCGCGAGGTCTGGGACGCCTTCCGGCGAGAGCATCGCGTCGCAGATCTGCCCCTCGAGGCGCGGCTGCTGATCGAGCGCCTCGCCGCGCTCCGGGCCGAGGCCGAGGCGGCGGGAGCGGAGGCCGAGGCGGAGGCGGCGCGCACGGAGCGGCTCCGGCAGCTCCTCGCCGGCGAGACGCCCATGGCGGTGCTCCAGGAGCAGGAGACCTCGCCGGATCGGCTGCGGCTCGCGGAGGCGGAGCGGGAGCGCGCGTCGCTCCTCGCCGCGCTCGGGGAGGCGCATCCGGAGGTGCGCGCGCTGGGGGCGGAGATCGCGACGCTGCGCGCCCGGGTCGCCGGGGGGGCGGCGGTCCGCGCCAGCCGCACGGTGGGGCGGAACCCGCACTGGGACGAAGGGCAGTCGGCGCTTCGCCAGGCCGCCGCCGCCGCCGACGCGGCCTCCTCGCGGCGGGAGGCCCTCGCGGAGCTCGCCGACGCCAGCGCGAGCCGGCTGCAGGAGCTCAGCTCGCTCCAGACTCGCGCCGCCGCCCACCTCGCCGCCGTCACGGTCAGCGCCGAGGCGCTCGGGGAGCTCGAGGCCCGCGCGCTCGCGGCGGAGGCGCGGGCCCGAGCGGCGCCGGCGGACGTGCGCCTGCTCGCCGCGCCGAGCGCGCCCGACCTCCCCGCGAGCTCCATGCGGCGGCCGCTCGCCGTGGCCTTCCCGCTGCTCGCGATGCTCCTCGCGCTCGTCGGCGTGTTGCTCCGGGAGCTCCGCGGTCTGCGGCTCCGCACGCCCGCAGAGCACGCCTGGTGGGCTCGCCTTCCGGTCGTGGCGAGCACGCGCTGGACGCCGCGCGGCGAGGAGGCCGACGAGGACGACGCCACCGCGGAGACCTGGTGCGCCTTCGTCGGGGACCTCGAAGAGCTCGCCGGGGTCGGCGGCGGCGAGACCCTCGTCGTCGCCGCCGACCCCGCGCTCCGCTCCGTCGGCGTGGCCCTCGCCCGGCTCGCGCCCGTCGCGGAAGGCGCGCCGCGCGAAGAGCCCCCGGACGCGTCCGCGGCGCCACGCCCGTTCCAGGTCGGAACGAAGCGCTTCCGCGCCTGGCCCGGACCGGAACGGGGCGCCGCCCTCCGACGCGCCTGCCGGGACGCCGATCGGGTGCTCGTGCTCGTGCCCGCGGGAGCCTTCGGCGCCGCCACCGTCGCGGGGATCGCCGCGCGCATCGGTCGCGCGGAGGGCGTCGGCCTCGCGCTGGTCGGGGTTGGCCCGGACCTTGAAGAGCTCTCCGACCAGGTCGGCGAGGTCGAGGCCTTCTGGGCCGCCCGCTCCCGCCGCCGCCGCGCCCTCCACGCCGCGGCCCCCACCCCCGAGAGACAGCCATGACCCCCTCCCTTCATCCCATCCTCCGCCGCCTCCGCCTGGTCTCCGCCGACCTCGCCCCCGCGCTCCGCCGCACCGTCGACGTGCTCGGCGCCGGCCTCGGCCTGCTCCTCCTCGCGCCCCTCCTCGGCCTCGTCGCGCTCCTCATCAAGCTCGAGAGCCGGGGCCCGGTGCTCTACTCGCAGCTCCGCGGCGGGCTCCATGGGCGCCCCTTCCGCATGTGGAAGCTGCGCTCCATGGTCGTCGACTCGGACACCATCCGCGCGAAGCTCGTCCAGGCGCAGCAGGCCACGAGCGGCGCGCGCTTCAAGCTGAAGCGCGACCCGCGCATCACCCGCGTCGGCCGCGTCATCCGCAAGCTGAGCATCGACGAGCTCCCTCAGCTCTTCAACGTCGTCCGCGGCGACATGACCCTCATCGGCCCCCGGCCCGCGCCCCTCTCCGAGTGCGACCTCTACGACCCGCGCGCCCTGCGCCGGATGGAGGTGCGCCCCGGCCTGACCTGCCTCTGGCAGGTGCAGGGGCGCAGCGACCTCTCCTTCGAGGAGCAGGTGGAGCTCGACCTGACCTACGTCGACACGGCCCGCCCCCTCGACGACCTGCGCATCCTCGCCGCCACCGTCCCCGCCGTGCTCACGGGCCGCGGCGCCTACTGAGCCCGTCCCCCTTTCCCGTCCAGGAGCCCCTCATGCGTGCCGTCATCCATCCCCCCGCCTCGCTCGACCCCTTCGTCTGCCTCCTCCCCGTCGCCGGCCGGCCGCTCATCGTGCGGCAACTCCAGTGGCTGCGCGCCAACGGCGTCGAGCAGGTCGTCGTCGTCCTGCCGCCGAGCGCCCTCGGCGACGCGGTCGCCCGGCGCCTCGCCGACGAGCCCGTGTCGCGCGACGTCTACCTGCTCCGCGAGGAGGTGAGCGTGCGCGAAGCGGCGCGGCGGGCGGGCTTCCCGGACGACGCCTCCTTCGTGGCCCTCCCCTACGACGTCCTCGGCGACGGGGATCTGACCCGCCTGCTCGCGAAGGCCGAGGCCGCCGGAGCCCGGGGCGTGCTCGCGCCGCCCTGCGCGCTGCCCTGGCGTCGGCACCCCACCGTGGACGTGCTCGGCCCGGACCCGCGCGCCGAGCGCCGGACGGTCGTCGGGCCCGGCTGGGGCGTCAGCGTGCGCACGCTCGGAGAGGCCCTCGAGCTCGGCGACGCGATCCTCCGCGGGCGGCTGCCGGAGGCCGGGCCCGAGCACCTCTTCCCGGTGCAGGTGCACGGCGTGGAGATCGCGCCGGGCGTCTGGACGACCCGGGGCGCGCGCATCCACCCCCGCGCTCGGCTGGTCGGGCCGGCCTGGATCGACCGGGACTGCGTCGTGGAGGCCGAGGCGCAGGTCGGGCCCGGGGCCCACCTCTCGGCGGGAGCGGTGGTCACCCGCGGGTGCCGCGTCGTGCGCGGGTACCTCGGCGAGGACGCGATGCTCGAGGAGGGGACACGACTGGTCGACGCGGCGGCGACGATCGGGGGCGGCGTCCGCGGGGTGCGCTGCGGCGAGGCCACCTCCGCGACGGTGCGGCCGCGACCGCGCTGGAACGCCCGGGCGACGCTCGTGGCGGCGGCGATGATGATCGCGACGCTGGCGATGCTCGCGCTCTGAGCGCCATGCGGAGCGCCGGGCCGGGGCCGCCCCGCGTCTCCTCCGCTCGTCCGCTCGACCCCGCTCGCCGACGCCCGAGATCGCCCACCCAGAACGCCCACCCAGCGCCCCGCGCCGGTGGGCGTTCGCTCGCCATGGGGGTGACGTGGGTGGCCCGCCGCGCGCTGGCGGCCGCCCCGGCCGGAAGCTCCGCCGCCCACGGCTCGTTCCCCGAGAGCGCGAGAACCTTCTGCGCCGCCGGGCGTCCAAGCTCCCATGCGCCGCCTCGTCCTCGCCCTCGCCCTGCCCCTCGCCGCCAGCCTCGCCCCAGCGCCGGCGGCCGCGTGTGGGAGCTGCCCACGGGACGGAAGCGTCCAGCGCACCCTGCGCGGCGCCTTCGTCCGCTTCCACCCGGTCACCTTCACCCTCCACGTGCGCGTCGGCAGCGGGGAGGAGGGCCGCCGGGAGGAGGGCCGCCGGGAGGAGGGACGCGTCGAGCGGCTTCGCGTCATGCCGATGGCCCTCCCCCTCGCCGGCGAAGAGCCCGTCGCCTGGTCCTCCCTCCGGACCGGCGACGCGCTCGAGCTCACCGTCCGTGAGAAGGACGACCGGCGCGTCGTCGCCCACGTCCGCGTGCTCCGGGGCGCGCCCGGCGCGGACCCATCCCGGCGATGAGACGTCGGCGCCCGCGCGCGAGCCGGCCCCGCTCGTCCTCGCGACGACGCTCGAGCAGGCGGCGGCCTCGACGCGAAAGACGCCTCCACCGAGCGCGGACACAGCCATCGTGACGCCGGAGCGGAGGCGCCCCTTCGGCGGACGCCGCCTCCGCCCACGCCGGCCCTCCTCCCACGGCGCAGCATCCTGCGGCTCCGCGTGCAGCGGCCGCCCACCACATCGCCTCGCCGCGCTGCCGCCGCCGCGACCGTGCGGAGCGGCAGCGCGCAGACGCCACGGCCCGCGTTTCCGCGAACGCGGCATGGGCCGCCGACGCCGGCGACAGCGCGGAGAGCGGATCGCAGCCCGGCCGAGGGGAGAGAACCCGCGGGCCGCCAGCGCGCACCGACGCCCCCGAGAGCAGCCCTACGCCGCGCGCTCGTGGCCCCCCGCCTCGAGGCGGGGCGGCGGCGCCGGGAGATGCCGCCGCGCCGGCGGGACGCGCAGCGCCCCCGCCCGCTGCGCCACCGTGGCCAGCAGGAACGCGGGATTCCCGACCAGGTACCGCAGCGCGAGCCGCCGCGGCTCTTGCAGCAGGCGGAAGAGCCACTCGAGCCCGAGCTCGCGCCACACCAGCGGCGCGCGCGGGACGTTCCCGGCGAAGTAGTCGAAGAGCCCGCCGACGGTCAGCACGGTCCACCCGCCGAGGTCGGCGAGCTGCTCCGCCGCGAAGCGCTCCTGCACGGGGCTCCCCATGCCGACGAGCACCAGGCCCCCGCCGCCGGCCCGGAGCCGCGCCCGGAGCGCCTCCACCCCGTCCGCGTCGAGGTAGCCGTGCGAGGTCCAGGCGATGGGCGCGTCATGCGCCTCCTCCCAGACGGCCGCGCAGCGCTCGGCCACCCCCGGGGCGCCCCCGACGAGCACCACGTCGACGTCGCGCGCGCGGGCCCGTTCCAGGAGGGGCGGCACGAGATCGGTCCCGCAGAGGTTGTGACGCAGCTTCCGGCCCAGCAGGCGCGCGCCGATGCGCAGCCCGATCCCGTCCGGGAGACGCAGGTCCGCCTCGGCGAGCCGACGCCGGTGGGCCCCGTCGAGCAGCGCCAGGTTGAGCGCGTGGGGATGCACCAGGTAGGCGAGGCGCGCCCGGTCGGGGGGCGCGGGCGCGAGCAGCGCCTCCAGGGCCTCCTCGATGGTCAGCGCGTCGAGCTCCGTGCTCACCAGGGGCACGCTCGGGGTCTCCTCCCCGCCGCCCTCGAGCAGCGCCGCCACCAGCGCCTTGAGCGCGACCTTCGCGCCCGCGCCGGCGGCGAGCTGCGCCGCCTCGTCCGCGCGGAGGTCGCCGTAGGGGATGCCCATGCGCACCCGCGCCTCCACGGGGGAGACGAGGCCTCGGGGCGCGGACGGATCGAGCCGGCTGCCGACCAGGGGAGCGCGCCCGAGGAGCACGTCGACGAGCCGCGCGCGCGGGAGGAGCTCGCTCATGCCGCCACCGCCTTCCCGGGCGCGACGGCGATCTCCTCGAGCAGCGCGTCGAGGCGCGCCGCCGTGCGGCACCAGCTTCGCCGCGCGGCCCACGCAGGACCCTCCTCCGCGGCCCGCCGCCGCACCACCGGGTGCGTCAACGCCGTCGCCAACGCGCGGGCCATGTCCTCGGGGGAGCGCGGGTCGAAGCGCACGCCGAGCTCGCCGACGACCTCCGGCAAGGCGCCCGTATCCGAGCAGGCGACCGGCGTCCCGCAGGCGAGCCCCTCGAGCGCCGGGAGGCCGAAGCCCTCGAAGAGGCCCGGCATCGCGATCGCGTCGGCCTCCTGAACGAGCGCCGGCACCCACGCCGCGTCCACCCGGCCGAGCCAAGCGAGGCGCTCGCGGACGCCGAGCTCGCGGGCGCGCGCGTCGATGCGCGCCCAGGCGCCCCAGTCGCTGCCCGTGAGCACCAGGTGATGCGGGAGCGCGCCGGCGCGCGCGGCCCGGGCGAAGGCCTCGAGCAGGCGCAGGTGGTTCTTCCCGGGCAGCTCGAGGCGCGCCGGGTAGTAGACGAAGGGCCCGCGGAAGCCGAGCGCCTGCCGGAGCTCGGCGCGCAGGGCCGCCGGCGCCCGCCCCGGGCGGAAACGCTCCACGTCGACGCCGTTCGGCACGACCCGCACCGCCGTCGCCGCGAGGCCCGCGTGGCGCACCAGATCGTCGCGCGTCGCGCCGCTCACGGCGACGACGGCCGCCGCCCGGCGGAGCGCCCGCGGCACGACGTGCTCGACGTAGGGCGTGCGGAGCGCGTGGTACTTGCCGCGCACGTGGAGCTCGGCGAGGTCGTGCACGACGGCGAGGGTCGGCGGGCCGCCGAGGCTCAGGCGCCGGTTCGCGGCCGGCAGGAGCACGGCGTCGGCGCCCCGGCGGCGGGCCAGCCGACCGAGCGCCGCGAGGTGCCAGCCCGCGCTCGCGCCCGCCCGATCGAGCGCCGCCGGGAGCGTCTCCGGGCGCGCCTCGCCGAGCACGGCGGCGTAGGCGTCGAGGTCCCGCGGCGTGCCGATGGCGAGCAGCTCGCCGCCGCGGGCGCGGAGTCGTCGGGCGAGCCGCGGTAGCACGGCCTGCACCCAGGTGCCGAGGCCGGAGCGGCCCCGGTCGGTGCCGCCGAGGGGGACGGCGACGCGGAGGGGGGAGTGGGTCATGCCGCGGGCTTTTGCAATCGGGCGGCCAACGCAGCGCCTCCGCGCCGGCGAGCGCCCCGTGCCGCCTCGCTCGGCCCGCCGTTCCGAAGCGGGCCGGTCGCGCCGTTCCACTCCGAAACGCATCGCCCCCCGCCGGACCCGCGCCGCGCCCCCCACGCGCCGGGCACGGTCGCTGCACTGCCCCGGGCCATGCGCAAGCTCGCCCTCACCGTGTTCGTGGACGCCTGCGGCTGGGACGTCGTCTCGCCGCGCCCCTGGCTGCTCCCGGAGCTCTCCCACCGCCAGCCCGTCGAGTCCGTCTTCGGCTACTCCTCCGCCTGCCTCCCGGCGATCCTCTCCGGCCGCCTCCCGAACGAGTGCGACCACTGGTCTTCCTGGCGCTGGGATCCGGAGGGCAGCCCCTTCCGCGACGCGCGCTGGCTACAGCGCCTCCCCGCCCTCGCCGCGCGCCTCCCGCCCCTCCGACGCCGCATCGCCGAGCGCCTCGCGCGCGAGCGCGGTTGGGACGGCTACTTCGCGCTCCACGACATGCCGCTCGCGCGCCTCCCGCAGCTCGATTGGACCGAGAAGAGAAGCTACTTCCAACCGGGCGGACTGAACCGCGGCCGCACCCTCTTCGACCGGCTCGCCGCGGACGCCGTGCCGCACCACGTCTCGGACTGGCGCGCCCCGGAGGCCGCCCGCTTCGCCGCCGCCGAGGCCGCCATCCGCCGGGGCGGGATCGACGTCGCCTTCGTCTACGCTGCCGACCTCGACGGCCTGATGCACCGCGAGGGCCGCGCCGAGGGACCCGTGGACGCGCTCCTCCGCACCACCCAGGCCCGGCTCCGCGCGCTCGCGACGACCGCCTGGGGGATCTACGACGAGGTGCGCCTCCGCGTCGTCTCGGACCACGGCATGGCCGAGGTGCAGCGCCCCATCGACATCCGCCCGCGCATCGGCCGGACGGGCCTGCGCTGGGGCGTCGACTACGCCAGCGTCCTCGACTCCACCATGGCGCGCTTCTGGTTCCTGAAGCCCGGCGCCGAAGCGCGCCTCCGCGCCGCGCTCCCGGACGGCCCCGACGGCCGCTGGCTCGACCCCGCGCAGGCGAAGGCCTGGGGCGTCCACTGGGCCGACGGGCGCTTCGGCGACGCCGTCTGGACCCTCGAGCCCGGCCGCCTCCTCGTCCCCTCCGACCTCGGCCGCGCCGCCCTCCGCGGCATGCACGGCTACCGCCCGGAGCACGCCGACAGCCTCGCCGCGCTCCTCTCGAACGAGGCGCCCGCCCGGCCCGTGCGCCGCCTCACCGACCTCTTCCACGTGCTCGTCGACGACGCCCGCTGGGCGAGCGGCCGCGCCCTCGCCGACGACGCCGCCGAGCGCGACGCCCCCCCGCGGAGCTTCCGCGCCGAGGCCGCCTGATGCTCTTCAACACGGTCGGCTACTGGCTCTTCTTCGCCGCCGTCGCGGCCGCCTACCACGCGCTCCCGCGCCCGCGCCGCTGGCCGCTCCTCCTCGTCGCGAGCTACGGCTTCTACGCCGCCTGGAGCCCCCCCTTCGTCCTCCTCCTCGCGCTCTCCACCGTCGTCGACTGGCAGGCCGCGCTCCGCCTCCACGCCGCCCGCAGCCGCGCGGCGAAGAAGGCCTGGCTCGGCCTCAGCCTCGCCACCAACCTCGGCCTCCTCGGCACCTTCAAGTACGCCGACTTCCTCCTCGAGGCGACCGCCGATCTCCTCGGCGCCCTCGGCCTCGGCTGGACCCCGCCCCGCCTCGGCCTGGTCCTCCCCGTCGGCATCTCCTTCTACACCTTCCAGACGCTCAGCTACTCGATCGACGTCTACCGCGGCGACCTCGTCCCCGAGCGCCGGCTCGGCCGCCTGGCCCTCTACGTCTCCTTCTTCCCGCAGCTCGTCGCCGGGCCCATCGAGCGCGCGACCCACCTGCTGCCCCAGCTCCAGGCCGGCGCCTTCGCGGCCACGGCGGCCGAGATCGCCAGCGGCCTCCGCCTCGCCCTCTGGGGCCTCTTCCAGAAGGTCGTCATCGCCGACCGGCTCGCCCTCTACGTCGACGCCGTCTACGCCGATCCCGGTGCCCACTCGGGCGCGACGCTCCTCGCCGCCACCTACGCCTTCGCCTTCCAGATCTACGCCGACTTCGCCGGCTACTCGCTGATCGCCATCGGCTGCGCGCGCGCCCTCGGCTTCGACCTCCGCGCGAACTTCGACCGCCCCTACCTCGCGCGCTCCATCCGCGCCTTCTGGCGCCGCTGGCACATCTCGCTCTCCTCCTGGCTCCGCGACTACCTCTACGTCCCCCTCGGCGGCTCCCACGGCGGCCGCCTGCGCACCTGGCGAAACCTCGTCCTCACCATGCTCCTCGGCGGCCTCTGGCATGGCGCCGGGTGGACCTTCGTCGTCTGGGGCCTGCTCCAGGGCCTGCTCCTCGTCGCCTCCCACGCCATGCGCCACGGCGGGCTCCGCCACCCCTTCGAGGGCCTGCCGCCGCGGCTCCATCACGGCCTCGACGTGCTGCTGACGTTCCACCTCGTCTGCCTCGGCTGGGTCTTCTTCCGCGCCGCCTCCCTGTCCGACGCCCTCGCGGTGCTCGGCGGCCTGGCCCGCCCCGGCGTGCTCTTCGTCGACGCCCACACCTTCGCCCACGCCGGCGTCGGCCTCGCGCTCCTCGCCTTCGTCGAGCTCACGCCCGCCGCGCTCCGGGAGCGCACCTCCCCGAGCCTCCGCCGCGCCGCCGCCGGGAGCCTCGCGCTCCTCGTGGCGCTCCTCGGCGTCGAGGTCGGCGCCCAGTTCATCTACTTCCAGTTCTGAGCCGAGGGAGCCATGTCGACCCCGCCCCGCGCCCGCCTTCGTCCGACCTTCCGCCCGGCCACGCTCCGCCCGGTGCTCCTCTTCCTCGCCCTGCTCGGGCTCGCCGACCGCGCCCTCGGCGCCGGCCTCGAGCTCGCGAGCGCCCGCGCCCTCGACGGCGAGAAGAGCGGTGGCCTCCTCCGCGCGGCTCTGGCCGACCGGCGCGCCCGCTGGGTGGTCTTCGGGAGCTCGCGCGTTCGGCGTCACGTGGACCCGGTGCCCCTCGAGGCGGCCCTCGGAGAGCGCGTACGGAACGCGGGCTGCGACGGCCACGGCGTGCTCTACGCCCGCCTGCTCGCCGCGCTCATGCGCGCCGAGGGCTCGCGCGCCCGTTCCTACGTGCTCGACCTGAACCCGCACGATCTGGTCGATGATCGTGCGGGCCGGCTCGGCCTCTTCGCGCCCTTCGTCGGGCGCGATCCCCGCGTGGACGCGGCCCTCGAAGCGCGCGACCCCTTCGCGCGCCTCAAGCTGCTCAGCCACGTCTACCGCTACAACTCGGCCGGCCTGCCGAGCCTGGCCCGCGCCCTCCGCGGCGGGCCTCCGAGCCGGGGCTTCGCGCCGCTCGCGCCGCGCGCCGGTCTGCGCCCCACGCCCCCCTCCCCCGTCACGCCCCCCGCCGTCCCCCGGGCCGACGACGCCGCCGCCCGGGGCCTCGCCCACTACGCGGCCTTCGTCGACGACGCGCGCGTCGCGGGGGTCGAGGTGCGCTTCCTCGTCGGACCGCGGCGAGGTGGCTGGCCCGCGCCCGAGGCGCGCGCGCTGGCGACGCTCCTCGAGCTCGCGCGGGCGCGCCGCGTCTCGGTGATCGACCTCCGCGCGCTCCCCGTCCCGAACGGCCACTGGGTCGACGACGTGCACCTCGACGCCCGCGGCGCCGAGACCTACTCGCGTGCGCTCGCCCGGGCGCTCTCGGGGGCGGAACCGCACGACGCGCTCAGGGATCCGCTCGCCTCCACCGCTCCTCCCCGCCGCCAGCGCCCGGCCGGCGACGAGCGCCCCTGAACGCGCGCCGACCGTTCCAGCCTGGGCCCGCCCGTCCCGCATCGGGACGCCGAGCTCCCGAAGGCGCGCCCCCTCCAGCAGGCACGGCCCCTGCAATCCCCCTCCCCCGAAACCCCAACCGCTCCCCCCGGAGGTCTCCCTTGCCCCGCATCCTCGTCACCGGCGGCGCCGGCTTCGTCGGCTCCCACCTCGTCGACCGGCTCCTCGCCGACGGCCACCAGGTCGTCGCCCTCGACAGCTTCGTCACCGGCCGCGTCGCCAACATCGCCCACCTCGCTCACCACCCGCGCTTCGCCCTCGTCGAGCACGACGTGATCGCCCCCTGGCCCTCCCTCGGCCGCTTCGACCGCGTCTACAACCTCGCGAGCCCGGCGAGCCCGCCGAAGTACCAGCGCGACCCGATCTTCACGCTCCGCACGAACGTCGAGGGCACCCTCCGCGCCCTGGAGAAGGCCGAGCACGACGGAGCCCGCTTCCTCCAGGCGAGCACGAGCGAGTGCTACGGCGACCCGGAGGTGCACCCGCAGCCCGAGACCTACCGGGGCGCCGTCTCCACGCTCGGCCCGCGCGCTTGCTACGACGAGGGGAAGCGCGCCGCCGAGGCGCTCTGCGCCGACTTCGTCCGCGCCCGCGGGGTGGACGCGCGCATCGTGCGCATCTTCAACACCTACGGCCCGCGCATGGATCCGGGGGACGGCCGGGTCGTCACCAACTTCGTCCACCAGGCGCTCCGCGGCGAGCCCCTCACGCTCTACGGCGGCGGCCGGCAGACGCGCTCCTTCTGCTACGTGGACGACCTAGTGCGCGGCCTCGTCGCCTACATGGAGCACGGGAGCCCGCCGCCGGTGCTCAACCTCGGCAACGACACGGAGCACACCATCGCCGAGCTCGCCGTGCTCGTGCGCGAGCTCGTCGCCGCGGACGTCCCGCTCGTCGGGCGCCCGCTCCCGAAGGACGATCCGACGCGCCGACGCCCCGATCTGCGGCGCGCCCGGACCGCGCTCGGCTACCGACCGCGCGTCTCGCTCCGCGAGGGCCTCGCGCGCACCCTCGCCCACGCGCAGGCGGAGCTCGCTCCCCGGCGCCGGGTCGCCTGAGGCCCGCGCGCGGCGTGCTCCGGGGCGAGCACGCCGCGCGGCCCCCTCACTCTTCCGGCGCCAGCTCCGCCACCCGGAGCTCCTCGCCGTTCGGGAAGAGGACGACCAGCCCCGCGAGCTCGGCGGCGATGGCCTCGTTGGCCGCGCGCGCCCCGTCGAGATCGCCGGCCGACGCCCGCTCTTCGAGGGCGCCA
The DNA here is from genome assembly GCA_002699025.1 of Sandaracinus sp. Lineage (GTDB taxonomy): Bacteria > Myxococcota_A > Polyangia > Polyangiales > Houyiibacteriaceae > Houyiibacterium > Houyiibacterium oceanicum. The sequence goes on along the minus strand of PABA01000177.1, from coordinate 44,371 downwards.
CCGAGCTCGCCGAGGCGCGGGAAGCCGAAGGACGGGGCCGACCCCTTGAGCGTGTGGCCCGCCCGGCGCACGTCGCCGAAGTCCGGGTGCGCCGAGGCGAGCTCGTCCCGCACCCTCCGCGTCACGGCCCAGCGCCGCTCGAAGAAAGCCGGGAGCAGGTCGACGAGCTCGGGATCGGCGCGCGCCGGCGCCGGCTCGGTCGGCGCCTGGCTCTGGCGCGGGGGCGACGCGCTCTCCGGGCCCGGGCTCCCGGCAGAGCGGGCCTCGGCCGGCGGCGACGGATCGGCGTCGGGTGCCCGGGGCACATCGGCGGAGCCGGGCGCGAGGAGCGCCTCCGCGGGCGGCGGATAGTGCGGCCGGGCGCCCGACCGGGCTGGCTCCGCGGCATCGCCCGGCGCGGCTCCCGAGGGGATCGACGCGTCCCCACCGTCCGACGCCCCCGCCGCCTCGATCGCGCCGCCGACCGCGGCCGGCGCCGGCACGGGCGCCTCGATCCCCTGGCCGAGCGCCTCCCCCACCGCGCGGCGCAGGGCCTCCCCCCGGATCGGCTTCCGGAGCACGCCGCGGATCCCCGCCCGCGCCGCCCGCTCCGCGACCTCCTCCGGCTCGTGCCCGCTCAGCGCGAGGAGCGCGAGCGCCCGGTGGCGAGCCCGGAGCGAGCGCGCCACCGCGAAGCCGTCGAGGCCCGGCAGCGTGAGGTCGAGCAAGACGAGATCCAGGCGCCGCCGCTCGGCGAGCTCCAGGGCCTGCTCTCCGTCGGCGGCCACGCTCACCCGGAAGCGCCCCGTCACCCGGAGCTGCCGCGCGACCAGCGCCCGGCTCTCCGGATCGTCCTCGACGACCAGCACCACCGGGCGCGGATCGAGCCAGCGCTCGAGCACGGCCCGGAGCCGCTCCGTGCGCACGGGCTTGGCGACGAACTCGTCCATGCCCGCCTCCGCGCAGCGCCGCCTCCAGGCCTCGAGGGCGTGCGCCGTGACGGCGACGATGGGCGTCCGCTCGAGGCCCTCCTCCGCCTCCCACGCGCGCACCGCCCGAGCCAGCCCCGGCCCGTCGAGCCGCGGCATCTGCACGTCCGTCAGGATGAGATCGTAGCGGCGGCGCCGGACGCGCTCGAGGGCGAGCTCACCGTGGGGCGCGACGTCGACGCGGCACCCCTCCCGCTCGAGGAGGCGGCGGAGCAGGCCGCGGTTGTCCGGATCGTCCTCGGCGAGGAGGACCCAGGCTCGCTCCCGCGTGTCCGAGACGCGCACCGGCGCCCAGGACGCCGAGCGGGTCGGCCGCCCGGTCACGCGCGCGACGGCCCCCACGAAGGCGTCGAGGGCGAGCGGCTCGTCCAAGGCCGCCGCCCCGAGCCGCTCGGCCCAGCGCCGGACCCGGGCCGGCGGGCTGCCGAAGACCACGGCGGGCGGCCCGCTCCAGCTTCGCCCGTGAAGGGCGCCGACCTCGATCAACACGGCGTCCACCTCCCCCCCGGCGAGGCCCGCGTCGTCGTAGACGCACTCGAGGGAGGCCCCCGTTCGGGTGGCGAGGTGCTCGATCGCCTCGCGCGGCGCCCCGTCCGAGACCAGCGCCCGGAGCCGGAGCCCGCTCAGGGCCGCCGGTCTGGCCGGCGGCTCGGCGTCGACCAGGGGGAGCCGGGCCGCGAACACGCTGCCGACGCCGACCTCGCTCTCGACCGCGAGCGAGCCCCCCTGCAGCTCCATGAGCGCGTGGCAGATGTGGAGCCCGAGGCCCGTGCCGCGCTTCGAGGCGTCGGGGGCCCGCACGAAGCGCTCGAAGATGCGCTCCCGGAGCGCCTCCGGGATGCCGGGCCCGGTGTCCTGCACGGTGACGACGAGCTCGCCCGCCGACGCCCCGACCCGCACGACCACCTCCCCCGCGTCCGTGAACTTCACGGCGTTCGAGAGGAGGTTCGCCACGACCTGCCGGAGCCGCACCCGATCCCCGCGGAGCCGCGCCGGCGTCGAGGGGGCGACGTCGCAGATCAGCCGCAGGTGCTTCTCCGCGGCCTTCCGCGCGTGGGCCACACAGACGTCCTCGACGAGCTCCGCCGGCTCGAAGGGCTGCGGGCGGAGAGGCATCTGCCCGGCGTCGAGGCGCGAGACGTCGAGGAGGTCGTCGAAGAGGTGGAGGAGCGCCTCGCTGCTCCGGAGCACGCGGCGCAGGAGCGAGCGCTGCTCCGTGCTGAGCTCCCCGTCGAGGGCGAGCTCGGTCATGCCGAGGATCGCGTTCATGGGCGTGCGGATCTCGTGGCTCATCATCGCCAGGAACTCGGACTTCCCCTCCGAGACCGCGACCGCCTGATCGCGCGCCGCCTCGAGCTCCCGCGTGCGCTCGGCGACCCGCTCCTTCAGCTCCTCGTTCGCGCGGAAGAGCGCCCAGGTCTTCTCCTCCGCGAGCCGCTCCGCTTCGAGCCGCGCCTGCCGCTCCCGCTCGAGGCGCCGGCGAAGGCGCGCGAGCTCCTCCTCGGCGCTCACGGCGACCGGGACCTCAAGGTGAAGCGGACCTCGGTGCGGGCGCCCCCCGAGAGATCCTCCTCCCCGATCTCCATCGGTTCCCCCCAGTGGGCCACGGCGGCTTCGAGGAGCCCGCGCGCGAGATCCGCCATCGCCCGCTCCGAGCGGTAGACGAGGACCAGCTCCCGGTCCCCGTCGCGCCGGACCTCGAAGCGCGGCAGCTCGGCCTGCGGGTAGAGCCGCCGCACGGTCGCGTGGACCCGATCCTCGAGCCCTTCGAGGAGGTCGAAGGCGCTCTCCACACCCTCGAAGAGCGCCGGCCAGCGCTCCATGAAGCGGGGCAAGAGGTGCGCCCCGAACGCGCGGAGCCAGTGCTCCAGGGGCTGCCCGCTGTGCGCAGCGAGGCGCTGGACGATGCCCACGAGCTCCTCGGCCGGGTAGCGGCCGAGGGCCGTGTAGGCCCCGCCCCGCGAGAGCGAGCCGGGCTGGATCACGGCCTCGGCCTCGCCCGCGGGGAGCTCCCCTTCGATCATCTCGACGAGCTCCGTGAAGACGACGCCCAGCATGCCGCGAGTCTACCTGCCGCGCGCGCGCCATCCCATCGCGTGCAGTCCATTCCGGTCCATTCCGTCCCGCTCCCTCCGAACGCATCCCACGCTCCGGACAGGTCCTTGGCGATCTCCGGAGGTCGAGCCGATACACTCTCCCCATGGCCGCTCCCGACACCGACGGGGTCGTCATCCTCGTCGAGGACGACCCGGACCTCCGGCTGCTGACGACCCGCTGGCTCGAGAAGGCCGGCTGGGACGTGGAGCCGGTCGAGAGCGGCGAGGCGCTCTTCGACGTGCTGCCGACGACGATCCCGGACTGCGTCTGCCTCGACCTCGGGCTCCCGGGCATGAGCGGCATGGAGACCCTGCATCGGCTGCGGCGGACGCACCCGCGCCTGCCCGTCGTGATCCTCACGGCGGACCGGGAGGTCGACACGGTCGTCGAGGCCATGCAGGGCGGCGCCTACGACTACCTCCCCAAGCCGCTCGACCGCACGCGCCTCGAGACGGTGGTCCGCAACGCCGTGGAGCGCCACGGCATGGCGCTGAAGATCGCCGGCCTCGAGCAGGCGTCGACGACGACCGACGAGTACGCGGGCATGCTCGGCCGCTCGCCGGTGATGCGAGCCCTCTTCCGGCAGGTGGACCGGGTCGCTTCGAGCGAGGTGACGGTCCTGCTGCGCGGCGAGAGCGGCGCCGGCAAGGAGCTGGTGGCCCGAGCCATCCACGACCAGGGCCCGCGCGCCCGGGGCCCCTTCGTCGCGCTGAACTGCGCGGCGGTGGCGGAGACGCTCCAGGAGGCGGAGCTCTTCGGGCACGAGAAGGGCGCCTTCACCGGCGCAGACCGACGCCGGGCAGGGCGCTTCGAGCAGGCGGACGGCGGCACGCTCTTCCTCGACGAGGTCGCCGAGCTGAGCGCGAGCTTGCAGGCGAAGCTGCTGCGCGTGCTGCAGGAGCGGAGCTTCCACCGCATCGGGGGCGCCGAGGAGATCCGCGTCGACATCCGCATCGTCGCCGCGAGCCATCGGGACCTGGCCAGCGAGGTGGCCGCGGGGCGCTTCCGGGAGGACCTCTTCTTCCGGCTGGCCGTGTTCGAGATGGACGTGCCGCCGCTCCGCGCCCGGGGCGACGATGTGCTGCTCTTGGCGCGACGCTTCCTGGCGCAGCACGGCGGCGAGCCGCCGCCCCGGCTCGACGACGCGGTGGTGGCGCTCTTCCGGCGGCACCGCTGGCCGGGCAACGTGCGCGAGCTCGAGAACGCCGTGCAGCGCGCGCTGGTGGTGTGCCGGGACGGCCTGGTGCGCCTGGAGGACCTGCCGCCGCGCATCCGCGAGGCCGCGGCGGCGGGCACCGACGGGCCGGGGGAGGAGCCCGGAGCCCCGGCCGGCGCCGGCGCCGAGGGAGCGGGCGGGCCGCTGAGCATGGAGGAGCTCGAGCGCCGGGCGCTGGTCGAGGCGCTCGAGCGCTGCGACGGGAACGTCGCCGAGGTGGTGCGGCAGCTCGGCATCGGCCGCACGACCGTCTATCGCAAGCTGAAGAAGTACGGCCTGCGCTGAGCGTCGCCTCGCGCCCGGGGCGCGGGCGGGAGCCGAAGGCCGCCGGCGCGAAGGCGATGAGCAGCGGGTCGAGGGGGAAGCGGAAGCGCGGCTTGACGATGCTGCTCGCCGCCGCCGCCAGGACCAGCGCGAAGGCCGCCGCGACGAGCCAGGCCCGCGGGTCCCGCCGCCGCCGCCAGAGCCCGACCAGCCCGAGGAGCACCAGCGCGCTCAGCGCGCCCCCGAGGAGCTGCGCGGCCACGCCGAAGTCGGCGCGGGCCGCCGTCGGGCGCCCGGCCGAGTCGAGCACCGCGACGGCGCGCCCGGCCGCGAGCCCCAACCAGCGCCCCGGGTGCGCCGCGATCCAACGTCGAGCCACCGCGCGCATGGCCGCGTCGCGCCCCGGCTCGTCGGCCGGCAGGCTCGCCGGCCGGTCGGGCTCGATGTGGTTGCCGCTCCGCGGCGTCGCCCGATCGTTGGCGCCGAGCGCGAGGTTGTACCCGCCGTGCGTACCCAGGGTCGGGCTGCCGAGCACGATGGCGTTGCGCAGCACCCAGGCGCCGGTCGGCGCGAGGCCGACGAGCGCGAGAGCGAGCGCGACGGCCAGGCGGCGGCGCGGGGCCCGGCGCGCGGCGAGCCCGGCGGCGAGGAGCGGCAGCGGCGCGAAGTAGGGCGTGAAGGAGGCCGCGAGCCCGAGCGCCAGCCCGCCCCCGAGCGCGGCCCGGACCCGACCCCGACGCACGGCGCGGGCCGCGAGCGGGAGCCCGAGGCCGAGGAGGAGCGCCGTCCCGACCACCGGGAAGAGCGTCGCGCTCCCGTAGGCGAGGCCCGGGTGGAGCGCGATGGCGGCCGCGACCGCGCCCACCGCCGCCGGCCGGGCGCCGAGCTCGCGCGCGAGCCGGGACCCGAGGAAGGTGAGCGGCGTGAGCAGGAGCGCCTGCGCCGCCTCCACCATCCGAGCGGTGGCGCCGAGCGCCTGGAGCGCCGCGAGGAAGACGGGCTGCCCCGGCGGCCGGAACGCCGTCGGACCGAAGCCCCGGTCGAAGCCCTCCCCCGCGAGGAGCGCCCGGGCGATGCGGTCGTAGTCGCGCTCGTCCCAGAAGCGGAGCTCGCCGCCGAGGAGGCCCACGAGGGCGAGGCGCGCGAGGAGGCCGAGGAGAGCCACGCCGGGCACGAAGGCCCGGTGGCCGAGGAGCCGTTCCAATGCGGGACGGAGCGTTCCGGGACGGGGCAGCGCGAGGGGGGTGGTCATGGCTCTCCGGGGGTCGAAGCGTGTGGAGCCTCCGGATAGCGGCTGCCGTGCCAGCGCCGGAGCGCCCCGCCGCGCGCGGCGAGGGCGGCCCCCGGGATGCCGACCGCGCCCGTCCGACGGGCGCCCGCCGAGAGCCCCGCGAGCCGCGGCACGCCCGCTGCACCTCCGGCCTCCATGCGCTCCTCCTCCCGCCGCGCCTCCCTCGCCGACATGGCCGCCGGCGTGCTCCGCCAGCTCGCCGCCACGGCCGCCGGGCTCGTCATCGTCCCCCTCGTCGGCCACCGCCTCGGTGCGGAGGCGCTCGGCCTCTGGGCGCTCCTCGGCACCGCCGCCGCCCTCCCCGGCCTCGCCGACCTCGGCCTCACCACCGCCGTCCAGCGCGCCATCGTCGCCGGCGAGCGCGCCCGCAGCCACGCCCTCGTCGGCCTCGCGCTCCGCACCAACGCGCTCCTCGCCCCGCTCGTCGCCCTCGCCCTCTTCCCTCTCCTCGTCGCCGTCCCGCCCACGCCCCGCGCCGGCGAGCTCCACCTGGCCGCCGCCCTCGTGCTCCTCGCCGCCGGCCTCACCGCCCTCGCCGCCCCCTTCCGGGGCGTCGCCATCGCCCGCGGCGGCCTCCGTCCCCTCGCGCGCGCCCGCGCCCTCGCCGCCGCGCTCCAGGTGATCGCCGCCACCCTCGGCCTGGTCCTCGCCGAGAGCCTCGTCGCCCCCGCCGCCGCGCTCCTCCTCTTCGCCCTCGTCGAGGGCGCGCTCGTCGTCCGCATCGCGCGCACCCTCGACCCGGCGCTCCCCCTGCTCCCCGCCGCGCCCCGCGCCCCCGGCGCACGCCGCGCCGCCTTCCGCGACGGCGCCGCCGCCCTCGCCATCCACTTCGCCGGCGTCCTCGCGCTCCGCATCGACCTCCTCGTCCTCGTCCGGGCCGCGCCCCTCGCCGCCGTCGCCGCCTACGGGGTCGCCCTCCGCGCCGTCGACCAGAGCTACGTGCTCGCCAAGCAGACCAGCGCCGCCCTCCTCCCCCGCCTCGGCGCGGCGCCGCGCGAAGCGATCCGCCTCGGCACCGGTGTCCTCACGCCCCTCGTCGCCGCGGGCATGCTCGCGATCGCCCTCCTCGGCGCGCCCCTCCTCGAGAGCTGGGCCGGCGGGGGTCTCGCGCCCGCCGACCTGGCGGTGCCCCTCGCCCTGCTCGCCTTCGCCGCGACCTGGACCGGCGCCCAGGAGATGGCCTGCGTCGCCCTCACCTACGCGAGCGGCTCGGCCTGGCGCGGCGCCCGTCCGGTGATCGCCGGGGCCGTGCTCAACGCCGCGATCTCCCTCTCCCTCGCCGACCGGCTCGGCGTCTGGGCCGTCGCCGGGAGCACGGTCGCCGGCGCGGCGCTGACGGCGCTGCTGAGCTGGCGCGCCGCTCGCCGCGCCTTCGGCTGGTCGCGCGGTGAGGTCGCCGAGGCGCTCGCGCCCGGCGCCGCCGCCCTCGCCGTCGCGCTCCCCCTCGCCGCCGCGCTCCGCCCGCTCGCCGCCGGCCCCCTCGGCGCCGCCCTCGCCTGCGGCCTCGTCACCCTCGCCGGCGCCGGCGCCGGCCTGGCCTGGACCTGGCGGCACCGCTCGCCCGCCGACGCCGCCCCCCCGGCCGCTGTCCCGAGCCAGACCGCCGCGGAGCTCCGGCCGTGAAGTGGCTCGCGCTCGCCGCCGCGCTCGTCGCCATGCCGGCGGCGGGCGCCCTCGCGCGCGGCCGGCCGAAGCTCCTCCGCCTCGGCATCGGCCTGCTCGCCTTCCTCCCGTTCATCGGCGAGCGCTTCACGATGAACCTCTACGCGCTCCCGGCCTACCGGGGCGACTCCCTCGGCTTCGAGGTGGCGCTCGTCGACCTCGTCGCGCTCGCGCTCTTCGTCGCCGCCCCGAAGCGCGAGGCGCCCGCCGCCTGGCGCGTCCCCCGTGCCCTCTACCTCCTCGCCGTCCTCGCCTCCATCCCCGGCGCGGACCGCCCCCTCTACGCGCTCTTCAGCACCTGGAAGCTCCTGCGCATGTACTTCGTCTTCGCCGTCGCGACCCGCTACGTGCGCCGCCCGGAGCTGACCCCGGCGGCCCTCACGGGGCTCGCCCTCGGCGTGGTCTACGTGACCGCCACGGCCCTTCACGATCGCTACGGCCTCGGCATCCTCCGCGCCTCCGGCGCCATGCCGCACTCGAACACGCTCGGCATGGCCGTGAACCTCGTCTACCCGACCTCCCTCGCGCTCCTCCTCGCCGGGCGCGGCGGCTGGCTCGCCCCGGCGTGCATCGGCGGCGCGGGCCTGTGCGTGATCCTCGGCCAGTCGCGCGGCTCCCTCGCCCTCTTCGCCCTCGCCGGCGCCCTGGTCTTCGCCGGCACCGCGCGCCGGGGCCTGAGCGCCCGCAAGATCGGCATCGCCCTCGGCGTGGTCTTCGCGGGCCTCGTCGTGCTCGGCCAGAGCCTCGACAGCCTGATCGCGCGCTTCGAGAACGCGCCGAAGTCGAGCGCCGAAGCGCGCCACCGCTTCAACGACGCCGCGGCGATGATGCTCGCCGACCATCCCCTGACGGGCATCGGCATCAACCACTACAGCCACGCCGTCTCCGAGATGGGCTACGGCGATCGGGCCGGCGTGCTCGCCGTCGACCGGCACGGCGTCGCCCACCACGTCTACTGGCTCACGCTCGCCGAGCTCGGCCTGCTCGGCCTCTTGGCCTATCTCGGCACGCTCCTGCCGCCGCTCGTGCGCGCGCTCCGCGGCGCCTTCCGCGCCCGCGGCGACCCCCGGGCCGACGTGCTCCTCGGCCTGAGCGCCGGCCTGACGGTGACCTACCTCCAGGGCCTGATGGAGTGGGTCGCCCGCCAGACCGAGGTCTCCTACATGTTCTGGCTCTCCCTCGCCCTCGTCGACGCCCTCACGCGCCAGCTCCGCCGCCGCTGAGGTCGGCCGCGCCGCCGAGCCGAGGGGCGCCCGCTCGAGCGACGCGCCGACGACCTCGCTACACGACCGCCGCTCGCACGACCGCCGCCACGGCCTCTGGCGCGTCGACCTGCGGCGCGTGGCCCGCGCCCGCGATCGACTCCGCCTTCCCCGCGACCTCGAGCGGATCGTGCTCGCCCACGACGAGCGTCACCGGCCCCCACTCCCGCGACACCCGCTCGAGGAGCGCTCGCAGCCGCGCGCGCTCGTCCATCCGGGACGCCTGGGCGAGCCGCCGCGCCGCCTCCCTCGCCACACCCCGCCGCGCGAGCGCCGCCCGCGTCCGCGCCACCACCCGCACGTCGGGCCGGCGGAAGAGGGCGGCGCCGAGCCGCTCCGAGCTCATGCGCTTCAGCGCGGGCCCCGCGAGCGCCGGGCAGCGCCCCAGCGCGCCGGCGCGCCGCTGCAGGAAGAACGGCGAGAGCAGGATCAGCGCGCGGACCCGCTCGGGCCGCGTGGCGGCCAGCTCGAGCGCGGGCGCACACGCGAGCGAGTGCGCGACGATCGTCGCCGCCTCGAGGCCCAGACCGTCGAGGATCTCCTCCAGCCACGCGCCGTCGAGGTCACGCCCCGCGCCGCCCGAGCGCCCCAGCCCGGGCAGGTCGGGCGCCCAGGCACCTCGCCCGAGCGCGTCGACCAGCGGCGCCCAGCTCCCGTGCTCGAGCGGGAGCCCGTGGAGCAGGAGCCGATCCCCCGGCGCGCCGAGCTCCCCGACGAAGGTCCCGCCGACGAAGCGCCCGCGCGCCGCCGGCTCGGCCGAGAACCCCGTCGCGACGAGGTGCGACGCCCAGCGCGAGAGCCCCGCCGAGAGGTCCGGAGTCGCGATCCCATGGGCCTCCCGGAGCGCCCGCGCCGACTCGGTCGGATAGGTCCGCGCGTCGAGGAAGCCCAGCGTCTCCTTCTCGACCCCGGTCCAGCGCGCTGGGAGCGCCCTCACGAGGCCCACCGGCACCGAGCGGGTCGGCGCGTCGACGCCGGCGACGCGCGCGAGCGTCTCCAGGAGCTCGGGCAGACGCGGCGTCGCCTCGTCGAGGATCCAGTGCGCCGTCGTCTCGTCGCGCCCGGCCCGATCCTCGAGCGCGGCGAGGGCCAGGCGCGCGAAGTCGTCGGCGAAGACCACCGGGACCCAGGTGTCCCTGCCGCCGACCCGCGCGGGGAGGCGACGCTCCCAGAGCCGCCGGAAGGTGTCGCCGAGCCCGGTGGTCTGCGAGGTCTCGCCGGTCCGGCTGTCGCCGAGCACGGTCGCCGGGTGGAGCTGGGTGAGGGGGACGCCGAGCGCCTCGGCCTGCGCCGCGACCTGCCGCACGGCCTCGCGCTTGCTCCGCTCGTAGGCGCCGTCGCCCTCCGTGCCATCGGCGACGCGGTAGCCCCCCACGTGCCCGTGCGCGCGGAGCCCCGGGAGCGTCGCCACGACGCGCACGGTCGCCACCGCTCCGTCGACGTTCACGCGCGCCTGGGCGTCGTCCAGCCCGAAGGCGAACCGGCCGAAGCAGTCGATGGAGAGGCTCACCGCCGCGAGGTGCCGCCGGTCGCCGTCCGCCAGACCGAGCCCCGGCGCCATCACGTCCCCGGCGACGGGCTCGGCGCCCGGCCAGCGCGCCCCGAGCGCGGCCCGCCGCGCCTCGAGGTTTCGTACGAGCGGCATCACCCGCCAGCCGCGCGCCAGCGCCTCCCGCACCACCGCGTCTCCGAGGAGCCCGGTGCTCCCCACGACGAACAAGGTCTCGCTCATGGAAGGAGCCTGCGACCGCTCGCTGCAGGCCGCCTTGACCCACATCAAGGTCGCCGCCGATCCCGCCGGCCACGCTATCGTGCACCCCATGGACGACGCCGCCTGGTCCATCGTCGCCGCGACGCTCCACGACGTCGCGGCGCTGCCCGACGACTCGCTCGCGCGGCTCCGTCCCATGCTCACGCTCCGCCGGGTCGCGCGCGGCGCCTTCTTCCTCCGTCAGGGCGGACGCGCCCAGGTCGCGGCCGTGGTCCTGGAGGGCGTGCTCCGCGAGTACTTCGTCGACGCGGAGGGGCGCGAGCACACGCGCGGCTTCGCCGACGAGCGGACGCTGGCGGGCTCCCTCGAGGACCTGCTCGGAGGGGCGCCCGCGCGCATGAGCCTGCAGGCGCTCGAGGACGTGCGGGTGGCGCAGGTGCCCTGGGCCCACTTCCAGGAGCTCACGCGCGTCGACCCGGCGTGGGACCACTTCGCCCGCGCCCTCGCGGAGCACGCCTATCGGCGGAAGGCGGAGCGCGAGCGCGAGCTGCTGACCCTCGACGCCGGCGCGCGCTACGCCCGCTTCCGCGGGACCCGGGGGGCGCTGCTCGAACGCGTGCCGCTGCGGCACGTCGCCTCCTACCTCGGCATCACGCCCGAGCACCTCAGCCGCCTCCGCCGCGTGTCCTGAGGGCCGCGCGGGACGGGGCCGCCCGCGCGGCCCCCACGCCCGCGGATGGACGCCCGGCGCCCTCGCTCGCCGGCGACCTCAGCGGCGCGAGGGGTGGGTCGCGATGGCCGTCCGCTGGCCGAGGCGCGCGTCCGCGTCACCGCGCCGCCTCCGGCGCCAGCCGAGCCGGTGGCCGCGCGCCCAGGCGACCGCGTCCACGGCGCGGCGCGCGAGGTCCTTCGGCAGCTCGCCGAGCGCTCCGTCCCGGCCGCAGGCCGCCCGGGCGTCCGCCGCCGCGCCTCGAAGCGCCCGCGCCATCACCCGCCAGGCGGGCGTCGGCCGCGCCCGCAGGAAGGCGTCCGCCTCCCCCTCGACGAAGCGCCGGCCCCAGCCCTGCCGGAGCGTGTAGTCGTGCGAGTGCATGACGAGCGCGTCCTTCACGTAGGCGATCTTCGCCCCGCGCCGCCGCGCCCGCAGACCCCACTCCGTGTCTTCGCTCGCCCAGGCGTCCGTGTAGAAGGGGTGCGCCTCCCAGGCGCTCCGGCGCACGGCCGCGAAGGGCATGGAGAGCGTGATCCAGGGCGCCGCCTCCGCCGCCTCCGGGAAGCTCGCGGCGTACTCGCGCCGCACCCAGCCGGGCGCCCCCGGCCGCGGCACCTGGCGCCCGAGCGCCGCCTCCACGGCCGGATCGTCGAAGGCCGCCACCAGCCGCCCGAGCGCGTCCGGCCCGAGGGGCACGCCGTCCGAATTCTGGAAGACGAGCAGCTCCCCCCGCGCCAGCCGCGCGCCCAGGTTCAGCACGCGCCCCGGGAAGTAGTCCTCGGGGGGGATCTCCACGAGCCGCGCGCCGTGGGCGCGCACGATCTCGAGCGTGCGATCGGTCGAGCCCGAGTCGATCACGATCAGCTCCCAGTCGCGGAAGCGTTGCCCCCGGAGCGCCGCGAGCGCGTGGTGGATCACCCAGTCGCTGTTCTTGCAGCGCATGATCACGCTCACGCGCGGCGGCCGATCGCCCTCGCCCCTCACGACCTCACCTCCTCGCACCCGCCCGCCCGCGCGCGAGCATCCCGCGCCGCGTCCAGCACCTCGCCGAGGTGCCGCGTCTCCCGCGTCGCCAGGTAGGCGAGCAGGCGCTCGAAGCCCGCGAAGCCGTCGGCGACGTACATGGTGATCGGGTGCACGATCATGTGACTGATCACGCCCCGCGCCTCGTTCTCCTCGAGCTGCGCGAGCACCCGGTCGACCCACTCCTCGATCGGGTAGGAGGCCGAGCCGAAGTCGTCCGACCAGCCATGGCGCCGGACGAACCAGGCCACGTGCTCGGGCGTGCGCTCGGCGTGGAGGAGGTGCTCGTGGTCCGGCATCACGTTCAGCGGGAAGCTGAAGATCCCTGCGCGCGTGCGGCGCGGCCCCCGGGCGCCCCTGCGCACGCCATCCGAGACCAGCTCGATGCCCTCGGCGGCGAGCGCCGCCTTCGTGTAGGGCCCGTGCATGTACATGTGGTTGCGCCAGAGCCGGATCCGTCGGCCGGTGCGCCGCTCGATGGCCCGCCGGGTGCGGCGCACGTCCCGCCGGATCATCCCCGGGCTGCCGGCGTAGCTCCCGAGGAGCTTCAGGCAGGCCCGGTGCACCCAGGCGGGTTCGAAGCAGTCGTAGCCGTGGCCGCCGATCTCCACGAGCGGGTGGCGCGCGATCGGGCGGAGGTCCTCCCACTCCTCGTCGAAGGCTCGGCCGCTCACGAAGAAGGTCGTCTTCACGCCGGCCCCCTCGAGGAGCGCGAGGTAGCGACCGGCCGCCTGGATCTCGCTGATCGGGCAGTGGGCCTGGTTGCCCGTGCCGAGGCGCTGGTGGTGGAGGTCTCCCGTCAGGACGATCACGCGCGCCCCCTCTCGGTCGGGTCGTGGTGGAGGTCGAGGTCGAGGCCGAGCCGGCGCGCAGCGGGCGCGAAGCTCGGATCGCAGGCCGCGCCCCAGGCGCGGAGATAGGCGCGCCGGAGCGCCGGCCCCGGGGGCGCGCCGAGGATCGCGGGCGCCGTGAGCGGATCCCGGCGCGCCGCCGCGGGGTAGGCCACGCTCGGCAGGAGGAGCGCGAGCCGCTGGGCGGGGTCGGTGAGGCGCAGCCCGAGGCGGGCACGCCGGGAGAGGTGGGCGGGCGCCTTCGGGGAGCCTCGCGAGCCGGCCCGCGCCTTGCGGGCCCAGCCGCGCGACGACCAGACGTCCTCGCCCAGCGCCCCGGCGAAGGCGGCCTCCGCGTGCCCCGCCCAGCCGAGGCGCGGGCGCCCGAGCCGGAGGCGCTCGACCGCCAGGTGGATCGGCGCGAGGGCCTCCACGAGGGCGGCGTGATGGGCGCGAAGATCGCGGCTGGCCCAGGCGGCGTGATCGGGCGCGAAGCGGAAGGCGAGGGCCTCGGCGTAGAGGGCCCGGAAGGCCGCGGGCACGTCGCGCCGCGCCGCCATGCGCCGCCCCTTCTCCCGATAGCTCCAGTGGTAGGCGCCGCGAAAGAAGAGGAGCGCGTCCCCGACGCCGAGCGTGGCCTTCGCGGCATGCTTCACGATCGCGCGCCGCGCCGCCGGGCCGGGCTCGCCCGCGTCGAGGAGGACCGCGTTGAAGACCAGGAGCGCCGCCCGGTTCGTCGCCAGGGCGCCCACGTCGGCCGGCCGGATGCGCTCGAGCCGCGCCGCGCGCAGCGCCGGGGGCAGGGCCCCGCGCACGACGCGGTGGCCGTGGCGGACGTCGTAGCCCATCACGCGCCGGGCGAGACCGGGGAGCGCCCGCTCCGCGATCACGCCGAGATCGAGGCCGAGCCCGGCCCCGGCGGCGAGGTCCTCGAGGAGCTCGCCGAGCCGCGCCCCCAGCGCCCGCCGCTCGCGCGCGCCGAGCCCGCGGACGACGAGGAGGAAGTCGAGGTTGTTGTGCGGGCGCGGCCCCGCGAGGCCGCGCTCGACGCCGCCCTCGCCGCGGCCGTAGCCGCCGACGAGCAGCAGCGCCACGCAGGCGCCGGGGGGCGCGTGGGCGTCGACCAGGGACCCCACCCGCTCGACCAGCGCGTGAACGCGCGCCTCCACCGCGGGACCCCCGAGGGCCGTGTAGCGCGGCCGCCCGGAGTCGGGCGAGGCCGCGCCGAGCGGCGGCGCCGTGGAGAGCGCGCGCGGGCGACCCATCACAGCACCTCCGCCGGCACCGAGCACGCCTCGGGCCGGGGGGCCGCAGCGGCGCGCCCCGCCTGGAAGAGGGCCAGGAGCCCGTCCAGGTGGCGCTCCGGGCTCAGCGTCCTCCGCACGAGCGCGCGCCCCCGCTCCCCCATGCTCGCCATCCGCATCGGCTCGCGCTCGACCACCTCGAGGGCCCGCGCCAGCGCCGCCGCGTCGTTCGAAGGCACGGCGAGCCCCGTGCGCCAGGGCACGAGCCACTCGCCCACGCCCCCGACCGCGCTCGCCACCACCGGCGTGCCGTGCGCGAGCGCCTCGACGGCGACCAGCCCGAAGGTCTCCGGGGTCCGGCTCGGCAGCACCAGCGCGCCCGCCTCGGCGTACTCCTGGGCCAGCGCCCGCCCGTGCCGCGGGCCCACGAGCCGCACCCGCGCGCCGAGCCCGAGCCGGCGGACCTCCCCCGCCACCCAGTCCCGCTGGGCCCCACGGCCGACCACCCGCAGGTGCAACGCCGGCCGCGTCGCGAGCGCCTCGAGCAGCACGTCCAGCCCCTTGCTGCGGAGGAGCGCGCCCACGAAGAGCAGGCGCCGGGGATCCCGCCGCGCGGCGCCCGGCGCCGCCCGATCGACCGGCAGCGGGAGGTGGTGCACGCGCCGCGGGGCGAAGCCGTGGGCCTCCGCGTGGCGCTTCAGATAGAGCGAGCCGACGACCAGCTCGGCGTGGCGCCGGTGGAGCGCCTGCTCGCGCTGCAGCCCACCGAGCGAGACGAGGCGCACGCCGGGGAAGCCCTCGCTCCGCTTCAGCCCTCCGCAGCGGGCGTAGCAGTGGGCCCCGAGCGGGCGACTGCAGGTCGCGCCGCGGAGCGTGTACTTGTGCTCTCGGAGGCAGAAGAGCGCATGGTCGTGCACGAAGCGGAGCGTCCGCGCGTGGCGGGCGGCGGCCCGGAGGACGCGCCCGGAGGCCTTCTGCGCGTAGACCACGTCCGGGGCGAGGTCGGCGACCTGACGGCCCACGTCGACCTGGGGAAAGGCGCCGTCGAAGGGCGCGAGGAAGCGGCGGTCGAAGGCGCCGTCGACGCGGTAGAGCAGCGTGCTCCGGACCCCGCGCGCGCGGAGGCGCTCGGCCGTGCGGAAGACGTAGCTCTCGGCGCCGCCGAGGAAGGCGGCGTGATCGTGGATCCAGGTGACGTGCATGGCGGGGCTCTCCTCTTCTTCCCGTTCGAGCGAGGTGACGTTGCAAGGGGGCGGCCAGGGGCGCACAGGCCGGGATCCCGCAGCGCTCGATCGCCGGTCGTTCCAGGCCGGGTCGGGGCCGTACCGTTCTGGAACGGCCCCGCGTTCGGCGCGGGCTACCGGCGGACGAGGCGGAGCGCCCCGCCGCGCCCCCGGGCCCGCCCAGGCCGGTCGACGCGCCGCTCCGCCAGCCGTCTGCCATGGAGAAGAGGCGCAACCGCTCGGTCGCCTGCCTCGAAGGGGCGCAGGGCGTCGGGGATGGTGTCGCCGGTCGCGAGGGTGCCACCGCCCCCGCCGTCCTCCGCGCTCACGGCGCGGTGCGTCACCGGGGCGCCCGCGAGCGGCTCGCCGGTGGGGTCGACGAGCTCGAGCCCGAACCGCTCGTCGTCGACGGTCTCGATGGCGAAGGGCTCGCGCTCCGGCGGGTCGAGCGCGACGCAGCCCCCGAGGGCCAAGAGCGGGAGCACGGCGCCGGCGAGGACGAGCACGCGGCGGCGCGCGGCGGAGTGGCGGGCGGGGAGGGGTCCGAGGTCCATGGCCGGAGCGCTTTGCAGCGTCCGGGCCAGCGACCGGACGAGCGACCGGACCAGGACGTTCTCCGGCCCACCCGCCGCCGTGGAGGGAGGGGTGTTCCAGCGTGGGACGGCGCGCGTTCGCCAACGGGACGGCGGCCGTTCCGGCCCGGTCCACCCGGGCCACGTCCAGGGAGCGGCGGCCCCGGCCCGGGCGTTGCACTCCCCCGAAGCCCATGCACGTCGCCCACGTCCTCCGCAAGCTCGACCCGGCCGCCTGGGGCGGTGTCGAGACCCACGTCCACGCGCTCGCCGCCGCCCTCCGCGCCCGCGACGTGGGCGGCACCCTCTTCGCCCCCCGGCGCGGCCCCGAGGACGAGGCGCCCGGCGGCGCGCCAGTCGAGCGCTACCGGGCGCTGCTCCCCGTGCTCGGCCCCGCCGAGCGGCGCCGGGCGCTCTGGGCCGTCGGCGGCAACCTCATCAGCCTCGACCTCCCGCTCCGCCTCGCCCGCGACGCGCGCTTCGCCCTCGCCCACGCACACACGCAGCGGCGCGTCGGCGGCGCCGTGCGCGTCGCCATGCGCCACACGGGGCGCCCCTACGTCGTCTCCATCCACGGCCCACTCCTCTCCGCCCCCGCCTGGGTCGCCGAGGAGAGCGCCCGGCGCCGGGGCCGCAGCCTCGACGTCGGCCAGCCCTGGGGCGCGCTCGTCGGGGCCCGCCGGGTGCTCCGGGACGCCGACCGGGTGATCGTCTTCAACCGCGCCGAGGAGGCCGCCGTGCGCACCCACCTCGCGCCCCACGGTCGCGCCGAGCGTGTCGTGCGCATGAGCCAGGGCGTCGACGCGCGTCGCTTCGCGCGCGGCCACCGGCGAGCGACCCGGCGGGCGCTCGGCCTGGACGACGAGACGCCCCTCGTGATGCAGGTGGGCCGGCTCGGCGCGCAGAAGAACCAGGCCTTCGCCCTCGAGGTCTTCGCGCGCGCCGGGGGGCCCGGCGTCCTCGCCTTCGTCGGCGCAGAGACCGACCCGGGCGAGGCCGACGCGCTCCGCGATGCCGCGCGGGCCGCGGGCGTCGCCGAGCGGGTCCGCCTGCTCGGCAACCAGCCCCCCGAGCGCATCCCGGACCTCCTCGCCGCCGCCGACCTGGTGCTCGCCCCCTCGCGCCACGAGGCCTTCGGCCTACAGGTGGTCGAGGCCTGGGCCGCCGGGCGCCCCACGCTCTTCGCGGCCGTGGGCGGGCAGGCCGATCTGGCCGCCCACCTCGACGCCGGCATGGCGCTCGCCGCCGGCGACGCCGGCGCCTGGGTGGACCGGCTCCGCGGCCTGCTCGCCGACCCCCAGGCGCGCCGGGCCCTCGGGCACGCCGCCCAGCGCGCCGCCGCCTCCTTCGACTGGGGCGCCGTCGCCGCCCGGCACGAGTCCCTCTACGCCGCCGTCTGCCACGAGCGGGGGCGCGCGCCGAAGCGGCTGGCGGGTCATGCGTGAGATGCGCTGGCCGCTGCTCCTGCTCGCCCTCGGCCCGGCGAGCACCGCCCTGGCCCAGCTCCCGGCGCCGGGCGACGCGCTCGTCGGGCTCGTCGCCGAAGACGGCGCCCTCGCCCTCGACCTCGCGCGCCGGAGCAGCGGCGCGCTCTGGATCGCCAACACCGGCGAGGGCACGGTGGCCCGCTTCGACACCGCCACCCGCGAGGAGACGGGCCGCTTCTTCACCGGCCCGCTCGGCCCCGGCAACGACCCCTCGCGCACCTCCGTCGACCCGCTCGGCGACGCCTACGTGGCCAACCGCGCGGGCAACCGGGTGACGCGCATCGCCAGCCAGCCCGAGGCCTGCCCGGATCGCGACGGGGACGGCACGATCGACACGTCCTGGGGCCGCGCCGCGCTCGGCTGGGGCGCGGACGAGTGCGTCCTCTGGTCGACGGGGCTCGACGCGCACCTCCTCGGCGAGGACGGGCTCCGGGCCGTCGCCGTGCAGGACGGCGCGGGCGGCGATCCCTTCGCGCGCTTCGTCTGGGTCGGTGGGTACGTGAGCGGGCAGGTCGCCAAGCTCGACGCGGAGACGGGCGAGGTCCTCTTCGTCGTGGACGCGCCCGTACGCCCCTACGGCTTCGCCCTCGACGGGGACGACCAGCTCTGGATCGCGACGCGCGACGGGCGGCGCTTCGGGCGGATCGACACGCTCGCCTGCACGGGCGTGGAGCGCTGCGCGATCTGCGATGGCGAGGGCGTGGGCGACGGCTGCGCGGCGCAGCGGATCGCCGCGCCGGTCGTGCCCTACGGCGTCACCGTCGACGGCGCCGGCCGCGTATGGCTCGGGGGCACGGACCTGGCCCGCTACGACCCGGCGGCGCCCGTGGGTCGCCGCTGGGCACGGGCCGGGCTCCCCTGGGACGAGAGCGTCGTCGTGCACGGTGTCGTCGCCGACGGCGTGGGAGGCGTCTGGGGTGCGCTCCTCGGGCGCGGGCTCCTGCGCGCGGACGCGGAGGACCCGGCGCGCTGGCGCGTCGTGGAGGGCAGCGCCGGGCCGCTCCACAAGGGGCTCGCCCTCGACGACGCGGGTCAGGTCTGGTCGATCACGCTCGGCGGCCGGGCAGACGTCGCGCTGCCGGTACCCGGGAGCGAGGCGGCGGCGCTCGAGACGGACGTGCTGCCGGGGCTGGTGGCCCCCTACACCTACTCGGACATGACCGGCGCCCAGCTCCGCCTGGGGACCGGCGCCCGCGGCGCGCTCCGGCGCACGGTCGACGCCTGCGCCGGGGGCGAGGTCGCGCCCTGGACCGTGGAGGTGCGCGCGGCGACGCCGGCGGGCACGCGGGTCGCCGCGCGGGCGCGCGCCGAGGGGGCGGAGTGGAGGGCGCTCGGGATCCTGCCCGACGACGCGGGGGTCTGGCGCCTCGCGCCGACCGCGCGCCTCGAGGTCGAGCTCCAGCTCGAGGCACCCCCCGGCGCCGAGGCCTCGCCACGCGTGAGCGCGCTGGTGGTGACCCCGGGCGCCTGTGCCGCCGCGGACTCGAGGCTCGACGCCGACGCGGGCGCGCCCTCGCCGAGCGGAGACGCGGGGCCGTCCGACGCGGGCGCCGCCGACGCGGGCGCCCCGCGGGAGGCGGGCCCCTTCCCCGAGGACGCCGGCGTCGCTCTCTTCCCCGATGGCGAGGCCGGCTCCCACACGCCCGACGCCGGCGACGACGCCCGCCGCGAGACCGGGCCCCGTCCGACCGGTTCCGACGTCGACGCCCCGGACGCGAGCGCCCACGTCGCCCTCGGCAGCCAGGCCTGCTCCCTCGGCCTCGCGGCGCCCGACGCGCGGACGCCGTGGCTCGCCCCGCTCGCCCTCGTCGCGACCCGCGCGCGACGTCGAAAGAGGCCGTCGTGATCGCGCCGGGGCGCCGCGCCGCCCACGCCGCGCTTCTCGCGCTCGTCGCCTCCGTCGCCCTCGTCCCCTCCTCCGGCCGAGCCCAGGTGCGCCTCGAGCGCTACCAGCCCGCCCCCGGCGAGGGCGTCCTCTCGACCGAGGCCCCGCCGCGGGCCGCGGGCACGCGGGCCGCGCTCCAGCTCACCCACGCCGCCCGACCCCTCCGCGTCCACCGCCGCGACGACGCGCTCGGTCCCGTCGAGACCGAGGTCGTCTCGCGCCAGCTCGGCGCCCACCTCACGGCCAGCGCCCGGCTCCGCCCCGGCCTCGCCCTCGCCGCCTCGGCCACCGCCACGCCCTGGCTGGACGGAAGCCACGACGGCAACCTCGAGCTCGCCCCCGGCCGCGCGGGCTTCGGGGACAGCCGCCTCGGCCTCCGGGTCGCGGGCCGACGCCGCGGACCGCTCACGCTCGGCGGCAGCGTCTGGCTCCGGCTCCCCACGAGCACGGGCGGCCCCTGGACCGGGGACGACCACCTCGGCGCCGCCGCGCGCGCCCTCGCCGAGCTGCGTTTCGGCTCCACGCGCGTGCTCCTGGACCTCGGCGCACGCACCGCGCCCCGACGCCGCGTCGCCAACCTCGCGCTCGGCCCCCAGCTCGAGGCCCGCGTCGCCCTCGAGCACACGCTCGGCACGCTGCAGCTCCTCGGCGAGCTCCAGGCCTCGACCGGTCTCGGACCCGAGTCCTTCCTCGACCTCCCGGAGACGCACGTCGAGGCGCGCGCTGGCGCCAGGATCTCCGTCGGCCCCGTCGAGCTCCTCGCAGCGCTGGGCGTCGGCCTGGTCCGCGGCTACGGCACGCCCGCGCACCGCGGCCTCGTCGGCGTGAGCGCACGCTTCGGCGGCGCGCCCCCGCGCTCCGACGGGGCGCTCCCCGCAGGCCCGGCTCCCGCGCCCTCCCTCGCCCCGGAGGACGCGGACACGGACGGCGACGGCGTCCCCGACGCCCGCGACCTCTGCGTCGACACGCCCGAGGACGTCGATGGCAACCTCGACCGCGACGGCTGCCCCGAGCCCGACGCCACGGCCGCCCTCGTCGACGCCGCCATCGCCCTCGCCGGCCGCACCTCGCCCGGGCACGGCGTGGCCGGACCGCTCTGCACCCGCGAGCTCCGCGGCGCCGTCTTCTTCGCCACCGATCGCCACACCCTCGACGCCCCCGGCGAAGCCAGCGTGCGCGCCCTCGCGAGCTGGCTCGCGAGCACCCCCGGCGGCGTCCTCGAGGTGCTCGGCCACGCCGACGTCCGCGGGGCCCCGAGCCACAACGATCCCCTCTCCTGGCGCCGCGCCCGAGCCGTCGCCGACGCCCTGCACCGGCTGGGCGCCCGCCCCGGCCGGGTCCGCCTCCGCGCCCTCGGCGCGCGCGCCCCGGCGGGCCCCGGCACCGACGCCGCCACCCTCGCCGCGAGCCGCCGCGTCGAGATCCGCCTGCGCCCCCCGTGCCCTTCATCGACACCTGAGCCCCCGGCGCCGCGCTGGTAGGCTGGGTCCATGAAGACCGCCGCCGCGTACCTCGCCTCGCTCCGGGAGCGCGACCTCGTCCTCTACGTCGACGGCGAGCGCGTCGCCGAGCCCGTCGACCACCCGAAGGTGCGCCCCTCCGTGAACGCCGTCGCGGCCACCTACGCCATGGCCCACGACCCGGCCACGCGCGCCCTCGCCGTCGCCCACTCGGACCTCATCGACGCGCCCGTGAACCGCTTCTGCCACCTCTTCCGGGACGAGGCCGACCTCACGGCGAAGCTCCACTTCCAGCGCGCCCTCGGCGCCCTCACGGGCACCTGCTTCCAGCGCTGCGTCGGCCTCGACGGCCTCAACGCCCTCTTCCTCGCGACCTGGGAGTCGGGCCCGGACGCCCACGGCCGCTTCGTCGCCTGGCTGAAGGGCGTGCAGACCCGCGACGAGATGCTCTGCGGCGCCATGACCGACCCGAAGGGCGACCGCTCGAAGCGCCCGCCCGAGGTCCCCGAGAGCTACCTCCGCGTCGTCGAGCGCCGCCCGGACGGCGTGGTCCTCCGCGGCGCCAAGGTGCACCAGACGGGCGCCGCCAACGCGCATCAGATCCTCGTCATGCCCGGCCAGGCGCTCCGCGAGGGCGAGGAGGACTTCGCCGTCGCCGCGGCGCTACCCGTCGACGCGCCCGGCGTGACGATGGTGCTCGGCCGCCAGCCCTCGGACGAGCGCAAGGGCGGCCCGGACGCGGGCAACCTCCGCTACGGCGGCCAGGAGTGCGTCGTGCTCTTCGAGGACGTCTTCGTGCCGAGCGAGCGCGTCTTCCTCGACGGCGACCTCGACGCCGCCGCCACCCTCGTCGACGCCTTCGCCGGCTACCACCGCGCCAGCTACGGCGGCTGCAAGCCCGGCAACCTCGACGTGCTCATCGGCGCCGCCGATCTGCTCACGCGCGAGCACGGCATCCGCAAGGCGAGCCACGTGCGCGACAAGCTCGTCGAGATGACCCACCTGACGGAGACGATCCACGGGCTCGGCCTCGCGGCGAGCGGCAAGGGCACGCGCCACGACGCCGGCGTCTGGAAGGTCGACCCGATCCTCGCCAACGTCTGCAAGCACCACGTCACGAAGCTCCCCTACGAGGTCGTGCGCCTCGCCGAGGATCTCGCCGGCGGCATGGTCGCGACCATGCCCTCCATCGCCGACCTCGATCATCCCGAGCTCGGCCCGGCGCTCGAGACGGTGGTCGGGGGCCGGGACCGGGCGCAGCTGCTCCGCCTCGTCGAGTACATGAGCTACGGGAGCGGCGCGGTGCCCTTCCGCATCGAATGCATGCACGGCGCCGGCTCGCCGCAGGCGCAGCGCATCGTGCTCGAGCGCACCACGGACTGGGAGGCGAAGGTCGCTCGCGCCCGCGCTCTGGCCGGGCTCGATCGGCGCCCGGACGTGGTCGCGCGCGACCTCGAGGAGGCCGCCGAGTAGGCAGCGCGGAAAATTGAAGCAGTCTTCGTGAAAACCGCGGGGAATCGGCGGACGCAGGTGGTCGGAAGCGACATCCGGCCGTAGCTTTGGCGTCATGCGCGCGCGCCTCGCCAGGGCCCTCGTCGCCCTCTCCCTGCTGGGCGCCTGCGGGACCACGGAGCCCACCCAGGTGGTGCTGGTGATCGGCGGCCAGTGGGAGGGCGAGGTGCCCATCGACACGGTGGACGTCGAGGTGCTCGGGCCGGACGGAACGCCGCGGGCGGCCACGGCGGAGCTCACGAACCGGCCGCTCCCGCGCACGCTCGGCCTGGTCCACACGCAGGGCCCGCTCGGCCCCTTCCTCGCGCGCATCCAGGGCCTGAGCGGTGGCGTCCCGATCGTCGAGCGGCGGGCGCGCTTCTCCTTCGTCGAGGGCGAGGTGCGGGTGCTGCAGCTCATCCTCTCGAGCGCCTGCATCGACTCGTCCTGCGAGGAGGGGCTGACCTGCGATCGGGGAAGCTGCCGCGTCGTGGACATCGCGCCGAGCGAGCTGACGCCGTACCCGCAGGGCGGCCTGGACGCCGGCGCCGGCATGACCCCGGCGGACGGCGGCCTCGACGGCGGCATGCTCGACGGCGGCGTCCTCGACGGCGGCGCGCCGATCCCGGACGCCGCCACGCCGACCCCGGACGCCGGCACCGACGCCGCCACGCCGACCCCGGACGCCGGCACCGACGCCGCCACGCCGACCCCGGACGCCGGCAGCTGCCCCGCCGGCTGCGACTGCGACCTCGACTGCACGAGCGGGCTCTGCTCCTGCAACGACGGCTGCTGCGCGCCCGACTGCGCGGGCGCCGAGACCTGCGACCTCCGCTGTCAGAGCGGGAGCTGCGACGTCGACGCCACCAGCGCCGGAACGGTCCGCGTCGACTGCCGCGGCGGGAGCACCTGCGAGACCGACTGCACCGGCGCGACCGACTGCAGCGTCCAGTGCCGGGGCAGCGCGGACTGCCTCGTCGACTGCACGGGCGCCGCGAGCTGCGGCTTCAGCAGCTGCAACGGCGGGGAGATGAGCTGCCCCGGCGACGTCTTCGTCTGCGGCCGCGCCTGCCCCTGAGCGGTCGGCCCCGCGCGAGGGGGGCGCACGGAGCCGCCCGGCCCCGCGGGCCGCGTCCGCCCCGAGCCGTCGGCGGCGAAGGGGCTCACGGACCGACCTGGTACGCTCGCCCCCGATGCGTCGAGCCCTCGCTCTCGCCTGCCTCGCCCTCCTCGCCGCCTCGGGCTCGCCCCCGCCCTCGGTCGAGGCCTGCGCCGCCGTCGGCCGTCGAGGCCCGATCCCGATCGTCGGCGAAGAGGCGCTGATCGTCTGGGACGCGGAGCGCCGCGAGGAGCACTTCGTACGCCGCGCGGCCTTCGCCGGGGCCTCCGGCGACTTCGGCTTCCTCGTCCCCACTCCCACGCGCCCCACCCTCGCGGACGTGGACGACGCGGTCTTCGAGCGGCTCTTCCGGATCTACCGGCGCCCCGATCCGCCTTCGCGCTTCCCCACGCCCATGGGCGCGCGGCGCAGCGCCATGGGGGGCCCCGGCTCGTCCGTGCGCGTCATCGAGCGACGCGTCGTCGCGGGCCTCGACGCGGCCGTGCTCGAAGCGAGCGACGAGGACGCGCTCCTCGGCTGGCTCGCCGCCAACGGCTACCCGGCGACGGCTGCCCTCCGCGACTGGTTCGCCCCCTATGTGCGCGCCCGCTGGCGCATCACCGCCTTCAAGCTCGACCCGGGGGGCGCGCGCACGGCCCGGAGCCGCGCCGTCCGCATGAGCTTCCGAACGACGGAGCCCTTCTTCCCCTACTCGGAGCCTCCAGAAGAGGACGCGGCGCCGCGCCCCTTCCGGGTCAGCGTCGTCGCCCCGACGCGGGTGGAGGCCCACGAGGGCGCCGAGCCCTGGACGGCGCGCGTCGGCTACGCGGATCGGCCCTCAACGCTGCGAGACGCCCTCCGCGGCGCCGTGCCCGAAGCCGCCCTCGCGGAGACCCGCTGGCTGACCGTCTTCGACGACCCGCGCTCCGAGCGCGGACCCGTCGACCTGGCCTTCGCGCCCGCCACGCATCGCGCGTCCGTCCCCGCCCAGCTCCGCCGGCCCATCGCGCTGGGCCACGAACGGAGGCGGCGGCGCGAACGGCTCGATGCCCTCGACGCCCTGAACGACCTCTGAGCCGCCCCCTCGCCGGGCGACGTGCCCGTGCACCTCGACGCCGGCGGCGCAGGCCGTCTCGCAGCGCGCGCAATGAACGAGCCCGAGAGCATCGCGTCGGCGGCGGCGTACCCGCCGCAACGCGGGCTCCTCATGGCGCGGGCTCTTCGAGCTCGGCGGCCTCCACGCCGGTCGCCTCCACGCCGGTCGCCCCCGCCGGAGCGTCGGACGCCGCGGAGCCCACCTCGACGCGCAGGCGTGGCGGAGGCAGCGGCCGCGTCAGCCCGAGCGCGCGCTCGAGCGCGGCGGCGAACGCGAAGGCCTCCGCGCGCCCGGCGGTCCAGAGCCGGAGCGGCTCGCCGGTGGGGCGATCGACCACGACCCGGAAGGTCTCCGTGGTCGCGTGCCGCACGACGCGCACGGCGCCGATCGCCTCGCGGGGCGCCCGCTCCTCGCGCACGCGGAGCGGCCCCCGAAGGCGCCGCACGACGGCGTCGGGCGTGACGTCGATCTCCAGGGCCACGAGCCGGCCATGGAGCGCGCTGGCGACGCAGAGCGCGCCGGCCCCGACCGCCGCGGTGCCGACGACCCCGATCGCGACCGGATCCCCGACGAAGGAGCCGATGAACGCGGGCACCGCCATGAGGGCGACGCCGAACCCGCTGAAGACCGAGAGCTCCGTGCTCGTCAGCCGACGCGAGACGAAGCGCACCCCGCGCCCCCCGGCCGGCGCGTCCCGGTAGGTGCCGCCCCGCGTCGTGTCCCGCTCGAGCTCGAGCCAGCCCTTCGGCAGCGCCGGCGCCTCTTCGGGCCAGCGCCCATCCGCCGCGCGCCGCCCCGCCCGCGCCTCCCGCTCGAGCGCCTCGCCGTCCGAGAGCCCCGCCGCCCGGAGCGCGGCGCGCGCCCGCTGGAGCCGCTCCGAGCCGGACTGGTCCTCGGGCGGGACGGGGGCCGAGGCGAGCGCGTCGAAGACCGCCACCCGCCGCGCCTCCTGCGGCTCGGCGGGCCGCCAGCCCGCGCCGGCGTGGGCCACGAGCAGGCGGCAGCGGACGCAGCGCTCCACGCCCGGCGCCTCCACGGGCTCGAAGCGCGTCTCTTCGCAGCGCGGGCAGGGCGCCCCCTCGAAGGCGGCGCTCAGGGCGACGCCTCCGCTTGGTCGTCCGCCTCCGCGTCCGCCTCCGCGAGCGCCTCGACCGGCTCCTCGACGGCCGCGCCCGGGGGCGCGTCCGCCTGCCGCTCGAGCTCGCCGACGCGCGCCTTCACGGGCACCTCTCCCCGGTCCCGGGGCGGCGCCATCGCCGCCTCCCGGCCCTCGAGCCCGAGCATCTCCTCGAGCTTCGTCGCCAGCCCGAAGGCCTCGTCGCGGCGCGGCGTCCGCCACAGCAGCACCCCCATCGACGCCAGCCACCCCGGCCGCACCACCCGTACCGACCAGAGCCCGTCTCCCCGGGCGACGTCCACGTACTCGATCTTGCTCCGGGGCACCCGCTCCTCCTTCGGGCCGGCCGGGCGGTGGTGCCGCAGCACCAGCTCCTGCGATTCGATCTCCAGCTCCGTCCGCTTCACCGCGATCCGCCACTCGAGCCAGCTCGCGAAGAGCCCGAGCCCCCCGAGCAGCGCCGGCAGCGGGTGGGCCCAGCCGGCGGCAGCGAGCACGAGGAGCGCCCCGCCGCCCATCCACTTCCACCCCTCACCGGACCACGGCGTCCCCACCAGGCGACCCTGCACCACGGGCGGCGCCACTCGGTAGGTCGCGCGGTCCGGGGGCGCCGGGGCGGGCGCGAAGGCCTCGGGCAGCCGGGCGGCGGGGAGCGGCGCACGTCGCTCGAGATGCGCGAGGCCCTCTCGGAGCGCCGCGAGGTGGTCGGGGTGGGAGCGCGCCAGCCGCTGCCGGACGAGCGCCCCCCGCAGCTTCGCGCAGCGCGCCGACCAGGTCAGGTCCGCGGCGCCGGCCGGCCAGCCGAGCGCGTCGAAGGCCCGCGCCAGCGCCGCCAGGGGCCGCGGCGCCTCGCGCCCCGCGTCGTGCACGGCGTCGCAGCGCTCGCAGCGCGACCAGGGCCGAAGCCCCGTGGCTTCGTGGAGCGGGTAGCGGCAGCGCGGGCAGGCGACCGTCACCGCTCCTCCTCGTCGCTCCGCGGAGTCGCGGCTCCCTGGTCCACGCTCGGATCCTCCCACGGCTCGCCGGTCCGCGCCCGCACAGCCTCCTCGCGGACGCGGCGCCGTCGGCGAAGGCGCCCAGCCGATCGCCGAACCGACGCGCTCCTCCCCCCGCTCGCGCATGCCCTCCCCCCTCGCCGGCTCCGATGGCTGCGAGGTCCTCGTCACTCATGCCGGCGCCGAGCGCGCCGCGCGCGTCGCTCAACGCTCCATGATCGCCAGCACGTACTCGCCGGCCTGCTCGCGCGAGCCCACGAAGGTGTCCAGCGCCAGATACCAGGTGCCCACCCCGAGGTCCGCGTCGAGCTGCCGATGCGCCCGCTGCACGCAGCCTGCCTCCGTCGGCGCGTCGAGCACGTGCAGGTCGATGTCCACGTCGCCCCGATCGAAGACGAAGATGCGCAGCGAGGTCGCCCGCTCCAGCTCCAGCCGGTAGAGGTACTCGGGCCCGGACTCGTCCTGGTCCGCCATGCAGCCGTCGTAGAGGTCGAGCTCGCGGTGGTCCGAGAAGAGCGTGTTCGCGACGTGCGCGAAGGGCAGCCGATCGATCACCCAGGGCGCGGTCGGCGAGCCGTCCCCCTCGAGCGCGGGCCCCGCCGGATCGGGCGCGCCCTCTCCCTCCACGACCGCGCGCCGCACCCGGTCGAGGGCCTCGAGCGTGACCAGGTTCCGCACGTTGTAGCCGTAGGCGAGCCCCTCCGGGTTCAGCACGCAAGCCCGCGCCCCCGGGTCGCGAAGGACCGAGGGATGGATGCCGTCCGCCGAGAGCCCCTGGTCGGGCAGGTCCACGAGCTCCCGGTGGTAGTCGATCAGCGGCACCTGGCGCGCCTCGGCGATGGCGCGCAGGGCCATGTTGAAGTCCGGCACCTCCGCGTCCGCGTCCGGGTCGTCGCCCCGCGGCATGATCGTCGTCAGCAGCGGCACGACGCCCCGGTCGAGGAGCGCGTCCGTGAGGTCGAGCATGTTCTCGGCGTAGTCCTCGAGGGTGACGATGTTGATGTCGTTCGTGCCGTACATCACGACCGCCCAGCCCGGCCGGATCGCCTCCACCTCCTGCTCGAGCGGCGAGGGGTCGCCGTCGAGGGCGCGCCCCGCATGCCAGCCGACGGTCGCGGCGAGGCTCTCGCGCGTGTAGGGGCTCGTGCCACCGGCGTCGCCCTCCGCGAAGAAGCTCACCGTGCCCTCGAGCTCGCGGCCGTCGAGGTCGACGTCGTCGCCGGCGAAGCAGTGGACGAAGCTCGTCGAGACCGTGGACGAGGCGCCGACCTTCGCGAAGACGTCGTCCTGGAGGTCGTCGGCCCGCGCCCGGACCGCACGGAGGTTCTCGACGACGAAGGGGGTGAGGGGCGACTGCGTCCGCCCGGCCGGGTAGGCCGCCGGGTGAAGCGGCGCGCCGCCGTCGGGCTCGACCATCGCGTCCCCCGGGGCGCCGTCGCTGGGGGGTACCCCGGCGTCGCCGCGGGCGTCGATGAGCACGACGTCGTCGCCGCAGGCGGCCAGGAGCGCGAGCAGGCCGAGGGCGGAGAGGGAGCCAGGGGAGCGGGCGAGGACGCGCATGGCGGCATTCTGGGACGAAACCCTCGCGATGTCGCGACGGACGCGCCGACGCGGAGCGAAACGGGGCGCCGCGGGGCGCCGCGCGCCGGGCCCCGGCGGGACCGGGAAGCGCCGGACCCGTCCCTCGATGCGGTCTGATAGAGTTTCGGCGATGCCGGTCCTGACGCTGCTCACGGGGCCCGTGGGCGCCGCACGATCTTCTGCCCGCGCCGCGTTCGCCCGCCTGCTCGCCGAACGGCTGGGGCGGATGATCGAGATCCGCTCGACCCCCACCTACGCGGACCTGCTCGAGATGGTGGCGGACGGCGAGGCGGACTTCGCGTGGCTGCCGCCGGCGGTCTACGTGCGCGCCGAGGAGGTGGCCGACGTGCAGCTCCTCCTCGCCGGGGTTCGCTCCAAGCGCGCCCACTTCCGGGGCGCGCTCTTCGCCCGCTCCGACGGCTCCCTGCGCGCGATCGAGGACGCGCGGGGCGCGCGGGTGGCCTGGGTGGACCGGAACAGCTGCGCGGGCTTCCTCTTTCCCCGCCTCGCGCTCGCCGATCGGGGCCTCGACCCGGACACGTTCTTCCAGGACCAGCGGTACTTCGGGGACCACCTCGCCGTCGTCAAGGCGGTGATGCGCGGCGACGCCGACGTGGGCGCGACCTTCCTCCACAAGGCGGGCGACGGCGAGGCCGCCCCCGTGGCCGGCACCGGCTGGGAGCTCGTCACCGAGCGCGAGGCGATGCGCGCGCTGCTCGTGAGCGAGCCGATCCCCTCGGACACGCTGGTGGCGACCGGGCGGGTCGACGTCCTGCTGCGCGAGCGCTTCACGGAGGCGGTCCAGTCGATGCACGACGCCGAGGACGGGGTCCAGGTGCTCCGGGGGCTCTTCGGCGTGCAGCGCTTCGAGCCCGTGCTGCCGACGCGCTACCAGTCGGTCCGCGACGCCCTGCGGGCCGCCGCCTGAGTCTGCCGGCGGCCGACGCGAAGCCCTCGCGGCGCGCGCGCGCACCACTCGATCGGCCCCCTCCTCGCTCCGCGGATCGATGCCCCGTCGCACGCCGCCCGGTGGCCCGAGCGCGCCGCGTCTTCAACACTGTCCGCGATGGCCGAGCGCTACCCTCTCCAGGCCGCCCGCGACCTCCGCGCCCGCGAGGTGGAAGCCGCGGAGCAGACCCTCGCCTCGGCCGTCGCAGCCGAGCGGGCCGCCGCCGAGGCCGAGGAGCGCGCCCGCGCCGCGGAGCGCGCCCACGCCGAGGAGACCCGCGCCTTCCGCGAGGCCGAGGCGCGCCCGGGCCGTCGCCGCGCCGCCGACCTCATGCTCGCCGACGCCTGGCTCCGCCGCCGCGCGAGCGAAGCGGAGGCGCTCACCGAGGCCACCGCCCGCGCCGCCGAAGCCCATCGCGCCGCCGTGGCCGCGGTGGAGCAGGCGCGCGCCGCGCTCGCCCAGGCGCGCGCCGAGGCCGAGGCCGTCGAGAAGCACCACGCGCGCTGGAAGGACGAGCGGCGCCGCGCCGCCCTGAAGCGCGAGGAGGACGAGGCCGAGGATCGGGCGCTCGCGCTCCATGGCCGGGGAAGGGACGAGGGGCCGTGAGGCGTTCGATCGAGTGGGTCCGGAGGAGGCCGCAGCGCCGGGCTCCGGCCGGGTCCTGCCTCGCCTCCCCCGCGCGCCCTCCGCGGTCGGCCTGCTCCGAGACCCCCTTCGCGAACATCCACTGCGACCCCGACACCTCGCACGCTCGTCACGCCCGCGTGCTGACGCATCCGGCCTAGAAGTTGCCCGCCTCGATCCCGCTCCATAGTTTCTGCTCGATGATCGTCCGCCCCCTGAGCGTCGCGCTGCTCGCCGGCGTGATGAGCACCTGCGGCAACCAGGTGCGGCGGAGCGAGCCCGTCGCCGCGCAGGAGCCCGCGCCCGCGACCACCCCGCCCGCGCCGCGCCTCTTCGACCCGGCGACGACCGACGCGAGCGAGCTCGTGCGGTCGGTCCGGGCCGCCCTCGAGACCGACCCGGCGGAGGCACGGCGGCTGGCCGAGGTCGCCCTCGAGGCCGGCGCCGCGCCCGACGAGCGCGCCCGGCTCCTCTGGCTCGCCGCCGAGGCCGCCCACCGGCGGGACGACGTCGAGGCGCGCCTGACGCACCTCCGCGCCCTCGGCGCCACCGACCACGCGCTCGCTCGCTGGGCCACGCTGCGGATCGCCGAGGCCCTCGAGCCCACGGAGCCGGCCGAGGCCCTGGTGCTCGCCGAGCCGCTCGGGGAGGGGCGCTGGGCCGGCGCCCTCACCGCGCGCCGCATCGCCGCCCGCGCCGCGCTGGCCACGGCCGGCGACGACGCCGAGGCCACGGCCGCCGCCCGCGCCGCGCTCCGCGCCCTCGTCGAGGCCACCCCCGCGCACGTCGGCGCCGCCTCCGTGGGCATGCCGCTCGCCGAGCACCTCGCCGCCTCCGAGGACCCGGCCGAGCGCGAAGAGGCGCTCGCGCTCTTCCGGCGCGTCGCCACCCGCGCGCCCAAGGCCGAGGTGGGCCAGCGCGCCGCCGCCCGCGCGAGCGAGGTGCTCGCCACGCTCCCCGAGGAGCGCCGCGAGGCCCTCGCCGCCGTGCCCTTCGCCGACCGCTTCGTGCAGGCCGAGGCCCTCTACGGGAGCATGCACCACGCCGACGCGGAGGCCGCCTTCGCCGCCCTCGCGCGCGACCTCCCCGAGGAGGACGCCGCAGGCCGCTGCCGCGCGCGCCTGATGCAGGGCCGGGCCATGCTCCGCCGGCGCCGTCGCGAGGAGGGGGCGCCGCTCCTCCGCCGCGTCGCCGAGGAGTGCGAGGACACGGACGTGAAGGCCTGGGCGCGCTACAAGGCCGGCCGCGCCTACACGCAGATCGACCGCCGCGAGGACGCCATCGCGCAGTTCGATCTGCTCGAGCGCGAGGCGCCGGCCCACCGGCTCGCGGACGACGCGCGCTTCCGCGCCGCGCTCCTCGAGGCCGGCCGCGGCGACGAGGAGGCCATGAAGCGCCGCCTCGCCTCGCTCCCCGACGCCTACCCCGAAGGCGACATGGTCGGCGAGGCCCTCTTCCGTCTCTTCCTCCACGCGCACGACGCGGGGGAGCACGAAGAGGCGCTCCGCTGGCTCGACCGCCTCCTCGCCGCGCGGAGCCGCGCCGGCCTGGTCCCCGGCGAGGAGCCCGAGGACCGCCGCGGCCGGGCCGCCTACTGGCGCGGGCGCACGCTCCAGGCCCTCGAGCGGCCCACCGAAGCCACCGAGGCCTGGGCCGGGGTCGCCCGCCGCTGGCCCCTCTCGTACTACGCGCAGCAGGCCCTCGCGCGGCTCGGCGAGGTGGACGGCGATCGCGCCGAGGCCGTGCTCGCCGAGATGCGCGAGCCCGAGCCGACGCCGCTCCGCTTCCCCTGGCGGGACGAGCTCGACGCGCCGTGGATGGAGCGGGCCGTCGAGCTGCTCCGCGTGGGCGCCATTCCGGAGGCCATCGCGGAGCTCGTCGAGGCGGGCGCGGTCGGCGAGGGGGCCGACGACGACCTGGTGTGGCTCGTGGCCGCGCTGCTCGAGCGCGCCGGCGCGCGGGCCGAGGTCGCGCGCCTCGTGCGCCGCCGCCTCGACTCCTTCCGCCGGACGCTGCCCACGGGTCGCGGCCGCCAGCTCTGGCGCCTGGCCTACCCGCGCGCCTTCGCGCCGCTGATCGAGACGCATGCCGAGGCGCAGGAGGTGCCGCCGAGCTTCGTGCGCGCCATCGCGCGCGAGGAGAGCAGCTTCGAGCCCACGGCCGTCTCCTGGGCGCATGCCTACGGCCTGGTGCAGCTCATCCTCCCGACCGCGCGCCGCTGGGGCCGCGACCTCGACGTGCGCATCACGCCCGCGAGCCTGAAGCGCCCCGAGGTGAACCTCGCCGTCGGCACCCGCTACATGCGCTACCTCCGCGGCCGCTTCCCGCCGCCGCTCGTGCCCGCGTCCTACAACGCCGGCCAGGGCGCGCTCGCCCGCTGGCTGCGGACCGATGGGGAGCGCGACCTCGACGACTTCGTCGAGCACATCCCCTACGACGAGACCCGCCGCTACACCCGCCGCGTCGTGCAGACCTGGGGCGTCTACGCCTGGCTCGACGAGGGGGAGCTGCCGCCGCTCCCGCGCCGGCTGCGCTGAAGGCCCGGCGAGGGAGGACGTCGCGAGAGCGGCCCCGCTCCGTCGCTCCGCTGGGCCGGCGGCCGGACCGGCCGGCGAAGGACGGCCATCGCGGGAGGTCCGCGACCCGCGGAGACGTCGAGCCCGCTCCATCGTCGCGGCACGCCGTCCGCGAGCCGGCACGGGCGCGGCTCGGCCCCGCGCCGCACGCGCGGCTCGCCCCGCGGCGCGCGCGCTATGCTCGGCGGCGTGACGCTTCACGTCGGCCAGCTGCTGCACCAATGGGCCCTCCGCGCGCCGGAGCGCGTCGCGCTCGTCGAGGGGGACGCACGATGGACCTACGGGGATCTGGACGCGGCGGCCCAGCGCGCGGCCGGGGCGCTCGCCGAGGCCGGCGTCGAGCCGGGCGACCGGGTGCTCCTCTGCGCGGCCAACTCGGGGCGCTTCGTCGCCACCTGGTTCGGCGCGCTCTACGCGGGAGCGGCGGTGGTGCCCGTGCCCATCCTCTCGGCCCCGCCGGAGATCGCCTTCCGCGCCGAGCACGCCGGCGCCGAGGTCGCGGTGGCGGACGGCGAG
Organism: Sandaracinus sp.; assembly: GCA_002699025.1. Classification (GTDB taxonomy): domain Bacteria; phylum Myxococcota_A; class Polyangia; order Polyangiales; family Houyiibacteriaceae; genus Houyiibacterium; species Houyiibacterium oceanicum. Next base: position 11,420 of record PABA01000177.1, on the reverse strand, counting down.
CGACGCGGCGTCTGCGCCCGCGCCGGGCTGACGGCGCTCGCGGTGGAGGAGCTCGAAGGGCCCGCGCTCGACCTCCGGGACGAGCCCGCCGGCCTCGCCATGATGCTCTACACCTCGGGCACGACCGGCAAGCCGAAGGGCGCCGCCATCGGCCACGAGTCGCTCTTCGCGCACACGGCCGCGCTCGTGCAGCACACGCTGCGCTTCGGCGCCGACGAGGTCGTCCTCGGCGCCCTCCCCTTCACGCACTCCTTCGGCATCCGCATGGCCGTGCTCGCGCCCTTCTTCGCCGGCGGCCGCGTCGTCCTCCCGCCCCCGGGCCGGTTCGACGCGGACGCGAGCCTCGCCCTCGCCGCGCGCGAGGCCGTGACCTGGCTCCCGGGCGTGCCGACGATGTTCGACGCCTGGGCGCGCACCGAGGGCGCCCCCCTCCGCGCGCTCCGCTGGGGCCTGAGCGCCGGCGCCCCGCTCGCCGACGACGTCCGCCGCCGCGCGGAGGCCCGCCTCGGCGCCGAGGTGCGCCAGGGCTATGGCCTCACGGAGGCGACCTTCACCAGCATCGACGCGCCGCCGGGCGAGCCCACGCCCGGCTCCGTGGGCGCGCCGGTCTGGGGCATCGAGGTCCGCGTCCGCGACGAGGCCGGGGCCGAGCTGCCGCCGGGCGAGGTCGGCGAGATCTGCGTCCGCGGGCAGAACGTCATGCGCGGCTACCTCGACGACCCCGAGGCCACCGCCGCCGTCATGGGGGACGGCTGGCTCCGCACGGGGGACCTCGGCCGGCTCGACGCGCGCGGTCGGCTCTTCGTCGTCGACCGGCTGAAGGACCTCATCCTCCGCGGCGGTCACAACGTCTATCCGTCGGAGGTCGAGGACGCGATCGCCGACCACCCGGACGTCGCCGCCGTCGCCGTGGTCGGGCGCGACGATGCACACTACGGGGAGGAGGTCGTCGCCGTGCTCGTGCTCGAAGAGGGCGCCGGCTTCGACGCGGCGGCCTTCGACGCCTTCTGCCGCGAGCGCCTCTCGAAGGTGAAGGTCCCCCGTGAGGTCGTGCGGGTCGACGCGCTGCCGCTCGGCCCCTCCCGGAAGGTGCTGCGCCGCACGCTGCGCGACTGGATCGCGGGTGGCCGCCTGACGCCGACGCGCCTGAGCGCCGCGGGCTGAGGCGCGACTGGACCGCGGATCGAGCGGGGGCGCGGAGCGCGGCGACCGAGACCGCGCGAGGGCGGCGGAGCCGAGAGCCCGAGCGCCACGGGGAGGATCGGGTGGCGGACCGGATGGCGGACCGGATGAGGAACGAACCTCGCCGACGTGCGACCCCCGCGCCGCCGAGCCGGTCTCGACGGCGCGCGGAACGCGCGGCCCACGGAGCACCTGCGGCTCAGCCGTGGAAGAAGAGCCGCACGCCGAGCAGCAGACCCAGGCCGAGGAGCAAGGCCCCGAGCGCGCCCCAGCCCAGGCCGCCCCGCTCACGCTGGAGCTCGGGCAGGAGGTCGGCCGCGGCGATGTAGAGGAAGTTCCCGGCGGCGAAGGGCACGAGGAAGGTCGTGTCGACGCTCGCGGACGCCGCCCAGGCGACGAGCGCCCCGAGCGGGAAGGTCAGCGCGCTCGCGAAGTTGAACGCGAGCGCTCTCCGGGGGCTCCAGCCGCCGTGCACCAACACCCCGAAGTCGCCGAGCTCCTGCGGCACCTCGTGCGCCGCCGCGGCGAGCCACGCCATCAGGCCCACCTCGAGGTCGAGCACCAACGCGCTGCCGATGGCGAGGCCGCCGATGAGGTTGTGAAGGCCATCGGCGAGGAGGACGAGCCAGCCGAGCGTCGCGTCGTGCTCGCAGCCGAGGTCGTGGCAGTGGTGCCAGCGGAGCAGGCGCTCGAGCGTGAGGAAGGCGAGGAAGCCGCCCGTGAGCCAGAGCCAGGGCGCGAGGCCGGGGCCCATGGCCTCGACGGCCGTCGGCATCATGTGGAAGAAGGCTCCACCGAGCAGGGAGCCGGCGGCGAGGGCGACGAGCGGCGACACGGCGCGCTGGAGCGTCTCCTGCCGCACCAGCAGGGTCAGGCTGCCGACGAGCGCGATGGCGCTCATGGCGAAGCCGGTCAGCAGGATCCAGGCGAGCGTCGACAAGGGGCCTCGCCCTCCGATCTACCGCGCGGGGTCTCCGGGCGCGACGCCCCCGCGCCGCTTCTGCCCTTGCGGTGTCCTCCGACCGCGCGCCTCGGCCGGGACGTCGTCGAGGTGCGTCGTCGAGGCGGTGCGGCGACCGGGAGGAGCGCACGGAAGGAGGAGGCCAGGGCGGCCGAGTGAGAAGGGCCGAGCCAAGAAGGCCGAGCGAGGAAGCCGGAGCGACCGATCGGGAGGAACGGGTCAGGCGCGGGCGATGGGCCGCCGGCTCAGGCGCCAGAAGCGCACGCTGAGCAGCGCCCCCACGGCACAGAGGCCGGCGCTCAGCCCCCACCAGAGGCCCGACGCCCCCCAGCCGAGCCCGAAGCAGAGCCCGAGCCCCACCGGCAGGCCGATCGCGTAGTGGCCCAGGAGGTTCGCCAGCATGGTCGTCCGCGTGTCGCCGGCGCCGCGCAGGGCCCCGGCGGCGATGGCCTGGATCCCGTCGCCGATCTGGAAGGCGGCCGCCACCAGGAGGAGGGGGACGGCCGCGGCGATCACCGGCGGCTCCGCGGTCAGGGTGCCCGCGAGCTCGGCGGGCAGGGCGACGAAGAGGAGGGCGCAGCCCGCCATGAAGACGGCGCCCGCGCCGATCGCCGTCAGCCCGGCGCGCCGTGTCCCGGGGACGTCCTCGCGCCCGATGGCATGACCGACGCGGACGGAGGCCGCGGCGCCGATGGCGAGGGCGACCTGGAAGGAGAGGCTCGAGAGCGTGAGGGCGACGTGGTGCGAGGCCAGGGCGCGCTCGCCGAGGACGCCGACGAAGATCGTCGCGAGCGCGAAGGCGCCGACCTCGGCGAAGAGCTGGAGCGCGAGGGGCCCGCCGACGCGGGCGGCCCGGCGGAGCATCGCCGGATCGATGCTGCGCGCGCTCGCCTCGCCGGGGAGCTGGAAGAAAGCGGCGAGGAGCACCGCCATCATGGCGAGGGTCCCCGCGCTCGCCGCCCAGCCGGCGCCGGCCGCGCCCCAGCCGAGCTCGAGGGCGAGCCACCAGGCGAGCGGGGCGTGCACCACGTTCGCCACGACGGCACCCACGAGGAGGGGGCGGACGATGTCCCGGGCCTGGAGGTAGGCCCGCGCCGCGGCGGCGAGGAGGAAGGGCCAGAGGCTCGGCAGGTGCGCGAGGAGGTAGTCGCGCGCCTCGGCGCCGGTCCCCTGCTCCATGAAGGCCGGCAGGGCGAAGGCGATGGCGGCGAGCGCGCCGGTCAGCGGGATCGAGACGAGCAGCGACATCCAGCCGGCCTGCCAGGCGATGCGCCGGGCCTCTCCGCGCTCGCCGGCGCCGATGGCCTGGGCGAGGAGCGGGTCGAAGCCGAGGACGAAGCCCAGGCCGAGGGTCGCCACGGCGAAGTAGAGGACGTTGCCGAGGCCGACCGCCGCCACCGCGCGCTCGCCGGCGCCCGGCTCGAGGACGACGCCGACGCGGCCGTAGCGCCCGACGATCGCCGTGCCCACGGCGCCGATGGCCGAGTGCGCGAGCTGGAGCACGGCGAGGGGCGCGGCCAGCTTCCAGAGGCTGCGGAGCTCGGAGCGGAGGGGCGACACGGGGGGCGAGGGTGTGGGCCCGCTGGCGAGGGCGCGCCAGGTGATTCGGGGAGGGGGCGAGGGGAGCGCGCGGGCGGGCGCGGGCGCGACGGTCGCCGGCCGTGTCGCGTGCCGTGTCCCGTCCGGGGATCCGCCGGCCCGGGAGAGGGCCCGGGCACGGTCGGGCACGAGGAGGGGCGCCCACCGGGCCGCCCGGGCTCCTGGTCGGTGGGACGTGCGCCGGCGGGGGCCGGTCGTCTACGCTCCGCGCGATGATCACTGGAAAAGCCGTCACCATCCGCGAACCGGGCGGACCCGAGGTCCTCGCGATCCAGCCCTTCGAGGTGCGCGACCCCGGGCCCGGGGAGGTTCGGGTCGCCGTCGCCGCCGCCGGCCTGAACCGCGCCGACTGCCTCCAGCGCAAGGGCGTCTACCCCGCGCCCCCCGGCTACCCGGACGCCGTGCCCGGGCTCGAGCTGGCCGGCACCGTCGAGGCCGTCGGCGAGGGCGTGCGCGCCTTCGCCGAGGGGGATCGGGTGATGGCGATCATCGGCGGCGGAGGCATGGCCACGCATGCCGTGCTGCACGAGCGCGAGCTGCTCCCGGTGCCCGAGGGCATGACGCTGACCGATGCGGCCGCGATCCCCGAGGTCTTCCTGACGGCCTGGGACGCGCTCTTCCCGCAGGCCGAGCTCCGCATGGGCGAGACGCTGCTGGTGCACGCCATCGCCAGCGGCATCGGCACGGCGGCGCTCCAGCTCGCGCAGGCGGTGGGCGCCACGGTGATCGGGACCTCGCGCTCGCAGGCCAAGCTCGACCGCTGCGCCGAGCTCGGGCTCGAGCATGGGGTCGAGACGAGCGACGGGAGCTTCGTCGAGGGCGTGAAGGCCCTCGCGCCGGGGGGCGTGGACGTGATCCTCGACACCATCGGGGCGAAGTATCTGAGGGAGAACCTGAAGGTGGCGGCCCCGCGGGGGCGCGTGGTCACCATCGGCCTGCTCGGCGGGGTGAAAGGCGAGATGAACCTCGGGCTGATGCTCGCCAAGCGCCTGAGCTGGATGGGCTCCGTGCTGCGGGCCCGGCCGCTCGAGGAGAAGGGGACGCTCGCCCAGGCGTTCCGGCATCAGGCGCTGCCGCTCTTCGAGGCGGGGAGGCTGAAGCCCATCGTCGACGCCGTGCTCCCGATGGCGGACGCGGCCGAGGCCCACCGCCGCATGGAGGCCTCGGAGACCTTCGGCAAGCTCGTCCTCGCCTGGTAGCCGGCCCCCACCCCGCGAGCCCAGCCGCCCGCCCCTCCGAGGGAGTCCTGCGGACGCCTGCCAGGTCAACCCGGGGAGTCCTGCGGACCCCCTGCTGGCCCCCTCCGAGGGAGTCCTGCGGACGCCTGCCAGGTCCCCCCGGGGAGTCCTGCGGACCCCCTGCTGGCCCCCTCCGAGGGAGTCCTGCGGACGGTGCGTGAGAGCCCGGCGACCCTCCTCCAGCGCGGCATCTGCTGGAGGCGGCCCACGAGAGGCCCACCGCCGCGGGCAGCGCCGGACGCGCGTCAGTCGATCATGCAGAGTGGGTCGTCGCCACACTCGTCCATGCGCTCCAGAGCACGCTCGTGCCGGTCGCGCATGGTCGTGGCCGGGGTGCGCACCCGGCCGGTCCGCGCACGCTCCCGGCGAGCGCGCGGCGTCGGCTCGGGCGCGGGTTCCGCCACGGGCTCCGGGGCCGTCGCCTCGGCCTCGACCGGCGGCGCCTCCTCGGCCGGCGCGGGCTCGGCGGCCGCTTCGACGGGGACCTCACGCACGATGACGCGCGGGGACGGGGCCGGCGAAGCGCCCTTCACGACGAGCAGGGTCGCCAGCACGGCCGAGACGGCGACGCTCAGCCCGAAGGCGACGCCGAAGCCGCGGCGCCGGGGCGTCGACTCGGGCACGGTCCCGGCGAGCACGCGCCGGTGAAGCGCCTCGCGCTCGGCGCGGATCTGAGCGAGCTCCTGGCGCATGGCGTCGAGCCGCTGCTCGGACGCCGCCGTGCGCTCCTCGACCTTCGCCTCGACGTTCATCCGCGCCTCCTCCCGGGCCACCTTCGCGGCGTGCTCGCGGGCCGCGCGCTCGGCCTCTTCGGCCTCTCGAAGGCGCCTCGCCTCCTCGGCTTCCCGCGCCGCCTGCTCGGCGCGACGGGCCTCCGCTTCGGCGCGCTCGCGAGCCTGGCGCTCCCCTTCGAGCTGCTCGAGCTCCTTCAGGGCAAAAAGGACACTGGAATCGGCGGAAGTCGGGTTCTCGGTCGGCATGCGGGGCTCCTCTCTCGGGGGTCGCCGTCGATCAGAGCAAACCTGGGACCAACCTATTTACCCAATGATTTCAGCGTCACCTCTTTCCAAAATCTACTCGCGACATCATTCGATACCGTCAGCAACATCATGGCGCAGCGCGCGCGCCGAGAGACCGAGCTGGTTGAAGCGCATCCGCACCCGCCGGGCGTTCGTCGCCGGCTCGCCCAGGAGCAACCGGGCCGCCATGGCCTCGAAGTCGCCCCCCGTCTCCTGGAAGAGCCGCTCGAAGTGCCGTCGCTCGAGCTCCCGGGCCACGTCCCGCAGCTGGGCCCCCGGCGGCGGCTCTCCGGCCACTCCCGCCGCCATGGCGCCACGCTCCTCCCCGACCCACGAACCCGCGAGCAGCTCCCGGACGAGCCGCGCGGGCACAGGCACGGCATGCGGCAAGGGTGAACGCCGCCCCTGCTCCACGGCCTCGGCCGCGTCCGCGAGCGCCATCAGGGTCGCGTTCGCCACGAGGAGCTCCAGCTCGCGCACGTTCCCCGGCCAGGGGTGCCGACGGAGCGCGCCGAGGGTGCCCTCGCCGAAGACGAAGACCACCCCCTCCCCCGCCTCGGGCGCCGCCCCCACGTGGAGCCGCGCGCGCACCGGCCCCTCGAGCCCGGCCGCACGCTGGTAGGCCTCGAGGAGCGCCCGGTCCGAGCCGGGCCGCGCGAAGAGCCTCTCGACGAAGACCCGTGCGAGGGCTTCGAGATCCTCCACCCGCTCGCGGAGGGGCGGCAGCACGAGCCGCGCCGCCGGGTTCAGCCGCGCGTAGAGATCGGCGCGGAAGCTCCCCTCCCGCACGGCCGCCTCGAGGTCCGCGTGGGTCGCCGCCACGAGCTTCACGTCGACGGGCCGGGGCCGGTTCTCCCCGAGCCGCGTCACCCGCTTCTCCTGGAGCACGAGCAGCAGCAGGCGCTGCGCCTCGAGCGGCAGGTTGCCGATCTCGTCGAGGAAGAGGGTGCCCCCGTCGGCCTCCTCGAAGCGCCCCGGGCGCTCCTGGGCACCGCTGAAGGCCCCCCGCGCGGCGCCGAAGAGCTCGGACGCGACGAGGCTCTCGGGGAGCGCGCTCAGATCCACGGACACGAAGCGCCCGCCCCGCTTCGCCGCCCGATGAACGACCCGCTCCGCGAGCGCGCTCTTGCCCGTGCCGGTCTCGCCGAGCACGAGCACCGGGAGCGAGGTGCGCCCGAGCGTGCGCGCGTCCCGACGGAGGCGCCGCATCGCCGGGCTCGCGCCCCAGACATAGCCCTCGCCGTCGCCGCCCTCGGCGGGCACGAGGCTCGCGCGCCGGCGCGCGAGGATGCGCTCGACGAGCAGGCCGAGGGCGCGCGCGTCGAAGGCGTCGGCGCCCGCGAGCGTCAGGAACTCGTCCGCCGCGAGCGGCGCCGCTTCCTCGAGGCCGAGCTCGGCCGCGGAGGTCATGAGCACGACCGGGAGGTCCGCGCGACGCTTTCGGAGACGCTCGAGGATCGCGAGACCCTGGCGTCGGCGGCGGGCCTCGAGATCCGGCGCGCCCGGGACCTCGAGCAGGCGCTCGACGGGCAGGTCGAAGGCCACGTCGAGGAGGACGACGTCCACGTCGGGGTGGCGCGCCAGGGCCTGTTGCGTCTCGGCCCAGTCGTGGGCGTGGGTGAGCGTGCAGCCCGCGCGGTGCGGGCACTCCCAGCAGGGGCCGGCGAGCTCGCAGCGGGTGGCGTACTCGTAGTCGCGGAGGAGCGCGTGGAAGAGCTCCACGTAGCGGTCTCCGTCGTCGACGACGAGCACCTTCGGCGCGCTCACGCTCGGGCCTCCGCGAGCGCTCGGAGCTCCGCCTCGACGGCGCACGCGTGCTCGGCTGCCGCGCGGACGGCGCCGTCCTCGCCTCGGCGCACGGCCTCCTCGAGGGCGTCGATGGCCACGAGGTGCGCCTCGACCGCGTCCAGGCGCGGCTCCTCGCCCCGCTCTTCGAGCTCCGCGCGGAGCTCGGCGAAGACGGCGGAGGCGGGCTGGCCGTCCCGGAGGGCGAAGAGATCGTCGACGAGCATGCCGACGAGCACGGCGGGGACGGGGCCGCTCGCGGGGAGGTTCCGGGCGGCGCGCGCGACGTACTTGCCGACGTCGTGGGCGAGGCGCTGCCAGGGGCTCATGACGCCCCCCTCGGGACTTCGGCGTGGGGCGTCGTCCATCGTGGGGAGGGCGCAGGAGGAGCGGGGCGCGGACCGCGGCTCACGGCGCGCCCCCGGTGAGGGCGCGGCGGATGGCCTCGGCGTCGAAGGCGGGCACGGCGTGCACGTCGCCGTAGAGCTTGCGGAGATTCGCGAGGCGCCGCGCCGCGAAGTCGTGCACGAAGACGGCGGGGCCGTCGAAGCCCGCCTGGCGGACCCGGCCGAGCACGAGCGTGCCCTGCTGCTCCTTCAGGTAGCGGACGGCGCGGTGCACGTCGCCGGCGAAGCGCCGGCGGGCCGTGGCGTCGACGTCGCCGATGAGATGCTCGACGGGGGAGCGCTCGAAGCGGAGGTCCACGAGGAAGGCGTCGGCGGGCGCCTCGGTGAGCCGGGCCAGGGCCTCGGCGGCGGAGTGGGCGGCCCGGATGGCGAAGCCGTCCGCGAGGAAGAGGCGCGCGAACTCCTCGTACTCGTGGCCGTCCTCGATCACCAAGAGGGACCTCGTGGGCGGGGCGTCGGGCGGCATCAGGAGGGGCGGAAGAGGAGGGCGATGACCGCGGAGTGGCCGGCCACGCGCGGCGGGCCCAGGGAGACGAGCTCGCTCGCGGTGCGCACGCCGGCGAAGGGGAGCTCGTCGAAGTGCCGGCGAATGGCGCGCGCGTCGACGTGCGCCTTGCCATAGAGCTGACTGCCGCGACCGACGCTGTCGAGCACGAGCGCGGCCACCGGGATGCCGCCGCAGAGGTCGGCGTCGAGGCGCTGCAGGGAGGCTTTCAGATCCTCGCGCCCGGCGCGCGCGTCCGGGACGCAGTAGCCGAGCTCGTCGCCGACGCGGACGTCGCGGCCGACGTAGACGGCGCCCTTTTCCGGGTCGATCCCGCCGATGCCACGGACGACCGTGAGGGGCTCGTCGGAGCTCTCCTCGACGGTCGGGCCGAGGCCGGCACCGGCGAGGCCCCCGAGCGCGACGGAGAGGCCCGCGCCCGGGAGCGCGGCGAGGTCGGCCTCGCTGAAGCTCTCGGCGGCCGGCGCGTCCTGGGGCCGCCAGCGGACGAGCACGAGGGGCCGGTCCTGCCGGTCGCGCACGGCCCGGCCGAGGCGGGAGAGCGGGGGCTGCCCTTCGAGGGCGGTGACGTAGCCCTTCTCGACGCCCGTGACCTTCCAGAGCGGCCCGAGCGGATGGACGGCGACGCTGTGGGCGAGCGCCATGCGGAGGCCCCCGTCGATGCGCATGGCCAGGAGATCCCCGGTCGAGACTGCACCGTCGGGCACGGCGACGGCGAGGCTCGCGCTGGGCTCGGCCCCCCCGCCCGCGACCGCGGACGCGCCGGCGGCCTCGACGAAGCTCGCGAGGCGCTCGGGGGGGATGGCGCGCTTGCCGAAGACGAGGAGCGGGCGGGCGGGCCGGTGGCGCAGCGAGCGGCCGAGGGTCTCGGCGGCGTCGAGCCCGGCCACGGCGGCCTGGGAGGGGACGTCGAGAGCGAGCGCCACGGCGGCGCCCGGGCCCACGTCGCCATCCGGCGTGAGCGCCCCGGGGCCCCCGACGACGGCGACGACCGCGTCCGAGACGACCTCCCGCGCGCCACGCGCCACGGACTCCGCCTGGGAGGCGTGGGCGCCCGTGCAGAAGACGATGAGCGTGCGCACACGCTCGCGCCCGAGGGGGCCCGCGGCCGCGGCCGCAGCCAGCCTCCCGGCCGACTCCGGGGAGGCGCGTTCCGTACTCCCGACCGAGGCGCGAAGCGTCACTGCGCGCGAGTGTATCGCATGGGGGACAGCCCGCGCGGGTGACGGGACCTCCGGGAGCACGGGGCGGCGTCGCAGAGGTGCCGGGAGGCCTCGGCGAAGCGGCCCGGCGTGTGTTGCCGCCGAGGCCACCGGCGCGCGTCCGGGCGGTCCGCCAGGGAGGGCTCGGGCTGGACAGGCTCCGGCGCGAGGGGGAGGCTCCGGCGGAGGAGGCAGCGTGACCGAACGGGCGGAAGCCATCTTCTTCGAGCTCTTCGAGGGACTGCCGCGGCAGGGACCAGGGAGCGCGGCCTGCACCGAGCGGGCGTTCGGGCTCTGCCAGGATCTCCCGTCCGCCCCGAGGGTCCTGGACCTGGGCTGCGGCGCGGGCGCCCAGACCCTCGACCTCGTCCGCTTGGGCGCGGGGTCGGTCGTCGCCGTGGACGGTCACGCGCCGCTGGTCGCGCGGCTCCGGGAGCGCGTGGTCGAGCTCGGGCTCGAGGGGCGGGTGGAGGCCCGCGTCGGCGACATGGCTGCGCTCGAGCGGCCCCCCCTCGACCTGGCGCCGGAGAGCTTCGACCTCGTGTGGTCCGAGGGGGCGCTCTACAACCTCGGCCTCCCCGCGGCCCTCGCCGTCTGTCGCCGGATGTCGAAGCCGGGCGGCTGCCTCGCGTTCTCGGAGGCCGTCTGGCACTCGGCCGACCCGCCAGAGGAGGTGCGCGAGGTCTTCGCGGAGTACCCGGGCATGGGCACGGAGCAGGACGTGCGAGCGCTCCTCGAGCGTGAGGGGTGGGACACGTTGGGCTCCTTCGGGCTCAGCGACGCGGCGTGGTGGGACGAGTTCTATGCGCCCATGGAGGCGCGCCTCGAGGAGATGCGCGAGCGCTACGCGGGCGACGCCGAGGCGCTCGAGATCCTCCGGGAGCTCGCCCGCGAGCCCGCCATGCACCGCCGCCACGGAGCAACCTACGGCTACACCTTCTTCATCGCGCGCCGCCCTTAGCCAGCCCCCGGGGCCCCAGCCACGAGGTCCCCGCGCGGGCCGTCCGAGCCGCGCGGTCCCCAGGCGGCGCGTCCGCAGGACGCCCCCTCGCGTCCGCAGGACCCCTCCTCGCGTCCGCAGGACGCCTGGGCCCGCGCGGGCGCTGTCGAGGCGGCGGGGCCGGCGAGCGGAGCCGCGAGCGAGGGTCTCGGGGCCTCGGAGCCCGCGTTCGCGCCTCTCCCGACCGGACGACGGACGGAGCGCGGCCTCGGCGTCTCGGTTGGGCCGAGGCGCGAGGCGGAGGACGGAGGGGTGCGGCGCGCGGAGCGGGGCTCCGCGGCAGAGAGCAGGCGGCGGGGCGCGCCTCAGAGAAGGAGCGGCGGCGGGTCTTGGCGGGGGAAGCCGAAGACGTGGTGCCATCGGTCGGTGCCGGCGGGGAAGACGACGCCGGTCTCGCCCGCGCGGACGGCCTCGAGGGCGCGGGCCATGCCGGCCTGGTGGTCGCGGCGGCGGGCGAGGGCGAGCTCGCGGAGGTCGCGCTGGCCGCGGCCGGCCTTGACGCGGGGGTTGAGCTCCTCGCGG
>PABA01000176.1 GCA_002699025.1 Sandaracinus sp. | reverse complement strand
GCGGAGGGCCTTCTTCTTCTCGACGGGGTCGCTCGGGAGGGCGGCGTCGAGCTCGGCGCCGAGGGCGACGAAGGCCGGAGCCTCGATGGTCCCGTCGGCGAGGGCGGGGTCGCGGGTGGGCGGCCCGCCCTCCGTGACGACGTGCCGGACGGCGGTCGACTCGGTGGCGGCCGGCTCGGCGCCGTTTGTGCGGACGCGGGGGACCTTCCCCGGTACGGCGTGAGGGGACGAGCTTCGCTCACCCACGCGGCCGAGGGCCTGAACGGTCACCACTCGTCGAAGCTTCCTGGAGCTGAAGAGCCTGCCATTTCGTGTTGATGTCGTGCATGATATCCGCGAAGAGAACCCAATCGATGAATGAACACCATGCGCGAAGACCAGTTCTGTAGTACCGAATGCGCCGAGACCGAATTGATGCGCTGCACGAAACCGTGCGATCTATGCGGTGAGCATTGGAGCGGCAGAGGCGGTGCGCCTCACTACTGCAATGAGGCGTGGAAGATCTGTCGGACGTGCGCAGAAGCGAGAAGTCTATGCGTTGTCTGTGGCGGTGAACTGCGGACACGGGGGACCTTCCCCGGTAAGGCGTGAGGGGTTCCCGCTCGGGGGGAGCGTGGATGGCTGGCGGCTGGGACCTTCCCCGGTGAGGCGAGAAGGGTTACCCGCCACGCAGCGCCACCGCTGACACGATGGCGCGCCCATCTCACCAGCCTGGTCAGGCTGTCCGTGGCGGGGGCCCGGCGCGGGCCTCGAGCCCCTCTCCGACGGTGGCGCATGGATGGCATGACCGTCGCATTCACCCCTCGGCATGAGTCGGCACGACCGCGTCCTGGGAGCGCTGCTCGGCGTGGCCGTCGGCGATGCGGCGGGGTTGCCGTTCGAGGGCCTCTCGATGCGTCGTGTCGCGCGACGCTTCGAGCGAGCGGACCGGTACCGTCTCGCTGGTCGCACCGGGTTCGTCTCGGATGACACGGAGCAAACTGCGCTGCTGGGGCAGGCGCTCGCTCTGGCAGGCCCCGACGACTCCGAGTGCCTTCGCCGGTTCAGGCGTTCGATGGTGGGTTGGCTCGCCAGGCTCCCCTTCGGCATCGGCGGGGCAACGCTCCGCTCCTGTGTCCGCATGATGCTCGGGTTGGCGCGGCCGGGAGCTCACTCCGCTGGCAACGGCGCCTCGATGCGGGCCGGAATCCTCGGAGTCCATCTCGCGCATGATCCCGAGAGGCGCCGGCGACTCGGCCGCTCCCTCGCGAGCCTCACCCACACCGATGAGCGCGCTGTCCAAGCCGCGATGTATGTCGCTGAAGTCTCGGCCCTTTGTGCTCTCGAAGACTCGCCCAACGCCAACCCGGCGACCCTGCTGTCTCGCGCTCGCGCAGTGGTCGAGGAGACCGAGCTCGGTGCTGCCATCGACCAAGGGCTGGCTCTGGCCGACGACGACGCCCCCTTTCCCGAGGTGGTGAGGTCGCTGGGCAATACGGGCTTCGTGATTCACTCGATGGGGATCTGCACCTACTGCTTCGCGCGCTGCGGCGAGGAGCCCATCACCGCCATCGAAGCGGCCATCCGGGCCGGCGGAGACACGGACACGCACGCAGCCATCGTTGGCGGGTGGACGGGTGCACTGCATGGGGCCGAGGCTCTGCCTCCCGCCCTCGTCGGCCGTCTCCAAGCCGGCCCGTTCGGCGCGTCTCATCTACGCGGTCTCGCCGAGGCGCTGGCGACGGAGACGCCTCCACCGCGCTGGTCTCGGATCCATGCGCTCTTGCGGAACCTGGCCCTCTACCCCGTCGTTCTCGCCCATGGGTTCGCCCGACTGGCGCCGTGATGGACGATCCGACCTTTCCCTATCGCGTCGCGTTCGGCCTGATCGTCTTCGGGGCTCTCGGCGCCATCGATCGGATCCGGAATCCCCGGAACCCCACGCGCCTCCGGGAGTACGGCTTTCTCTTCGGTGTGACCGGCGCCGTCATGCTGTACGGCCTCCTGCACGACGCGGTGACCTAGCTCTAGGAAGCCTCTCCCGCGCGAGCCCGCGAGCCCGCCTTCCGGCCATGATGCGTTCGATGCGCCTTCGCCCCGCCACCCTCGACGACCTCTTGACCCCGCGTCACTGGGACGCGCAGCCCCACGTCATCGCGTCCGATCCGAACGACGATTGGGAGTGGGAGGTCGAACCCCGTCGATGGGCCGACCCAGAATCGCGTCACGGCGGCGGCCGGCGATCACGACGGAGACGTCTCGGCCGGCCGCATGGAGCTCGAGCTCCAGAGGCTCACGCGAGAAGGCGTCGCGACCGAGCTCCACGTTCCTCGTCGGGGGAGCGCCCCCGAGGAGACCTCGTGCGCCGACGAGCAGGGACGCGGAGCCGCTTCGGTAGGCCATCGGACGGCCCTCGATCCCGAACGGCTTGGCGCCATCGCCAAGAAGGTTGGCGCGCCTCCCGAGTGCTCGGCCCGCCATCCCGGCTACTCTCGGGAGGCCTCGCAAGAGCTGGCCTCCGATGTCCCCGACGTTTCGAATCGAACCCATCTGGCGCGTGATCCTGCAGGAGCTCGACGTGTCGGCCGAGTCGCTCGCGCGCCGGGCTGGCTTGCCAGCCAACCTCTTCGCCTCCGAGCCCGCCATGGTCGACCTGGAGGGGTGGGCCGCACTCTGGGACGCGCTCGACGGGGAGCTCGACATGCCCGACCTGGCGCTCGAGCTCCTCTACGAGGACGGCCGAGAGTTCGGCTGGAGCGATCCGATGGTGCCGGGGCTGGTGGATCGGCACCTCTACCGGGTCGAAGCCATGCCCGACGGCCGCACGCGCTTCGTGCAGTCGGACGAGCTCCGGGGGCCGCTCGCGCCCTTGCTCGGCTGGTTCTTCGTCGCCGAGATGATCGCCACCTACCCGCAGTTCAACCGCGCGCTGAAGGAGCGGGTCGAGAGCTCGCGGGCCGTCCAGCCGACGCGAGTATCCTCCTGATGCCTCGGACGCCAGCCAGCGCGCCCCCATCCCGCCCCGCCCCATCGGAAGAGGCCGCACCGCCATGCGAATCGTGATCTTCGGAGCGAGCGGGTCGATCGGCCAAGGCGTCCTGCTTCAGGCGCTGGACCACCCCGGCGTCGAGCAGGTCGTGAGCGTCGGGCGGCGCACGCTCGCCATGGACCACCCCAAGCTCCGGCAGCTCGAGCACGGGGACTTCCTCGACTTCTCGGCGTTGGCCGACGAGCTGCGCGGCCTCGATGCGTGCTTCTGGTGCCTCGGCACGGCGTCCGCCGGGGTGAGCGAAGCCGACTACCGGCGCATCACCGTCGACTTCACGGTCGCCGCGGCGCGGGTGCTCCGCGCACAGAGCCCCGAGCTCTGCTTCTGTTTCGTCTCCGGGGCGGGCACCGACGACACGGGGAAGAGCCGGGCGATGTGGGCGCGGGTGAAGGGCGAGGCCGAGAACGCGCTCCGGGCCATGGGCTTCGCGCGCCTCCACCTCTTCCGGCCCGGCATCGTCCAGTCGATCCGCGGCGCCAGCTCGCGAGGTCGGGTCGCCAGCGCGATCGTCGCGGCCGTCCACCCGCTCGTGGCGGCGGTCGGGCTCGGGACCACCAACACCGCCATCGGGGATGCGATGATCTCGGTCGCCATGAGAGGCTCGGATCGGGTGCTCGACTCGAGGGCGATCAACCGCCTGTCGGAGGGCGCGTGAGCCACGCCGCGAAGCCCTTCTCCTACGTGCTCGTCCTGATCCACGCCGTCTTGATCGGCTGGGGTGTGCTGGGCCTCGTCGAGTACGCCTACCCCGCCGCCTCGCTCGGGCTGCAGAACGCGAGCTTTCCCCCCGCGCTCCAGTTCCTGCACTTCGCCTCGGTGCTCGTCACGGGGGCCGTGTTCCTCGGCGGGTATCTCACCCGCTGGCGCTCCACGCCCTTCGCCACCGTGACGATGTACGCCGTCCTGGCGACCATCTGTTTCATCGAGACGGTGGACTTCGGGGCCTTCGGCGGGGGCTGGACCCGCTTCATCCCGATGACCCTCGAGTACGTCACCTACCTCGGCATCTCGGCCTTCCTGCTGCGCTCGTCGACCATGCGCCGGCGCTTCTCACGGGGCGCGTGAGCGGGCGCTCGGGCGCCATCGTCCGGTTCCGCGGCCGGGGCGGGCCTCGTTCCCGCCTCGCCGAGCGCTCCTGCCCGCTCGCGAGAGCGCTCAGACCTCGACGCCGAGGGCCTTCCAGCCGGGGAAGGAGTGGTGGACGCGCTCGCGCGGGCCTGCGGCCTTCACGAAGGCGCGGATCTCGGCGAGGGCCGCGTCGATGGCGGCCGCGCCGCGGTGGTGCTCGCCGGACTGGGGGTTCTCGTAGACCCCGTCGACGGCCTCGGCGAGGAGCGCGGCGCCGAGGCAGAGCATCGCGAACTCGGTGGTCGGGCCTCCGGAGCCGAAGCGGAAGAAGGTGTCCTCCGCGCCGAAGCTCACCTCGAAGCCGGACACGGCGGCGTCCGGGAGCGCCAACCCGACGAGCGCCTCGGGAGCCGCGCCGACCCGGAAGGGCAGAAAGCCCCCGCGCCAGCTCGCCGGATCGAAGGCCGGGGAGGGCTCCACCTCGAAGCCGTGTCGGCGGAAGCCATCGACCCACACCTTCCCGAGATCTTCGGGGAGCCGTGGGGTGGAGACGAGCAGATCGAACGACATCGCGCGACGCTACGCAGCGGGCCGGGCGGCGGCAACCGGGACGGCGCGGCGCGCCGCTCCGCCTCCCCCGCACGCCGGCGCGAACGGGGGAGGGGAGCAGAGGGCGGAAGCCCGCGACGCGGCGCGGGCTCCTCGCAGGCTCACGGCGCGGGGCACATGAGGGTCAGCTGGGCGCAGCCCTCCTCGTCGGAGCCGTCCTCGCAGTCGACCTCGAAGTCGCAGCGCTCGTCGCGCGGGATCGTGCCGCCGCTCCCGCAGGTGAAGGTCGGGCAGCCGAGCTCGTCGGAGCCGGACTCGCAGTCCTCGTCGCCATCGCAGACCCAGCGGTCCGGGATGGTCGAGCCGTCGGCGCAGGTGAAGGCGTTCGGGCAGCCGTCCTCGTCGGAGCCGTCCTCGCAGTCCTGGTCGAAGTCGCAGCGCGCGCCGATGGGGATCATCGCGCCGTTGCCGCAGGTGAAGGTCGGGCAGTCGAGCTCGTCGGAGCCGGACTCGCAGTCCTCGTCGCCGTCGCAGACCCAGTCCTCGGGGATCCGCTCGCCGTCGGCGCAGGTGAAGGTGTCGAGCTCGGCGATGCACTCGGCCTCGCAGCGATCCTCGAGCACGTCGCTCGTGTCGCAGAGCCAGGCCTCGAGCTCGGCGCAGGAGGCGCGCAGGATGCACTTCGCGAAGCAGCGCTCGGCCGGGTCCTCGGCCTCGGCGTCCGTGAGCTCGGAGCTGACCTCGCCGCTCGTCAGGAAGTCGCAGCTCCGGTACTTCGACACGAGCTGCTCGCCGAGCGAGTCGTCGCCGCAGCCGGCCGTGGCGAGGAGCGCGCAGGTGAAGAGGGCGCTCGCGCGCCGATTCCAAGTCATCATTCGTTCTCCCTCCCGGAGCCGTCGCGGCCCCGCGGCCGCCGGGGCGGCCCATCACGCCTCCAGCGTTCCGTGTGCGCGAACTGGGTGCAAGGAAACAGTCTCGGCGGAACGCCGGCCCGCGCGCCGACCCTTCGCAGGGCGGGAGCACGGGCCGCTCGCGGCGCGGATGGCCGGCCTTGTCGGACGGGCCGAGCGAGCACAGGTCCGATACGATGGGCTCGATGCATCCGACCGTTCAGCTGATCCTCGCCTTCCGGAAGACGGCGGCGCGGCTCCGGCAGGGGGCGCGCTACCGCTGGTCGCACCACGCGCTCTGCAACTGCGGCAACCTCGCGCAGGTCGTGACCGATCTCGGCCCGGACGCGATCTACGAGGCGGCCTTCCAGAAGCCCGGGGACTGGGGCGAGCAGGCGCGCGACCACTGCCCCACGAGCGGGCTGCCCATGGATCGGATCATCGGGCAGATCCTCGCGCTCGGGCTCGAGCCGACGGACATCCAGCACCTCGAGCGGCTCACCCACCCGAAGGTGCTGCGCCGCGTCCCGGCCGAGCGCCGGCCGCTGAAGCACACCTCCCGCGAGGACACGGCGCTCTTCATGGAGACCTGGGCGGCGATGCTCGAGGAGGGCCTGGACGAGCTGCGGCTCGCCGAGCTCCGGCGGCGCGAAGCCGAGGACGCGGCCGAGGCGCCTGGCGGGGCCGCCGCCTCCGAGGACGGCGCCGCCGACGCCAGCGCTCCGGACGAGGCCGCGCCGGGGGACCTGGACGCCGACGCGCGGGTCGCTTGAGGCTCCTCCCGATGACGCCCGCCGCGCTCGTCGACATCGTCCTCCGCCTCGACCCGCTCGCCGACCTGCCGCGCACCGGCTGGCTCCTGCGGGGCGTGGCTGCGCCGGAGAGCATCGCGGCCCACAGCCACGGGGTGGCGCTGGTGGCGATGCTCCTCGTGGACGCGCTCCGCGAACGCGGCGAGCGCGTGGACGGCGAGCGCGTCCTGCGGATGGCCCTCGTGCACGACGCGCCGGAGGCGGCGACCGGCGACGTGCCCATGCCCGTGAAGTCCCCGGCGCTCGACGCGGCGTTGAAGGACGCGGAGGCGACCCTCGCGGCGCGCCTGCTCGGGGAAGGCTACGCGGCGCTCTGGCGCGAGGCGGAGGCCCAGGAGAGCCTCGAGGCGCGCGTCGTGAAGGCGGCCGACAAGATCCAGATGATGATCAAGCTCCTCGCCTACGAGGCGCAGGGGCGCGGGGCGCTCCGGGAGTTCTGGGAGAACCCGAAGAACGAACGCGACGCCGGGCTCCCCTTCGCGCGCGAGGTCTTCGAGGAGATCCGCCGCCGCCGCGTGGGCTGACCTCCGGGGAAGGGGAGGACCGCGCGGCGGACCCGAGGGGATGGGGCGGTCGAACGGATGCGCGACGATGCGCGACGAGACGCCGCGTTGCGCCGGCGCCCCCGCGGTACGACTCTCCGAAGGTGCTGGACGACGACGACGATGCGCACCTCTTCCGGCCCCCGGAGCCGACGCCCGCGGGTACGCGCCGCTTCGCCCACTACGCCTTCGCCGTCGCCGCGGCGCTCTTCGTCGCGCTGACCTGGATGGGCCTGCCGCTCCACACGGAGGTCGCGCCGGCCGGCATCGTCAGCTTCGAGCTCGCGCGGACGCCCGGGCAAGCCATCGCCATCGTGCAGAGCTGGGACGAGGCCGCGCGGGCGCGGGCGGCGATCCACCTCAGCGTCGACTACGCCTTCCTGCTCGCCTACGCGGCCTGGCTCTGGGCCGCCCTCCGGGGCTTGGCGCTCCGCTTCGAGGCGCGGGGCGAGGCGGGGGCGCGCGGGGCCCGCTGGAGCCGGCGCCTGGCGGCGAGCATGTGGTTGGCGGCCGGCCTGGACGCGGTGGAGAACGCGGCGCTCGGCATCATCCTCGCGGGCGGCTTCGATCCGGAGGATCCGGAGGGGCTGCTCTCGATCGACGCGAGCTGGCCGGCGCTGGCGTTCACCTGCGCCGTCTTCAAGTTCGCCCTCGTCGCGCTCGCCCTCGGCGTGCTGATCTGGGGCGCCGTGAAGGTCCCCGTTCCGCCCGACGACGAGCGCGCCTGAGCCGCCACCGCAGCCGTCGCCTGAGCCGCCACCGCAGGAGCCGCCGCACGAGCCGTCGCACGAGCCGCTGCCCGGACGAGCCGCCGCCCGCACGAGCCGCCGCCACCCGAGCCGCCGCCACCCGAGCCGCCGCCACCCGAGCCGCCGCCACCCGAGCCAGGTCGAGGCGACCGGGCTGCACCCGGATCGCCGCTCAGCGGGCCTCGAGCTCCGGCCGCGTCTTCCGCACCAGGGACTCGGGCGTGACCAGCCACTCGGGCTCGGGCACGTCCTCGAGCTCGTAGAAGCCGCTGCAGAAGCAGGCGTAGGGGCAGCCTTCGCACACGGGCTTCTTCACGCGCCGCTCGGCCAGGTAGTCGGCGAGGTTCACGGACTCGTTGTTCACGAAGACCATGTGCCGCGCGAGCTTCTGCGCGTCGCCCGCGAGGAAGGCCTCGTAGCCCGGCAGGTAGCACCAGGGCAGGTTGATGACCTGGATCTTCATCCGGTCCCGCCAGCGGTCGATCACGCCGCGCGTCACCGCCGCCGCCGCCTCCGTGTCCGGCGCGACCTGCGTCGTCGCGCGGCCGAAGGGCGTCAGGAACTGCACGTTCAACCAGCGCAGCCCCAGCTCCCAGGCGAGCTCGGTCATGGCCTCGAGCTTCTCGAAGTTGGTCTTCGTCAGCGTGACGTTCATGCCGAGCTCCACGCCCGCGGGCGCGTGCTCCACGCAGTGCCGGATGCCGGCCACGGTCTGGTCGAAGGCCTCGGCCACGCCGACCTCGCGCGCGTGCGACTTGAAGTCCGGCCCGTGCACGCTGAAGAGCAGCGTCGTCAGCCCGCTCCGGACGAGCTTCTTCGCGAAGCCTTCGTAGGCGCAGAGGCGCCCGTTCGTCGTCACGTTCACCCGCTCGTAGCCCACGCGCCGCGCGTGGCGGATCAGCGGCACGAGCTCCGGGTTCAGGGTCGGCTCGCCGCCGTCGAAGTCGACGAGCGTGATGCCGTGGCGCCGGTACTTGTCGAGGATCTCGCGCTGGCGCGTCGGGTGCCCGTCGACCTGCGTGCGCGTGCCGACGGCGCAGAAGGTGCAGCGGTTGTTGCAGACGTAGGTGACGTTCATCACCAGCTTCTTCGGCCCGCGGCTCTCGCGGAGCCGGTGCCGGAAGGTGCGCATGAAGAGCGCGAGCTTCTCGGCGGGCACGGTCGAGGTGGTCGGCACCTGCTGGAAGCGCGGGCCCCAGTCGTCGACGAGGGGGAGGGCGTGGCCGCGGCGCTCGGTCTCGGCGGCGAGGCGCGTCCCGGGGAGGGGCGTGGCGAACTGCACGGCCGGGTAGGCCTGGTGCGCGTCCCAGAGCTCGAGGGCGAAGGCGAGGGTCTCGTTGATCTCCGCCTCGGTCTCGCCGGGGAGCCCGATCATGTAGTGCACGAGGAGGGGCACGCCGGCCTTCTCGGCGTTCTCGGCGGCGCGGCGGATGGCCGCGAGGTCGAGCTTCTTGTCGACGAGCTCGCCGAGGACGCGCGGGCTCCCGCTCTCGGCGCTCACGCTCACGGTCGTGACCCGGCCGCGCATGCGGGCGAGGTGCCGGGGCTCGAGGTAGTCGGCGCGGAAGCCGTTGGGCACCTCGAAGCGGAGGTCGCGCGCGGCGACGGCCTCGAGGAAGGCGTCGAAGTGCGAGCGGCGGACGTTGAGGAGCTCGTCGAGGACGTAGAGGTGGCTCGCGCCGTGGTCCGCGAGGGCGTCGACGAGCGCGTGGAGGCGCTCGGGGGGCAGGCGGCGCTGGGTCTTGGGCTCGTCGGGGCGCCGGTCCGGGTTGGAGCTGCAGTGCGCGCAGGTGAAGGGGCAGCCGCGGCTGGTGACGAGCGGGAGCGTGCGCGGGCCGAGGGGGAAGGCGCCCGGGCGGCGGCCGAGGTGCTCGGTGAAGCGGCGGTGGAAGGTCCAGTAGGCGTCGAGGTCGACGAGGTCCCAGGCCGGGAGGGGGAGGGCCTCGAGGTCGGCCTGCTCGCCGCGGTGGACGCCGCGGGGCGGCGCCTCGGCTTCGAGGAGCGCGGGGACCGTGACCTCGGCCTCGTACTTCACCCAGGCGTCGGCCTCCGGGTAGGCCTCGAGCACGCCCTCGGCCTCCACGTAGTGCTGGCCGGACTGGTAGGCGTCGGCGAGGAGGAGGGGCGCTTCGGGGAAGCGGGCGCGGAGCCCCTCGAGGAGCGCAGCGAGGAGGTCGTCGCGGTGGGGCGGGCGGTGGAAGGGCGTGTAGGCGACGACGAGGGCGTCTGCGCCGTCGGGGGAGGCGGCGGCGCAGGCCTCGAGGAGCGCGTCGACCGGCGCGCCGAGGTGCGCGCGGCCGTCGTCGC
The DNA here is from genome assembly GCA_002699025.1 of Sandaracinus sp. Classification (GTDB taxonomy): domain Bacteria; phylum Myxococcota_A; class Polyangia; order Polyangiales; family Houyiibacteriaceae; genus Houyiibacterium; species Houyiibacterium oceanicum. Next base: position 90,184 of record PABA01000176.1, on the reverse strand, counting down.
GCCAGCGGAGCGTCGAGCCGGGGAGCGCGTAGGCGTCGACCAGGCGGACGTCGTGGCCCCGGGCCCGGAGCGCGGCGGCGAGCTGCACCGCGCCGAGGTCGGCGACCTGCGGGTAGTCGATGAAGTCGCGCGCCACCGAGACGGGCGGGTGGACGACGAGCGCGCGGGCCATGCGCGCAGTGTAGTCTCCCTGCCGGGAATTCACTCGGGGTGGCGGCGAACGGCGCGTCGGACGCCCCGGAAACCGCCCGACGGATCGCCCCCGGGAGGGGCCCGGGTGGGGGATCGCCGGGCGCAAGCGGCGGATTGGGTCGCGAATCCGCGCCAGTGCTGCGCCCCCGGCCGGACAGCGGGCGCGCTTCCCTTATGCTCCGGCGCGATGCGTGCCGCTTGCTTTCTCGCCCTGATGCTCGGGTGCGCCTCGAGCACCACCCCGACCTGCCCGTCGACGCCCCCGGAGGGGGGCCGCGTGGAGGGCCTGACGCCCTGGGGGGAGCTGAACCTCCCGTACAACGGCGAGCGCGGCTGCGCCACGGAGCTCCCCGACGGGTCCTGGCGCATCACCGTGCAGAAGTTCTGGCGGCCCGCGGCCCCGGAGGCGCCCGAGGAGGTCCAGACGACCTTCGAGGTCACGCTCCGGCCGGACGGCACGGCGTCGCTCGCGGCGCGCTCCTCGCCCGAGTTCGCGCTCGAGGCCGATGGCGAGTGGACGGCGAGCGGGGAGGGCGCGCTCCTCTGCGAGTCGCCCGACGACACCGTGCGCATCCGCGCCGAGGCGCTCTTCGAGACCGAGCTCGGCGAGCTGAGCCTCGAGGCGGACGTCGGTAGCTGCTCCGGCGGCTGAGCGGGTCGTCCCGGGCGCGCTCCGTGGGCGTGTGCGCGCGTGGGCGCGTGGGGTGAGCTGGGGTGAGCTGGGGTGAGCGCGGAGAGTGAGCGCGCGGGGGAGCCCGGGCGCTGGTAGGCTGTCCGCCGTGTTGGACGAAGCGCAGCGAGCGGCCGCCGACGGCGGGAGCTGGGTCGAGGAGCACGAGGCGGCGGCGCACCAGAAGCGCAACTGGGTGCGCCTCACCTTCGACTGCAACGACCACTGCATCTTCTGCCTCGACACGGACGCGCACGACGGGCGCATGCGCGACGTCGAGAGCGTGAAGCGGCAGATCCTCGACGGGCGCCGCAAGGGCGCCGAGCGGCTGATCCTCTCGGGCGGTGAGCCGACCATCCACCCGCAGTACGTCGCCTTCATCAAGCTCGGCCGCCTCGCCGGCTACCCGCACATCCAGACCGTCACGAACGGGCGCATGTTCAAGTACCGCCCCTTCCTGACGCGCTGCGTGGACGAGGGGCTCCGCGAGATCACCTTCTCGATCCACGGGCCGAACGCGAAGGTCCACGACGCCCTGGTCGGCGTGAAGGGCGCGTACGCGGAGGAGCTCGAGGGGCTGAAGAACGCGCTCGAGGATGGGCGCGTGATCGTGAACATCGACGTCTGCGTGAACCGCGGGAACGTGAAGCACCTGCCGGCGATGCTCGAGAAGTACGTCGCCATGGGCGTGCGCGAGTACGACCTGCTTCACGTGATCCCCTTCGGCAACGCCTGGCGCGATGGGAAGGACGTCCTCTTCTACGACCTCGAGGAGATGCGCCCGCATCTGGTCGAGGCGTTCTCCTGGGCGAAGAAGCCGGACATGCACATCTGGCTGAACCGCTTCCCGGTGAAGCACTGCGAGGGCTTCCACGAGCTCATCCAGGACCCGTACAAGCTGAACGACGAGATCCGCGGCCGGAAGGAGGAGTACGGGCGCTGGATCGACACGGGGGAGCCGCTCGACTGCCGGGAGCCGCGGCGCTGCGGCTACTGCTACCTCGAGGACGTCTGCGGGACCTTCGAGGCGGTGCTCGACGAGGAGCTGCGGGACGCGCGCTTCGACGCCGTGCGGGTGGACGCGACCTGGGAGGCGAGGCAGCGGGAGAAGCCCGTCTTCGGGGGGGATCCGGCGAGCGCGAAGCGGGGGAAGCGGCCGCTGCCGCTCCTGAAGCGGACCTACCGGGAGGCGCCGGCGCTGGCGGAGGCGGCGGGGGCGACGCGGCTGATCGTGAAGGCGGCGGATCTCGAGGAGGCGCGCGGGGTGCTGGCGCGGTTCCCGGGGATGGAGACGCTCGAGCTCGAGCTGGCGGACTGGGACGGGCTCGCGGAGGCGCTCGAGGAGGGCGACCGGCTGGGCGGGCTGCGGCTGGTGCGCTGCGACGTGTGGACCGCGGCCGAGGCGGAGGCGCTGATGGGCTTCGGGGGCTTCGAGGTGCGGCTGGCGCTGACGACGAAGAACGAGCCCTGGCTCCGGGCGCTCGAGAAACCCCCGGCGCGGCTGGCGCTCCGGCAGCCGACCTGGGAGCGGCTGACCGAGTCGCGGGAGAACGACGTGGAGCTCCGGGCCTTCTTCGAGGCGTTCTCGCCCGAGGTGCCGGTCGACGGGCTCCCGGCCTGCGTGATCGGCCGGCCGCCGCGCCCCGCGCCGCGCGTGCACGACACGGCCATGACGACGCCCGACGGCCGCATGGAGCCCTTCCGCTTCGTGCAGCGCTACATCCTCGACCGCTACTTCACGACCTCGCTCCGCTGCGGGAGCTGCGTCCACCGCGAGGGCTGCCGGGGCATGCACGTCAACCACGTCCGCGCCCACGGCTTCGAAACCATGCAGCCGGTTTCCGAGGACGCCGCCGCCGCCGAGTGAGTGCAGGGAGGATCCTCCTCGCGCGTGGGGGCCGGCGGTCCTATGCTCGCGCGCGATGAGCGTCTTCCTCGATGCGCTGGCGCGTAAGCCCGTGCCCCACACGCCGATCTGGCTCATGCGCCAGGCCGGCCGCTACCAGGCCTCGTACCAGGCGATCCGCTCCAAGGTGAGCTTCCTCGAGCTCTGCAAGACGCCGGATCTCGCCTGCCAGGTCACGGTCGACGCGGTCGACCAGCTCGGCGTCGACGCGGCGATCATCTTCGCCGACATCCTCCTCATCCTCGAGCCCCTCGGCGTGCCCTTCGGCTTCGAGAAGGGCCACGGGCCGAAGATCCACACGCCGGTCCGCACGGCGGCGCAGGTCGACGCGCTCGCCGAGAAGATCGACGCGAAGGAGAGCCTCGGCTTCGTCATGGAGGCCATCCGCCTGACCCGCGCGGCCCTCGACGTGCCGCTGATCGGCTTCTGCGGCGCCCCCTTCACGCTCGCCTCCTACGCCATCGAGGGCGGCGGCTCGAAGAACTACTACGAGGCCAAGAAGCTCATGTTCGGAGACGAGGGGCTCTGGAACACGCTCATGGAGAAGATCTCCACGGCCCTCGGCGCCTACCTGAACGCGCAGATCGACGCCGGCGCCCAGGCCGTCCAGATGTTCGACAGCTGGATCGGCGCCCTCTCCCCGGCCGAGTACCGGCGCTACGTCTTCCCGCACTCGAAGCGCGTCCTCGACGCGGTGAAGGATCGTGGCGTGCCCGTCATCCACTTCGGCACCGGCAACGCCGAGCTCTACCCGCACATGCAGGACGCTGGCGGCACCTGCATCGGCGTCGACTGGCGCGTCTCCATGACCGAGGCCCGCCTCCGCCTCGGCCCGGACGTCGCCCTCATGGGCAACCTCGATCCGGCCTACCTCCTCGCCCCCGTCGACGTCATGAACGCCGCCGCCGACGCGGTCCTCGCCGAGGCCCAGGGTCGCCCCGGGCACGTCTTCAACCTCGGCCACGGCATCATGCCCCAGACCACCGTCGACCAGGTCCGCGCCCTCGTCGACCACGTCCACGAGGCCAGTCAGCGTTGAGCGCGCGCATCGTCGTCATCGGCGGCGGCGTCTCCGGTCTCGCCGCCGCGCATCGCGTCACCGAGCTCGATCCCTCGGCCGAGGTCACCGTCCTCGAGGCGAGCGAGCGCACCGGCGGCCTGCTCCGGAGCGAGCGCACGGACGACGGCTACGTCATCGAGCGCGGCCCGGACTCGATCCTCACGACCAAGCCCGCCGCCCTCGAGCTCGCGCGCCGCCTCGGCATCGAGGACCGCATCGTGCGCACCAACGGCAAAAACCGCGGCGCCTACGTGTGCACCCGCGGCGAGCTCGTGCGCATCCCCCAGGGCTTCAACGTCGTCGCCCCCTCGGCCCTCGTCTCGCTCTGGGCGAGCCCCGTGCTCTCCTGGCCCGGCAAGGCCCGGGCGGCCCTCGACCTCCTGCTCCCGCGGGGGGAGGCCGGCCCGGACGAGAGCCTCGCCCACTTCGTCCGCCGCCGCTTCGGCCCCGAGCTCCTCGAGCGCCTCGCCCAGCCCATGGCCGGCGGCATCTACGGCGCCAAGCCCCACCGCCTCAGCCTCCGCGCGACCATGCCGCGCTTCCTCGATCTCGAGAGCTCGGACCGCTCGGTCACGCTCGGCCTCATGCGCCGTGCCAAGGCCGCCGGCGCCGACGCGCAGGCGAGCGGCGCGCGCTACGGGCTCTTCATCAGCTTCGACCAGGGCGTCGAGGTGCTCCCGGAGGCGCTCGCCGCGGCCCTCGGCGAGCGGGTCCGCCGCCAGACCCCCGCGAAGGGCCTCGAGCGCGTGGACGGCCGCTGGCGCGTGCACCTCGAGGACGGCCACCTCGACGCGGACGGCGTCGTCCTCGCCGTGCCGGCGCGCCGCGTCGCGGCCCTCGTCGGCGACCTCGCCCCGGAGGCCCGCGCCCACCTCGCGGCCATCCCCTACGGCTCGGCGGCGACCGCCACCTTCGCCTGGGACGAGGCCGACATCCCCTTCCCCCTCGACGCCTCCGGCTTCGTCGTGCCGGCCATCGAGGGCCGCATGATCCTCGCTTCCACCTGGGCGAGCGCCAAGTGGCCCGGCCGCGCGCCCGCCGGCAAGCAGCTCATCCGCGTCTTCCTCGGCGGCAACGACCGCGACGAGATCGTGGGCTACACGGACCAGGAGCTCATCCGCGAGGCGCGCCGCGGCATGGACGAGCTCATGGGCATCCGCGCCGAGCCGCTCCTCACGCGCGTCGACCGCTACGTCGGCAACATGCCCCGCTACGAGGTCGGCCACCTGCAGCGCATGGACCGCGTCGACGCCGCCCTCGCCGCCTACCCGAGCCTCGCGCTGGCCGGCAGCTTCTACCGCGGCGTCGGCATCCCCGACTCCATCGCGAGCGGCGAGCGCGCGGGCGCGAAGGTCCTCGCGGCCGCCGCCTGAGGAGCGATGCCGGCGCGCACGGGCCCGGGGGAGCAGTCGAGCGGGCGCAAGGCCCTCGCCCTGGTGGGGCTCCTCGCGCTCGGCTGGCTGGCGCTCGTGGGGCTGAACGCCTGGGTCGCCGACGACGCCTACATCACCTTCCGCACGGTCGACCACGCCCTCCGCGGCGAGGGGCTGACGTGGAACCCCGGCGAGCGCGTGCAGGCCTACACGCACCCGCTCTGGATGCTCCTCCTGCTCGTGGGGACGGCGCTCCTCGGCTCCCCCTGGGCGGCGGCGCTGACGTTCTCCTTCGCCGGCGCCATCGCGTCGCTCGGGGTCCTCGTGCGGACGCTGCGGCGGCCCGGTCCGCTCCTCGTCGTCTTCGGCGCGCTCCTCGGATCCAAGACGGCCCTCCACTACGCGACGAGCGGCCTCGAGACGCCGCTCCTCGTCCTCCTGGCGCTCCTCCTCGTGGGCGCCCTCGACGCCATCGAGGCGGCGGCGACCCCGCGCGCCCTCCGCCGCTTCGCGATCCTCGCCGGGCTGCTCCTCCTGACCCGCATGGACACGCTCTTCGCGCTGACGCCGATGGGGCTCTGGGGGCTCGCCCGCGCCCGGCCGCTCGGCGCCCGGCGTGTGCTGCGCGCCATCGCGCCGGGCCTCCTCCTCGTGCTCGGCTGGGTCGCCTTCTCGCTCGTCTACTACGGCTTCCCCGTCCCGAACACGGCCTACGCGAAGCTCGGCCACGGCATCCCGGCCGGCGAGCTCGCGACCCAGGGGGGCTACTACGTGGCGAGCGCGGCCTTCTGGGATCCGGTCACGCCGCTCGTCGCCCTCGCGGGCGGCCTCTTCGGCCTGATCTCGCTCCGCCGGAGGCCCGTGGCCGCGCTCCTCGGCGCCGGTGCCCTCGTCCACGTCGCCTACGTCGTGAGCGTCGGCGGCGACTTCATGAACGGGCGCTTTCTGCTCCTGCCCTTCTGGTGGGGCGCGCTGGCCCTCGCCCGCGCCGTGCCCGTGTTCGAGCGGGTGCCGGTGGCGGGCGCGGTGGCGGCGGCGCTCTTCGCGCTCGGCGCCTTCGTCCCCGAGCGCGCGCCCTGGGACGTGCTCACCCTCGAGCGGCCGCTGGCGGAGGTCACGCACGGCTCGCGCACCGGCGTGGGCGACGAGCAGCGCTACTACCTCGACGCGACGGGGCTCTGGGACGGTGGCCACCCGCCGGAGCACGTGCACGTCCGCGTCGGGCGCTCGCTCGAGCGCGGGGAGGTCCACGAACACTTCGCCGTCGGCTTCCTCGGCTGGGCGGCGGAGGATCGCGCCTACCTCGTCGACGCCGTGGCCCTCGGCGACGCCTACCTCGCGCGCTTCCCGAGCGTGCGCGACACGGGCTGGCGCATCGGCCACACCAAGCGGCGCATCCCCGAGGGTTATGCCGAGACGCTGCGGACCGGCGAGTGCCACATGAGCGACCCCGACCGCTGCGCCATGTGGGAGCACGTGCGGCGCATCGTGCGCGGGCCGATCTTCGATGGGGCGCGCTGGGAGAGCCTCTGGCTCCTGCACACCGGGGGCCTCGACCGCCACGTCGACGAGGACTGGTGGCGGCGCCCGGAGCTCGTGGAGGTCGCGGCGCCCGTGGACGTGCCCGTGGCCTTCGGGGACTCGGGCGTGGCGGTGGCGCTGGGCGAGCCGGGGCCGGCCCGCGTCCGGGCGACGCTCGAGGGCGGGGTCGCCTACGAGGCGCTCTTTCGCCGCGAGGGCGAGGTCCGCTGCCGCGTCCCCATCGAGGAGGGTGCCGATCCCATCGAGGTCGAGCTCGCCTGCGACGAGCCCGTCGACGAGGTCTTGCTCCAGCCCACCACCCGCTGGGCCGAGCGCGACCGCCACCAGCTCCGCGCCCTCCACCCCGCGTCCCACTGAGCGCTTCGGCGCCACGTGCACGTCCTCGCGCTCGTGCCCGCTGCGCGAGCACACCACCGCGTCGCTGGTGAGCTCGAGATAGCGAGTGCCAGCGAGCGGAAACCGCCCTTCAGATGAGCGGAAACCGCCCCTTCAGATGTGGAAGGTGAGGTGCCCGTGGACGCGGAGCTGGAGCCCCACGGCGTCGCCGCTCTCCTCCAGGTTCACCTCGCCGATCGTCAGCGCCTCGTCCGCGCCCTGCCGGCCCATGTTGAGGAAGGCGGCGTCGAAGCCCGCGCCGATGCTGAGCACACGCCCGAGCTTGATGTCCACGCCGAGGCCCGCGTCGATGGCCAGGCCGTAGACGTCGGTGGTGCTCAGGCTCGGGTCCTCGTAGTCCGCGTCGCCCATCCAGGCGTAGCCGAGACCGACCCGGATGTAGGGCTGCACGACGGGGATCGGCAGGTGGATGGCGATGTCCGCGCCCACCGTGCCGAGCTCGAAGCCGAAGTAGCTCGCGATGGTGGCGCGGGCGCCGAGGGTGAGGAAGTAGATGCGGAAGCCGAGGGCGGCGCCGCCCACGATGCCGCTCCCCTCGAGGTTCTCGGACTCGGGGATGAAGTTGTCGTTCTTGAACGTGACGAGGTTGGCGAAGGAGTAGCCGGCCATCGCCTCGATCCAGAAGACGCCCCAGTTCTCCTCGTCCTCCTCGGCGGCGGCCTCGTCCGGATCCTGATCGTCCTCGAGGACGCGCTCGGCGGGCGGCGCCGGGTCGTCGGCGGCCGCGTTCCGCGGGGTGGTCGCCGTGCCGGCCGGGCTCGCGCTCGGCGGCGGCGTGGTCGTCCCGCCGCTCGGGGCGGTCGAGCCCCCGGTGGGCGCCGGCTCGTCCTCGGCGCCGGCCTCGGGAGCCGTCGTCGCCGGAGGCGGCGCCGGGGCGGCGGCCGGGGCCGGCTCCTCGGGCGCGTCGCTCGGCGCCTGGGCCCGGGCGCCGACCGGGAGCGCGAGCGCCAGCGCGAGGAGCGCCGCCGCCGCGCGGGCGGAGAGGGCTGCGCGCCCGCTCACGCCTCGGGCCCGCCCTGGAGGAGCTTCTCGAGCGTCTCCGGATCGATGTCCTCGGGGGGCCGGGCGGGCAGGCGGTAGTCCCCGCCGAGCCAGCTGCCGAGGTCGATGGTCTTGCAGCGCGCCGAGCAGAAGGGGAAGTGCTCTCCCCGCCGCTTCACGGTCTCGCTGCAGATGGGGCACGTCGGGCGGCGCGTCATCGGCCCCACCATATCGCAGCCGGCGCGCCATGGCCCGCCCCCGGGCCCGCCTTTCGGCTTCCTCCGCGCTCCCCTCGGTCCCCCTGGCCCCTCCGTTCCCTCCGTTCCCCGACGTCGCCCGCGCGCCGCCGCTCCCGGGTGTAGGCTTCGGGCACGATGGCCTACGGCGCCCTTCGCCACCGGCTCGGCTCCACGCGCGGCTTCGAGGGCCTCGTCGAGGGCAACCGGGTGACGCTCCTCCACGACGGCGTCCAGTGCTACCCGGCCATGCTCGAGGCGATCGCGGCGGCCGAGCGCGAGGTGCTCCTCGAGATGTACTGGTTCGGCTCGGACCGCACCGGCTGGCGCTTCGCCGAGGCGCTCATGGAGAAGGCGCGCGCAGGCATCCCGGTCGACGTCATCTACGACGCCGTCGGCAGCATCGAGGCGGACGGCGCGCTCTTCGACGCGCTCCGCGACGCCGGCTGCCGCGTCCTCGAGTACAACCCCATCGCCCCCTGGCGGCAGCGCTTCCGCCTCGGCGTCGTGAACAACCGCAACCACCGGAAGATGCTCATCGTCGACCGGAAGATCGGCTTCACCGGCGGCGTGAACATCGGCGACCCCTGGGCGCCGGAGGAGGAGGGCGGCGAGGGCTGGCGCGACGACATGATCCGCATCGAGGGGCCGGCGGTGGAGTTCATGCGCCGCATCTTCCTCCACGGCTGGAAGAGCACCGTCGGCGGCACGCCCCCGCGCGCCTCCGAGCCCCCCGCCGAGGAGCTCGAGGACGGGGAGGCCGACGCCCGCGTGCGCGTCCTCGCGAACCACTACTTCGGCGAGCGTCGCGCCATCCGCCGCGCCTACCTCGAGCGCCTCCGCGCCGCCGAGCGCTGCATCTACATCACCAACAGCTACTTCGTCCCGGACCGGCGCATCCGCCGCATCCTCGCGCAGGCCGTCCGCCGCGGCGTCGAGGTGCGCGTCCTCGTGCCCGGCGTCGGCGACGTGCCGGCCGTCTGGTACGCCGGCCGGAAGCTCTACGGCTGGCTCCGCGACCACGGCATCCACGTGCACGAGTGGCGGGGCGTGATCCTCCACGCCAAGACGGCCGTCGTGGATGGCGCATGGTGTACGGTGGGCACCTACAACCTGGACTACCGGTCCTGGCGGTCCAACCTCGAGGTCACGGTGGCCATCGAGGACGAGGCCGTCGCGGGCGCCCTCGAGGCCAAGTTCCACGAAGACCTCGAGAACGCGCCCCCCGTCGACTGGCGCGCCTTCCGCTACCGCTCGCTCGGCGACCGTTTCTTCGAGAACTTTTTCTACCTCTTCCGTAAACTCCTCTGACCCAAGCCTCGGCGCCGCCGCGGGTTCCCACCGGGGCCCGCCTCCCGCGGCGCCCCGCTCGCCGCGGCCGCGACCTCCCGTTCGCGCCCCTCGCCGCTGGCGGGCCCCCGTCGAAGGACCTCAGGAGCCGCATGATTCGCCAGGCCAGCGCCACCGCCCTCGCTCTCCTCGTCGCCTGCGGCGGCGCCAGCACCCAGCTCGAGCCGCGCTTCGTGGCCGTGCACAACACGATGGCCTCGATGGGCCTCGCGCAGACCGGGCCCATCAGCGAGGGCTCGCTCGTGGAGGGCGGCGAGGCGCGCCTCGACGTCCGGCTCCAGGCCGGCCAGTGCACGACCTTCCTCGGGCTCGGCGAGTCGAGCGTCGGGGACATCGATCTCCGCATCGTCGGCGAGGGCGACGTCGAGGTGGGCCGCGACGTGACCCACGATCGGCAGGCGGCGGCGCAGGTCTGCCCCGAGCGGAGCGGCGACTACCAGGTCGTCGTCACCATGCGCGAGGGGCACGGCGGCTACCTCGTCTCCTCCTGGTCCGGCGCGCCCGTCAGCGGCGGCGTGGCCGTGGCGCGGGGGCCCTCGACGGGCGGCACGAGCGGGCCCGGGAGCTGCGCCGAGCCCATCGCCGTCGAGGTCGGTCAGCCGATGACCGGCGACACGACCGGCGCGCCGAGCGTCACCCAGGGCCCCTGCGCGCAGGGCAACGCGCCCGAGCGGGTCTACCGGCTCGAGATCGAGCAGCGCGCCCAGGTCTCCGTGGCGCTCCAGTCCGCCTACGACGGGGCCCTCTACATCCTCCGCCAGTGCGGCCAGGTCGGCAGCATCGTCGACTGCAACGACGACGCCGGGGACACCAGCCATTCGCGCCTCGACACGACGCTCGAGCCGGGCACCTACTACCTCGTCGTCGACGGCTACGGCAGCGCGGCGGGCGCCTACGAGCTGCTCGTGAACGTCTCGCCCCTGCGGCCCATCGCGGACATCTGCGCGGACGCGCCCCCGCTCGCGGCGGGCCAGGCGGCGAGCGGCACGACCCAGGGCGGCGCCGACTACTTCCAGGCGACCTGCGCCGGCGGCGCGCGCTCCCCGGACAAGGTCTACCGGCTCGACGTGCCGCAGCGCTCGCGGCTGCGCCTCCGCCAGAACACCGACCACGACGGGGCCCTCTACGTCCGCTCGGCCTGCGCCGACGCGACCACCGAGTTCGCCTGCAACGACGACTTCGGCGACACGCGGCGCTCGCTCGTGACGACCGTCGTCGAGCCCGGGCGCTACTTCGTCTACGTGGACGGCTACAGCGGCGGCAACCAGCAGGCGGAGGCGGGCAACTACTCGCTCACGGCCGAGCTGGCCTCGCCGACGGGGGGCAGCGCGACGGGCGACACCTGCCAGGCGCCGGCGGCGCTCACGGCCGGGCAGGCGTTCCAGATCGACACCTTCGAGGCCGCCGACGACGTGGCCGGGAGCTGCGGCGGGCAGGGCGGCGCGGACGTGGTGCGCTCGCTGAGCGTGCGCAGCCGGACGCGCCTCTCGGCCACGGTCTCGGACGCGGAGTTCGCCGGCGTGATGTACGTGCAGCGGACCTGCGGCGACGCCTCGACGGAGGTCGCCTGCACGGCCATCGAGGCCTCCTCGCCGCGCACGGCCCGCAGCAACCTCGACACCGTGCTGTCGCCCGGCCAGTACGTCTTCGTCGTGGACGGGGCGCGGCCGGACGCCTTCGGCGCGGCGAACGTCGAGGTGCAGCTGACCGACCTCACGGCCCTGGAGCGGACCTGCCGGCGCGCGCCGATGCTGCGGCCCGGGCGCACGGTGAACGGGAACACCTCCGGCGAGAGCGACGACTTCCAGGCGACCTGCGCCGGGGGCGCGCAGAGCAACGACACGGTCTACCGGCTCCGGCTGCCGCGCCGCTCGCAGGTGCGCATCGACATGTCGAGCGACTACGACGGGGCGCTCCACCTGCGGCGCGACTGCACGGACCCGTCCACCGAGGTCGCCTGCAACGACGACCATCAGGACAACCGGCACTCGCGCATCGAGGCGACGCTCGACGCGGGGATGTACTTCCTGGTCGTCGACGGCTTCCGCGAGGGGAGCCAGGGCTCCTTCAGCCTCGAGGTGAGCGTCTCGCGCCCCTAGAAGAAGGGGCCATCGGTCCCTGCTTCACCCGTGCCCGTGCCCCTGCCCGTGCCCGCAGGCCGGAGAGATCAGAGCACGGGCCCCGAGAGGGTGAAGAGAAGACCCGTGCCCGTGCCCATGCCCCTGCCCGTGCCCGCAGGCCGGAGAGATCAGAGCACGGGCCCCGAGAGGGTGAAGAGAAAACCCATGCCCTTGCCCGTGCCCGCAGGCCGGAGAGATCAGAGCACGGGCCCCGAGAGGGCGAAGAGAAAACCCATGCCCTTGCCCGTGCCCGAGGCAGGAGAGGTCGACGCCCCGCCCACTGGTGCCCGCGCGACGCGAGGTCGACGGCCCGCCTCACCACGGTCATCCCGCCGATGCCATCCGGAGACGCCCGTACCCCGCGCGACCCGCGGGCACGGGCACGGGCACGGGTGACGCCGGCTAATTCGCCGGCGTCTGGCCGCGCACGGTCTCCACCCAGATCGGCACCGTCCAGTCGATGCCCGGCTGCGGCTCCCAAGTCCGCTCGCGCGTCATCACGACGACCGAACGCGGCCGCCGCGGATCCACCAGCGCGGCCACGTCGGCGTCCTGCGCTTCCGCCTCGGCCGTGGCGGCCGCCTCGGCCTCGCTCGCCCCGGCGTCGTCCGGAGCGGGCTCCGAGGAAGTCGGCTCCGCGGCCGCGGCGCTCGGCGCGCGCTCGGCCCGGCGACGCAGCGCGCCGCCGACCGCGTCGCGGAGCGAGCCCAGCACGCCCTCGACACGCGCGAGGAGCTCCTGGCGGTTGGCGTCCGACTCTTGCTCGGTCGGCGGCCAGGGGCCGTAGTCCGGGTCCTCGCCGGGGCCGCTCCGATCGACCCAGTAGGTGGCGCGCTCGCGGACGTCCACGTGCGTGAAGGTGCTGTTCGGGTAGTAGCCGACCCCCGTCTCCGGCAGCGTGCGCGCGAACGCGGCGACCTGGGCCCGATGCACGCCCTCGACGCGGAGATCGAGCGCGCGTCCCCAGCGGTGCCGGCTCCCCCGCCGGGCGCCCGGCCGGTGCCCGCTCACGATCACGATCGTCCGGCCGGGCCAGCGGTCGGCGAGCGCCTGGAGCCGCACCAACAGGCCCGGGTCGAGGCGCCGGTTCACGTCCGTGAGCCAGGCCTCCCGGCGCTCCGGGTGCGCGCTCGCGAAGGTCGCCAGGGCCTCGGGGCTCGGGCGCGGCGTCCGGTGGGCGCGGGCCACCAGGCTGAGCCCCTCCAGGGCCGCGAGGTTCGGACGCCCATCGCAGCGCGTCAGCGCCAGCTCCTCGACCTCGTCCGGCCGGCGCAGGTGGTGGATGCGCACGGGGGGCCGAAGGCAGGGAGGCGTCGCGTCCCCCTCTTCCGCGACCGGGCCGGTGGGCGCGCCGTCCTCGTTCGGCGTGGGCTCCGGGGAGGGCGGGGCGGACGGCTCGGGCGCGCGGCTCGTCGCGTCGGCGCGCTCTCCGGCCGCCGGCGCCCCGGCCGGGTGCTCGTCCTCGTCCCGCGCCGTCTCGTCCCGCGCCGCCTCGTCCCGCGCCGTCTCGTCCCGCGCCGTCTCGGCGCGACCGGGCGAGCCCGCGAGCGCGCCCGGCTCCGGGGGGCGCTCCGTGTCATCGGCGCGCGCGATGCCGGCGAGCAGCATCGAGGCGAAGAGCAGCGTCAGCGGACGGACCACCCGATCCGGCTACGATCCCGGCGCACGGAGGGTCAAAAAACCGGCCGAAGCGGGGCCCGCCACCACGCCGCCTTCGGGCCCGCTGCCGCCCTGGCGTTCCCGGTCCGGCAGGCTCGCCTGCGCACGAGGGGCAGCCCAGGGAGGCCGCTCCGGGACGGCCCGCGTGCGCCGGCCCCGTTTCCGCGCTCAGGCCATGAGCTGCTGTGCGTACCGGCCGCGCACCAGGATCGGCTGCCCGTCGGCCGACACATCGGGCCGCCGGCAGAGCACGGGCACCATCACCTCGCTCGACCAGCTAGCCCCGGTCTGCTCCGGGCAGCTGTAGCCGAGCACCAGGTGCAGCCCGGGCATCTTCAGGTCCTGCAGCATCGCGCCGATGGGCGTGAGCACGCTGGTGTTCGTCCCGAAGGCCAGCTGCCCGACCCGGCGCCCGTTGGGCCCCTCGGTCGCCTCCCAGAGCGCGTCGGCCTCCGGCCCGTTCACCTCGACGAGCTCGCCCGCGGCGAAGCGGAGCGTCAGCGCCGAGCCGCGACCGAGCACCCGGTCGCCGATCCACACGCCGCCGTCCGCGCGGAAGCTCCCCTCGACATCCCCGGGGCAGGTCACGACCTCGCCGCCGGGCAGGTTCGTGAAGCCGGGCTCGCGAAGCTGGCCGCTCCCGTTGTGCCAGCGGCAGCGGCCATCGGGGCGGACGGTCAGGTGCTCGCGCGGCCCGGACTGCACGTGCAGCGTCCGGGTGCCGCGCAGCTGCCGGGCCAGCCGCTCACCGAGCTGGTGGACCTCGGTCCAGTCGGCGCGCATCGCCTGGCGCATCATCTCCGGCGTCACACCCACCATGTGCGCGTGCCGTCGCCGGCCGGGCAGGGTGCAGATGTGGCGGCGGAAGCCCGCGTCGAGGCCGGCCGTCGTGCCGACGAGGATCGACCCGTCGGCCTCCTCGAGCTTGAGCTCCATCCGCCGCAGGAAGGCCGGCAGCTCCGACTGGGCGCGGTCGACCACGTAGACGTGCGGTCGCAGGCCGAGGTCGACGGCGACCCGCAAGAGCGCGCCGCCGATCTCCTCGCAGCCGGCTTCGACGATCAGCACCAGCTGCTGCCCGACCCCGAGCCCGAGCGCCTGCTCGATGGCGCTGAGGGCGCCCGGCACGAGCGTCGCGTCGATGGAGCGGCCGAGGAGGAAGCTCATCGCCTCCTGACTCACGGTGATGCTGTCGCGCCGCCGTCGCACCCGCGAGGACGCAGGGCGGCTCGAGCCAGCCCGGTCGGCTGACGAATCCCGTTCATGGTCGTCTCGCTGTGCCGCCACCGGGAGAAGGGTCCGCCGGAATGCGAGAAGAGTCTACCCCCAAATGGGGAGCGCGGCGGGCGGCCCGGGGATGCTCCTCGCGGTCGCGATGCGGTCGGTTTCCCCCCGCGCGGACGGCCGATCTCGGCGGACCATGCCTCGGCGACGGGGCGTGGGCGGAGCGGCCGTGGGTCCGGGTTCTCCCGGAGGCGCGGCCGGCCCCGCGGGCAGGGGCTCGTGCGGAGTGGCCGCGCGCGGAGCCACTGCCCGGCTTCTCCGCGAACGCGGCATGGGCCGCCGACGCAGGCCACGGCACGGAGAGCGGGCGGCGGAACGCGGAGAGCATCCCGACCGAGGGGAGGGCTCCCCCGGAGGTGCGGCCGCCCCTGCGGGTCCCGTACGGCGTCGGCTCACCGCCGGCGCGGGGCGGTGCTACCGTCCCGCGGTGGAGCCCCCCACCATTCCCTCCCGGACCATCACGCACCGCTACGTCGACCCCCTCGACGCCGTGTGGCTTCGCGCGGCGGCGGACCTCGGCTGGCGCGTGGAGCGCTCGAGCGAGGTCTTTGCCGCCACCGATGGAACCGGGCGCCTCACCTTGGGCACGCCCGAGACGCTCGACCCCGACGACTGCCTCGCCCAGATGGTCTTCCACGAGCTCTGCCACGCGCTCGTGCAGGGCCCGGAGCTCGCCGGCGAGCCCGACTGGGGCCTCGACAACGAGAGCGCTCGCGACGTGACCCGGGAGCACGCCTGCCTCCGGCTCCAGGCGCACCTCGCCGGCCGCCACGGCCTGCGCCGCGTCCTCGCGCCGACGACGGACTTCCGCGCCTTCTACGACGCGCTCCCACCGGACCCGCTCGTCGGCGAGGGAGAGGAGCAGCGGCTCGCCCGGGAGGCCCTCGATCGCGCCGAGGCGCCTCCCTTCGCGGCGATCCTGCGCCGGGCCCTCGGCGCCACGGCCGCCATCGTCCGGGCCACCGTCGAGGCCGGCGGCGCCGCGCTGCCCGAGGGTCCCCCGCCGCTCTGGGCCACGCTCGAGCCCCTGCCCGGCCCGGAGGTGCGCGATGGCGCGTGAGAAACGGCGCTCCGCCCCCAAGGCGCCGCGCGGCCCCCACGCCCGCCTCGCCAAACCCCTCGAGCGCGCCGTCGCCGAGGGGCACCCCTGGGTCTTCCGCGACGCCCTCGGCGCCGTGCGCGGCCGGCCCGGCGAGGTGGCGACGCTCCTCGATCGCAAGGGGCGCTTCCTCGCCCGCGGCGTCCTCGAGCGGGGCCCGATCGGCTTCCGCGTCTGGACCCTCGAGGACGAGCCCGTCGGCGCCGCGCTGGTCGCCCGGCGCATCGCCGAGGCCCGCGCGCTCCGGGCGCTCGTCGTGGGGCCCGAGACCAGCGCCTACCGGCTCGTGAACGGCGAGGGCGATCGCATGCCCGGGCTCACGGTCGACCTCTACGGCGACGAGGAGAGCGGGCGCCGGGTCGCCGTCCTCCGCATCGACGGCGCCGTCGGGGGGAACGGTGCGATCCGCGAGGCGCTCGACGAGGCGCTGCGCGGCCTCGGCGTGGACGCGCTCCTCGTCCGGGACCCGAGAGGCGACGCGGACGCGAAGGTGCAGCCGGCCTGGGGGGAGGCGCCGCGGCGGGTCGTGGTCCGCGAGCGGGGCATGCAGCTCGTCGCGGACCTGCTCGCCGGGCAGAAGACCGGCCTCTTCCTCGATCACCGCGTCTCCCGCGCCCGCGTCCGCGAGCTCGCCGAGGGGCGCCGGGTCCTCAACCTCTACGCCTACACGGGCGGCTTCAGCGTCGCCGCCGGGCTCGGCGGCGCTCGGCACGTCACCACCGTGGACGTCGCCCCGGGGGCCATCGGCCTCGCCGACGAGAGCTGGGTCGCGAACGGGCTCGACCCCGCCGCGCACCGGGCCCTGGCCGCGGACGTGCCGACCTTCTTGAACGACGCCGGGCGCGCGCGCTGGGACCTCGTCGTCGCGGACCCGCCGAGCTTCGCCCCGAGCCGGAAGGCCCGCCGGAACGCCCTCCGCGCCTACGCCAAGCTCCACGAGAGCGGCCTCGAGCACCTCGAGGACGAGGGCCTCTACCTCGCCGCGAGCTGCTCGAGCCACGTCCCCCACGACGACTTCGCCGAGACGCTCCGCGAGGGCGCCCGCCGGGCCCGCTGCGCCGTGCAGATCCTCGACCGCTGGGGGGCCGCCCCGGACCACCCGCGCCTCGCGGCCTTCCCCGAGGGCGACTACCTCTCGGTGGTGCTCGCCCGGAAGCTCCCGCGCTGACGCGGGGCGTGCGTCCGGGTCCCCGCCGGCCCGTCTCCCCGCCGGCCCGTCCGCCCCGCCGGCGTTTGCCTCGCCCCCTCGAGGTGGTATACCGCGCGCGCTCGTGGCCCCCGGGACCCCCCGGGACGTCGCGCGCCGGCGCCCCTCGCACGGTGCGAAGTCGCCGAAATCACACACACCTCTCGGCTCGTCCCCGCCTTCGGCGGGTTCCACGGTCGCCTCGGTGCTCCTCTCGCTGGAGAGGGGTCGGCGCCCGGAGAGGTGGAGGCCCAACCAAACAGGAGACGAAGCCATGGCCCAGATCCCTCAGCACCGCGTCGAGGAAGCCCCCGAGCTCGCTGCCCTCGGCAGCCCCGACGTCGCCTCCGGCGACCTCCCCATCGGCCTGCGCGCCCTCATCGACGCCGGCGTCCACTTCGGCCACCAGACCAAGCGCTGGAACCCGAAGATGCGCCCCTACATCTACGGCGCACGCAACGGCATCCACATCGTCGACCTCGACCAGACGGCCCAGCTCTTCCGCAAGGCCTTCCACTTCGTGAGCGACGCCGTGGCCCGCGGCGGCCACGTTCTCTTCGTCGGCACCAAGCGCCAGGCGGCGGACGTCGTCTACGAGGAGGCCACCCGCGCCGGCCAGTTCTACGTCACGGGCCGTTGGCTCGGCGGTACGCTGACCAACTTCCGCACGGTCAAGAGCAGCATCGACCGGCTCCGCGACCTCGAGCGCATGGAGGAGGACGGCACGCTCGACTCCTTCACCAAGAAGGAGGCGCTCTCGCTCCGCCGGGAGAAGGAGAAGCTCAACAAGTTCTTCGGCGGCATCAAGCTGATGAACGCCCTCCCGTCGGTGATCTTCGTCATCGACCCGAACCACGAGCACATCGCCGTGAAGGAGGGCCGCAAGCTGCACATCCCGATCGTGGGCCTCACGGACACGAACTGCGACCCGGACATGGTCGACTTCATCATCCCGGGCAACGACGACGCGATCCGCTCGATCAAGCTGATCACCTCGCGCGTCGCCGACGCCTGCATCGAGGGCGCCCAGCGGCGCCGCGAGATGGCGCAGCACGGCATGCCCCAGAGCTCGGCGGACGGCGTCCAGGTCGAGTTCTCGCGCGGCAAGCGTCGCGGCGGCCGCCGCTGAGCCCCTCGCGCCCCGGGTGAAGACGACCCGGGGCGCGACCCTTCCTCCGCGCGGCAGCCCCGCGCCCTTCGACATCCAAAGAGAGAGCGAGAGACATGTCCATCACGATGGAGCAGGTGAAGTCCCTCCGGCAGCGCACCGGGGCGGGCATCGGGGACTGCAAGAAGGCCCTCGTCGAGACCGACGGTGACGAAGAGAAGGCCGTCGAGATCATCCAGAAGAAGGGCCTGGCGAAGGTCGCCAAGAAGGCCGGCGCCATCGCCGCCGAGGGGCTCGTCCACGGCTACATCCACGCGGGCAGCCGCGTCGGCGTGCTGGTCGAGGTGAACTGCCAGACCGACTTCGTCGCCCGGAACGAGGAGTTCCAGGAGTTCGTCAACCAGGTCGCCATGCACATCGCCTCGGAGAAGCCCGAGGTGGTGAAGGCGGAGGACCTCTCGGACGAGCTCGTCGAGAAGCAGCGCGCCATCTTCGTCGGTCAGCTCGAGGAAGAGGAGAAGCAGACCGGCAAGAAGAAGCCCGAGCAGGCCGTGAAGGGCATCATCGAGGGCAAGCTCGCCAAGTGGAAGAAGCAGAGCTGCCTCCTCGACCAGGAGTTCATCTTCGCCGAGGAGAAGGAGACGGTCGGCGAGGTGCTCGACGCGCTCACCGCCAAGATCGGCGAGAAGCTCTCCATCCGCCGCTTCGTCCGCTACGAGCTGGGCGAGGGCATCGAGAAGAAGAAGACCGACCTCGCCGCCGAGGTGGCCGAGCAGCTCGGTAGCTGACGCGCGCCTTCGCGCGAACGGAGAGAGGTCGGGCCTTCGGGCTCGGCCTTTTTTCGTGTGCGGAGCGCTGGACCCGGGGCGCTGCGGGGGAGGCTCACGACCGGGGTGGACAGGGCGCCCCCGGGCGAGTAATGCCCTCGGGCAGCGCGCCTCCCGGCGCGCACGAAGGGAGCAGGACGATGGCGGATCTGGCACTGAAGCGCGTGATGCTGAAGCTCTCCGGCGAGGCCCTCTGCGGCAAGAACGGGGGCTTCGGCGTGGACCCGCAGACGATGCGTGAGATCTGCGGCGAGATCGCCGAGGTGCACGCCCTCGGGTGCCAGATCGGCATCGTGATCGGCGGCGGCAACATCTTCCGCGGCCTCAAGGGGAGCGCCCAGGGCATGGACCGGGCGAGCGCCGACTACATGGGCATGCTCGCGACCGTCATCAACGGCGTGGCGCTCCAGGACGGCCTCGAGAAGATGGGCGTGCAGACGCGCTGCCTGAGCGCCCTCGACATCCGCCAGATCGCCGAGCCCTACATCCGTCGGCGGGCCGTGCGCCACCTCGAGAAGGGGCGCATCGTCATCTTCGTCGCCGGCACCGGCAACCCCTACTTCTCGACCGACACGGCCGCCGCGCTCCGCGCCATGGAGATCCAGGCGGACAGCCTGCTCAAGGCGACGAAGGTCGAGGGCATCTACGACAAGGACCCGGTCCACCACGCCGACGCGCAGATGTACACGCGCATCAGCTACGACCGCTTCCTCGTCGATCGGGTCGGCGTCATGGACTCGACCGCCGTCACGCTCTGCCGCGACAACCGCCTGCCCATCCGCGTCTTCGCGCTCGGCCAGCGCGGGAACATCAAGCGCGTCGTGCAGGGCGAGGACCTCGGCACCATCGTCTCCGAAGAGGACTGAGCCCGGAGCCTCCGCTGGGCTCCGGTCGTCGGGCTCCGGTCGTGCGCCGGGGCGGCTCACCCGGTTTTCGTTGCGAAGCATCGTGGGCCAGCACTAGTGTCGGCTCACCCGCGGCCCTGGCGCCGCGGCCCCTTGGATTCGCGCGGCGCGTCCGCCCGCGCCTCGATGGAGAGAGACGAGGATGATTCAGGAGACCCTCGACGAGCTGAAGACGGCCATCTCGAAGGCCCACGACAGCCTGAAGCGCGAGCTGGCGAAGGTGCGCACCGGCCGCGCGAACCCCGACATCCTCGATAGCGTCCGCGTCGAGTACTACGGGTCCATGACGCCGCTGAAGCAGCTGGCGTCGATCTCCGTCCCCGAGCCGCGGATGATCATGCTCAAGCCCTTCGATCGCTCGTCGATCCAGGCCATCGAGCGCGCGATCAACTCGGCGCAGCTCGGCCTGAACCCGTCGAACGACGGCGAGCTGATCCGCATCCCCATGCCGCCCCTCACGGAGGAGCGCCGCAAGGACCTGGTGAAGGTCGCGCGTGCGAAGGGCGAGGACTGCAAGGTCGCGATCCGCAAGGCGCGCCACGACGCCAAGGACATGCTCGACGCGCTCGAGAAGGACGGCGAGGTCGGCGCGGACGAGGCGGACCGGGGGCGGAAGTCCATGGAGGAGATCGTCAAGGGCGGCTCCGACGAGGTCGACCGGCTCGTCTCCGACAAGGAGACGGACATCATGGAGGTCTGAGCGCGCGCTCGGACCCCGCTCGGCGCCGTCGGCAGGATGGGGCCGAGACCGAAGATCGAGAGGCCCCGACGCCGAGCGCGTCGGGGCCTTCGTCATTTCGCGCGGGGCACAGCGTCGAGCCCGAGCGTGTCCGACCCGGACGCCGAGTGCCGAACGCGGCCCCCGTCCCCCTGCCCTGGACCGCGGTCTCCGCCTCCGCAGCGAAGCGCGCGCCCCCGGACCCGGAGCGCGGCCGGCCGAGAGCCGAACGCGGCCCGCGTCCCCCTGTCCCCGGACCCCCCTTCAGCGAGCGAAGCGAGCGCCCCACCGCGGTCGCCCCCGCGACCGCGGTCAGAAGGGCACGCCGAGGTGCGCGTAGCCTTGCGGGCCGCCGCCCTCCATGAAGCCGTAGCCGAAGCCCACCCGCAGCGTGAAGCCCACGATGTAGCCCACGGTGAAGTCGAGGAAGAGCTCGCCGCCAGCGCCCACCAGCGTCTCGCGCGGATCGAAGGGCCCGCGGAAGGCGTCCCCGGCGTCCACGAAGACCAGCGCGTAGGCCCGGTTCAGGTACACGGGCAGGGTCTGCACGCCGCGCATCAGCCGCCCGAGCGGGAAGCGGTACTCGAGCTGCGCCAGGTGGAAGCGTAGCCCGCTCCGCACGAAGGGCGGGTAACCGCGGAGCGCCACGCCCCCGAGCGTCAGCTCGTCCATGAAGGCGTCGATGATGTTCACGCTCGGGAAGCCGCCGACGGAGAAGAGCCCACGCCGCCCGAAGTCGCCCCCGCTCAGCCCGCCCCCATACCGCAGCGCGAAGACGTGGTGCTGCGCCCAGGGCGCCTCCACGTAGCGCTCCCAGCTCCAGCGGAAGGTCACGGCCTCGAACTGGCTCCCGATCGACGGGTGCGCGAGCGAGAGGCTCAGGTTCAGGCTCCGCCCCTCCGAGGGGAACATGTCGTAGAAGTGCCGGCGCACGTCCGAGTAGCCCCAGCCGAGGCTCAGGGACGCCACGCGCCCCGTCTCCGGGAGCACCGGCGGCGGCGTGTTCGGGTCGAGCTCGCCGCCGAAGGGCTCGGCCTTGCGGAGCCAGGTCAGCGAGTAGCTCGCGCTGATCGACTCGGCGTGGAGCATGCGCGGGAAGCCGTAGCCGATGCCCACGCTCCCGCCGATGGCGTCTTCGATCCACCGCCGATCCTCGCCGCCGACCTGGAGCCCGCCCCGTGGCGAGACGCGACGGAAGCCCCGCAGCGTGATCGGCGCCGGGAGCCGCTGGAAGACCCAGGCGAGGTCGCCGTTCACGTAGCCCTCGGCCAGGCTCACGCCGAGGCGCGCGGAGTAGATGTGGTGGTTCGCGACGTCGTTGCTCTCGACGGTGAGCCCGAGCTGCCGGCCGAAGGCGTCCTCCTGGAGGTCGAGCATGTAGGCGCGCGGGTAGAGCGTGCGCCAGGGCCGGTAGCGCTCGCTCTCGAGCGTGAGCTCGCCCGGATCCGAGGGGGGAGGGCGGTCGTCGACGTAGGGCGTGGCCGGCCGCCAGCGCGCGGGGTCGAGGGGGAGGCGCCAGAGGTCGAAGCCGTGGCTCGTGTAGCCGAGGTAGACCAGCTCCTCCCCGCTCGGCGACACGTCCGGCGAGTAGGCGCCGCCGACGACGTTCGTCACCTGCCAGGTGCGCCCGCTCGCGAGCTCGTGGGCGTAGAGGTTGGCGATCCCCGTGCGGTCCGAGGAGAAGAAGAGGAAGCGCCCGTCGCGCGACCAGGCCGGCCCGGTGTCGAGCGCCCGGTCGTGGGTGATCGGCCGCACGTCGCCGGTCTCCGGATCGACCAGCGCGATGTCCCGGTAGCCGCCCTCGGTCCAGCGGCTCACGGCGATCCAGCGTCCGTCCGGCGACCAGCGCGGCGTGTAGACCTGCTCGAAGCGCCGGCTCCGGAGGAGCACGCGCTTCGTCGCCTCCACGTCCTCGACGTCCGCGATCATCAGGTGCCGCGTCGCCGCGCCGTTCACCGTGAAGGCGACGCGCCGCCCGTCGGGAGCGACGTCGGGGGCGCGCGCTCGGAGCCCATGCGTGAGCCGCTCGGTCTCGCCGCTTCGCCGGTCGTGCCGGAAGAGGTCGAAGTAGAAGTAGATCTCCCGATGCGCGTCGAGGGCGTCGAAGTAGACGACGGCGCCGCCCTCGGCCGGCGCCGGGTAGCTGTTGCCGAGCACGCGGTGGAGCTCGCGCGGCGCGCTCCCGTCGGGGGCGAGGAGCCGGAGCTGCACGTCGTTCTCGCCGTCGGCGACGTAGTAGACGAGCGTCTCGTCATCGAGCCAGCGCGGCGAGCGCGCGATCTCGCCGTGGAAGGTGATGCGCTCCCCCTCGACGCGCCCGGCCTCGATCACGGCGTCGCGCACGGCGCCGTGGTGCGCGCGGAGGTGCGCGATCCACTCGCCATAGAGCTCGATGAAGGTGTGGCCGGTCGTGCGCTGGGCGGTCCGGTTCACGCCGTAGGGCACGAGCCGCCGGCCGTACTCGTGGGACATCGCCGTGAGCACCTCGCGCCCGTGCTCTCGGGCGATCCAGTCCACGAAGCGGGAGCCGTAGAGGTACCAGGTGTTGCCGCGGGGCCAGCGATCGACGCTCGACGAGAGCTGGTCGAGGCGGAGGAGGCGATCCTCGAGGGCGTCCATGCGGATGTACATCTCGAACATGGTCGAGCGGAGGCGCCCGCCGGCCGTCTCCCGGGACTCCTCGTGGGTCGCGAGGCCCTCGATGAACCAGCGCGGCTGGATGAGGTTCGGCGCGTAGACCTTGCCCAGGATGGCGTTCACGATCGCGGGCGCGCCGGCGATCGTGTCGAGGTGGAGCACGTGGGTGTGCTCGTGCGTGACGAGCACGGAGAGCCAGTCGTCGTAGTCGCCGAGCGGGCTGAGGTCCTCCGGCGCCGAGGCGAAGAGGGCCATCTGGTTGTAGGGGAGGCTGGTCGCCGAGCCGTTCGCCGAGTCGCTGTCGTCCGTGAGCACGACCTGCACGCGGCGGTCGACGTCGTGAGCGAGGATCGTCGAGAGGCGCCGGTGGGCCTCCTCGGCCGTGGCCGCGGCGCGGCGGGCGACGACGCCGAGCGGCTCCGGATAGTGGACCTCGAAGTGCTCGGTGCGGACCGTGTGCCAGTCGACGCGGCGGTCGCGGACCTGCGCCTCCACGGGGGCGGGGAGGGCGACCGCTCCGAGGAGCGTCAGCTGCAGCAGCACCGCCCCTGCCCGTCGGCCCATGGCGAGTCGTTGTAACACCGGGGTGGCGGCGAGCGCCAAGCTCGGGCCCGCATGCGCCGCGCGGGGCGGGCGGTGCGCACACTTTCAGGGATTTCGGGAGGATGGGGCGCCCGGCGAGGCGCCCACGAACCTTGACCACACGGGTCCGAAACTTCTAGCCTTGCTCTCGGACGCGGTCCCCGCGATGGGGGCCGCTCGGACGCCCGCGGGTACCCGCCCTCGAGCGCTTCGCCTCCTCGACTGGCACACACGCATGGAGCCTCCCGTTCCCAAGATGACGCCGCCCCCGAACCGGCCTGCCAGGTCTTTCGCGTTGCGTTTCATCTCGGGCAAGTACCAGGGGGGTGAGTTCCCCCTGCCCGAGGAGGGCGAGATCGTGATCGGCCGCTCCAGCGAGCTCGACATGGTGCTCGTCGAGGACATGGTCTCGCGTCGCCACGCGAAGATCACCGTCACCGGCGGCCAGATCTTCATCCAGGATCTCGGCTCCACCAACGGGAGCTTCGTCAACGGCGAGAAGATCAAGCGCGCGCGCCTGAACGAGGGCGACCGCATCTTGATCGGCACGAGCATCATCAAGGTGATCGCCACCGAGGGGGCGCAGTCGCTCCGCGAGGCGAAGGCGCACCTCGAGGACGTCGCCGCCGGGAAGCGCACCTCCCAGGTGCGCACCATGACGGGCGACATCGGCGAGGTCCCCCTGCCGGACCTGCTCCAGCTCTTCGCGGCGAGCAAGAAGAGCGGCGTGCTGGTGATCCGCACCGACACCGACACCGGCAAGATCTACCTCGACAAGGGGTCGGTCGTGTACGCGGTGATCAACGACAACTACGACGTGTCGCCGATGAAGAGCTTCTATCGGATCGTGACCTGGCAGCAGGGCACCTTCGACATGGAGCCGCCCGAGGATCGCGAGTTCCTCGAGCCCATCGAGATGAGCACCGAGGCGCTCCTCATGGAGGCCATGCGGCAGCTCGACGAGGTGCAGCGCCTCGGGCCGGACATGCCGCCGCTCTCGTCGCAGGTGTCGATGGCGGTGCCGCTGATCCCGCCGCTTCGCGACCTCTCCCCGGACGAGCTCGACGTCCTCCAGCTGGCCCACAACTACGGCCATGTGGAGACCGTCCTGAACAAGAGCCTCGCGAGCGACCTCGAGACGAGCAACATCCTCGTCAAGCTGGTGAAGGCCGGCTACCTCAAGGTCGACTGAGGGTTTCCGCAGCGGTTTCCGCTCGCTGGCGCTCGCTATTTTGGCTTACCAGCGGGCCCGTGGGGCCCTCGGCGCGGCCTGCGGCCGCGTCACACAGGCCGGTTCTTCGTGGGTACACGAAGGCGGCTCCGTGGGGCCGAGCGACGGGGGCAGGCGTGGGTGCGCTCCTCTTCGCGTCTTCCGCTCGCTGGCGCTCGCTAATTTGGCTTACCAGCGGGCCCGTGGGGCCCTCGGCGCGGCCTGCGGCCGCGTCACATGGGTCGGCTCTTCGTGGGTACACGAAGGCGGCTCCGTGGGGCCGAGCGACGTCGCAGCCGCGTCTTCCGCTCGCTGGCGCTCGCGAATTTGGCTTACCAGCGGGCCCGTGGGGCCCTCGGCGCGGCCTGCGGCCGCGTCACATGGGTCGGTTCCTCGTGGGTACACGAAGGCGGCTCCGTGGGGCCGAGCGACGGGGCAGACGCTGGGGCGCTCCCCCCTGCAGCGTGGTGACTTCGCTGCGTTCGCGGGCGCTCCCGCTCCAGGGGCGGGACAGCCTCGTGGATGGCTGGTGCGGGGCTCGCTCCCTGCCGGGATTCCTCGAGGAATCCCGATTCAGCGCCAGGCCGGAGGGCTGGCGCTCAGCTTCGCCGCTTCTGCGCGCGCTCGCTCAGCGCCTGGAAGGCGCGGGTGAGGGACTGGGCGAGCTCGGTGGCGGCGCGGTACTTCTCGGGATCACCCTGGTGCTTGTCGGGGTGGTACTTCTTCATGAGGCGCTTGTAGGCCTCCTCGATCTCTTCGAGGCTCGCGCCCGGCTCGAGCTCGAGGTTCGCGTACCACTGCAGCACCTGCTTGGCCTGCGGCGTGTCGTCCTCGCGCCGCGGGGCCCCACCGCTCCGCCCGCGCGCGCGGCGGCGCCGGCGACGGAGCAGCTCCTCCTCGAGCTCGGCGTCGGAGAGCTCGCTCAGGCTCTTGTCCTCGGAACCGAAAGTGCGTCGCTTCAAGTCGTTCAAGCTCGCTCGGGTGGCCCGACGGATTCGGCGGAAGAGGTCGCTCACGATCCGTCGGCGTCGGGATCCTCCGGCGCATCGCCGAGGGCACCGGCCTGGGAGGTCAGCAGCCGATTGATGAGGTGCTGAGAGTACTGGCTGAGCTCGGTGAAGACCACGCCCATGCCGGGCGGGTCCTTCTGCACGCGCACCACCTCGCCGATGCCCTCGATGGTCTCGATGTCGTCCATGACGACCGTGAACCGCAAGTCCACGCGCGTGCCCACCGGGAGCGGCTGCTTCGACTTCACGAAGGCGCCGGTCCGCGAGATGTTGGTCACGTACTCGTGGATGAAGGCGTCGAAGGACTCGAACTCCTTGTTGATCGTGACGCGCGCACCCTCGCGCTGATCCTCGGCGTCGTCGTCGTCGCTCATGACCTCGCTCCTGCGGGGAGCATACCGCGGCCGAAGCCGCCGGCGCGATGGCCTCGCCCCCCTCGTGGCTCAGCCGCCGGTCAGGTCGAACTGCTCGAGGTGGTAGTCGTTGCGCGGTTGGAGCTCGATGCGCCGCTGGAAGCGCTTGGCCGCCTCGGCGAGCGCGCCCTTCTCCTCCCGCTCGAGCGCGTCGCAGACGGCCGGGTGGGCGCTGATCACGATCTTGTAGCCGGGGAGGCTGTCCTTCTCGCGCCGCATCTGCCGGAAGATCTCGTGGCAGATCGTCGTCTTCGACTTCAGGTGGCCCGTGCCGTCGCAGTAGAAGCAGGGCTCGTAGAGCAGGCGGCCGAGCGACTCGTGCGTGCGTTTCCGCGTCATCTCCACCAGGCCGAGCTCGCTGATGCGCACGGCGGTGGTCCGGGCCTTGTCCTTCTTCAGCTCCTTCAGGAGCGCCTTGTAGACCCGGTCCCTGTTGCCGCCCTTCTCCATGTCGATGAAGTCGAGGACGATCAGCCCGCCGATGTTCCGGAAGCGGAGCTGGTAGCAGATCTCCTTCACCGCCTCGAGGTTGGTCTGGAGGATCGTCTGCTCGACGTCCTTGCCCTTTCCGGTGAAGCGGCCCGTGTTCACGTCGATGGCCGTGAGCGCCTCGGCCTGGTCGATGATCAGGTAGCCGCCCGACTTCAGCGGCACCTTCCGTGAGAGCGCCCGCGCGATCTCGTCCTCGATGCCGTACTCGTCGAAGAGCGGCTCGAAGCCTTCGTAGAGCCGCACGTCGTTCGCGCGCTCCGGCAGGAAGCTCTCGAGGAACTCCTTGAGCCGCGCGAACTCCTTCGGATCGTCGATGACGATCTCGTCGACGTCCTCGTTGAACATGTCCCGCGCGACGCGGAGCACGATGTCCGGCTCCTCGTGGACCAGGCAGGGCGCCTTGAGCTTCTTCTTGCGGCTCTTCTTGTTCGCCTCGAGCGTCTCCTGGCAGCGCTCCCAGGACTTCACGAGGTAGCCGATGTCGGCCTTGAGCTTCTTCTTCGTGAGCCCCTGCGCGAGCGTCCGGACGACGACGCCGCCGGAGGGCGGCTTGATCGACTCGATCGCCTCCTTCAGGCGCGCGCGCTCCTTCGAGCCGCCGATGCGCTTGGAGACGCCGACGCTGTCCCCCTGCGGGAGGTAGACGACGTAGCGGCCGGGGAGCGAGATGTGGCTGGTGACGCGGGCGCCCTTGGTGCTGATCGGCCCCTTCGAGACCTGCACCACGACCTCCTGGCCCTCCTTGAGGAGGTCCCGGATGGGCGTGCTGCGGGAGGCGCGCTTGCGACGGCCGCCGCTTCGGCGCTTGCCGCCCTTGTTGCCGTTCCCGTCGTCGCCGCCCTTGTCGTCGTCGTCGCTCGGAGCCGGCTTCAGATCCTCGACGTGGAGGAAGGCCGCCCGATCGAGGCCCACGTCGATGAAGGCCGCCTGCATGCCCGGGAGCACGCGGGTGACCTTGCCGAGGTAGACGTTGCCGACGGGGGAGCGGTCTCGCTTTCGCTCGACGTAGAGCTCGCCGAGGATTCCATCCTGGATCAGGCCGACGCGCGTCTCTCCGACGTCGACGTTGATCACCAAGCTGCTGTTCGCCATGGCACTCTCTCGCGGGCCGGAGGCTCCGCGTTGGGGGGGCGGGCTGACGGGGCGACGGGCGGCTCCGAGCGGGGGCGCCAGCCTCGCCCCGAGGGCGAGCGGGCGCCACGGCCCGGTCCGGAGGTCCCGGCGAGAACGCGAGAAGCCGCCGGGGCGAGCGGCCCGCGACGACGTTCCGGTTTCCGCGCGGAAACCTTCGCTCGGGTCGCCGGTGGGGGGACGCGGCGCGAACCCGCGCGCCCACGCCCCTCTCCGAAGCCGGTCTCCCCGTCGTGAAGCCGGTCGATCCATCCAGCGCGCGCCGGATGGATCGACGGGCGCTCAGTTGGTCTCGAAGATCTTCTCGATCTCCGCGGTGACCTTCTCCTCGCTCTTTCGACGGGCGACCGCGATCTCCTTGACGATCAGGTTGCGCGCCGTCTCGAGCATCTTGCGCTCGCCGAACGAGAGGGACTTCTCCGCCTTCAAACGGTAGAGATCCCGCATCACCTCGGCCACGTCGAAGACGGAGCCGGTCTTGATCTTGTCCATGAACCCGCGGTAGCGGCGGTTCCACGTCTGGTTGTCGAAGGCGATCGTCTGCTCCTTGAGGATCACGAAGATCTCGCGGATGTCCTCCTCGGAGATGGGCGGACGAAGGCCGACGTTTTCGGCGTTGCTGACCGGGACCATGATCTTCCGGTCGGTGTCCAGGATCTTCAGAACGTAGAACTTCTGAGGATTCCCGGCGATCTCCTTCTCCTCGATGGAAACGACCTCGGCGACGCCTTGCGCCGGGTAGACCGCCTTGTCACCGACCTTGAACTGGTGCTCACCCGCCTGCATCAGGACTCCTTGTTCCTTGTGCCGGGCGACCTCGGTCGCCCGCGGCCACGGAGCGCAGAGCTCGCGGCCGATATGTGGCTCGCCTGGCGAGCCGGAGGCCCCGGAGGTCGCGCCGAGCACCCCGCGCGGCCGCGTCGTGCGGGTCGTCAGCGAGGGGTGCGGGCGGGAGCGCGCCGGGGTCGAACACTTGCGTTTTCACGGGCCGAACGAACCCGCTCCCTGGTGAACACACGGCCCGGGGGAGTATTCCCGAGCCGTGTATTTTCGAGGGGTTGCGTGCCGCTTTGGCCGCCCCGGATGCGCTGGGTGGCATCCGAGGTCACAGCAGTCTAGTGGAGGGGCCCCAGGGGGTCAAACCCGTCCGTCTGATCCCGGCCCAGATGACGGGGCTCCCCGGCCCCCCGCGCGGGGGGCCGCACGGGGTCGAGGGGCCGCTCTCGTCGGTCGAAACAAGCGGGTTCCGAGTTGGCGCTCAGCCGTCCTGGGTGAGCGAGCTGAGGTCCGGCAGCTCGTCGAGGCTCGGCACGAGGACGATCTCGATGCGCCGGTTCTGCGCTCGGCCCTCGTCGCTGTCGTTGGAGGCCACGGGCTGGGTGTCGGCGTAGCCAGCGGCCGAGATGCGGTTGGCCGGCATGCCCTGGGTCACGAGGAAGCGGGCCACGTTGACGGCGCGCTGCGCGGAGAGCTCCCAGTTGCTGTCGAAGCGGGAGCGCCGCCCGACCGGGACGTTGTCCGTGTGGCCGGCGATCTGGAACTCGCGATCGGGCACCTCGGCGAGGACCGTGGCGACCTCCGAGAGGGTGGCCTCGCCGTCGTCCTTGATGCGCGCGCGGCCGGAGTCGAAGAGGACGCCCTCGGGGAGCTCCACGACCATGCGGTTGCGGACGATGCGCACGCGGAGCTGGCCGCTGTCGATCATCGACTGGAAGCGCTGCATGAGGTTGCGGAAGGTCTGGAGCCGCTCCTCGGCCTGGCGCTGGCGCTCGCGGAGCTCGGCGAGGGCGCGCTCGCGCTCCTCCAGGGTGGCGGCGAGGTTGCTGCGCTCGCCCTCGAGCTGCTCGACGTTCTCACCGAGGGCGCGGAGCCGGTTGGCGAGCTGGCCGTTCTGCGCTTCGACCTCGCCGAGCCGCTCGTTGAGGTCGGTGTTCTCGCTGCGGGCTTCGTCGAGCTCCCCTTCGAGCTCGGCGATGCGGGCGTTGGCGGTGTCCAGCTCCTCTTGGCTGGGGCCGCAGGCGGCCGCGAGGGCGGTGATCAGAGAGAGCGAAAGCGAAAGCGAACGGGCGGTCATCGGACACCTCCTCGGTGCATGCGACGGGACCGTAGAAGGGCGCCGACTGGGGTGTCAACGCAACGGAGATCGCCGCCGATCGCCTGTCCGGGCTACCCCGGGCAGAAAACCGGGGGATTCGGCCGGAGCGGATTTCACCAGCAATTTCGTGGATTTGACCCTGAGTATGCTCATAGTTCGCGCAAATTAGGCAAAGTTAGGTATAAATTAGGTTGCTCTCGGCTTGACACGTGACGTGACGTGACAATACGGTACCACGGTCCCGAGACCCCATCGGAGGAGGTCACCCATGGCTACCAAGAAGGCAACCAAGAAGCGGACCACCAAGAAGGCCGCCAAGAAGACCACCAAGAAGCGCGCGACGAAGAAGCCTGCGAAGAAGGCGACCAAGAGGCGCGCGACGAAGAAGACGGCCAAGAAGGCCACGAAGAAGCGCGCAACGAAGAAGCCGGCGAAGAAGGCGACCAAGAAGCGCGCGACGAAGAAGACGGCCAAGAAGGCCACGAAGAAGCGCGCGACGAAGAAGACCGCCAAGAAGGCGACCAAGAAGCGCGCGACGAAGAAGACGGCCAAGAAGGCGACCAAGAAGCGCGCGACGAAGAAGCCGGCCAAGAAGGCGACCAAGAAGCGCGCGACGAAGAAGACGGCCAAGAAGGCGACCAAGAAGCGTGCGACGAAGAAGCGCACGACGAAGAAGGCCGCCAAGAAGAAGTGAGGTCGGGGGGCCCGTCCGCCGCGTGAACCGCAGCGGACTGCATGGTCCGTCGGTCGCTCGTGGGTGAGCCCACCCGCGAACCACCCTCGGAAGGGCCTCGTCCTCGCGATCGCCATCCCGGCCTCGGTCGGGGAGAGCGGGGAACGCGCAGAGCCCGGTGCTTTGCGCGGCCCATCGACATTCAGTCCGAGCGTGTGCCTCCTCCGACGCGGGGACGGGCACTCGAGAGCGCCCTGGAGCACGTCCTTCGCGACGTCGCCCGGGGCGTTCTCGATCGTGCCGATCCCGGTCGTGCCGATCCCTGTCGTGCCGTGCTCGGTCGTGCCGTCCTCGAACGTGCCGTCGTCGAGCGTGCCGCTCTCGAGCTGGGGGGATGGAGCTCGCCGCCTGCTCGAGTCGGCAGGGCGCGCGGGCGTCGCCGGCACCGGCTGGCTGGAAGCCGTCCGATCGACGGGCGTCTTCGCTCGTGCGGGATGTCGCTCGGCGCGAGTGGTCGGCCCGAGTCGGTTCGGGTAACGGTGAGGCGGCTCGCCCGTTCCATCCCCGGCCGGCCCGCGTGCTACATGGCGGGCCAGACCGTGAGGAGTGATCGATGGCGAGCTGGGACTACGACCTTCTGGTGATCGGCGGCGGCTCGGGGGGCGTGCGCGCCGCCCGGATGAGCGCGGGCTTCGGAGCGAAGGTCGCGCTCGTCGAGGGGGGGCCGCTCGGCGGCACCTGCGTCAACGTCGGCTGCGTGCCGAAGAAGCTGCTGGTCTACGCGGCCTCCTTCGCCGACGAGTTCCGCGACGCGCGCGGCTTCGGCTGGAGCCTGCCCGGCGCGCCCCGCTTCGACTGGCCGACGCTGATCGCCAACAAGGATCGCGAGATCGCGCGGCTCAACGAGGTCTACCAGGGGATCCTCGGCCGGGCCGGCGTCGACATCCTCCGCGGCTGGGCGCGTTTCGAGGATCCGCATACGGTGCGGATCGGGGATCGGACGGTCCGGGCGGCGAAGATCCTCGTCGCCACGGGCGGGAAGCCGAAGGTCATCCCCATCCCCGGGCACGAGCTCGCCATCACCTCGAACGAGGCGTTCTCCCTCGACGCGCTCCCGAAGCGCATCGTGATCGCCGGCGGCGGCTACATCGGCCTCGAGTTCGCGAGCCTCTTCAACCTGCTGGGCGTCGAGACGCACCTCGTCCACAAGGACAGCTACCTGCTGAACGCCTTCGACGGAGACGTGCGCCGGCACGTGACCGAGCAGGTCCGGTTGAAGGGCGTGCACGTGCACCACGACCACACGGTCGAGCGCGTCGAGAAGCGGGGCGCAGAGCTCGTGGCCGTGCTCGACGACGGGACCGAGCTCGCGGCGGACCTCCAGATGGCGGCCGTGGGGCGAGTGCCGAACACGGACGGGCTGAACCTCGAGGCGGCGGGCGTGGAGGTCGCGGCCGGGCGGGGCGGGATCGTCGTGGACGACGGCTTCCGGACGAGCCAGCCGCACGTCTTCGCGCTCGGGGACGTGATCGATCGGGTCGCGCTCACGCCGGTGGCGCTGGGCGAGGGCATGGCCTTCGCGCGGGCGCAGTTCGGGGGCGAGCCGGAGGCGGCGGTGGACTACGAGTCGATCCCGACGGCGGTCTTCTCCGTGCCGCAGGTCGGGACGGTCGGCCTCGGGGAGGAGGCGGCGTGGCATCGAGGCGAGGAGTGCCTGATCTACCGCTCGGTCTTCCGGCCCATGAAGTACACGCTCGCCGACCGGCACGAGAAGATGCTGATGAAGCTCGTGGTCTGCGCGAAGACGGACCGGGTGCTCGGCGTGCACGTCGTGGGGCCGGACGCAGGCGAGATCGTGCAGGGCTTCGCGGTGGCGCTGAAGGGGGGCGCGACGAAGGCGCAGCTCGACGCGACGGTCGGCATCCACCCGACGGCGGCCGAGGAGCTCGTGACGATGCGCGAGCCCGTCAGCCCGCACCCGCTCGACCCGACCGACGGCGACTGAGCGAGCGTCTGCCCGAGCGTCTGCCCGAGCGTCTGCCATGGGGGCGCCCCGGGTGGACGCGCCGTCGTGGATTCCACGAGGCCCGGCACGTGCTCGTGTCGCCGGGCGATCCGCCGGAGCGTCCTCGTGGGGAGCCGACGCTCGCCTGGTTCGAGCGGGTGATGCGGCGCGGGGGGGGCTTCCGGTACTCTCGGCGGCTCGTCATGGGCAGCGGGGATCCCACGGAGCGACGGCGGAAGCTGGCCACCCTCTTCGCGGAGGCGGAGGCCTGCACGGCGTGCTCGCGCATGCCCGGGCACCCGAAGACGCTCGGCCCGCAGAACGGATCGGTGGAGGCGCGCTGCCTCGTCATCGCGACGGCGCCGGGGGTCGAGGGGTCGGCGGCGACGGGGGTGCCGCTTCGCGGGGATCGGGCCGGCACGAACTTCGAGAGGCTCCTCGCCTCGGCGGGCGTGCGGCGGGAGCGGCTCTTCATCACGAACGCGCTCCTCTGCCCGCCGCGGACGGAGGCCGGGCGCTCCCGTCGACCGCGCCGGGAGGAGCTCCGCAACTGCTCGCGCTTCGTCTCCGGGCTCATCGTGCAGCTCGCGCCGGCGCTCGTCGTGACGCTCGGCTCGACGGCCCTCGCCGCGCTCGAGCAGCTCGCGCCGCATGGGCTCACGCTCGCGCGGGACGCGGGGCGGCCGGTCCGCTGGATGGCGCGCTGGCTCCTGCCGCTCTACCACCCGGGGCCGCGCGCGATGATCCACCGGACCTGGGGCGAGCAGCGGCGGGACTACGCCATGTGGCGCTCGCTTCTCGAAGACTGACGGGCGCCGCTCGCCTCGGCGCCCTCAGAGGCCGCGGACGTCGCTCTTGCGCGAGACCGTGTAGACGAGCGTGAGCGTGCGGCGGCCGCGGGGCGGGAGCTCGACGGTCCAGCGCACGAAGCCGTCCCGATCCGGGCGGGCGCCGTCGGTGGTCGCCTCGGCGTCGACCTCGACCTTCACCTCCTTCAGCTCGGAGACGGGGACGCGCTCGACCACCTCGACCTCGCGCGGCGCCGCGGCGAGGTTGCTGAGCTTCAGCTCCACCGTGTGCTCGCGCGTCAGCCAGCTGCTCAGGAGCTTGCTCTCCTCCTTCGCCGCCTCGGCGTGGCGCTTCACGCGCACGCTCGGCTCCGGGCCCCAGCCGAGCTCGAAGCGCTCGCGAGGGGCCACGAAGAGCACCTTCGTGCGCCCGGCCGGGCCCCCGTCGCGCACCAGCTCGACGGGGCCCGCGAGGAGCGGCGCCTCGCCCTCGTGCGTCTGGCGCGTCCGCCGCACCGCCACCGGCTCGAGCTCCGGGACGAGCACCAGCGCCTCCTCCGCGTCGAGCTCCGCCTCGGAGAGCCGCACGCGATGCGGTCGCCCATCGCTCGGCACGTTCGCCGGATGCGCCGCGCGGAGCTCGAGGGCTTCGCCGCCGTCGTCCACGCCCGGCACCTCGGGGGCCTCCGCCTCTGCCCGGCCGAGCCCGCTCGTCGCGACGACCTGCTCGCGCGCCTCCACCTCCACGTGCTCGGCCTTGCGCTTCACGGTCAGCCGGTCGGTCTCGAGGGGCGGCGGCTCGACGCCGAGGGAAGGGCGCTCGGTGGAGAAGGCCAGCTCGGCGTCCTCCCAATCCTCGCCCGTGTTCTGCCAGACGCAGGCGTGGGTCTCGAGGCGCACCTTGGCCCCCTCGCCCGGGACGTGCGTCGCGCGGTGCTGCGGGCGCCAGAGCGCGTTGGGGACGAGGTAGCCGATGGTGATCGCGACGGATCCGGCGGCCTCGAGGTGCAGGTCGAGGTCGAGCCAGGCGGCCTCGTCGCGGGCGGGCGTGGCGACGGCGCGGACCCGCGCGGAGAGGTCGTCGCGCTCTCGGCGGAGGCGGTCGCGCTCGGCGTGGGCTTCGGCGAGGGCGACGCGGAGCGCCTCCGCGCGCTCGGTCGCGGCCTCGAAGTCGCTCGTCCAGCGCGCCGGATCGCCCTGGCCCCAGGCGACCTCCTCGCCGATCTCCGAGACGAGGAGCTCGCGGGCGCGGCGGATGTCGGCCAGCTCGGCCGTGTCGCGCGCCATCGCCTCCTCGAGATCCTTCAGCGCGTCGATCGCTTCGCGGAGCTTCTCCCGGAGCCCGACGTCGCCGCGCTCGGTGTGGCGATGGAGGCGCTCCCGCCGCACGCGCGCCTCGGCGAGGGTCGCCCCCTCGGCGCGCACGTCGAGCGTCTTGTCCACGAGCACCGGCGCGACGTCGACTCGCAGCTTCAGCGGCCCCGGCTCGGCGTCGAGGTGCACCTCGCGGCGCACGAAGGCCCGGTCCTCCATCACGGTCACGCGCCGCACGGGCGCGTCGAGGGTCCGGCGCGCGCTCTTCGGGCTCATCGCTCCCTCCGGTTCCCGCCGACGAGCTCGTGCTTGCCGGCGATGCGGACCACGTAGCGCGCCTCGAGGCGCTCGGTGGCGCCGGACTCGACGCGCACGCGCCAGCGATGGCCGCCCTCGAGGGCGCGGTCCGGCGGCTCCCAGCTCTCCCAGGCCGGGCGCACCTCGTCGACGCGCACCTCGATGTCGTCCTCGCCCTCGCGCGTGGTCGGGACGCGCTCGCGCACCTCGACGAGGGCCGGCCCCGGCAGGTGGTTGGTCACGTCGATCTCGATGGCGTGGACCAGCTCGAGGGAGCGCCCCATGAGGCCGGCGCTCTCCTCGCGGTAGCGCGTGTTGCGGGCGATCTTGATGGCCTGCTCGACGCCGAGCCCGAGCTCGAGGCGCTCGCCCGGGCCGATGGGGCGGAGCGCCCGGGTGAGCAGGTAGCGGCCGTCGAGGTAGACGTCGGCGGGGCCCCGGAGCAGCGGGCCCTCGAGCGGGTTGTCGAGCTCGACGAAGCGAAAGACCTCGTCGGCCTCGCGCGGCACGACGACGAAGCGCGGGCGGGCGTCGACCTCGGCGCGGGCGAGGGGGAGGCCGTGGAAGGCGCCGTCCGAGGGGACGTCCATCGGGTGGGCGACGGGGAAGGCGTAGTCGAAGCCGTCCTCGGTCTCCGGGGTCAGGGTGTCCGGCGGCGGGGTGGCGAGGGAGCGGGCGCGCTCGGCGGCCTGGCCGAGGACCCGCTCGAGGTCGAAATCGACGCGGCGCCCGTCGGCGACGAGCGCGTCGCGGTAGCGTTCGGCGCGGCCGGCGAGCCGCAGGGAGCCGCGGCGGGGCGCGCTCTTCGGCGGCGCGAGGCGGAGCCGGCCGAAGGCGAGGAGGTCGTCGGGGGCGACCAGCTCGGGCTCCGGCGGGGGAGGCTCGGCGGCCATCGTCACGGCTTGGGGTGCGGGGGCGCCCGGCGCGCCGCTGCTCCCGAAGCCGAAGAGGCTGCTGCTCCTGGCCCTGCCCTCGGCCGGCATGGGGGCCTGGAGAGGCATCGGCGGCATGGGCGCGGCGGCGGGCGCGGGAGCGGCGGGAGGAGGGGGCGCGCCGGCGCGGTCCTCGCGGGCGCGGCCCCGCTTCTTGGCGCGCTTCGGCGCGGGGCGCTCGGCGCGCGGTTCCTCGAGCAGGTCGGCGAAGACGTCGTCGTCCGCGCTCTCCTCCTCGAGCTCCATCCTCGGCTCGGGCGCGGCGCCGGTGGTGGGCACCACGCTGCTTCGAGGGGAGGGGGCGGGGAAGGCGCGGTCGTAGTCGGCGAAGAGCGCGTCCGCGCCCTGCGGAGGCTCGCGCCAGCCGCGGCGCTTCGGGGCGGCCTGGCGCCGGCCGATGCGGATGGCGGGCGGGTCCGGGAGCTCGGTCCAGGCCTCGGGGGAGGCGGTGGAGAGCGTGAGCGCGGCGTCGGCCCAGTCCTCGCCGGAGCGCTGGGCGACGTGGGCGCGGGCCTCGACGACGACCCGCTCGAGGGCGGCGTCGAAGCGGAGCGCGTAGCTCGGCACCCAGCGCGCGCCGGGCACCCGGTAGCTCAGCCGGAGCGTGCCCCGAGGCGGCCCGGCGAGGCGCACGTCGACGCCCTTCCGCAGCTCGTTCGGGCGCGTCTGGCGCGCCGTGGTCGCCCGGCGCTTCGCCTCCTCGAGCGCCCGGCGCTCCTCCTTCGCCTTCCGGTGGGCCTCGCGGCGCGCGCGGAGCTCGGCGTGCAGCGCCTCCTGGCGCTCGCGGCGGAAGGCGACGAGGGCGAGGCGGGGCTGCATCGGGATCCCGCGGGGACCCTCCTCCGGGAAGGCGCGCGGCTCGAGGCCGAGCTTCTCGAGGGCGGCGAGGGCCTGGACGCAGGTCTCCACCCGGGCCTCGGCGGCCGCCTCCGCGAGGCGCGCGGCCTCGAGGGCTTCGTCCTCCGGCGGGGGAAGATCCGGATCCGCGTCGACCGGCGTGAGCACCACGTGCAGCTCGGTCGCCTCCACCCCCTCGCCCGTGAGGCGCACGCTGTCGTCGTCCAGCGCGAGGGGGAGTGGGGCGATGCGGAGCTCGCGCACGTCGGCGCCCAGGCCCTCGAGCGAGATCTGCCTCGTGACGGCGGCGCCGGCCCGGAAGACCGTCACCGCCTCGACCTTCCCCCGCGAGACGCGCTGCATGGCCATGAGGGTACGCGCGTTCCCCCGTTGGCGAACAGAGGTTCATTGCATACCTTTTTAGTCGGGTTCATGGGTGTTGATAAGTGTTTGGAATTGCTCGTGTGATGTCGTGCGTATCGCGATGAGATCGGATTCTACGTTGCGAAGGTCGGGGATGAGCGTCAACGTATGCGAGCCATGCCGGCACCTGCCCCGTCGCCCGCCCTCGACGCCTCCTGGGTCGAGCAAGCCAACGCCACCCTGGAAGAGGCCGACGCCGAGACGGTGATCGCCTGGGCCGCCGAGGTCTTCGGCGCGGGGCTCGTGATGTCGTCGAGCTTCGGCGCGCACTCGGCGGTGATGCTGCACCTCGTGCACCGGGTGGCGCCGGGCACGCCCGTCATCTTCGTGGACACGGGCTACCTCTTCCCCGAGACCTACCGCTTCGCCGACGCGCTCCAGCGGCGCTTCGATCTGAACCTGCAGGTGTACGGACCGGCCATGACGCCGGCCCGGCAGGAGGCGCTCCACGGTCAGCTCTGGGAGCAGGGCGAGGAGGGGGTCGCCGAGTACCTGCGGCGCAACAAGGTCGAGCCGATGCAGCGCGCGCTGCGCGAGCTGGGGGCGCGCGGATGGATGGCGGGGCTCCGCGGGGGGCAGACGGCCCATCGGAGCGGGCTGCGGCGGGTCGCGATCCAGGATGGGCGGGTGAAGGTCCACCCGATCCTCCCGTGGACCACGGAGGAGGTCGAGGCCTACCTCGACGCCCACGACCTGCCCTACCACCCGCTCTACGCGGAGGGCTATCGCTCCATCGGCGACGTGCACTCCACGCTGCCGACGACGCCGGACATGGATCCGCGGGACGGACGCATCCTCGGGCGAAAGCGCGAGTGCGGGCTGCACCTGCCGCTCACGGACGAGCAGAACCAGAGCCTGAAGTCGTCGGGCCTGTAGGCCGTCGCTCCCGTCGCGCGAAGCGAGGGCCGGGGAGGCCGTCGGGGGAGTCTCCGGGACATGCCGGGCACGCGAGAGCGGAGAGGACCCCGGGGCGCCGCCGGACGGCCGCGTGGGGGACGGAGCGCGGCGGCTCGAACGCGACGGGCGGGACGGACGAGACGGCCGGAACGCCGCGGACGGAGCGCCGCGGACGGAACGCGACGGGGCAGGCCATTCGCGGCCCGCCCCGTGCTGCGCTCGTCGCGTGCGTGCTCAGACGAAGAAGTCGGCCTGCAGATCCTGGCTCGGATCGACCGCGTACTTCGTCAGGTCCTTCACGCCCATCTTCTCCATGAGGATGTCCTCGTCGATGAAGAAGTTGCCGCTGCACTCGCGGCTCGGCTGCGTGAGGATCCAGTGGGCCGCGTCGCCCATGATCTCCGGCGTGCGGCTGCGCTTCATGAGCGCGTCGCCGCCGAGGAGGTTGTTCACCGCCGCGGTCGCGATCGTGGTCTTCGGCCAGAGCGCGTTCGCCGCGATGCCCGCGTCCCGGAGCTCGCCGGCCCAGCCGAGCACGCACATGCTCATGCCGAACTTCGCCATCGTGTAGGCGACGTGCGGCGCGAACCAGCGCTCCTCCATGTTGAGCGGCGGCGAGAGGTTCAGGATGTGCGGGTTCTCGGCCTGCTTCAGGTGCGGCAGGCAGAGCTTCCCCGTGAGGAAGGTGCCGCGGAGGTTCACCGAGTGCATCAGGTCGAAGCGCTTCATGGAGACGCTCGCCGTGTCGGCGAGGTTGATCGCGCTCGCGTTGTTCACGCAGATGTCGATGCCTCCGAACTTCTCGATGGCCTGGTCGATGGCCGCCTGGATCTTCTCCTCGAAGCGGATGTCCACCACGCAGGGGAGCGCCTTGCCGCCGGCCTTCTCGATCTCCTCCGCGGCCGTGTAGATCGTCCCCTCCAGCTTCGGGTGCGGCTCGGCGGTCTTCGCCGCGACCACCACGTTCGCGCCGTCCTGCGCCGCGCGCAGCGCGATGGCCTTGCCGATGCCCCGGCTCGCGCCGGTGATGAACAGGGTCTTGCCCTCGAGAGATGCCATGCTCGCTCCTTCTCGCGCCGCCTCGACGGCGGCGTCCTGCTTCGTGTCGCGGCGAAGGATGGGGCGAGGGGCCGGTGGCGTAAAGATGAATCGTGGTTCATTCGGGGGTGGCGTCCCCAGTTGAGGAGGGGCCGCTCGAGCGGCCGGTGGCGACCGCGGCTGGCGGCTCGAGTCGCCACTCGTGTGTCCTTCGCGTGTCCGGCGAAGACCGGACATTCGAAATTGCTGCACTTTTCGTGAAGCGGCCCATCTGGCACGCGCCCTGCTCTTCCTCCCCTCGGACGGGGTGGAAGGAACGGGTGAGGCCATGGTGCGTAGGGACACGGCGCGTAGGGCGAAGGTGCGTAGGGACCGCGAGCGGCGAATCTACAAGCTCTTCGTGACGCGCAACAGCGAGTACCTGATGCGCGGCGACGTCTGCGTGGGCGTGCGCGACCGGCGGAGCGGGACCTGGAGCATCGACCACGAGGCGGTCACCCAGGTGGTCGCGACGATGGTCCACCGGCAGGGCGAGCGCGTGCGCATGCACAGCTTCACGCCGCGGGTCGGGAGCGCGCTCTACTTCGCGCGGGGTCCCGTGCTCACCAGCTCCGTGCGGGCCGTGCGCCGACCCGACCGGGCGACCTACGACGACTGGC
This sequence comes from Sandaracinus sp., assembly GCA_002699025.1. Classification (GTDB taxonomy): domain Bacteria; phylum Myxococcota_A; class Polyangia; order Polyangiales; family Houyiibacteriaceae; genus Houyiibacterium; species Houyiibacterium oceanicum. Next base: position 50,139 of record PABA01000176.1, on the reverse strand, counting down.
GCCGGGCCATCGATTCGCTCCCCGTCGCCGCCGAGTGAGGCCGCCGCGGAGGGGCGTCGCTCCGAGCAGGCGGGCTCGCGCCCGGGGCGGCCCGCGCGAGCCGGCGCGCTGCGGCGCGCGCGAATGACGGCGGGTGGATGACCGAGGAGCGGCGGTGACCGAGCGCCTTCATCGCGCGCGCTCGCTCAACCGCGCTGGGCCGCGGCCTCGGACGCGCCGTCGCGGCTCCCCGGGCGCCCCTCGGTGAAGAGGAGCGCGAGCGCCACGAGCTCGAGGTGGCCGTGCGTGATGGCCATGCGCAGGTAGCCCATCCGCGCGTCGGCGAGGCCCACGAGGGCCCAGAGCGCTACGCCGAGCGCGGCGACGCCGGCGAGGCCGAGGACGACCGGGCCGAGGTCGCGGTAGAGCGCGTGCCAGCTCGCCCGGAAGGTGCGCGGGGTCGGGCGCGCGCGGTCCTCCTCGGGGACGAGCCGCAGCCAGACGGCGTAGTGGATCGACTGGGCGAAGGCGAAGGTCAGCACGAGGCGGAGGCCGAGGTCCGGGTCGAGCGGGCCCGCGAGGCTCCACTGCATCGTGTCGACGTCGAGGCCCTCCCAGGCCGTCCAGAGGCCGCCGCTCGCCTCGAGGAGCGGGTCGGTCCAGCCGAGGGCGAGGGCCGCGAGCGCGAGGCCGTAGGCGACGACGGGCAGCCAGTGCCAGCGCCCGCGGCGAGGGCGCCAGGTGAGCCAGAGGAGGACGGCGACGAGGTTGTGGGCGTGGGCGAAGACGAGGTCGGCCCACCAGCCGGCTTCGATGGCGGCCGCGACGAGCGCGCTGACGATGGCGAGGCCGACGAAGCGGCGCGTGGGGGTGGTGCGCGCGACCAGGAGGGCGCCGGCGCAGCCGAGGAGCGCGGGCAGCACGGTGGCGGTGGCGGCGGCCGCCAGGAGCGGGCCCCCGGCGAGCACGATGAGCGCCTTGCGGCGGTGGAGGCCCCGGCGGACGACGAGGTAGCGCAGGTCGCCGAGCACGTGGGGGACGCCGAGGAGGATCGGCCCGAGCGCCAGCATCCACATCGGGAGCGTGGACGCGCCGAGGAGAGCGACGCCGACGGCGAGCGTGGCGCCGAGGCCGACGCGGAGCTCCCGGTCGACCACCAGGCGCCGACCGGGGGCGCCGAGGGCGCGGATCAGGCGGGCGCGCAGGGCGTCCAGCGGCGCCCACTGGCGCTCGAAGGGGACGCTCCCGCTGCGCGTGGGCGTCACGGCCCGCTCACCAGGCCGCGAATTCCATCAAGCGCTCGGGCGAGTCCTCTTCGAGGCAGGCGCCGTTGCACAGGCTGAGCGCCTCGGAGACGCCCGCCGCCAGGAAGGCTTCGCGCCGGCCGTCGCCCCGGAGCGGCACGAAGCGCTCGCGCACGCCGTGGCGGTCGAGGAGCACGTTCACGGCCCGGACCAGGCTGCGCACGGTCACCGAGACCTGCTCCTCGATCTCGGAGAGGTCGATCTGCCCCGTGTCCAGGTCGTCGTCGTCCTCTTCGACGTCGGTCACGGCGCTGAGGTGCTCGCCGGCGCGGAGGACCAGGGGGCCGTCGTCGCTGCCGATGCGCTCGAGGCTGACCTCGCCGAGCTCGGGGGCGAGCTCCGTGAGGCGCCGGACGAGGTCGTGGGCGGAGACGCGGTCCTGGTCGTCGTGGAGGACCCACCGATCCTTCTGCATGCGCCGCGCGCGCACCTCCGGATCCTCGGTGCCGTAGTAGAGCGCCAGGAGGTCGAGCCGGCGGGCGTCCTCGTCGTCCCGCGGCTCGAGCCGCTCGAGGAGGATGCCGCGCAGCGAGTCGGTCAGCTCGTGGACGAGCCCGGCCTGGCGCAGATGATCGAGGAACGCCGTGTCGGCCTGCTCGGGCGTCGGAGGCGGCCCGGAGGCGGGCGGGGCGGAGCGGTTGGCTTCGGTTTCGGCAGCCACGTTCGAGGAGCAGCGGGGGCTAAAGCCTGAGGTCCGAGCGAGTGTCGCCGATCCCGCCGCGCCCGTCGAGGGGGGAGGGCGGACGCCGCGGGGAGCGGGGCCCCGGGCGGTGAGCGACCGACGCCGCCTGCGCGAGGACCCGCGCGCCTCCTCGCGACACCCGCCCGCCTCCGCCGGCGCGCCTCCGCGCGACCGGTGTCGCGCTCGCCGGCGCGCTCAGGCCGCCGCGTCGAAGGGCAGCCGGGCGAGCTTGGCGTCGGCCACGATCCCGAGCAGCCGCCGGATGCGCTCCCCCTCGACTTCGAGCAGGAGCGCCGCCCGCGGGGGCCAACCCGGGCGCCGGGGCTCCTGCTCGACGAGCACGGCCGGCAGCCCGTTGAGCTGCACGGGGCGCAGCGCGTGGAGCGCCCGGCCGCGCGTCTTGTGGAGGAAGAGGGCGACCCGGTCCACGCCGCCGACGGGCCGGCGAGCCGCGTGGTACGACCCGGCGCCGTCGTTGATGGACACGACGTCCTCGTGGAGGAGCGCCCGGATGGGCTCGACCTCCCCGCGGCCGAGGGCGAGGAGCAGCCGCTCGAGGAGATGCCGCGTCGCCGCCGCCTCCGCGTCGAGCGAGCGGGGTCGGCGGGCGTCGTAGCCTTCGAGGGCGGCGCGGGCGCGATGGAGCAACACCTTCACGGCGCCCTCCTTCAGCTCGAGGGCGGCGGCGGTCTCGCGCGTGCTCAGGTCGTAGACGTCGCGCAGCAGGAGCACGGCGCGCTGCTTCGGGGTGAGCGCTTCCAGGGCCACGAGGAAGGCGAGGGTGGCGCTCTCGCGCTGCTCGTAGCGGGCGTCCGGCGGGAGCGGCCCCTCGACGAGCGGGTCGGGGCCGTCGCGGGTCTCGACCGGCTCGGGGAGCCAGGGGCCGACGTACCCTCGACGGCGGCGCTTGCGGAGCGCGTCCCGGGCGAGGTTCGCGGCCACGCGGGTCAGCCACGGCCCCCAGGGCCGGCTGCGGTCGGGCGGCGGTCGCTCGAGGGCGCGGGCGAAGGTCTCCTGGACGAGCTCGTCGGCGTCGGCGCCGCTGCCCGTGAGCCGGTAGCAGAGGCCCCAGAGCCGGCGCCGGTGGGCCTCGAAGACGTCCGCGAGCTCGCCCATGGTCTCGAGCATAGCGCTCACGCGGCGTCGCTCCGGGCGCGCGCCGGCAGGAGGTGGTCGGCGGCGGCGAGGGCGCTCGCGACGGCCGCGTCGGCGAGGAGACCCTCGCTCCCCACGCCGTCTCCTGCGAGCGCGAGGCCCGGGGCGAGGGCGACGGGGGGGCGGCCCGCGAGCCCGCCGCGCGTGTGGTCGGGGAAGCCGTGGTGCACGGTGAGGGCGGGCGCGAAGCGGCGGAAGAGCACGTGGGCGCGCCAGCCGGGCTGGAGGAGGTCGAGGTGCGCCTCGAGGGCCTCGACCGGGTGGGGCGGATCGTAGGCGACGACCTGGACCACGTGGCGGGGGCGTGGGTCCGTGGGGTCGAGGCGGAGCTCCGCGGCGTTCGAGAAGACGCTGGCGTAGAGGGGGCGCTCGAGGTCGAGGGCGAAGGGGGCGCGGCGGCGCGGGAGCTCGCCGAGGACGACGGCGAGGGAGGCGACCTCGACGGCTTCGGCGCGGGCGGCGGCGGCGCGAAGGGGGAGCTCGGCGTGGGGCGTGGGCTCGGGGGCGAGCTCGGCGGCCCGGCTCGGGGGGAGGGCGAGGACGACGTGTGGGACTTCGCGGACGGCGCCCCGGGCTTCGACCCGCCAGCCGGTGTCGCTCGGGCGGAGGGCTCGGGCGGCGTGGCGGGCGAAGACGACGCCGGCGGCGCGGGCGCGGTTCGAGAGCGCGTCCACGAGGCGCTGCCAGCCGCCGTCGAGGTAGCGGACGCCGGCGGTGGCCTGGCGGAGCTGGGCGAGGAGGGCGCCCACGTCCATGCGGCCGAGGTCGCCGCCGTAGCAGCTCAGGCGCGCGAGGGCGCGGAGGAAGGCGCGCGTGTCCGGGTGGTCGTGGCCGTCGATCCACGCCGCGGCCGAGCCCTCCGCGCGCGTGCGCGGGAGGCGGAGGAGGACCCCTGCCAGCTCGAGGCGGGCGGGGAAGGCCAGGCCGCTGCAGCGGAGCAGGGACCAGGCGCCGGTGGGGAAGGGGTGGAGCGCGTCGCCTCGGCGGAGGAGGAGGGGGGCCGGGGAGCCGCCCTCGAGGGTGAGGCCGAGGTGGGCGAAGTGCCGGGCGGCGGCGCCGGCGGTGTAGAGCGCGTGGGGGCCGAGGTCCACGATGGCGCCGGCGTGGGTGCGGCTTCGGGCGCGGCCGCCGGGCGGGGCCGGGTCCCAGACCTCGACGGAGGCGCCGCGCTGGGCGAGCTCGAGGGCGGCGGTGAGGCCGGCGAGGCCGGCGCCGACGACGAGGGCGGAGGGGCGGGTCGGTTCGGGCATGGGGGTCCTTTCGCCGGGACCACGTCCGAGGGGCCGGAAAGGTTACGCGCGCCTCGGCGCGAAGCCCTGCGGACGCGTCCTGAGGAGGGCGGCTCCGGCGTCCTGCAGACGGCGGCTCGGGCGTCCTCGGGACGGTGGCTCGGGCGTCCTGCGGACGGTGGCTCGGGCGTCCTGCGGACGGTGGCTCGGGCGTCCTGCGGACGGTGGCTCGGGCGTCCTGCGGACGCCGTCCTGCGGACGGCGGCCCGGACGTCCTGCGGACGGGGCTCGGACGTCCTGCGGACGGGGCTCGGACGTCCTGCGGACGGGGCTCGGGCGACCTGCGGACGGTGGCCCGGGCGTCCTGCGGACGGTGGCTCGGGCGTCCTGCGGACGGGGCTCGGGCGTCCTGCGGACGGCGGCCCGGGCGTCCTGCGGACGGTGGCTCGGGCGTCCTGCGGACGCGTCCTGCGGAGGGCGGCTCGGGCGTCCTGCGGACGGCGGCCCGGGCGTCCTGCGGAGGGCGGCTCGGGCGTCTGGCCCGGTTCTACCCCTCGGTCGCGTGGACGGATCGGGGCTCAGCGGGCCTTGCCGCGCAGCTTCCCGAGCACGACCACGCCCGCGATCATGAAGATCACGATCAGGCCGAGCGTGATCCAGATCGCGTTCCCGTTCCCGCCGCCGTCGTCCTCGACCGTGTAGACCGACGGGCCTCCCTCGCTCGAACGGGTGACGATGCCGGCCGTCTCCGTTCCCTCGCCGCCTCCGCTGGCGGCCGCGCCGCCGGCGTTCCCTCCGCTCGCCACGTTCGTCGCCTTCGTGGGATCGCGGTCGTCGCCGATCTCCTCGGCGTCGTCGCCGGCCCCGCCGCCCCCTTCTCCACCGGCGCCCCCGCGAGCCCGCCCGGCCGCGCCGGCCTGGCCGATCCCACCGATCTCGGTGGTCGCGTCGCTCACCCGATCCTCGACGGACTCGCCGAGCAGCTGCCAGGCGATGATCCCGAGCACCGCGACCAGCACGATGATCACGATGTACTCGACGGTGGAGAGCCCGCGGCTGTCCTGGACGAGGCGACGCACGCCGCGAGCATAGCCGAGCCGGCGATCCGCGCGAACCCCGCTCGTGACGCGCTCCGCTCGACAAAGGGTGAGCCCTCGTGTCACACCTTCGTCGTTCGATGGTCGAGGGGGTGAAACGCGCGGAGCAGGGGGCTCCGCCGAGCGTCCAGGGGCGCCCTGCGCACGCGGGGCCGGGCGAGCTTCCGCGCGCCTTCGGCCGCTACGTGCTCTTCGACCACATCGGCCGGGGCGGCATGGCGGACATCTTCCTCGCGAAGATGCGCACCTCACTCGGCGGCTCCCGGAACGTCGTCGTCAAGCAGGTCCTGCCGCACCTCTCGGACCAGGCGGGCTTCCGCGCCATGCTCCGCGAGGAGGCCAAGCTCGCCGCGAAGCTCAACCACGCGAACGTGGTGCAGGTCTTCGACTTCGGGCGGGAAGAGGGCCGTCTCTTCATCGCCATGGACTACGTGGAGGGCTTCGACCTCCACCAGCTCCTCCGGCGCCTCTCGAAGGCGCGCGTGCCGCTCCCGGCCGAGTTCGCGCTCTTCGTGATCCGCGAGGTGCTCCGGGCCCTCGACTACGCCCACCGGGCGCGCGACGAGGACGGCGCCGCGCTCGGGGTGGTGCATCGCGACGTCTCGCCTTCGAACGTGCTCATCAGCTTCGAGGGCGAGGTGAAGCTCTGCGACTTCGGGATCGCGCGCGCCTTCCAGGCCGAGCGCGACGCGCGGCAGAGCGGTGAGGCGACCGGCGTGCAGCCGGCGCCGCGCGTGGTCGGCAAGAGCGCCTACATGTCGCCGGAGCATGCGTCCGGGCGGGAGATCGACGCGCGCGCGGACGTCTTCGCCGCCGGCATCCTGCTCTGGGAGCTCTGCGCGGGCCGGCGCCTCTACAAGGGGACCGAGGACGAGATGCTCGCGAAGGCGCGGGCGGCCGAGGTGCCGGCCCTGCCGGAGCGCGGCCTGCCGGACCAGGCGGGGATCCAGGCGGTCCTCGAGCGGGCGCTCGCGCGCGACCCGGACGCGCGCTTCGCGACCGCCGCGGACTTCCTTCACGAGCTCGAGAGCTACGCCATCGCCAACGGCTTGATGGCGTCGCCGCTCCGCTTCGGCGCGTTCCTCACGGATCACTTCGCCGACGACATCATCGGGCTCCGCCGGGCTCGCGAGAAGGCGGCGGAGGACGTCGTCGACGACGCGGACCCGAGCGACTTCGGGCCGAGCTCGGCGCCGCCCCCGGCCGGCGAGGTGGCCGAGATCAGCGCGCCGCCGCCGGCCGCCTTGCCCGCCGAGGCGCTGGCGCCTCCGCCCTCCGCGGCGGCGCCCCTCGCGCCGCCTCCGCCGCCTTCGACGCCCGAGCCGATCGTCGCCCCGCGCGTCGGCGGGTCGAAGAGCGCGAAGGCGGAGGCGCCCCGCGCGACTTCGAAGGCGACGAGCCCGAAGGCCTCCGCGGATGGCGCGAAGGCGGCGGCGCCGCACGAACCGTCGGAGGCGGAGAGCGCGAAGGGCTCGGACGCCGAGGCCCCTGGCAACGAGGCCTCCGAGGCCCCCGCCGCGGAGGCCTCTGCCGCCGAGCCCGACGAGTCGGCGCCACGTGCTCGGGGGGCGGCGGAGACGAGCGCGAAGCCCGAGCGCCGGAAGGCCCGCGAGGAGGAGGCGCCCGTCGCGGAGCCCGAGAGCCCGCTCGGCGCGCCGCCACCATCGATGGCCTCGTCGCGCCCGCCGCCCGCGTCGCCGGGCCCGCTGACGCCGTTCACGGGAACCTGGTACGCGCTCCTCGCCGCGGCGGCGCTCGCCGTCGGCTTCGCCGTCTACTTCCTCTTGCGCTGAAGCGCGCTCCGCACGGCGCGGGCCGAGGCTTCGGGGAGCCCCACCGCGCGGGCGGTCCGGAGGATGGCCGGGGCGATGGCGTCGTAGGCTCCGAGCGCCGCCTCCGATCGCGCGGCGAGCGCCTCCCTGTGGCGGCGCACCGTGCCCGCGTCGCCGCGCATCACCGGCCCGGTCAGGGCGTCCGGCACGCCGACGCGCTCCACGTTCTCCGCCACGGTCCGGAGCAGGGCGCCGACGGCTCGCCGGGCCGCCTTCGGTCGCGCGCCGAGCGTCTCGAGGACCTCCACGGCGACCGTGGCCAGGGCGGCTGCGCCGTTGGCCGCGAGGGCCGCCGCCGCGTGGTAGGCCGGCCCGTGCACACCGTCGACGCCGCGCTCGAGGGGGCGCGCGCCGACGGCCTCGGCGAGGGCCCGGCCGGCGCGGCGGGCGGCGGCGGGCCCGGCGAGGGCGAAGGTGGTGCCCGCGAGGGAGGGCGGCTTCTTCGGGTGGGCGAAGCTGACCAGCGGGTGCATCGCGCCGGCGGGCCGCCCGAGCGTCGGCGGGAAGGCCTCGGCGCCGAGCGAGCCCGCGCAGTGAAGGAAGACCGCGCCCTCCGGCGTGCGGGGGGCGAGGGCCGCGGCGACCTCGCCGATCGCGCCGTCGGGCACCGCGAGGATGACGACCTCCACGTCTCCGAGGGCCGCGCGCCCGGGGCGCCTCCCGCCCACGAGCTCCGCGTCGACGCCCGCCGCGACCAGCGCTCCGTGGAGCCCGCGGCCCACCCGGCCTCGCCCGACGACGGCGACCTTCGGGCGGTGCGCCGTCACGGCGCCTCCCGGTAGAGACCCCGGTCGCGTGCGTAGGCGAGCACGGCCGGCGGGACCAGCCCCTCGGCGCGCTCCCCGGCCTGGAGGCGGCGCCGCACCTCCGTCGAGCTGATCTCGGGCATCGTGAACGGGCACTCGTCCGGCAGCGGGTAGCCGCCCCGCCCGACGACGAGCGGCGGCGCCAGCGCGGCCACGTCCTCCCAGCGGTGCCACCGATGTGTCTCCGCCAGGATGTCCGCGCCGATCACCAGCCGGAAGCGTGCCCCGGGCGTCCGCTTCGCGAGCGCCTGGAGCGTGTGGAGCGTCCGGCTCGACTCGCCGCCGAGGTCCCGCTCCACGTCCGAGATGCGCACGCCCCGGAGCCCCTCGAGCGCGAGCTCCAGCATGGCGCGCCGATCGGCGTAGGGCGCCGAGCGCTTCCCGAAGGCGTGGGCGTAGGTCGGCACGACGAGCACCTCGTCCACGGCCGCCGCCACCCGCGCCCAGCAGGCGACCAGCACGTGGCCGACGTGTGGCGGATCGAAGCTCCCGCCGAAGACGGCGACGACGGGCCCCGCGCCCTCGCGCTCGCCCTCGCTCATCCCGAGACCGACACCTTCGTGCGCCGGCCCTGGAGCACCTCGCGATGGAGCGGCATGCCCGAGGGCGCGTAGACCGCGACGGCGATGCGCCCGTCCTCCTCGGCGTCGATCAGCCCCACCTTCCCCGCGGCGAGGGGACCGGGCGTGAAGAAGTAGCGTGGCCCGAAGCGCTTCAGGAGCATCGCGTCGCTCCGCCCGTAGACGATGACCGTCGCGTTCGCGATGTCCTCCTCGTCGAGGATCTTCTTGTCGTGCACGACGAGCACGATGCGGTCCTCGACCATCTCCACGGCGCGCGCCGGCGGCGGGGGGAGGGTGCGCAGCCCCTCGAGGCGGCGGAGCTGCGCGTCCGCGTCGAGGAGCGCGTCGATCTCGGGGGCGCTCCCGGAGACGGCGAGCTCCGCGGCGCGCGAGAGGAAGTCCCGGCCGTCCTCGCCGGCGAGCTCCTCGGCCCAGCGCGTCGCCATGGCCTCGGCGGCGCCGTCCTCGCCCAGGTAGATGGCCTGGTCGACCGCCGCGTCGCCGAGGAGGAACTCGGTCGCCTCCCGGAGCACGCCCTCGTCCGCGCCCTCGGCCGGTCCGATCAGCCCGATGCGCATCGTCCGCTCGCCTGCGCGCTCCGCGAGGCCGTCCCCATCAGAGCCGCTCCGCTCCGGCCCGGCGCCGGGCGTCGAAGTGCGCGTCGGAGATGGCGAAGCGCAGCAGGTTCCAGGCCTCGCCGACCTTGCGGAGCGTCTTGACCCGCCGCGTCACCGGGGCGCCCTCGGGCACCTCGGCGCCGGCCAGCTTCAGGAGGCCGCTCAGCGCCGCCGGCGTCGTGCCGAGGGCGAGGAGGGCGACCCGATCGCCGAGCTCGGCCGCCGCGACGCCGAGGCGCACCGGGTCGAAGCCCGGCGCGCCGCCCATCTCGATGGTCACCGGGCCGAGGGGCTCGCGCGCGCGCCGCGGGATCGCCTTGCCCACGCGCTTGGCGACCTCGTCGAGCTCGCCCGCGTCCACGCCCTTCGGCGCGTAGTGCGGGTCGTAGGAGCGGATGAGCCCCGCGAGCGTGAGCGCGAGCTGCGCCGGCTGGGTGCGGAGGGCGACCGTGAGGTGCGCCGAGGCCACGGCCAGGGCGCGGGCGAAGAGGAACGCCCGCTCGGCCTCGTCCGTGAGCGAGGCGAGGTCGCGGCCGACGAGGAGCGTCACGGGGCTCTCGGCGACCGGCACGCAGAGCCGGGGCGCGGCGCCCGTCACGAGGATCTGCACGTCGGACATGCCGAACCACTGGCCGACCCGCTGGGCCTCCGCCTTGAGCGGGTGGTTGCGCCCGGGCAGCTTCTCCGCCCGCCAGGAGCGCGCGTCGAAGGGGAGGGCCTTGTCGAAGGCGTCGCTCGCCAGGCGGAAGACCTCGAAGAGGGGCAGAGAGAGGGCGCGCGGGGCGAGCAGGTCGCGGAGCTCGGGCGAGGCCGCGGCGGCGCCGGCCCCGGGCACCCCGCCGCGCTCGTCGACGCGCTTGGCGAGCTCGACGTCCTGCACGCCGAGCCCGAAGGCGGCGCTCGCGGCGACCCGCGCGGCGTCCTTGCGATCCTTCCAGTCGAGCACCTCGACCAGCCCCGACCAGAGGTGCACCTGCGCCGGCGCCTCCTCGATGGCGCGCCGGAAGTCCCCGAGCGCGCGCCCGAGGTGCATGGAGAGCGCCGAGTGGGCGCCCTGGCGCTGGTAGAGCTCCGCCATGGCGCGGAGGAACACCAGGTCGGTCGGATCCTGCTTGCGCGCGTCGTCGAGGACGCGCTCCGCGCTCCGCGGGTCGCCGTGCTTCTCGAAGGCCTGGGCGACGCGCAGCAAGTGGCGCTGCGTCTCGTCCGGGTCGAGCTCCTTCTCGGCGAGCTCCCGCAGCACGACGACGGCCTTGTCGAAGGCCCCCTCGCGCTCGTAGAGGCTGGCCAGCCGGTCCATGGCCTCGAGGTCGTCGGGCACGAGCTTGAGCACGCGCCGGAACGCGGCCTCGGCCCGGCGCGGATCGGGCATGCGCTGGTCGTAGATGTCGCCGAGGGTGAAGAAGACCCAGCGCAGCTCCTCCCGGTCTTGCCGGAGCCGGGCGATGCGGATCAGGGCCTCGGCGGCGGCGCGCCAGTCCTCGTCGTCGAGGCAGAGCTGGGCGAGCCTCCGGAGCGCCTCGACGCGCTTCGGGTCCAGCTCGAGCGCGGCCTCCAGCGCCTTCCGGGCGGCGGTCCGATCGCCCATGGACTCGGCGAGCCTCGCCTGGGTCTCGTGGAGCTCGAGCTCCGTGCGCGGATCGGTGCCGGCGTCGAGCCGGAGGTGAGTCAGCGCCGCGAGGCGCTCGAGCTGGCCGGCCTTCTCGAGGAGCGCCTTGGCGCGCTCGAAGAGGTCGGCGTAGGTCACGTCGAGCCGCGCGGCCTCCTCGTAGCGGGCCAGCGCCTGCTCGGTCGCGCCGGCGTCCTCCCAAGCGCGCGCGGCGGCGTAGAGGAGCTCGACGCGATGGGGCTCCACCCGCGACGCCGCGGCGGCGGTCTCGAAGGCGCTCGCGGCCTCCTCGGGCTCCCCATCGCGGGCGAGCAGCCGGCCCTGGGCTTCGGCGAGGAGCGGGTGCTCGGGCAGGGCCTGGACCGCCGGCGCGAGGAGCGAGGCCGCTTCGCCGGGGCCCTCGAGCTCCTCGACCACGTCGGCGGCGTGGAGGAGGGCGGCGCCCAGCTCCTCGGTCGAGCCCTCGAAGCCCCGCGCGATGGCGAGCCGCGCCCGGGCGCGGGTGACGTCGTCCTCGGCGGCCGGCTCGACGCGCCGCGCGACCCACCCGGCGCCCTCGGGCCAGTCCTCGCCGAAGCGGGCCGTGAGCTCGCGGAGCAGCGGGTCGGCGGCGTCTCCGGGCACCTCCTGGCGCGCGAGGAGCAGGCGGATGGCCAAGCGGGCCGCCGCGATGGCGTCGCCGCCCTCGAGGTGCGCGAGGAGCGCGTGCTCGACCGGGAGCAGGTCGTCGTCGCGCTCGGCGCCGAGGTAGTAGCGCTCGAGCGCGCGGAGCGTCGGGAGGTGCCCGGGCACCTCCTGGAGGATGGACTGGAGCGTGAGCGCGGCGCTGGAGGCGTCGTCCCGCACGTGCAGGTCGAGATCGACGAGCGCTTCCATGGCGGCGAGCTTGCTGCCCTCGCCCTCCTCGGCGGCCTTCACGGCAGCGAAGCGGCGTTCACCCACGCGGGCGTGCTCCCCCGCGGCGAGCTCGGCGCGCTCTCGGCCGGCCTCGAGGAGCGGATCGGGGTGGGCCTCGAGGAGCCCCCGGTAGAGCGCGGCCGCGGCGCGCGGGGTGCCGGCGAGCTCGTGGGCGAGGCCGGCGCGGAGAGCCGCGACGCGCCGCGGACCGGGCTCGGCGTCGCTCGCTTGGGCTTCGAACATGGCGGCGCGGGTGCCCGCGTCCGTCCCCGGCGCGCTCGCGAGGAGCGACTCGAGCACCGGGTCTCGCAACCCGGCGCGCTCGAGGTGCTCGTGAGCCTGCTCGAGGAGCGCTCCGTCGCCGCCGCGCACGAAGGCGACCCGCACGGCGGCCTCCGCGGCTTCGCGGGCGGTCTCGGCGACGTCGAGGCGACGCTCGTGAAGCGCCGTCAGCGCGTCGCCGTCCCCGGCGGCCACGAGCTGGGCCTCGAGCATCCACACGGCCGGGCTCGGCCCGGGGAGCTCGTCGAAGGCCCGATCGAAGGCCGCGCGCGCTCCGTCGGCGTCCCCGGCGGCGCGCAGGGCCCGGCCGGCCTGCACGAGCGCGTGGAAGGCGCGCCCGCCGCTCGCGCCATCGGCTTCCGAGAGCCAGAGCTCGGCCGCTTCCGCGGGGGCGGAGGCGCTCAGGTGCCGCGCGAGCGCGCGCAGGGCCGGGAGCTGGGGGCCGTCCTTCAGGGCCTCGCGCCAGAGCGCCTCGCGCTCGTCGGCGCGCCGCTCGGCGAGGGTCAGCAGGGGCCCGAGCTTGCGTTCGGGCAGCGCTCGATCGGCCTGGCGCCGGAGCGCCTCGGCGACCACGTCGCCTCGACCCTCTTCGGCGGCCACGTCGAGGAGGAGCAGGTCGGCGGCGACGGGCGCGTGGCCCTCCTGCCGCGCCCGCTCGAGCCACTCGGCCTCCGCCGCGCGGTCGTCCCCGCGCGCGAGCTTCGCGGCCGTCTCGAGGGCGCCGCCGCCCTCGCCGCCGACGTCCGCCGGTCGCGCGAGCCGGGGCTGACCGAGCCGGCGCGCCGCGACCTCCCGGACCACCCGCACCGTGTCCAGGCGCTCGTCGGCCAGGCTCGCGTCCGTGAGCGCGGCCTCCGTGGCGTCGACGTCGCCGCGCTCCGCGTGGAGGTCGGCGAGGTCGACGAGCGCGAGCGCGCGCTCCGTGCCCCCGGTCGCCGCCGCGAGCGCCGTCAGGGCGGCTTCGCGGACGTCCGGTGCGTCGGCGCGCTTCGCGGCGTGAGCCCGGAGCCGCAGGGTCGGCGGGCGGGTCGCTCCCTCCGTGAGGGTCAGGGCGCGCGCGGGATCGCCCGCGAAGAGGGCCTCGCGGGCCGCGAGGCGCAGCAGGGCCTCGCGGGCCACGGGCCCCGTCAGCGCACCGGCTGCCTGCTCGAGGGCGCGGCTTCGCTCGCCCCGGTCGGCGACGCAGCGGGCCTGCCCGAGCACGGCGCCGAGCGACTTCGGGTCGCGCTCGAGGGCGGCCGCGTAGTGCGCGGCGGCCCGGTCCCGGTTCCCGGCGCGTTCGGTGCGTCGCCCGAGGGTCTCGAGGAGCAGCGCGGCCCCCTCCGGGTCCTGCCAGATCTCGGCCGACTTCTGGAGGGCGAGCCCGCCCTCGAGGCTCTTGTCCTGGAGTCGGCAGGCCTCGACGAGCACGAGGCCGGCGGAGACGGAGGCGTGCGCGGCGAGGGCGCTCCGGGCGGAGCGCTCGGCGGCCTCCGGATCCGAGAGCTGGGTGAGCTGGACCTCGGCGAGCAGGCTCAGCGCGAGGCCCTTGTCCTCGGAGGAGAGGGGGAGGGCGGCCTCGGCCTCGAGGAGGCGCGCGACCTCGCTCCAGTCCGACCGGCCCACGGCGTCGCGCCGGAGCGCCCGGAGGGCGGCGAGGTCGCTGGGGTCGGCCTCGTGCGCGTCCGCGTAGGCCTGGCGCGCTTCCTCGTGGGCCCCGAGGCGCTCGAGGAGCTCGGCGGCGGCGACGAGGAGGCGCGCGCGGGCGGAGCCGCTCTGCCGCTCGGCGAGGGTCCGGAGCAGGGCGGAGCGCCGCCGCGCCGTGTCGGCGTCGTGCCCGACGAAGGCGTAGCGCTCCCGGCGCGGCTTGCGGTGCCGGACGGTGCGCCCGGCCGCCGAGGCGCGGCGCGCGGGGGCGGCGCGGCGCTCGGCCGTGGTGGGCGGCGGCGCGAGCTCGCTGAGGCCGCTGTCGCGCTCCTCGAAGGCCTCGAGCTCGGTCGTCTGCTGCGTGTCGAGGTCGTCGGGTTCGGCGACCTCGAGGTCGGGCTCGTCGTCGTCGTCGCCGTCGGGGGCAGCGATCTGGAGCTCGGGCTCGTCGTCGTCGGGGGCGGCGATCTGGAGGTCGGGCTCGTCGTCGTCGGGTTCGGCGATCTGGAGCTCGGGCGCGTCGTCGTCGGGCTCGGCGATCTGGAGCTCGGGCTCGTCGTCGTCGGGGGCGGCGATCTGGAGCTCGGGCGCGTCGTCGTCGGGGGCGGCGACCTGGAGGTCGGGCGCGTCGTCGTCGGGCTCGGCGATCTGGAGGTCGGGCTCGTCGTCGTCGGGCTCGGCGATCTGGAGGTCGGGCGCGTCGTCGTCGGGGGCGGCGATCTGGAGCTCGGGCTCGTCGTCGTCGGGCTCGGCGATCTGGAGGTCGGGCTCGTCGTCGTCGGGGGCGGCGATCTGGAGGTCGGGCTCGTCGTCGTCGGGGGCGGCGATCTGGAGCTCGGGCGCGTCGTCGTCGGGGGCGGCGATCTGGAGCTGGGGCTCTTCGTCGTCGGGGGCGGCGATCTGGAGCTCGGGCTCGTCGTCTTCGCCGTCGTCACCGATCGGCCCGAATGCCGCTGGCGGCGGCGGGACGAAGGGCTTCTTCGCGGCCGGCGCGTCGAGCTCGACCTCGTCGCTGAACGGGTCCAGCAGGTCCTGCTCGATCGACTCGATCTCCCGCGCGGCCGCCTCGCTCTCCGGGTCGGGGTCGGCGTCCAGCTTCGACGCCGGCCGGGAGTCCGGGCGCGACGCCTCCGGAGGCGGCGCCGGCAGGTCCGACATCCGCGTCTCGGCGTTCTCGAGGCCGTCGAGGAGGTCGTCGAGGTCCAGCTCCACGTCCGCCGCGGGCGGAGGCTTCGTCGGCGTGTCGCCGGCCGGCTCGGGCGCCGCCTTCGCGGCCGCCTTCGCGGCCCGCTCCTCTTCGAGGCTCTGCAGCGACGCGATCAGCTCCTTCGGGATCGCGGCGATGCGCGTCGCCTCTTCCTCCTCGTCGTCGTCGAAGGAGGGGAGATCGACCGGCACGGCCGCCGGCTCGGGTGGCGGGGCGGCTCCGGCGGAGCGTCGCTCGAGCTCCGGGTCCGGTCGATAGAGCGGCCTCCCGCCAGCAGCGGGCGCCTTCGGCTGGGGCTTCGGCGCGGGCGGCGCCTTCGGGGCAGCGGGCGGCGGGGGCTCCGGAGCCGGCACGTCCCCGGCGGAACTCTGGGGCATCGGCGCCGACTCGGCCCGCGCCGTCCCTTCGAAGTCGGCCTCCCAGGCGTCGAGCGCCGAGTCGAGGTCGAGCTCGTCGAGCTCGAGGTCGTCGTCTTCCGGGATCACGCGCCCAACCCTCGGCGAAGCTCGATCATCGCCGGCGAGAGAGAGAAGAGGAGCAGGTCGTAGGCCTCCGGCGCGGCGCGCACGGTGCCGACCCGCGGCGGCTCGTCGAGGAGCGCCTCGAGCACCAGGCCGAGCTCTCCACCGACGAGGAGCCCCGAGCGCATGGCGCTCCGGCGGACGTCGCGGCAGAGCGGCTCGAGGCCCGCGCCCCCGTCGGCGAGCGTCGGCGCGAGCTGCGCCACGGCCTTGCGGACCTTCCGCGGCATGGCCTTCGTCAGCCGGCGCGCCCACTCCACCACGCCGTGACGTTCGCGGCCCGCGGCGAGGGGCACGTCCGCGGCGGCGGCCGCCGCGAAGAGGAGGGTGGCGCCGTCCTGCGGGGCGCGCCGGAGCAAGGCGCTGACCCCGCGGTGGAGCCCGTAGGCCTGCTGGCCCGCGAGGAAGCGCCGCAGCGGATCGAGGGGCGCCCGCACGCCGCTCCCGACGACCCAGCTCGCGCGCCCCTTCTTGCCCGGGAGCCCGAGGATGCGCCCCGCGTCGTCCCCGCCGTGGTAGACGTCGCCCACCTCCACGCCGAAGAAGCCCGCCAGCACCTCGAGCTCGCTCCGGAGCGGGTGCGGCTTCCGCGGCGAGAGGATCTCTCCGCGCCCGGCGCCGAGGCTGCCCGGCTCGAGCCCGAGCGCCCCGCAGAGGCTCTCGTCGACCAGGCGTGCGAGCTCCAGCTCGGGCCCGCCGTCCGCCGGCGCCCGCAGCATGGCCATTCGCTCCTCGCCGAGCTGCCCGAGGTTCGGGCGCGCCAGGATCGCCGTGTCCTCCTCCGAGGCGCGGCGCTCCTCCTCGTTCGCCTCCCCGAGCGCCACCAGCGCCTGCAGCACGGCGCGTTCGAGGCCGGCGTCCCCCGCCCAGCGCGCTGCGGGCAGGAGCATGCGCAGGTGCCCGAGCGCGAGGCCTTCGTGGGCGACGCGCTCGCGGACCGCATGCTCGAACTGGCGCGCGTGGCGCTCGCGCCGGGCCGGGTCGTCGAGCAGCTCGGCCACGGCCCGGGCCGCGTCCAGGTCCGTCGGGTCCACGGCGAGCGCCGCCTCGTAGCTCTGGACGGCCGCCTGCGGGAGCGAGAGGGCCTCCGCCTGGAGCTGTCCGGCGCGCTTGAAGAGCGCCGCGCGCCGCTCCCCCTCGGACTGCTCGGCGGCCTTCACCATCACGTCCGCGGCGTCCGCCGCGCGCCCGGCCCGCACCGCCACGTCCGCCATGCGCCGGTAGAGGGCGCCGTCCGCGAGGCCGAGCCGCTCCACCTCGCGGAGCTGGTCCAGGGCTCCGCTCGCGTCGTCGAGCTTGTGCTCGAGGAAGTCCGCCGCGCCGAGCAGGGAGATCCGCTTCTGCTTCGCCGGCACGTCCGCGGCCGCGATCTGCCGCAGCCCCTCGACGGCGGCCCGCCAGTCCTCCCGCGAGACGTGGATCTCGACGGCGAGGGCGATGCCGCCCACGTGCTGCTCGTCGAGCATCACCAGGTTCTCGATGGCCTCGAGGGCCGCGTCGAGCTCGCCCCGCGAGCGATGCAGGCGCGCCTTCTCGTAGAAGAGCCGCTCGAGCTGGGCGCCGTCGTCGATCGCGTGGATGCGCTTCTCGACCAGCTCGAGGAGCGCGTCCTCGTCGCCCCGGTCCACGAGCAGATCGTGCAGCCGGAAGTAGGCGTTCGGGCGGCTCCGGTCGGCCTCGACCACCTCGCGGAGGCGCTGCTCGGCCTCGTCCGGGCGGTCCAGGTGGTCCATCAGCGCGGCCGCCGCTTCCTCGCGCATCTCGTGCCGGTCCGCCCCCTCGAGGGCGTCGGCGAGCGTGTCGCAGGCGCGCACCACGTCCTCCCACTCGCCCTGGTCCCGGGCGGCGACGCGGAGCGCCTCCCAGGAGGCGAGGTCGTGGGGGTCGCTCTCGAGCACCTCGCGGAGGCGCGCGACGGCCTCGGGGCGCCGCGCAGCCGCCAGCGCGCGCCCGGCCGCGGCGACCAGGCTGCTCCGCGTGGCGTCGGCCGTGTGGACGAGGCGTCCGAGGAGCGCGTCCGCCCGCGTGTCCGGGTCGTCGCCGGCCTCGAGCGTCTCGTCCGCCGCGACGGCGCCCACGGCGGTCCCGTGCGCGTCGTAGGCGAGCTCCTGCGCCAGGAGGAAGGCGTCGTCGGTCGCCTCGGCGCCCTCCGCGACGATCTTCGCGCGGAGCGCGTGGAGGGTGAGGTCCGAGCCCGCCGCCGGGTCCCGCGTCCGACCCGCCAGCCGCAGCAGGAGCTCGGCGCGCGTGGCGAAGTCGCCGTCCGCGGTGGCCGAGGCGATGCGGCTGAGCAGCGCCCAGAGGTCGTCCTCCGCCTCCTCGTCGTCGCTCCGCGCGAGCAGCGCCTTCGCCGCGTCTTCGGCCACGGCCGGATCGAGCGCGTCGATCTCCGCGGTGGCGCCCAGCTCGCGCGAGAGGCGCGCGCCGTCTTCGGGGAGGGCGGCGAGCACGCGCAGGCCCGCGAGCCGCGCCATGGGGTCGGCGCGATCTTCCGGGAGGAGCGCCAGCGAGGCCGCCGCCTCGGGCCCGACCGGGCTCTCGAGGGCGCCCCGGAGAGGCCCCTCCGCCAGCTCCGGTTTGTCGACGTGGGCGTAGTGCTCGCCGAGCTCCAGCGTCGCCCGGGCCGGCGCGTCCTCCGCGATCTCCCGCTCCGAGAGCCCCTCGCGGGCGCGGAGGAGCAGCTCGTCGTCGCCGGTCTTGGAGGCCAGGCGCTCGAGCGCCCAGAGCGGCGAGACGGCCTCCGGCGCGAGGTCCGCGGCCTCCTCGTAGGTCTCGGCGGCGACCGAGGCGTCGCCGGCGGCCTCGGCGGCGGCCCCGGCGAGGAGCAGCTCGACGAGCGCCGCGCGGCTCCCCGTGTGGGCGGCGGCGGCCTCGCGGAGGAGGCGGACGACCTCGTCGGCCTCGCCGCGGGAGCGGTAGATCTGCTCGAGGAGGGCGACGGCGTAGGGGTGGCCCGGAGAGCGCTCCAGGGCGCCCCGGAGCTCCTCGATGGCGGCCTCGTCGTCGCCGCCCCTCGCCAGCGCGCGCGCCGCGGCCACGCGATGGGCCGCCGCCAGCTCCTCCTCGACGGCCCGTTCGGCGAGCGCCAGGTGGGCCTTCGCCAGGAGCGCGTGGTCCCCCGCTTCGGCCGCGTGGACCCGCGCCGCGTCGGCGGCCCAGGCGCGGGCTGCCTCGACGCCGAGCGCGTGGGTGAGCGCGGCCTTCGTCGGATCGCGCCCGGCCTCGTCCTCGCCGCTCGCCTTCAGGAGCCCGACCCGCTCGTGGAGCAGCGCCGAGCGCTCCTCGGGATCCACCTCGCGGCCGAGGAGCGCCGCGATCGCGTCGGCGGCGGCGGCGTCGTCGCCCGCCTCGCGCGCCGCCTCGTGAAGCGAGCGGAGGATGGGCGTCGGGTCCGGGGCGTGGAGCGAGGCCTGCTCGTAGAGCGGCTTGGCCCGGCCGAAGTCGCCGAGCTCCTGGGCGGCGAGGGTCGCGGCGCGCCAGAGGGCAGCGGCCCGATCCTCGTCCGGGCCGGAGCGGGCGGCGAGCACGTCGACCCACCCGTCGAGGTGACCGCCGGCCAGGTGCCAGGCGTCGGCCGTCACCCGGGCCGTCGTCGACTCGGGCGCGCGCTCGAGCACCTCGCGGAGCCGGGCGAGGGCCGCCTCCTCGTCTCCCCGCTGCGCCGCGGCGCGGGCCGCGTGGTAGAGGAGCGCGGCCGAGACGTCGGGCCCGAGCGGGCTCTCCCTCGCGCCCTCTTCTTCTTCCCCTTCGCTCGGCTCGGCCTTCGCGAGGAGCGCCTCCGCCTGCTCCTCGACCCGCTCGTTCTGCTCGGCGCGGGCCGCCGCCTCGACCAGCGCCAGCCGGAGGAAGGCGTCGTCGGGCCGGAGTGCGACGGCCAGGCCGAGCTGCTCGGCGGCCCCCGCGGCGTCCTCGAGCCGGTGGAGGCGCAGCGTCGCCGCTTCGAGGTGGAGCGCGGCGGCGCGACCGGCCGCCCGCTGCTCGTCGGCGAAGCGCTGTACGGAGAAGGCCCCGGAGCCCTCGCCCTCTTCGCCCCGGGCGGCCTGGGCGGCGAGCTCGGCGAGCCCCTCGAGGGCCCGCACCAGGTCCGCCGGCCGGTCGTGCGCCCGGGCGAGGCGCTCCATCGCCGAG
This sequence comes from Sandaracinus sp., assembly GCA_002699025.1. Lineage (GTDB taxonomy): Bacteria > Myxococcota_A > Polyangia > Polyangiales > Houyiibacteriaceae > Houyiibacterium > Houyiibacterium oceanicum. The sequence continues at coordinate 30,605 of PABA01000176.1, read as the reverse complement.
AGCACCCGGAAGCGCACGACGCCGAGCCCGAGGGCCTCGTCCAGGGCGGCCATGGCGGCGTCGAGGGCGCCCTCCTCGACCCCCTCCGCGCGCTCGGCCGCCAGGTCCACCAGCAGCAGCGCCTTCCAGACCGGATCGGTCGCCGAACGCGCCCGCGCCGCCAGGGCCTGGGCCACGAGCGCCCCGTCCGCCGCCCGGCGCGCGCTCCGCTCGAGGAAGAGCCCCGCCGTCGCCACGGCCGGCCCGTCCTCCCGCCGCGTCGCGCGCTCGAGGTGCTCGAGGGCGGCGCCGGGGTCGCCCTGCCGATCTTCGAGGATCGCGGCGAGGTCCGCCTCGGCGGAGGCCCGGTCGCCCTCCGAGCGCGCGCTCTTCAGCTCCGCGTCGTAGAGCCGCGTCAGGTTCTTGAAGGAGCGCCGCCGCTCGAAGATGCGGATGAGGTCGAAGAGCGGCGGTCGGAACTGCGGCGCGTGGTTGTACGCCGTGAGATACGCCTTCACGGCGCCGGCGGTGTCGCCCGCCTTCTCGGCGAGCCGGCCGAGCTCCCACTGGAGCACGGCGCGGTGCTCCTTGCGCTCGACCTGCGCGAGCTCGTCCATCAGCGTCGCGGCGCGCTCTTCCAGGCTCGGGGCGGTCGCCGGATCGGCGCCCGGGGTCGGTGAGGGGGCCTCGGCGCGGGCGTCGGCGGGGATGGAGGGGGGCTTGACCATGCAGGGGCTACGCGGTGCGCGGGCTCGGCCGCGGCGACCGCCTCCGGCGTCCCCCGGAGGACGGACACGTTCGGCGACGGTAGCAGAGGCGCCCGGAGGTTTGAACCATGATTCCAGGCGTTCCCGGCCCTCCTTCCCCCGCGCGAAGGAGCGGTCGGTGGAAGGCTCGGGGGCCTCCCCCGCAGCGGCCTGGCGAGGCCCTGGAGCCGGTCGGCCGTCGCGACCCTCGGCGCGCGACGTGTCCGCCCGCGGAGGAGCGCGCCGAGGAGCGCCCGCCGCCGCGCCTCCCCGGGCCGTGCATGCGCCGCCGCCGCCGCTCTCGGGGGGCTCCCGGCGGGGCGCCCGGCCGGCCACCGGGGAGGCCCCGTCCGGCGCCCGCCCGGCTCCGCGCGCCGCCGCCGCGCGGGCTCAGATCACCAGCTCGGCGTCGATCGCCGCGAGCTTGTGACGGGCGAGGGCGAGGTTGCCTCGCTTCCGATCGATCACCGCGTAGATGAAGAGGGCGCGGTTGCCCTGGGTCGGGCGGATGATGTGGTACTGGTCGCCGAGCGTGATGAGGATGTCCTCGATCTCGTCGGAGAGCTCGAGCGCCGCCATCGTCTTTCGCTTCGCGCGCACCACCTCGGTGTTCCCCGCCGCGGCGATCTCCAGGTTCACGGGCCCGCCGCCCTCGGCGCCGAGCATCATCCCGCTGTCGCTGTCCACGATGCACGCGCCCAGCGCGCCATCGACCTCGAGAATGCGAGCGAGCGATTCCTTCACGTTGGCCATTCGTTCTCCTCGGGACCCCATGGGTCCGTGCCTCGCTCCGAAGGGGAGCGAGCTCCCGCGGCTCCTCGCCGCGCATCATCTGATCCAGCGCCGCTCCTCCAGCCCCGCTCCTCCGGCGCCGTTCATCCGGGCGCGTCGAGGCCCAGGGCCTCGGCCGGCTCGCGCAGGAGGGCATCCAGGAGCGCCCAGCCGAGCCCGTGCTCTTCGGCCGGGTCGACCACGAGCCAGAGCTGCGCCAGCCGCGGGTGGCCATCGACCTGTCCGCCGAAGAGCGCGCGGGAGGGGCCGCTCGCGAGCAGCTTCGCGCTCGCCGCCGCGCCCTCGGCAGCCACCAGGGGCCGGACGGCGTCCATGAAGCGCGACGCCTGGAGGACGGCGTCCGCCGCCTCCTCGCCCGCCGGCGGGCGCTCGCCCAGCACTTCCACCCCGTCGCGGTGATCCACCGCCACGACCGCCCAGACCTCCCGGCTCCGCTCCAGCAACGCCCCCACGAAGGCCGAGCCACCGATCCGCGCGGGCCCGGTCGGGGGCGCCGGCGGGGCCTGCGGCTTCCCCAGGCTCGCGACGCCGAGGTGGCGACGGAGAACGGGGACCATGGCGCCGACGATCGCGTCCGGGTGGACGCCGCACCAGACCCGCTCCTCGTCGAGGGCGGCACCGAGCAGGCTCTGCCGCCCGCCGCGCACGACGACCAGCTCCGCGTCGCTCTCGAGCGGCGTCCCGTCGGGAACCCGCTGGCCGTCGCCTCGTGCGCTCGCGTGCCGCCGCTCGATCCAGCGCACGTCGGGCTGCTCCCGGTCCAGCGCCTGGAGGCGGCGGGCGAGCTGCTCCGACGCGGCTGGCGCCGGGCCCGGGATGGCGGGGAGGCGCTTGGCCGAGTCGCGCCGACGGCGGCGGCAGAGGTCGTCGAAGGCGAACGTGTAGGTCAGGTCGTAGCTGCGGTAGCGCGGTCCGCGGGGGAGGAAGACCGACTCGGTCCGAGCCTCCCCCGGAAGGGTCGCCAGCGCGTCCTCGATCTGCGCCCGGAGGGCGGCGCGGATCTGTGCCGGGGCCGCCAGCCCGCGCTGCACGAGGGTCTCGCCGAGGGGGCGCCGCTCGCGCTGACAGCTCCGGACGACCTCGCCGAGCGCCTTGCCGTCGAGGGCGCAGAAGTCCTGGAGGAGCTGGGCGAGACCGACCCGGGCCGCGGAGGAGGTGGCCCACGCCACGCGCCCGGATTGGAGGTGGACGTGGACCTCGGCGGTCTGGCCTGCGCAGACGAACTCGCCGGTCTCGGCGCCGCTCGCCAGCTGTCGAAGCTCACTGATGGGGCTCATGGGCTCTCAGAGCGCACCCCCCAGCACGCTTTCTCCACCGTCTCCAACGACGGTCACCCAGATGTGGTGTTCGACCTCGTCTTCGTCAACCTCTGAGAATGAGAAATGGTAGAAATGACGGAATTTCGACGGGTCCGACCGACGGGATCGACCAGGTCGAAGCGTCAGCTCAGGGGGCCGATCGCCGCCTCGACGGCTTCGCGCAGCGCGCCGCTCGCGAGCAGCGACTCGGCGCGCGCCATGTCGTGGTGCAGCGTCCGGTCGCCCTCGAGCGTCGGCACGCTCTCCCGCAGCTTCCCGTGCGCTGCCCGCACCCCCGCCCCGGGCTGGAGCGGACCGCGCAGGTCGATCCCCTGGGCCGCCACCATCGCCTCGATCGCGAGCACCTTCCGCACGTGGTCGACGACCTGGCCGAGCTTGCGCGAGGAGATCGAGCCCATCGAGACGTGGTCCTCCTTGCCCGCCGACGAGGGGATCGAGTCCACGCTCGAGGGGTGGCAGAGCACCTTGTTCTCGCTGACCAGCGCGGCCGCCGTGACCTGCGCCATCATGAATCCCGAGTCGAGCCCCGAGCGCGGCCCGAGGAAGGGCGGCAGGCCGCTCGACATGGCCGGGTTCACGAGCTGCTCGAGGCGCCGCTCGGCCACGTTCGCGAGCTCGGCCACGGCCATGGTCGCCGCGTCGAGGGCGAGCGCCAGGGGCTGCCCGTGGAAGTTGCCGCCGCTGATCACGTCCGCCGTGCCGTCCTCGGCGACGAAGATCAGCGGGTTGTCCGTCGCTGCCACCAGCTCGCGCTCGAGCACCTGGCGCGCGAAGGCGAGCGTGTCCCGGGAGGCGCCGTGCACCTGGGGCATGCAGCGGAGCGAGTAGGGGTCCTGCACCTTGTGGCAGTCCCGGTGGCTCTCCATGATCTCCGAGTCGGCGAGGAGCGCGCGGAGGTTGCCGGCGCTCTGGGCCTGCCCCGGGTGCGGGCGCACGGCCTGGATGCGCGGGTCGAAGGGGCGCCCGGAGCCCTCGAGGGCGTCGAGGCTCATGGCCCCGATCACGTCCGCGAGCGTGCAGAGCCGCTGCGCCTCGACCACCGCCAGCCCGCCCACGGCGAGCATCATCTGCGTGCCGTTGATGAGCGCGAGCCCCTCCTTCGCCTCGAGGGCGAGCGGCTTCAGCCCGTGGCGCGCGAGCGCGTCGGCGCCGGGCATGCGCGCGCCGTCCACGATGGCCTCGCCCTCGCCGACGAGCACCAGCGCGAGGTGCGCGAGGGGAGCGAGATCGCCGCTCGCGCCGACGGACCCCTGGGAAGGGATGCAGGGGAGGATGTCGTGCTCGAGCAGGTCGAGGAGCCGCTCGACGAGCACCGGGCGCACGCCCGAGCAGCCGAGGGCGAGCACCTGGGCGCGGAGAGCGATCATCGCCCGCACGGCCGGCGCCGGGAGCTCCGGGCCGACGCCGCAGGCGTGGCTCCGCAGGAGGTTGTGCTGGAGCTGGCGGATCTGATCGGCGGCGATGCGCGTCTCCGCGAGGGCGCCGAAGCCCGTGTTCACGCCGTAGACGTTCGGGGCCTCGTCGCCCTCCGCGGCGAGGCGCGCGACGTAGTCGTGGGCCGCCTCGACGGCCGCCCGGGCGTCGTCGCCGAAGTGGAGGCGCGCGCGGCGATGCGCCAGCGCCCAGAGGTCCTCGAGGGACCAGCCGGCGCCGAGCGGGAGCGTACGGGGCGCGTCGTGGAGGTCGGGGCTCATCAGGTCCTGGCTCATCAGGTCACCGTCCAGCCGCCGTCGACGGCGATCGTCTGGCCCGTGACGTAGGCGGCGTCGTCGCTCGCGAGGAACGCGGCCGTGCCGGCGATGTCCTCGGGCTGGGCGATGCGCTTCAGCGTCGTGCGGTCGAGCACCATCTGTTTGATCTCCGGGTTGCCCGTGAGCGCCGAGGCGAAGCGGGTCTCCACGAGGCCGGGCGCGATGGCGTTCACCCGGATGCCCGAGGGGCCGAGCTCGGCGGCGAGGGTCTGCGTCATCGAGATCACCCCGGCCTTGGTCATGCCGTAGACGCCCTGGAGCGGCGCGGCCATCTGGCCGAGCACGGAGGTCACGTTGACGATCGAGCCGGCCGCCTTGCGCTCGAGGAGGTGGCGGGCGACGGCGCGCGCGCAGGCGAAGTAGCCCTTGAGGTTGACCTCGAAGGTCTTGTCCCAGGCGCCCCACTCGACGTTCATCATCGGGCCGAAGTAGGGGTTGGTCGCGGCGTTGTTCACCAGCACGTCGACCTTGCCCAGGGTGGCGACGGTCTCGGCGATCAGGCCGTCGACCTGCTCCTCCTTGCCCGTGTGGCAGGCGATGGGGAGCGCCGCGTCCCCGATCTGCTCGGCCACGGCCTTCAGCCCCTCGATCTTCCGGGAGGCGAGGACCACCTTCGCCCCCTCGGTGGCCAGCCGCGTGGCGATGGCCGCCCCGATGCCCCGGCTCGCGCCGGTGACGATGGCGACCTTCCCTTCGAGCCGCCGCCCGGTGTTCCTCTCCACGTTCCTCTCGACGCCGCTCTCGCCCGTGTCGCTGTTGCCCATGCGCGCCTCTTACCACAGGGCCGGGGGCCGGCCGGCGCCGGCTGTGAGGAAGGCCGGCTCCCGCGAAGGGCGGCCCTCGCGAAGGCCGGCTGTGAGGAAGCGGCGTCCCGGTCGGCGGCGGCGCCTGCTACGCTCGCGCCCCATGAGCGGCGAGAAAGGCGGAGACGGCTCGCGCCCCTCCCAGAAGACCTACCGGGGCTACGCGACGCCCGACGTCGAGGCCGAGAAGAAGCGCGGCGCCGGCATGTTCGACGACGAGACCGTCATCGACGAAGGCCAGCCCGAGCACGAGGCGGAGCCCACCGGCGAGCTGAAGCCCCCGCAGGCCGCGTCGACCCCGAAGCGCTCCATCCACGACGCGCAGCCGCTGGTCGAGGTCGAGGTGGTGCACCAGCACGGCCCGGCGCCGCGCGTGGAGCAGCCGCCGCAGACGCTCGAGATCTGGACGCAGAACCGCATCTACACGCTCGACCCGCAGCTCTTCTGCGTGGGCGTCGCCGACCGGGCGAGCGGCAAGGCCGACCCGAGCCACCCCTTCCTCGGCTACAAGCTCGTCGGTGGGCAGCACCGCGACGGACACAGCTTCGAGATCAGCTACCCCTACCCCCGGCCGGGCACGGAGGCGGTCTTCGAGCAGCCGCAGGGGACGCGGGGGAACTTCAGCCGCACCTCGACCGTCACCCGCGTCGTGCTGCGGCTCCACGTCGTGACCGTCTCGCCGAACGTGCTCGTGCCGACCTGGGATCGGATCACGAACCACGAGCTCGCGCTGCCGGCGGCCGTGGACGACGCGAAGGGCGAGGACGAGGGCTGAGGGGCGCCGCCATGGATCGCTCGAAGCTCGAGGCCTGGCTCGCGGGGCCGCGGCGGACCTGGCGCTGGAACCGGGGCGACCCGGGGGCCTACACGGCCGTGGAGGCGACGGCGACGTCGCTGCGCTGGTACCGCTGGTCGCACGAGATGGAGGACGGCGGCGCGCACGGGGAGGTCCTGCAGACGCACGCGGCCTTCGTCGAGATCGGGCCGCCGGCCACGATGGAGGACGCGCCGAAGGGCGTCGTGCGCCAGCTCCTCGCGTGGATCGAGGAGCACGGGGGCTAGGGCGTGCGGGCGCGGGGGGAGCCGCCGAAGGGGTCGCGCGTCGTGCGCCTGGACCCGGACCGCTTCCTCTCGCGGCGGCGGCGGGCGCACCTGCGGCGCTGGGACGTCACCGAGACCGCCGACGAGGTGCTCTTCGCGCGCACCGACGACGGCTGGCACGTGGCGCTCTCGCGCTACCGGACGCAGGTCACGCGGCGGCACCCGGTGCTGCTGATCCACGGGCTGGGGGCGAACCGGCTGGCGTGGGATCTCGGGCCCGAGGTGTCGCTCGCGAGCTGGCTGGCGCGGCGGGGCTTCGACGTGTTCTCGCTGGACCTGCGCGGGCACGGGCGGAGCGAGAAGCCGCGCCTCTTCGACCCGAAGGACTGGGGCTGGAGCATCGAGGAGTACGCGACGGTGGACGTGCCGGCGGCGCTCGAGGCGGTGCTCGAGGTGACCGGCGCGCCGGGGGTGCATGCGGTCGGGCACTCCATGGGCGGCATCCTGACCGGGCGGCGTCTGGCGGAGGGGGACGCGCGGATCCGGAGCGCGGTGACGGTGGGCTCGGCGCTCGACTACAGCGGGACGAAGAGCATCTTCCACCTGGCGAAGAAGCTCGTGTGGGCGAGCTGGCTGATCTGGCCGCCGGTGCTGCCGATGGGGCCGGCGGCGGCGCTGATGGCGCCCTTCGCGCTGGCCTTCGACAACGCCATCGATCGGATCAACGTGCACGCCTCGAACGTGGACCGGCGGCTCTACCGGCGGCTGGTGGCGACGGCCTTCCACCCGATCAGCGTGCCGGTGCTGCGGACGCTGGCGCAGGCGTTCGAGCCCGGGGGGCTGCGGCTGGCGGACGGGCGGACGGTGATCGAGGCGCTGCCGGAGGGCGTGCCCGTGCGCTCGCTGGCGGGGAGCGCGGATACGCAGTGCGCGCCCGAGGCGGCGGCGCGGCATGCGACCGAGCTGACGGCCTTCGGGGAGGCGCATGGGCACGAGGACGAGTACGGGCACTTCGACCTGGTGATGGGGCGGCGCGCGGCGCGGGAGGTGTGGCCGAGCGTGCTCGAGTGGTGCGTGGACCACGACGGGTAGGGCGGGGCCGGGCTCGAGCCCATGGGCCGGGGGAAGGAGAACCACGCGGCTCGGGCTCCGCTACCCTCGGGCCCATGTCCGAGCCCTACCGCGCCGCTCCCACGCCTCCGCTCGTCTGGACCGTCAAGGGCGCCGTCCTCGCCGTCGACCCCGCCACCGGCGATCTCCGCTGGCGGCACTCGGTCGACGGCCTGGTGAAGCGCCTCTTCGCCGTCGGCGAGCACGTCGCCCTGGTCCAGGGCGACGGGCTCCAGGTCCTCCGCCTCGACACGGGGGAGCTCACCCTCACCGTCGAGCTCCCCTTCTCCGCCTCCGCGGGCATCGCGATCCCCGGCGGCCTCTTCCTCGCCGGACCCGAGGGCGCGGCCGCCGTCGGCTTCGACGGGCGCATCCGCTGGTCGGCGGCGCTGCGCTGGGGGGAGGGCCTCCTCGACATGAGCCGCCACATCGTCATGGAGGACGAGAACGGGCTCCCCCACTGGCGCCAGGAGGTGGTGGGCAATGCCCCCCACGAGCACCCGGGCCTCCTCTACGACGGCCAGGTCGCGCAGCCCGACCTCGACCGACGTTGAGCCTCGGAGGGCTTCGGTGCCCGCCGAGCGTCGCTCTCGTCCTGCCGCCGGGTCCTCGGGCGGCTCCGCCTCGGAGGCTCTGAGGAGCGCCTCAGCGCTCCTTGCCGAAGACCAGCACCAGCCCCGCGCCGACGACGATCGCGCCGCCGAGGAGCGCCGTGCCCGTCGGCCAGCCGTCGAAGAAGAGCACGTCGGCGACCATGCCGAAGACGGGCGCGGCGTAGCTCGCCGCCGCCACCACCGACGCGCGCTCGGCCTGGTAGGCGTAGGTCATGGCCACCTGCCCGAGCGTCGCGAAGAGGCCCACGCCGCCGAGCGCCCACCAGAGATGCGCGGGCGGCAGCGGGAGGAGCTCGCCCGTCATCCCCGCGTGCGCGCCGAGGGCCAAGACGCATGCGCCCGCCTGGAAATAGAGCACCACCTTCCGCGGGTCGTCCGTGGCCCCGAGCTTGCGCACGGCGAGGTGCGCGCCCGCCGAGAACATCGTCGCCGCCAGCGCCCAGAGCCCGTAGACGTTCCCCACCTGCAGCCCGGGCCCGATGATGAGCGCGCAGCCGAGCAGCCCGAGGAGCAGCAGGCCCCAGATCTTCCCGCTCGCCTTCTCCGCCGAGCCCAGCGCGATCGGCGCGAGGAAGGCGACGACGATGGGCTGGAGCCGCGAGATGATCGAGAGGTCGCCGAGGTTCAGCCCGCGCGTCGAGGTGAAGAAGCAGACCATGGCGCCGAAGCCGAGGAGGATGCGCAGCGCGAGCACCTTCTTCGCCTTCACGCGGAAGCCGATCTTTCGGACGAGGAGGAGCGTGAGCGGCACGCTGAAGACGGCGCGCCAGACGATCACCTCGAGCGGGCCCATCTCGTCCCGCGCCACCTTCACGCAGGCGACCATCGCCGTGAACATGGCCGTCGCCAGCAGCATGAGCGCCGGCCCCTTGCGCGGCCGCGTCACGCGCGCCCCGAGCGCGGCGCCGTCTTCGCCGCGGTCCGGAGGCGGGCCCGCCGCGCTCGGGCCGCCTTCACGCTCGCCGAGCACCGGGTCGCTCGCTGTGCGGGGCGGTCCGGCTCCCGCGCGGCCTCCCGCCGGGGGCGCAGCTCGCCGCCCCCGCGACGCCGTCGCGGGCCGGACCCCCGGTGGTCGGCCGGGCTCACGTCTTCCGGAACACCAGCGTGAAGTTGTTCGCGGGCATGGGGACCCGCTCCTCCAGCCGGAGCCCCGCCGCCTCGGCCACGCGCACGACGTCGGCGAGATCGCGGACGCCCCAGCGCGGGTCCCGCTGGCGGAGCGAGGCGTCGAAGCGCGCGTTGCTCGGCGCGGTCTGCGCCCCGTCGATCGCGTAGGGCCCGTAGGTGAGGAGCGGCGCGCCCGCCTCGAGCACGCGGCCGGCGCCGCGCATCAGCCCTTCGCAGGCCGCGAAGGGCGCGATGTGGATCATGTTGGCGCAGAAGATCGCGTCGGCGCGCTCGACCGGCCATTCGTCCCGCGTCGCGTCGAGCGCGAGCGGCGGCAGCACCCGCTCCTCGCCGGCCGCGGCCCGATGCGCCTCGATGCTCGCCAGCGCCTCGGGCTGCACGTCGGTCGGCTGCCAGCGGATGCCGGGGAGCTGCCGCGCGAAGAAGACGCCGTGCTCGCCCGTGCCGCTCGCCACCTCGAGCACCGTGCCCTCCGCCGGGAGGACGCGCCGGAGCACCGCGAGGATCGGCTCGCGGTTGCGCAGCGTGGCGGGGGCGTGGCGGGCGCTCATGGAGCCACGACCGTTGGGCAGCGCACCCGGTCGGTCAAGCGAGGCCTCCGTGACGGACGCGGGCGAGCGCCGCGCGCGGGGCGTGAGGACGGCGCGACTTTCCCTGCCGCGCGGTTCCCTGCCGCGCGGTTCCCTGCCGCGCGCTTCCCCGCCGCGCGCTTCCTCGCCGCGCGCTTCCCGGCCGCGCGCTTCCTCGCCGCGCGGTTCCCTGCCGCGCGCTTTCCGTCGCCCGTCGCCTCCCGACCTCGGGCCGCGCTACGCTGGCGCCCATGGTGCGGGGCGAAAGGGGGGGCGGGCGCGCCGTGCGCGGCGTGCTCTTCGTCTGCCGGGCGAACCGGGCGCGGAGCCCGCTGGCCGCCGCCCTCGCCGCCGCCCGCTTCGCTGGCCGCGCCCGCTTCGCGAGCGCCGGCACGGACGCCGTCCCCGACGCGCCCCTCAGCCCCTATACCGAGGCCGTCCTCGCCGAGCGTGGCCTCGCGCCCCTCGCGCCCCACACCCGCCGCGCCGCCCACGTCGACCCGAGCACGCTCCACCTCGTCGTGCTCCTCCACGCCGATCCGGACGCCGTGCGTCTCCCCCCACGCCTCGCCGCGCTCCCCCGCCGCGCCTGGCCGATCCCCGACCCGCTCCCGCCCGGCAGCGACGACCAGCGCCGCGAGCTCCTCCTCGCCCGCGTCCGCGCCGCCGCCGACGCCCTCGAAGCCCGCCTCCCCGAGCTCGACGAGTCCCTCGCGCCGTGAGCCCCACCTCCCGCTGGCTCCCCGCGACGCTCTCGACGCTCCTCCTCCTCGGCGGCTGCGGGGGCCGGCACGGGCCCCGGCCCGAGCCCGCGTCACGGTCCGAGCCCGCACCTCCGCCCTCGCGTCCTTCGCCCTCCCGTCTTCCGCCCTCCCGTCTTCCGCTCTTCGTCTCCGTCCGCGCCGCCACCTCTCCGCTGCGCCTCGTCGAGTCGCGCGCGGGAGTCCGGCGGGTGGCCTGGGGCGGCGTCCGGGCGGAGCTCGAGGGCGACGCCGTGCGCTTCGCGGCGGACCGCTTCCTCGAGCCGCTCCGCGGCGCCTCGCGCCTCCCCGACGGTTGGCTCTTCGTCGACGCGGCGGGCGTCGTGGCGCGGAGCGAGTCCTTCCTCGGCCCCCTCGAGCGGCTCGGTGACCTCCCGCGCCGCCCCGCCCCCGCGCCGTTCCAGCGCGCGCCCGGCGGCCTCTGCGTCGTCGACCTGGGGGGCGCCCTCCACCTGCTCGAGGGACAGCGGCCCGGGGAGGGCAGGGCGCCCGTCGATGGGGAGCGGGCGCTCGGTTGCCACACCTTCCTCGGAGCGGGTCCGCTCCCCGCGCGCTCCCGGGTCTGGGTGGATGGCGGCCGGCTCTTCGCGCTCGGGGGCGGCGCCGGGCCGACGGCGATCGAGCCCCCACCGCGCGCGCTCCGGCCCCGCCTCGTCAGGGACGCGCTCGTCTTCGGAGAGCTCGCCTACGGCCCCGCCGGGCTCCTCGAGGCGGCCCCCTCGCCCGAGCCCTCGCCGCCCCACGAAGCCCGCTTCGCCACGCCGCTCGCCGAGGCCTGGGCGCGCGCCGAGCCCCTGCATGCCTTCACCGGCGCCGGCGTGGACGCAGCCCTCGCCGAGGTCGGCGACGCGCTCTTCGACCTGCGCCGCGGTCGGGAGGTCGCCTTGCCCGAGGGCTGTAGCCTGCTCGACCTGCACCCTGGCGAGGCGCGTCTCGACTGCGAGGATCCGGAGAGCGGGGACCTCCGGGTCTTCACCACGCCGGACGGCGTCGAGCTCCAGCCCTGGCCCTGGGAGCCCACCGCCCTGCCCGCCGGCCCGCGTCACGCCCTCGAGTGCGCCGGCCGGGGGATCGGGCTGCGCGACGACCTCGCCCCCTGCCGCCTGCGCGACCTCGCCGGCCGCGACGCCACGCCGGCAGCGTGGGACGAGGCACCCGGACCCATCGTCTCGGTCCGAGGCACGCGGGCGCTGGCTCTCGCGCCGAGCGGGGAGGAGGTGCGTCGCCTCGATCCCGGGCCCGAGCCGAGCCCGGCGGCCGCCTTCGGTTCCGGTGTGGAGCCCGCCGGCTTCCAGGGAGACGTCGACGTGCTCGCTCTTCGGTCGCGCCGCTGGCTGCCCGTCGCCCTCCACGAGGAGGGCTGGCGCCCCATCCCCCTCGAGCCCGAGGGGGCCACCATCACGGCGGGGCGCCTCCTCGAGGGGGGCCGCGTCCTCGTCCGGACCCGCCCGCTGGGGATCGGGGTGGGCACGGCGGCGGGCCTTCGCTGGCATCCCGCGCCGGAGGGCGCCGTCCACGTCGCGAGCCCCGACGGTCGGCGCGCCATCGCCCTCGGACGGACGGGCGCTCAGGTCTGGGGCTCCGCGACGGCGGGCGGGCGCTGGGAGCGCTCGCCGCTGCCCATCGATGGGGATCCGGGACAGCTCCGGCTCGAGCCCGGGGGCACCGCGTGTGGGCCCTCTGGCTGCGCGTCCGGGCCGCTGGTCCTGCTCTGGGACCCCCCGGCCGAGCGGCTTCGTCCGCGTGGAGCGACCCTCGTACGCCGGAGCGCCACGGCGGAGCCGCCCGCGCCTGCGCCCCCCGAGCCCGGCCTCGAGACCGTGGAGTGCGCCCTCGACGCCACGCTGCCCGCGTCTCCGTCGGGGGCCGTTCCCGAGGGATGCCGCGCGACGACCCTGCGTGGGGAGCGGGCCGTGCATTGCTTCCGCGACGGCGTGCTCGAGGTCCGCGTCGGGGGAGGGCGCCCCGTCCGCGCGCCCCTGGTCGCGGCGCCCATCGATCTGCGCCTGGTCTTCGCGGAGCGCCGCTGGGCCGTGTTCGAGGGCGACGGCCGCCTCCTCGTGGCGACCCCTCGAGCCCTCGTCCCCTTCCGCGTCCTGGGTCGCGGCGCAGCGCTCGCCCAGCTCCACGGGCGCGGCCGGGCCCGTGCGCTCCACGTCCAGCGCGGTCGCCAGCTCGTGCGCGTGCTCGCCGACGGCACGACCCACGAGATGCCGGCGCGCCCCTTTCTCGACCCCTGGTTGCACGGCCTGACGGAAGCGGGCGAGCTCGCCCTCGGCGTGGGTGACGGAACGCTTCGGGTCTTCGACCCGGCCACCGGCGTGGAGCGCGCGCGCCACCGCTTCTCGCCGCCGCTGGGCGCGCACCCTTGCCCCGCCGAGGGGGCTCGCGCGCTCCGTCTCCGGGCGCCGGCGTGGGGGGCCCCGCGCGTCGTCGTCGGGGTGGGGACCCTCTCGGAGCACCGCCTCTTCGGCATCGCCGATCTGGCCGTCGTCGAGGGCCGGCTCTGCTTCGAGGGCCTCGACGCCGCCCCCTTCCTCCTCCGCTTTCGCGGCGACGTGATCGAAGCCGAGGCGGGCGGGGAGCCGGCCCAGTGCGTCGCCCGAGCCCGCGAGTAGGGGTCGGTGAGCGCGCGGCTCAGGCGTAGGCGGCCTGGGCTCCGGCGTGCTCGACGAGCTCCCACTCGAAGGGCGGCGGCTTCGCCTCGTCGAGCTGGATCAGCAGGAGCAGCAGATCGGTCGAGGTGACGAGCCCGACGAGCTGGTCGGCGGCGTTCAGGATCGGGATGGCGTCGATCTTCCGCTCGGTCATCACGCGGACGAGCTCGTCGACGCTCGAGTCGGGGGAGGCGACGAAGGGCGCCATGGTCATGGCCTCGGCGATCGGGTCGTCGGGGAGGGCGACGCCCTCGCCCTTCCTCGTGCCGCGGAGGAGGAGATCCCGATCCGAGACGATGCCCAGGAGCAGGCCGCCCTTCGCCACGGGGAGGTGCCGGATGCGTTCGCGCTGCAGGAGCGCCCAGGCTTCGCGTTGGGAGAGCTCGGGCGGGACGACGAGGACGCGGCGGGTCATGGGGACGCGGGCTTGCATGGCTCCTCCGGGGGACGCGGATCGTGCGCGCCGCGCGCGACGCGGCGCAAAGCGCGCGCGAACGGGCCGCGCGCGAGGTGGACGAGGTCGGGTCTGCATCGCGCGTGCCGGACTCGGGAACGGGCTCGACGAACCTCGACGCGAAGCGTCGCTCCCCTGCCACGCGCTGCCGTGGCCGGTCGCCGGAGTCGGCGCGTTCGGGTGTCCCGCCCCTCGCACGGGGGGCACGGAACGAACGGGGGGCGGGCTCGAGCCCTCTTCTGGACCCCAATCGAGCGCTTCCGCGAGGAAGTGCCTGGTTGGAAGGGGCAGCGCGCCCGAGGCGCGTCGTCCTCGGGTGAAGGGGGCGGGACTCACTCCCGGCCCCGAGGGGCCTTTGCGAAAGGCCCCTCATGAACGACGTGAGGCCCCGAGTGCGCGCGAAGCGCGGGACCGAGGCCTAGACCTCTGCCAGCCGCGGATCCTTCGGCCCCTCCACGGCCACCACCTCGACGCCGTGCCCTTTCAGGTAGTCCACCCCGTTCGCCCCGAGGTAGCCCCCCTCCACGATCAGCACCCGCTCGATGCCCGCGTGGTGGATCAGCTTCGCGCAGAGGATGCAGGGCTCGCCGGTGACGATCAGCCACGCCCCCTTGCAGCCCACCCCGTTCGCCGCCGCGTTGCAGATCACGTTCATCTCGGCGTGGTGGCAGCCGATCTCCATGCGCGTCCCGGACTTCACGCCCATCGTGTCGCGCAGGCAGACCTCGCCCCCGCAGAGCTCGCCCCCGCCGCGCGGCCCCCCGTTGTAGCCGTCCATCAGGACGACGTTGCGCGCCGGGTCGAGGAGCAGCGCCCCGAACTTGCGCCGCGGGCAGTTCGAGGCCTTGGAGAGCGCCAGGCACTGCTCGATGCGGATGCGGACGTGCTTTTCCTTCACCTCTCGGATCTCGCATCTGCGCCCGCGCCTGTCACCCCTCTCGCGCTCCTTCGCCGGTCGGCAGCGGCCGCAGCAGGAGCAGCGCGTCGGGTCGTCCGTCGAAGCAGAGCACCCGCGGGGCGCTTCGGAACCCCTCGCCGCGACCGAGCTGCTGGAGATCCGGAACGGCCCGCCAGGCCACCGGCCCCGTGACCTCGATCCGGTCCCCGTGGCGAATGACCACCTCCGCGTCACCCGAGGCGGGCAGCGACGCCCCGGGCGGCGCGAGCACGGCCAGGAAGTCGTCGTCCACGAGCGCGGCGCCGCTGTCGTCGCGCACCAGGAAGCGCCCACAGCCGATCCGCGTCTCGACCGTGACGTCACCGCCCTTCGGCGCGTCGCGCTGGCGCGTCAGGTAGGCGGCAGCGTCGATCGGCCCCCCCGCCGCGGCGCGGAGTAGCTCGACGTGCCCTCGCACGCGCGCCTCCTCGGCGCGGACCTCGGCGATCGGGCCGGGCCTCAGCGCCTCGATCCGCCGGCGGCGTCGCCGGCGCTCTCGGTGCGCGCGGATCTCCCGTCTGAGCCGCGTGAAGAAGTAGCCGGTCCCGGCCGCGACCCCCGTCACGAGGGCCAGCGTGTCGTTGCCGATCTCGGAGGGCGGCTGGGAGCGGAAGAGCATCTGGCGCTCGAAGAGCGGCGGCGGCGGGTGGCCGTGCTCGTCGAGGGGCAAGACCGCGCAGCGGAAGCAGCGGACCGCGTGGGTCGACTGCTCCCCGCAGCGGGGACAGGTGTACCGTCGGCCGGCGCGCATGGGCCCAGTCTCCTGCCCGCTGCCCTTCGTCGCCAAGGGAAGAAGCCCGGCCTGGCCCCGATCGGGAACGGTCCGAGGCGAGAGCCTCGAGGCGGTGTCGCCGTTCGGGTCGCGCCCGCGCCGCCCGGTTTCTCTTGCGGACCCCCGGGCCCGCCGCGTACGCCTCGCCCATCGTGGAGCCCGGCACGCTCGACCTCGATTTCCTGCTGCGCTTCACGCTGATCGGCCTCGCCGTGGCCATCGGCGGGGGCCTGCTCCTCCGCCTCCTCCGCCCGCCGCCCCGCGCCCGCCGCCTCCTCCGCGAGGGCTGGGACGAGCTCGCGTCGCGCCCGGTCGAGCTCGCCGACGGGCACCTCGTCGCCGTCCGCGAGCGCCCCGGCGACGCCCTCCCGCCCGGCGAGGCCCGCGTCGTCCTCGGCCCGACCCTCGTCGAGTGGGGCCGCGCGCTCCCCCTCGAGGACGGCGAGCGCGTCCTCCTCGTCGCCTTCCCGGGCCTCGCCGCCTACGACCCGAAGGCGCGCTACGACGTCGCCACCCAGGTCGCCCGCCTCGGCGAGCTCCTCGACGCCCTCGACGTCCGCCGCGCCCACCTCGCCGCCGCCGACGGCTTCGCCCTCTTCGCCTGGCGCTACGCCGCCGCGCACCCCGAGCGCGTCGCCTCCCTCGTCCTCGTCCGCCCCATGGGCCTCCGCCCGGACGCCCCCTCGGAAGAGGAGCAGGCCTGGCTCGACGGGGACCTCGACGCCGTCCTGCCGCCCGCCGAGGTCGCCGGCGACTGGCTCCGGGGCCTCCCCAAGCGCCCGAGCTGGGCCGGCGAGGGCCTCGCCCTCCGCGCCGCCGACGACCTCGACGCCGCCGCCCATGCCTGCCTCCGCCACCTCGCCGGCGACCTCGCCCCCGACGCCTTCGGACCGGCCTCCGCGCTCGCCGCCGTGAAGGCGCCCGCCCTCGTCGTCTGGGGCCAGCACGACCGCGGGAGCGAGCCGGAGAACGCCGCCCGCTTCGCCCGCGCGCTCGCCGACGGGCGGACGGCGATGCTCGACGGCTGCCGCGGCGCCCCCCTCGAGGAGCGCCCGGAGCAGGTCGCCGAGGCCACCCACGCATTCTGGGTCGGGCTCCGCGGCGAGGGCGGCGAGGGCGGCGAGGCGGCCAAGGTCGCGGACGACGAGGCGCGCACGTGAGGCGCCCGCGCCGCACCGGGGCGCCGAGCGACGAGCCCGAGCCGCCCGCCGAGCCGAACCCGCTCCCCCCGTTCGGGCCCACCTTCTGGGCCGCCTGGGCCTTCGGCGCGCTCTGCGTCGCCATCCCCCTCTTCACCCCGCTCCGGCTGCCGCTCCTCGACTACCCGCAGCACGCCGCGATGGTCTCCGTCCTCGCCCACCACGGCGACCCCGCCCGCGGCTTCGACCTCTACTACGAGCTCCACCCGCAGATCAGCACCTACCTCGGCTTCTACCTGGGCGGCGCCCTCCTCGGGAAGATCGTCGGCGTCGACGTGGCGCTCCGCCTCCTCCTCGCCCTCTACGTCGCCGGCACCCCCCTCGCGCTCGCCCACCTCCTCCGCGTCCTCGGCCGCTCCCCCTGGCCCGCGCTCCTCGCCTTCGGCGCCGTCTGGAGCTGGCCCCTCTACCTCGGCTTCGGCGCCTACGTGATGGCCGTGCCCCTCGCCCTGTGGACCCTCGCCGCGCTCTTCCGCCTCGGCGACCTCGAGGGCGCCCCGGCCCGCCGCGTCGGCGAGGTCGTCCTCGCCTCCTCCCTCCTCTTCTTCACCCACGCGCTCGCCTACGGCGTCGCTCTCCTCGTCGCCGGCGTCGCCGCCGCCCTCTTCCACCACTGGCGCCGCTGGCGCCGCCTGGTTCGCCTCTTCCTCGCCCTCGTCCCGAGCCTCGCCTGCTTCGGCATCTGGTTCGGCTCCAGCTTCGTCACCGATCAGGCCGACCGGCTCGGCGCCGCCACCGCCACGGTCCACGCCCAGTCCGGCGGCGAGCTCGAGATGCGCTCCCTCGAGGAGAAGTGGATCGGCCTCCCGCAGTGGTTCAACGAGGCCTTCCACGACGACGCCGACCAGCAGCTCCGCCTCGGCTTCGCCGCCGTGCTCGGCTGGCTCCTCCTCGCCGGCCTCGTCGGCCTCGTCCTCCGCTGGCGCCGCGAGGGCCGCCCCGCCGTCCCCTGGCGCGCCTGGCTCGTCGGCCTCCTCCTCGCCGGCCTCTACTGGGGCGCCCCCATGAGCGCCGCGAACATCTGGGCCATCTCGCCCCGCATGGTGATCCTCGGCATCTGCGGCCTCGCGCTCCTCCTGCCCCTCGCCGTCGCCCCGTCCGCCAAGCCCTGGCTCCCGCTCCTCGTCCACGCCCCCGCCCTGGCCCTCGCCGCGTGGACCGGCTGGGTGGTCCACGAGAAGCTCACGAGCGTCGACGAGGAGGCCGAGGACCTCGCCACGGTCCTCGAGGCCGCCGAGCCCGGTCGGCGCCTCTACGGGATGGTCTACGCCTCCCGCGCCGACGCGCTCTCGCACGCCGTCTTCCTCCACTACCCGGCCTACTACATGGTGGAGCGTGGCGGCCTCGTCGGCTTCACCTTCATCAACAGCTCGACCATCCCGCTCTCGCTCCGCACCCTCGGCTCGAGCCCCTACCCGGGTCGGCGCGGCGAGTGGGAGCACCGCCGCTTCCGCTACGACCTCTACGGCGACTTCTACGACTACTTCCTCACCCGCCGCGGCGGGAACCTCGCCGCCCGCATCGGCGCCGGCGAGGGCATCGAGGAGGTCGCCGAGGCCGGCGCCTGGAGCCTCTGGCGCAACACCGCCCCGCGCCGGACGGTCGTCTACAGCTTCCGCGAGAACGTGCACCGCGCCGCCGCCTACGAGGGCGCGCCCGGCGGCGAGCGCGAGGCCTGCGCCCCCTGGGATGGCGAGCGCCTCGAGTGCCCGCATGCCGAGTGGACCTGGGTCGGCCCCACCGAGGGCGAGCTCGGGCGCGTGCGCATGCCCTGCACCTGGACCCACCCGCTGCCGGACGGGCGCCCCCTCGACGTGGTCTTCGAGAACGTCCCGCCCGAGGGGCGCCGGGTGGCGGGCTTCGCGGGCGTCCTCGACGCGGCGGCGGCCCGCGGGGGCCCCGACGTCCGCCTCGCTCTCCGCGTCGACGGCCGGCCCGTGGACGCCATCGAGGCCGGCGCCGAGCCCGGCTACGCGACCTTCGCCTGGACCATCCCCCCGAGCGACGCGCCCCGCCGCGTGACCTTCCGCGTCAGCGCCCCCGAGGACGGCGCCCGCCACTTCTGCTGGGGCGCGACCCTCTTCGCGGAGGAGCCCGCCGAGTAGGCGTGCGCGCCCGCGACCCGATCCGGCGCGTCCTCGCATCGCGCGAGCGGGAGCGGGTGCGGGAGCCACCTCGAGCCAGCGCGCGCTCGGCTCTCGCCCTCCGAGCGTCCGCTCAGCGCTCGCCGGGCGCCCAGCGCCAGCTCTCGAGGAAGGCCTCGCAGCCCTCCCGCGCCACCGCGTCGCCCTCGCCGATCGTGCAGAGGACGACCCGGTCCGCGCCCTCCGACTGGAGCACCGTGCCGACCACCGAGTGCGGCCGCTCCGCGCCGACGATCCGCAGCTCGTACTGGCAGGCCTCCCCGGCCGGCAGCTCGATCACGGCGTAGCGCACGTACTGCGGCTCGACCTGGTGGTCCCGGCGGAGCGCGTGGGCCGAGGCTTCGCCGGCGTCGCGGCAGCGGTCGGCGCTCGTGAGCAGCACCCGCTGGTCCGGCGTCGCGTACGCGGGGGTCGAGACGACGATCGAGCCGAGGTGCCCGTCGGGCGCCGGCCGCTCCGATCGCACGAAGCCGACCCGGTCCGGGATCTCGGCCGGCCGGAAGCCCGGCGGGACGCGCCCGAGGAAGGCGTCGTCGCCGAGCGGGCCCGGCGGCGCGGGGGGCGGCGCGGTCTCCTCTCCGCCGGCCGAGGCCTCCGCGGAGGGGTCGGTCGTGGCGGCGGGCGCCTCCTCGCCGCCGCAGGCGGAGAGGGCGAGGAGCGCGAGCGAGAGCGGGAGCAGGCGGGCCATGGGAGGACTCGTCGGCGGGGGACGCTGGACGGCGGATCGCGCACGCGCAAGCAGCCTGCTCCCGCGTCGGGCGCTCCCCGGACCTCTCGGCATACCCCGCGCGCGCCCCTGGCGGCGCCCCCCAGGTCGGGGGCAAGCGCACGCTCCCGCCGCCACTGGAACCGCCGCGGCCCGCGTGACAGGCTGCCGCCCGCTTCATCATGACCGCCGCGACGCCCGAGATCTCCGTCATCGTCCCCTGCTTCAACGAGGAGCTGAACCTCCCGGAGCTGGCCCGGCGCGTCCTCGGCACCTTCGACCACGGCGAGATCGCCGGCGAGCTCGTCCTCGTCGACGACGGCTCCGCCGACCGCACGGCCGAGGTGATCCGCGAGCTCGCCGAGCAGCACCCGCGCATCACCGGCGCCTACCACGGCGTCAACCGCGGCATCTCCGCCGCCTGGGGCACGGGCCTCGAGGCCTCCTCGGGCGCCTTCGTCGCCATCATCGACGCCGACCTCCAGTACCAGCCCGAGGACGTGCTCCGCCTCTACCGCACGCTCCAGGAGTACCAGGTCGACGTCGTGCAGGGCTGGCGCTCCCCGGTCGGCCGCGAGCGCGGCAACCGCTACTGGGTGAGCCGCGCCTTCAACACGCTGCTCAACCGCACCTTCGGGATGGACCTCGAGGACAACAAGAGCGGCTTCATCTGCTGCTCGCGCGAGGTCTTCGCCGACATCCTCACCTACGAGGGCGACTACGCCTACTGGCAGTCGTTCATCATGGTCGCCGCCCACGCGAAGGGCTACGAGTACCGCGAGGTCGAGACCCTCTTCGAGCCGCGCAAGGCCGGCACCTCCTTCCTCGACGGCGCCAAGACCCTCCAGGTCAGCGCCGAGAGCCTCGTCGACCTCGCCAAGGCCACCCTCGAGTACCGCGTGAAGGCGCCGCCCCGCGACGTCGCCGAGCGCTTCCTCGCGCGCCACCCGGTCGACTGCGACCCGGCCCCCTCGCCGCGCAAGCACCCGCTCCGCTGGCGCACCTACATGCGCACCTTCGAGCGCACGCACTGGATGATCACGCGCCGGGTCGAGCAGCACTACGAGACGCTCCACCAGACCCAGTGGCTCCCGGCCGACCAGATGCGCGAGCTCCAGGACGAGAAGCTCCGCCGCCTCGTCCGCCACGCCTGGCGCAACGTCCCCTACTACCGGCAGCGCCTGCGCGAGGCGGGCCTCCGCCCCGAGGACATCCGCGGCCAGGCCGACCTGCACAAGCTCCCCTTCCTCACGAAGGACGACGTCCGCCGCCACATCTACTTCGACATCCGCGCCGAGAACATCGACCACGCGGAGGTGCTGCGCATCACGACGAGCGGCAGCACCGGGCGCCCCTTCGTCTGCTTCGCCGACCGGGAGCAGCTCGAGTTCCGCTGGGCGGCCACGCTCCGCGCGCAGGAGTGGACCGGCTACGTCTGGGGCGACCCGAGCGTGCGCCTCTGGCACCAGACCCTCGGCATGTCGAAGAGCCAGGCGTTCAAGGAGCGGGCCGACGCGCGCCTCTCGAACCGCTGGTTCGTGCCCATCTTCGAGATGAAGGAGGACGGCCTCGACGAGATGGTCCGCCTCATCGAGGAGAAGGAGCCCGTGCTCATCGACGGCTACGCCGAGGCCTTCGACTTCCTCGCGCGCTACCTGAAGAAGGTCGGCCGCATGAGCCACCAGCCGCGTGCGATCATGTCGAGCGCGCAGAGCCTCCCCGACCACAGCCGCGCGATCATCGAGGACGCCTTCGGCTGCGCCGCCTTCGACAAGTACGGCAGCCGCGAGTTCAGCGGCATCGCCTACGAGTGCGAGGCCCACGCCGGCCACCACGTCGTCAGCGAGGGCTACCTCGTGGAGATCCTCGTCGACGGGCGCCCCGCGAAGCCGGGCGAGACCGGTGAGGTGGTCGTCACCGACCTGAACAACTACGCCATGCCCTTCATCCGCTACCGCATCGGCGACCTCGCCGTGGCGATGGAGGAGGGCGTCTGCGCCTGCGGGCGGGCCGCGCCGCGCATCGGCGAGATCCACGGCCGCGTGCAGTCGATCATCCAGGGCACGGACGGGCGCTACGTCCCCGGCACCTTCTTCCCGCACCTGCTCAAGGACTACGACTACGCCATCGAGCGCTTCCAGATCGTGCAGGACGAGCCGGGGGCGATCCGCTTCTTGGTCGTGAAGGGCGGGCGCTTCTCCCAGGACGCCCTCGAGGAGGTGAAGGCCGTGATCCGGCGCCACCTCGGCGACGACCTGCGCATCCATACGGAGTTCGTGCAGAAGGTCGAGATGGTGCGGACCGGCAAGCGCATGGCGAGCGTGAGCAAGCTGGCCATCGACTTCCAATCGGGCGCGCCCGAGCGGAGCGAGTCGGTGAAGACGCGGGCCGAGGGGTAGGGCGGGATGACGGCGCCGCCGCGGACGCGCCGGGAGGGCGCGCGGATCCTCGTGACCGGGAGCCAGGGCTTCGTGGGGACGCACCTGCGCCACGCGCTCGGGCTCCGCGGCTGCGAATGCGTGGGCGTGGACGTGCCCGGGAGCGGCGCCGAGATCGAACGGGACCTCGGCGCGCGAGACCTCGACCCGGCGGGCCTCGTCGCCGAGGCGGGGGCCATCGACGCCGTCCTCTACATGGCCGCGCGCATCACCCGGGGCTCGAGCGTGGACGCCGAGGCGCGCGCGAACCTGCGCGCCATCGCCGAAGCGCCGCCGCGGCTCATGGAGGCCTTCCTCGCCGCCGGCCAGCGCCCGCACCTGGTCGCCTGCTCGACCTTCAAGATGTACGGCCCGAGCCGCCCCGAGCGCGAGACGGCGGAGGGCGCCATCGACCCCGCGGACCCGCCCCAGCGCCCGGACCCACACAGCTACGGCTCGGCCAAGTTCCTCGCCGAGCGCCTCCTCGAGCTGAGCGCCGAGCGCGCCGGCTACCGCTTCGCCGTGGTGCGCCCGAGCTGCATCTACGGGCCGGGCCAGCACGCGAAGAACGCCATCCCGCGCTTCCTCGCGGCGCTCCTCGAGGGCGGGCGGCCGACCGTCTACGGCGCGGGCGCGAGCGTGCGCGACGACGTCTTCGCGCCGGACCTCTGCTGGCTGATGGTCGAGGCGGCGCTCCGCGGCGCGACCGGCGCCTACCACGGCGCCGGCGAGAAGAGCCGCACCATCGCCGAGGTGGCGGCCCTGGCCTGCGAGGTGGCGCGGGAGGAGGGCGTGGCCGACGTCGAGCCGCTCCTCGACCGGGCGAAGACGCCGAAGTGGTGGATCGACCAGCGCTTCGACCTCGGGAGCGCGCGGGAGCGCCTCGGCTACGCGCCGACGCCGCTGAAGGAGGGCCTCCGGGCGCAGCTCCGCTGGATGCGCGCCGGCGCCGACCCGGCGGAGACCTGGCGCTTCGGCCTGACGGACGGCGCCGAAGGGGAGGGCACGCCGTGAAGCTCGTCGTCACCGGCGGCACGGGTCATCTCGGCCGCGCCGCCTGCCACGCCTTCGCGCGCGCCGGCCACGAGGTCGTCGCCGCCTCCCGGAGCGGCCGGCTCCCGGCGCCCCTCTTCGGCGAGGCCGCCGGCGAGGGGATCCGCGCGCTCGCCCTCGACCTCTCCGAGGACGCCGCCGTCGACGCCCTCGCCGCCGAGCTCGGCCCCACCGTCGGCCTCGTGCACCTCGCCGCCTGGCACCCGCCGAGCACCGCCCACACCACCGCCGAGGACCGCCGGCGCCTCGTCGACGTGAACGTCCTTGGCACCATGCGCGCCCTCGACGCCGCCCGGAAGGCCGGCGCCTCCGTCGTCGTCTACGCCTCGAGCTTCGAGGTCTACGGCGAGCCCCGCGAGGCCCCGGTCAGCGAGGCCGCGCGCACCTACCCGCTGAGCGACTACGGCGCGACCAAGCTCGCCGGCGAGCACCACGCCCAGGCCTTCACCGACGAGGAGGGCATCCGCAGCGTCTCGCTCCGCATGCCCGCCGTCTACGGCCCGGGGGAGACCACCTCCCGTGCCCTCCCGAACTTCCTCCGCCGCGTCGCCGCCGGCGAGCGTCCGGTGATCTTCGGCGACGGCCTCGACCAGCGGGACCAGCTCCACGTGCGCGACGCCGCCGCCGCCCTCGCCGCCGCCCTCGAGCGCGGCCGCGGCCCCTACAACGTCGCCGATGGCGCCCCCCACAGTGTCGCCGAGCTCGCCCGCGTCGCCATGAAGGTCGCCGGCCTCCCCGGCGCCCCCGAGCCCGCCCCGCGCGAGAAGCGCCGCCGCGACTTCCACATGTCCATCGAGCGCGCCCGCGCCGAGCTCGCCTTCGCTCCCGCCGTCCCCCTCGAGGAGGGCATGGCCGAGGAGCTCGCCTGGCTGAAGAGCGAAGCCCCGTGAGCGCTCCCTCCGGCGGCGCCGCGCCGCCCCTCTGGCGGCGCCTGTTGCCGTGGCTCGTCGCGGTCCTCTTCCTCGCCCTCGCCCTCTGGCGCGTCGACCCGGGGGAGGTCGCCCGGCACCTGGGCCGCGTCTCCCTCCCCGCCTACGCGGCGTTCGTCGGCGCCTGCCTCGCCGTGAACCTGAGCCTCGACTCGCTCGCGAGCTGGCGCGTCTACCGGCTCGTCGCCCCCACGCTGCGCTTCCGCGATCTCCTCGTCGTGCGCGGCGCCTCCTACCTGCCCGGCACCATCAACTTCCACGTCGGCCAGGCCTACCTCACCTTCCTCCTCAGCCGGCGCCACGGCGCCCCGGTGGTCAGCGTCGCCGGGGCGACGCTCCTCTCCTACGCGACCTTCTTCGGCGGCGTGATCGCCGTCACCGCCGTCTCGCTCCCCTTCAGCCACGAGAGCGCGCCCTGGATCACGGGCTACGTCCTGCCGCTCCTCGTCGCGGGGGTCGTCTACCTCGCCGTCCTCCGCCTGCGCCCCGGGCTCCTCGCGGCGCGCGCCTTCCTGAAGCCCCTCTTCGACGCCGGCCCGCTCCGCCACGTCACGCTCCTCCTCTGGCGCCTCCCCTACGTCGTCGGCCTCGTGGCCGGCCTCTGGGGCGCCTACGCCTTCTTCGACGTGACGCTCCCCTTCGGCCCGACCTGCGTGCTGATGCCGATCATCCTCCTGGTCTCGGCGCTCCCCATCACGCCGCAGGGGCTCGGCGCCCGCGAGCTGGTCGCCATCGAGCTCCTCGCCCCCTGGGCGCCGGAGGACGACGGGCAGGCGGCCATCGTCGCGGCCGGGGCCGCCTGGACGGTGGCGTCGATGATCGGACAGGTCGTCGTCGGCCTGGCCTTCACGCCCGCCGGCACGCGCGCGCTCGCCGAGCCCGCCGAGCCGAGCGAGCCGACCGGGCCGAGCGAGGAGGGCGCCGGCGCTTGACCGGCGCGGGGGCGGCTCGTACGCCGAGCCGGCCCATGTCGATGCCGAAGCCGTCGACCCCGCCCGGGGACGCCGAGATCCTGGACCTGCTCGCGGAGGACGACGCGGGCATCGACCTCGCCGCGTACTTCGATCCGCGCGAGTTCGCGTTCCGCGAGACGCTCGAGACGACGCACTACTGGCACGTCTATCGGCGCGAGCTCATCCGGCGGCTCATGGACGTGCATCTCGGGCCGGGGACGCGGGCCATCGAGCTCGGCTGCGGCACGGGGAACGTGGCCACGCACCTGAACCGGCACGGCTACGTGGTCGACTACGGCGACGTGCACCGGGAGGGGCTCGAGGCGGCGGCCCGACGCGTGGCGGCGCACCTCGGCGCGGCGCGGCACCGGCGCTACGTGCGCCTCGACATCACGCGCCAGTTCCCGCCGGCGCCGGACCTCGACGGGGACCGGCGCGCGGACGGCTACGACGCCGTGCTCCTCTTCGACGTGCTCGAGCACCTGCCCGACGATCAGGCGACGCTGCGGCACGTGCGCAGGCACCTGCGGCCCGGGGCGCACGTGGTCTTCACCGTGCCCGCCTTCCAGATGCTCTGGTCGCCCTGGGACGACACGCAGAAGCACAAGCGTCGCTACACGCTCGAGTCGGCGCGCGCGCTGGCCGAGGAGAGCGGCTTCGCCCTCGAGCGCCTGACCTACTTCTTCTTCCCGCTCTTCTTCGCGGCGGGCGGGGTGAAGCTCCTCCGCGAGCTCCGGAGCAAGGTCCTCGGGCGGCCGGCGCCCGTGGCCTTCGACGAGCTCCTCGAGGCGAAGACGAACCCGGCCCTGAACGCGGCGGCGCTCCGCCTGCTCGAGCTCGAGGCGCGCTGGCTGATGGGCCGCGACCTGCCCTGCGGCACGAGCGTCTTCGCCCTCGCCCGCGCGGTCTGAGGGGCTCGGCCTCCGGCCGATGGGCCGCGACCTGCCCCGCGGCGCGAGCGCCTCCGCCCTCTCTGCCGGACGAGCTCGACGTCGGGCCGATGGGCCGCGACCGGCCCGCCTTCGCCTTCGCTCTCGCTCTCTGACGAGCTCTGCGCCAGGTCGACGGGCCCGGCGCGCCGGCTCAACCGAGCGCGTCGATCGCGCGGGCCGCGTCCCCGGTGGGGACGCCGAGGTGAGCGAAGCCGGGGAGCACCAGCTCCTCCAGCGCGCGGCGCATCTCGGCCCGAATGGTGGCCGGCGCGAGCACGCCAAAGGCCGGCGCGCCCGCCGCGGGCAGGGCGTCGAGGCGCGCGCGCCAGGGCCCGAGGCAGGCCGCGAGCAGGCCGTGCAGGCGCGCACCGAGCGTCACCTTCCCGGTCTCGTCCAGGCCGGCGACCCAGGCCCAGCCGATGCGCGCGTGGTCGACCTCGTCGGCGAGGAGGGCGCGCGCGACGAAGCGCGCGGCCGGGCTCTCGGCCCGCTCGAGGGTCGCCTGCAAGAACGCGCTCCCGAGCGTCTCCTGGATGCAGCCGCTCGAGACGAAGAGCGCCGTGTCGTCCCCGGCGTCGCGCGGTGGCGGCGGGCTCGGCCAGGAGGGCGCGGCGCCAGCGCGCTCGGCGAGGGCGGCGCAGAGGGCCGCGTGGCGGACCTCGTCGGCCACCGCGCGGGCGGCGAGGTACTGCACCTCGCGCGGGAGCCCGGCGGCGATGGCCCGCTGGGCGACCCGGGTGAAGGCCTGCGCCGCGGCGAGCTCCGAGCGCACCCGCTCGCCCCAGACCCGCGCGACGAGGGCGCGCGTCCCCGACGGCGCCGCCTCCAGGGTCGGGTCGTCGGGGAGCGCGAGCGCCCCGAGCCGGCGCGGGATCGACGGGGCGTCGCTCATGCGCCCGCCGTTCGGTCGCGCGCGGCCGCGCGCCCGGGCGTCGCGCGCCCCACGCGCGCTGGCGACCTGCCCGAGGCGAGCGCGGTCTCGAGGCCGCCCGGAGATGGCCGACGCCGACCCGGCCGAGCCCGAGCACCACGATGCGCGGCCGTCACCCGATCGCCCGACGGGCCTCGGTTCCCGGTCCCCCATCGCTCGGCGTTCGACGGTCTCTCCGAGCGTGAGCGGTCACCACGCCCCCTGCCGAGCGTCTCGCTCTCCCGATCCCCATCGCGCATCCGCCCATCGCGCGGCCGCCCATCGCGCAGCCGCCCATCGCGCAGCCGCCCATCGCGCAGCCGCCCATCGCGCAGCCGCCCATCGCGCAGCCGTCCGTGGGCCCACCGCCCCGACCCGCGACCCGCCCGGCGCGTCATCCGGGCTCGGCGCCCGGCGAGCCCGCTCAGAGGATGCAGGGGGAGCAAGGCGCGCACTCGGGCCGCGGGTCGCAGAAGTCCTCGCAGTCGGCCGGGCAGCCTGCGTCGGGTCGCCCCGCGTCGGTCCCCGCGTCGCGCGCGCCGGCGTCCCGGCCCGCGTCCAGCTCGGGCCGGGGCTCGACGCGGTGGTGCTTCGCGCAGCCGGGCGCGGCGCCCAGGGCCGCGCCGGCGATCACGATCGCGTGGAAGAGCGGGCTCCGGGGGCCGTCGGCCATGGCCCGGGAGTCTACACTGCCGGCCGTGCGCGCGCGTTTCGCGGCCTTGCTCCTGTCGCTCCTCGCCTCGCCGCCGCCCGTCGGCGCCCAGGCTCCGGAGGGCTTCGTCCGCGTGGAGGGCGAGCGCTTCGTGCTGGACGGCGCCCCCTTCGCCTTCCTCGGCGCGAACGTCGCCGTCATGCACGGGCCGCGGCACCGCGATGCGCTCGAGGCCACCCTCGACGCCGTCGCCGCCGACGGCCACCGGGTCATCCGCGTCTGGGCCCTCGGTGAGGGCCCCGCCGGGGGCGAGGCCTGGCGCCGCGACTTCGCCTTCCGCCTCGGCCCCGAGGGCTGGGTCGAGGCGAGCTTCCGGCACCTCGATCGCGTGCTCGTCGCCGCGCGGGAGCGGGGGCTGCGCGTGGTGCTCGTGCTCTCCAACCGCTGGGCCGACCACGGTGGCTTCAGTCGCTACGCCGCGTGGGGCGGGCTGCTCGACCCGGACGCCAGCGGAGACGGAAGCGACGGACGCCTCCCCGATCTCCGGCCGGCCGAGCTCGCCGCCTTCTTCCGCTGCGCCCCCTGCGACGAGGCCTTCGCGGCGCACCTCCGGCGTGTCGTCGGGCGCACCAACGCGCTCACCGGCGTCGCCTACCGGGACGACCCGACCCTCCTCGCCTGGGAGCTCGCCAACGAGGTCGCGGCCCACTCGGAGGCCGGCGAAGAGGCCCTCGTCGCCTGGGTGCGCCGCCACGCCCGCGCCGTCCGCGCCCTCGACCCGCACCACCTGATCTCCGCCGGCCACATCGGCTGGCGCCTCCGCCGGGGCCGGGCGGTCTGGGCGCGCGTCGTCGGCCTCGAGGAGATCGACTACGCGGACAGCCACGCCTACCCCCATCGCGATCCGCGCGTGCGCTCGCTCGCCGATCTCCGCGCCTGGGTCGACACGCGCGTCCAGGTCGCGCGCGCCCTCGGCAAGCCCCTCGTCTTCGGTGAGGTGGGCGTGCCCCTCGACGCGCGCCGGGTCCGGGGCCGGGCGCGCGCCGGCTGGCTCCGGGCCTTCCTGGCGCGCGGGCGCCGGGACGGCGTCGCCGGGGCGCTGGTCTGGATCTACCGCGCCGCCGGGCGTCCCTCCCGCTACGCCATCCACTTCGATCGGCCGGGCCACGCGCGGGACGTCCGCGCGCTCCTCCGGCGCGAGGCGCGGGCCTGGCGCCGGCCGCGTCCGAGGCGCCCCCTGCCGCCCGCGGACGCGCCGCGCTTCGACCCGCGCCAGCTCCGCCGCGGCACCGGCGCGCTCCAGGACCGCTGGGCCCGCGGCGTCCTCGCGCTGCCCGTGGAGCGCTTCCACCGCGCGGAGTTCGAGCTCGTGGGCGTGTACCGGCCCGAGGACGGGCGGCCCGGTGCGCTCCACCTCTGGGGCGCCGGGGAGGGCGCGGTCGACTACCGCCTTCGCCTGCCCGCGGGGCCCGAGGCGGCGGAGCGGCTCGTGATCGAGGCGCGCCTCTCGACCGAGCTCCCGGGCCTCGGGGGCGGCGGCCCGGGCGACGCGGGGGAGGTGGTGCTCCACTGGGACGGCGCCTCGCTGGGCGCGCGGCCGAGCCCGCCCGACGACGGCCGCGGGAGCGTCGTGCGCTGGGAGGTGGACGACCCGGCGCGGCTCCGGCGGCTCCTCGCCGGGCGCCCCGTGCGCCGGCTCCGCCTCGAGGCGGACGCGCGCGGCCTCGCCCTCTACGCCCTCGAGGTTCGCCTTCCCGGGGCGACCGCTGCTACCGTGAGCGGTCATGGGCAAGAAGGGGCGGGGCAAGGCGAAGCGGGAGAGCCGGAAGGCGCGCCGTGAGGCCGACAAGCAGCGTGAGGCGGAGCTGGCGGCGCTGGCCGCCGAACGGGCGCAGCGGCGACGGCGCGCGATGATCGCGATCCCGATCGCGACCGCGGCGGGCGCGGCGGCCTTCGCCTTCGGCCTCGACGACGCCCGCCTCGCCGGGGTCACCATCCTCGTCGGCGGCCTCGCCTTCCTGATGGTCGCCCTCGCGGGCCTCGGCGGCTCCGTGCGCCCACGCGATCGCTCGCGCTCCGGGGCCATCGACTTCGGCGCGCGCGATTGAGCCCCGGCGGCGAGAAAGCCGCTCGTGGGTGTAAGTCTCCGCTGCGGCCGCGCGTTCCTGGGGTGTGCGACGCCGACGGTGACGCGCGAAAAGACGCATGATTTCAGACGCTTCGGCGCGAGCTTGCCGTGGCGGTGGTCATGCGGAGGCAATGAAGGTATGAAGACGGGCGGCAGAGCGCCGTCCAAGGCGCGCGGGGCCCCGGTGGTCTCGATGTCGTGGCCGAGGGGGCCGCGATGAAATCGCCCGGGTGCCGGGCAGCTTGTGATGCGAGGGACGAGTCGACGCGCGCCGCCGGCTGCTTCCCGAGAGAAGGACGACAGGAGGGCTCTTCGATGAACCGAGTACTCAACGGTGCCGTGATGACGGCCACGACGCTCAGCATGCTGGTGGCGTCCGGCTGCGTCGTCCGCACGAACGCCCGGCCCGCCCGCGCGACCGTGCGGGTCCGCGCCAACGCGCCGACCCCGCCCCCGCCGCCGTCCGGGAACGCGACGGTGACCGTGCAGGCCTCGAGCCCGCAGGTCGCCAGCGGCGTGACCGTCGTGGAGGCGAGCTGCACGCAGGGCGCCCAGGAGGTCTGCAACGGCCTCGACGACAACTGCAACGGCCAGATCGACGAGGGCTGCGGCTACCAGTCGGGCAACATCCAGATCACGCTCGCCTGGAACAGCGGCGCCGACCTGGACCTCTACGTCCGCGACCCGGGCGGCGAGACGCTCTCCTACAGCCACACGCGCGCCTCCTCGGGCGGTCACCTCGACCAGGACGCCCGCGGCCAGTGCAACCCGAACCAGGCGAACAACACCATCGAGAACGTCTACTGGGACCAGCAGAACCCGCCGAACGGCGTGTACAACGTGCAGGTCCACTACTGGGCGGGCTCGAGCTGCAGCACGAGCTCCGGGCCGACGAACATGACCCTCTCGATCGCCGTCGGCGGTCAGATCCTCGGGTCCTACAGCTACGTCATCAACCCGGATCAGCGCATCGACATCGCGTCGTTCCAGATCTGACGACCGCGCGTCGAACGAACGAGGCCCCGGCGGATGTCCGCTGGGGCCTCGTCAATTGGGGACGTCGTTCCGCCTCTTCGTTCCGCCTCTTCGTTCCGCCTCTTCGTTCCGCCTCTTCGTTCCGCCTCTTCGTTCCGCCTCTTCGTTCCGCCT
>PABA01000175.1 GCA_002699025.1 Sandaracinus sp. | reverse complement strand
TCGCTTCGCTCGCGTCACACGGGTCGGTTCTTCGTGGGTACACGAACGCGGCTCCGTGGGGCCGGGCTACGGGGCAGAGATGGGGGCGCTCCGCTTTGCAGCGACGTGGCTTCGCCGCTGTCGCGGCCGGTGCGCTCCGCTTCGCAGCGACGTGGCTTCGCCGCTGTCGCGGCCGGTGAGCTCCGCTTCGCAGCGACGTGGCTTCGCCGCTGTCGCGGCCGGTGAGCTCCGCTTCGCAGCGACGTGAGTTCGCCGGTGTCGCGGCCGGTGGGCTCCCCTTCGCAGTGACGTGACTTCGCCGGAGTCGCGGCCGGTGGGCCCCTTCGCGGTGATGTGGCTTCGCCGCTGTCGTGGCCGCAGCGCTCACCTTCGCAGCGGGGTGGCTTCGCCGCTGTCGCGGCCGGTGGGCCCCTTCGCGGTGATGTGGCTTCGCCGTTGTCGGGGGGCCGGAGGGCTCTCGGGCGCGAGGTGGTGCGCTGCCTCTTCACCCCGGGCTGCCCTCGAGGCGCCGTGGGTCGTTCAGCCCTTCACGCCGCCGCTGGTCAGGCCGCCGACGAGGTGGCGCTGGAGCCAGTAGAAGAGCGCCATCACCGGGACGCTGACGAGGATGGCGCCGGCCGCGAAGTCGCCCCACTGCGCGCTGTACTCGCCGACGTAGCGCTGGAGCACGACGGGGAGCGTGAAGTTCTCCTCGCGGTTGAGGAAGGTCGCCGCGAGGATGAACTCGTTCCATGCGGTCATGAACGCGAAGAGGAAGGTCACGGCGAGCGCCGGCCGCGCCGCCGGGAGCACGACCCGCACGAAGGCGCCGAAGCGCGTCGCCCCGTCGACCATCGCGGCCTCCTCGAGGTCTTTCGGGATGGCGTCGAAGGCGCTCCGGAGCTGGAAGATGGCGAAGGGCACGGCGCTCGTCGCGTAGACGAGGACCAGGCCCGAGCGCGTGTCGATGAGGCCGATGGCGTCGAGGAGCAGGTAGAGCGGGATGGCCGCCGCGACCCCCGGGAACATCTGCGTCGCGAGGAGCGCGCCCATGGTGGTCTTCTGCCCGACGAAGCGGAAGCGGCTCATGGCGTAGGCCGCCGGCGTGGCGATGGCGACGGCGGCGAGCGAGGTGGTCACGGCCACCCCGAGCGAGTTGAAGAGCTGGCGCACGAAGAGCCAGCGCCCCTGGTCGTCGGTCCGCCCGACCACGGCCTCCACGTGCTCGAGGCTCGGGTCCTGCGGGAGCGGCACCAGCGAGGGCTCGGGCGCGTCGCCGGCGCTGAACGCCAGCGAGATGACCCAGAGGATCGGGTAGAGCGCGAAGACCACGGCCGCGATCAGGATCGCGTGGCTGGCGATGGACTTCGCTGCGCTCGGCCGGTCGTCGACGTAGCTCACGCCTTCGACTCCGTGAGGCCGCGCCCGAAGAGGCGCGTCGTGACGACGAGGATGCCGAAGATCAGCACCGCGTAGGCCGCCGCGTAGCCGTATTGGCTCCCGCGCGTGAAGGCCCAGCGGTAGGCCTCGCTGACCAGGATCTCCGTGGTGCCGTCGGGCTCGCCGGCGCTCACCAGGAAGACCACGTTGAACATGTTGAAGGTCCACACGGCGCCCATGGCCACGGCGGGCGCGAGGGCCGGGCCGAGCATGGGCCAGGTCACGTGGCGGAAGCGCTGCCAGGGCGTGGCGCCGTCCACGGCGGCGGCCTCGTAGAGGTCCTTCGGGATGCTCGTCAGCGCGCCGAGCGTGATGACCATCATGAAGGGGAAGCCGAGCCAGACGTTGGTCGTGACGTTCGCCGCGAAGGCCGTCGACCACTGGGCGAACCAGCTCACGGGCTCGGCGCCGAGCGCCTCGAGGATGCCGTTGATGGCGCCGAACTGCCGGTGGAACATGCCCTTCCAGGCGAGGGCCGTGACGTAGTTCGGGACCGCCCAGGGCAGGATCAGGAGCACCCGATAGGGCCCCTTGAAGCGCAGGTTCTTGCGGTTGAGGATCAGCGCGAGGGCGACGCCGATGCCCACGTGGAAGGCGAGGTTCAGCACCGTCCAGAGCACGGTGACGAGGAGCACGACGTAGAAGGAGCCGTGCCCGAAGAGCTCGCCGCCGCGCGCCGTGAGGATGTCCGCGTAGTTCGCCGTGCCGACGTAGTAGAGGTCCGTGCCGCGGCCGGCGAAGAGGGAGGTCGCGGCGCCGACGAGGAGCGGCAGGATCACGAGCAGGCCGACGGCGACGAAGGCATGCGCGAGGTACTTGTACGCCGGCAGCGAGGCCTTCAGCGCGGCGCGCGTCTGCGGGTCACGGAGCTTGTAGGCCCAGGAGCCGACGACGGCGAGGAGGAGCAGGCCGAGGAAGGCGAGGAGAGGCGTCGGGCTCGCCGGCTCCGGGAGCGGCCGGGTGACGTCCGCGAAGCTCCGCGCGCCCGCCGCGAGGGACTCCTCCACCGGCTCGCCGGCCCGGAGCACCTTCCGGAGCGCCCGCTGCGCCGGCTCGAAGACCAGGCGCATGTTCGGGTGCGTGGGCATGGGCGTCGCCTGGCGCGCGGCGTCGCGGAAGGTGCGGAGGAAGTCGTCCTCCGCGAGGGCCGGGTCCTCCCAGGCGCTCCGCGAGCTGACCACCTGCCGGCCGACGGTGGCGCGGATGCGGGCGGCCTCGGGCCCCGCCACGAACGCCGCGAGCTCCTTCGCGGCCTCGGGCGCCTCGCCGTTCGTCGCGACGTAGGCGGCCTCGATGGTGGCGTAGGGCGCGAGGGGCTCGCCGGCCGCGGCGAGCGTCGGCAGCGGCTGCACGGTCCAGGCGAGGTCCTCGGGGAGGTCCGGCGCGAGCCAGGGCCCGCTGATCGCCGCGCCCGCGCGCCCGGACGCGAAGAGGCGCTTCACCAGCTCGCCGTTCGCCTCCTCGGGGACGCGCCCCTCGTCGAGCCAGCGGTCGAGGAGCGCGACGGCCTCCCGGGCCTCGTCGCCGATGAAGGCGTACTCGCCCTCCGCCGAGAGCATCTGCCCGCCGAAGGCGTGCACGAAGGCGGCGGCGTAGTAGCCGTTCTCCGCTTCGAAGACGAGCGGCGAGGCGCCCTCCTCGTCGCAGCAGGCGAAGGCGTCCTCGAGCGTCTCGAGGGGCGGGCTCAGCCGGTCCGTGTTCACGTAGAGCGCCGCGCACTTCGCCGAGAGCGGAAGGCCGTAGAGCGTGCCCTCGCTCCGCAGCGCCTCGAGGTGGCGCGGCTCCAGGTCGGCCACGTCTGCGCCCTCGAGGGGGAGCACCAGATCACGCTCCAGGTAGCTCGCGAGCCGCTCGTGGGCGTCGATGAAGACGTCCGGCCCGCGCCCCGTGGGGATGGCCGACTCGAGCTTCGCCGCGTAGGCGCCGAAGGCCACCGCGAGCAGCTCCACGCGCGTGCCCGGGTGCGCCTCCTCGTAGGCCCGCGCGACCTCGCGGATCGCCTCTTCCTCGGCGCCGCCGTAGGCATGCCAGAGCGTCAGCGTCTCCTGCGCCGCCGCCGGCGCGGGGGTCGCCGCGGCCAGCAGGGCGAGCGCGAGCGCCGCGAGCGCCAGCACCGAGCCCCGGACCCCACCCCCCGCGCGCCTCACGGGGCGTCCTCCTCGCGGAGCGCCTTCTCGCTCTCGCCGTCGAAGTAGTGGACGGCCTCCGGCGCGACCCGGAGGCGCAGCGTCTCTCCGGCCGTCGGTCGCGCGTGCCCCTCGAGGCGCGCGACGAAGGGCTCGCCGCCGAGCGTGCCGTGCGCGTAGGTCTCGAAGCCCATGGCCTCGGCGACCTCCACCTCGAGCACGAGCGCGCCCTCCGTGTCCTCCACGACGTCGTGCGGGCGGATGCCGACGATCACCTCGCCCCGCGCCTCCGCCGGCGCCGGCAGGTCGAGCCCCGGCGCCGTCGCGCGGCCGCCCTCCACCTTCGCGCGCACGAAGTTCATCGCCGGGCTCCCCATGAAGCCGGCCACGAAGCGCGACGCCGGACGCTCGTAGACCTCGAGGGGCGGCCCGGCCTGCTCCACGAGCCCGCCGTTCAGCACGACGAGCTTGTCGGCGAGGGTCATGGCCTCGACCTGATCGTGGGTGACGTAGACCATCGTCGCGCCGAGCTCGCGGTGGAGCTTCTTGATCTCGACCCGAACCTCCGCGCGCAGGGCCGCGTCGAGGTTGGAGAGGGGCTCGTCGAAGAGGAAGAGGGAGGGGCGCCGCGCGATGGCCCGCCCCATGGCGACACGCTGTCGCTGCCCACCCGAGAGCTGGCGCGGGTAGCGCTCGAGGAGCGGGCCGAGGCCGAGCATCTTCGCGACCTCGTCGACGCGCGACGCGATCGTCGCCGGGTCTTCCTTTCGCAGGTTCAACCCGAAGGCGAGGTTCTTCCGCACCGTGAGGTGCGGGTAGAGGGCGTAGCTCTGGAAGACCATCGCCACGTCTCGGTCCTTCGGCGGGCGCGTCGTCACGTCCCGCTCGCCGATGTGCACGGCGCCCTCGTTCGGGCTCTCGAGGCCGGCGATGGTGCGGAGCAGGGTGCTCTTGCCGCAGCCGCTCGGGCCGACGAGCACGACGAACTCGCCGTCGCGCACCTCGAGATCGATGCCCTTCAGGATGTGGGTCTCACCGAAGCTCTTGCGGATGCCTTGCAGGGACAGCGACGACACGGCGGGCGAGAATGGATCAGGGCGGCGTAAATCTCCAGTGGGCTACGTCACCTTTTCCTGGCTGCTTCCGGACGATTGCCGTGGGCGGGTGCGCCGACCGGATCGGGCGTTCAGTGCGCGAGACACCCGCTCGGCTTTGCCCGGGCGGCGCGGATGGGGTACTGCCTCGCGGTGACGCGCCGCTCGCCGCTGCTGCTCCTCTTGCTCGCCGCCTGCGGCGATCCGGGCACGCGCGACGTCGGCGACGCCTGCCTGACGAGCCTCGAGTGCCCGGACGAGTCGGTCTGTTTTCCGACCGCCGAGCCGGAGGTGAACCGCTGCATGAGCGTCTGCGACGCGGAGACGCGCCTCTGCGAGGACGGCTCGGTCTGCCTCGCCGGGGCGAGCGGCGCCGAGCGCGTCTGCTACCTCGGCGGCGAGCGCGAGGTGGGCGAGAGCTGCGAGGACGGCGACGAGTGCGCGGCGGGCGCCGTGTGCATCCTCGAGGATGGAGCCGCCGTCTGCCGGCGGGCCTGCGACACGCGCCTCGGGACCGGCTGCGCCGAGAACCAGGTCTGCGCCGAGCTCGTCGCGCCGGCCGGCTACTGCGCCGAGCGATCCCCCGAGGAGGAGCCGGCGAGCTGAGCCCTCCTCCGGCTCGTTCGCGGCGCTGCCCCCACCCCCACGCTCATGGCCTTTCGCACCACGCTGAAGATCCGCTTCGGCCACGAGGACCACGCGGGCATCGTCTACTTCCCGCGCTTCCTCCACTTCTTCCACTGCGCCTTCGAAGACTTCTTCGACGCCCAGGGGCACCCCTACAAGCAGGTGCTCGACGAGGCGGGCTTCGGCTGGCCGGCCGTCCACCTCGACGTCGATTTCCAGTCGCCGCTCCGCTTCGGCGACCGCTTCGACATCGACGTCTGGGTCGAGGAGCTCGGCACGAAGTCGGCGACCTTCGCCTACCGGGGGAGCGTCGCGGGGCGCCTCGTCGCCACGGCGCGCATCACCGTCGCCTGCATCGACATGCAGCGCTTCCGGGGCGTGCCCATCCCGGAGGTGTACCGCGCGCTCTTCGAGCGCTTCCGCGAGCCGCCGGCGCCGCTCGACGGATCGTCGGCGTCGTGACCGCGCAGGCGTCGGCGGGCGCGCCCGGAGGGACGCCGCGCAGTCGCCACGGCGGTCGCCACCGAGCCGCGACGGTGACGCGATGCGTCGACGCAGCGCGCCTCGAAAGATGACGCGATGCGTCGTCGCCGAGCGCGAAAAAGCGTTGCGTTTCCCGGGCGATACGAGGGTATGCTGCCCGCCATGTCGATGGCCCAGGCAGCACTCGAAGCCGCGCGCGGCTACCTCCGCACCCACCCCGAGGAGCTCGGCCGCGCCGTGCGGAACGCGTTCGGTTTGCGGCTCGGTGTGCCCCTCGTCGCGCTCCGGTGGCTGGGTCGGCAGGCGGAGAAGTCGGGCAAGGTCTCGGACCTGAAGATCGACAGCGTCCCGCCGGGTCTGCGCGCCTCCGCCAGCCTCGACCTGATGGGCACGCCGCTCCGCGCGTCGGCCGTCGTGTACATCGACCGGATCGTCTTCAACGAGGACGAGCTGACGGTGGCCGTGCGGCTCGAGGAGGTCGACCTGCGGCTCAACGGCGACGCCGAGACGCCGGTGGCCGCGCTCATCAAGAGCGGCGCGCTCGACCTCTCGAAGCCGGGCACGCTCGTGGGCTACATGCCGAAGCGCTCGCCGGTCATCGCCGAGGCGCGGGACAACCGGATCGTCCTCGACCTGATGCGCGACCCGAAGATCGGCAAGAACCCGCTGGTGCGGAGCGCCGTCGCCGTGCTGACGAGCTTCGTGACCTTGAAGAACGTCGAGGCCGACGAGCATCACCTCGACATCGGCTTCCGCGCGCTCCCGGTGGGCGTGCGCGGCGCGGCCCGCTCCGTGCGCTCGCACGTGGTGCTTCCGTCGATCGGCCGGTTTCTGCCCGGCATGCGCTGAGCCGGTCCTGACCGCGCCCGGCGTCCTCGCGTTCGTCCGGGCATGCGCATGGGCACGGCCCCGGGAGGAGACGGCTACGCTTGCCGGCCCGGGGCCGTAGGGCCCACGCTCGCGCGGAGGAGCCACTGGTTGCTCGTCGTCGGGCCGACGTCCATGCGCTCCACGATCGCGAAGCCGGCAGCCTCGAGCGCGGCGGCGGCCTCGGCGGCGCCGTCGTTGCGGTGGTGTTCGAAGACGGCCGGGCCTCGCTCGGCGCGTTCGGCCTGGGCCGGGGTGCGCGCGAGGCCGAAGGCGACGTTGTCGACGACGGTGAGCCAGCCACCGGGGCGGAGCCTCTCGCGCACCTGCCGGAGCGTCGCCTCCGGGTCGCGGAGGTGGTTCCAGCTTCGGAGCACGAAGACGTGGTCGAAGCGGCGCTCGCCGAGCGGGCTCAGGTCCTCGCCGCCGGCGACCTCGAGGCTGGCCCAGGGCCAGCGCGCGCGGAGCCGCTCGATGGCGGCGGCGTCCGGGTCGACGCCCACGTAGCGCAGGGCGCCCGCCTCGGCTCGCGGGCCGAGCACGTCGGCGTAGGGACCTTCGCCGCAGCCGAGGTCGAGGACGTCGCCCTCCACGGCGCCGAGGAGCGCGCGCACCCGCGCGTCGTCCCGCGTGAAGACGTCCTCGAAGCGTGGCTCGAAGAGGCCCGCGCAGCGATGCTCGTGCGGGCAGCCGGCGCACACGGCCGCGCGCTCGAGCTTGACGAGGTCCCGCGCGAAGTCGTTCGGCGCCGCCTTGCCCCGCGTCGCGTCGACGTAGGCTTGGCCGCGCGCGTGTTTGACCTCGGCGAGCTCCAGGTCGCTGAAGTCCCGCGTCTCCGCCCGATAGAGGCCGAGCTTGCCGCCGTGGCGCACGAAGAGATCGCGGCCCCGATCCCAGGGGGTCACGCCGAGGGCGCCGTCGCGGAGGGGGCAGTGCGCCGGGTCCTCGGGCGCCTCCCAGCGCCGCTCGAAGACCCAGTGGAAGCTGTTGCTCCGCGGCCCGGCGCCGCGCCGATCGGTGGGCAGCTCCTCGGCGCCGAAGACTTCGTGGTAGCCGCGGTAGAGGCCCGGGCAGGGCCCCCGGAGCGCGCAGCCGGCGCAGCTCGCCTCGGGCTGCACCTTGTTCAGATCGTCGACCGGGAAGAAGTCCGGCTCGCCGACCTCGATCATGGTCCGGAAGCGGTGCGTCTTCAGATCGTCGAAGCGATCCTCGAGGCCGGGCATCAGGCAGAGGGGGAGGGCGCCGTGCACGAAGCGTGGGCCCGCCGCGCCGGCCTCGGCCACCTTCGCGTCGCCGTAGCGGATGGCGTCGGCGACCTTCTCGGCGATGTCGCTCACGCGCGGCATGAGGTTCCGGAAGAGCGCGTCGCCGCCGCCCTTCGGCTCCACCATGGAGAGCTTCACGAGCGCGTCCGGGTAGGGCAGCACGGCGTCGACGAGGCCGCGGAGGTGCGCGGCGTTGTGCTTGGTGACGACGCAGTTCACGGAGAGGTCGAGGCCCTTGCCCGTGAGGTTCGCGAGCGCGCCGTAGGTCTCCTCGAAGGCGCGGCTCCGCACCATCAGGTCGTGCACCTTCGCCGTGCCGCCGTGGAGCGAGAGGTAGACGTAGCGGAGCCGGCTCGCGAGGAGGCGCTCCACCGCGTCCTCGTAGGCGAGCAGGCGCCCGTTCGTGACCAGGCCGAAGTCCATGCCGAGCTCGGCCACGTGCGCGGCCCACTCGAAGAGCTCGGGGCGGATCGTCGGCTCGCCCCCGCTGAGCACGACCATGGTGTGGCCGAGCTCCTTCGCGCGGCGGATCTTCGCGTGGACCTCGGCGGCGCTCCCGTCCACGTGCCGCACGTGGAGCGTGTGGCAGAAGCTGCAGTGGTCGTTGCAGCCGTAGCCGACCTTGATGAGCGCCTTCACGGTGTCGCTCGAGCGTGTCGCTCGCTCCGGTCCTGGCCGCCCGCTCTCCGCCGCCCGCTCTCCCTCGCCCGCTCTCCGCCGTCCGCTCTCCGCATCATCCCGTCCGCTCGGCTCCGCTCCAGCCTACCAGCGCGCGCTCACGCGGGCCCACGAGGCGAACGCCCGCCCCATGAACGGGGCCGCCGCCGCCCTCCTCGGGGCGCCGCCCGCGGAGAGCGAGCGCGGCGCGCGGCCTACCCACCGGTGGGCGCGTGGAGGAAGTGGTCGCGCGGGCGGATCGTCGTCCACCGCTCGAGCACCTGGCGCGTCTCCGCGTCCGCCGTCGCGAGCTTCTCGAAGAGGTAGTCCTGGATGCCCTTGTGGACCTGGCAGAGCGTCGACTCGCGCATGCGCTCGAAGAGCGTCCCCTGTGTCTTGTGCGAGTGCACCGGCGGGATGCCGCAGTAGAGCTGATAGGCGCAGCTCTCGCAGTCCGGCTGCCCGGCGAGCTGACCGGCGATCACGGTCGCCCGCACGGTCTCGTGGCCGATCACGTCGCGGTAGCTCGTCTCGTCCACGTGCCCGAGGCGGAAGCTGTCGTCGCCCATCTCGTGGAGCATGCGCCCCTCGTCGCAGGTGAAGATCGCGCCGTCGTAGTTGTAGGCGAGCTGCCCGATGCCGGCCCCGGCGGGCTGGCGGATGTCGAGGAAGTTCGGGTCCTCGCCGCGCAGGATCTTCGTGAGGAAGATCGCCGCGTAGCGCTCGAGGATCTCCACGCCCTCCTTGTTCCGCTCGATCATGTAGTCGACGGCGTGGCGGTAGTACTCGAGGTAGGCCTCGCGCGGGTACTCGATCCGGTCGCCGGTCTTGTCGGCGAAGCCGAAGGGGTCGAGCGGGCGGAGGAAGAGCGCCCGGCAGCCGAGCTCCACGTAGGTGTCGACCAGCTCCTTCCAGCGCGGGAGCAGGGCGCGCGTCGTCGTGACGAGCGCCTCCACGTGATAGAGCGTCTCGTCGAGGCCCATCTCCCGGTAGCGGGCGTTGATCTTCCGCGTCCACTCCACCGCGAGGTCGTGCCCGCTCTCGCCGTAGGCCTTCGGGAGCTTGCGCACCTCGTCGTGGATGTCGGGCGGGCCATCGATGCTCGTGCAGATCTGGACCCGCTTGTCGACGAGGTAGGCGAGCTTCTCCTCGTCCATGAGCGAGAGGTTCGACACGAGCGTGAACTCGAGCTCCTTGCCCACGCTCCGGTTCTGCTCGAGGGCGTACTCGATCGTGTGCTTCATGACGTCGAAGGCCACGAGCGGCTCGCCCCCCTGGAACTCGATGGTCACCGAGGGGTTCGTCGACTGGAGGATGAAGTCGACGCACTTCTCGGCGATCTCCGGCGTCATGTCCGTGTGCGTCGCGTTCATGTTGGCGCGCGAGGCGTGGCAGTAGACGCAGCTCGTGTTGCAGCGGAGCGTGACGACGAGAATGTGCAGGTTCGGCCCGGCACCCACGAAGGCGCGGCGCGCGCGGAGCATGTCGGCGGCGGCCGGCACGTCGAAGTGGTCGCGGAGCAGGTTGGCGGCCTTCAGGCGCTCGAAGAGGGGCGTGCCCTCGGGGACGTCGCCGGCGGCGAAGCGCGCGAACTCGTCCCGGTCGAGGATCGCGTAGCGGCCGGCGACGCTCGTGAGCACGACGTGGTCGCCGACGCGGCGCATGCGGAAGGGGGCCGCGTGGTCGCTCTTCGGGCGCGGCAGCGCGAGGAGGTCGACGCGCGCGCTCACGAGGCGCCCCCCGGCGTGGCGCGGTCCTCGGGGGAGCCGTCCAGCGGGTCGCGGCCCTGGATGGTCAGGCCGAGGGCGTAGTTGCCGAGCTCGCCGGCGAGGCGGCGCTCCTTGGCGCGGGAGCCGGAGGTGATGCGCACGACCCAGTGGGTCTCGCTCTCCTCGCGCTCGAACTCCCCGAAGCGCGCGTAGACCTTCATGGCGGCGTCGACGTGGGCGCCCGGGTAGACCTCCTTCGGGAAGCGGAGCTCCCTCATTCGGCGCCCCCCTTCGCGTCGCTGTCCTGGTCCGCGGTGGCGTCTTCGGCGGCGTCTTCGGCGGCGGCGTCTGCGCTTGCAGCGGAGGCGTCCGCGTCGCCCTTCGGCGGGGTCTTCTTGCCGTACTTCTCCTCCCAGCTCATGGCGATGCCGAGCGGGTCCTCGAAGGGCTCCTCGGAGAAGTCGAAGTCCTCGAGCTCGTCGAGCGTCGGCGGACCCATGGCGCCGCCAATGGCCTGCATGGTGACGGCCTCGAGCGTCGCCCGGTTCTCCTCGACGATCTTTCGGCGCCAGGCCTGGGCGAGCAGCTCGTTCGCGAACTCGCCCACCAGCGCCCGGAGCGTGGCTTCGTCGGCGCCCGGCTTCTTGGTGGAGAGGGTCACGCGGAAGCGCCCGGGCTCGGGGCGATCGATGAGCACGAAGCAACGGTCGAGGAAGGTGAAGCTCGCCCCGTAGACGGCCTCGAGCGGGTAGATCGAGTCGTCCACCATCAGGTGCGCGGCGCTCTCCCCGAGCTCGGCCTCGGCCAGCGCCTCCGGGACTCCGACGAGCGGGTTCGGCATGCGGCGCAGGGTAGCAGCTCCACGCCCTACCGCGTTCGCCCGAGTCGGCCTCGGGGGTCCCTTTCCCGGGACCCGCGCACGAGGTGCCAGAGGGCCGGGGCGCCGCCGGGTGACAAGCGTTCGCCCTCGGGTCTACACTGCGGGGCGAGCCGATGGCGGACCACGACGACAGCGCGGACTGGGGCGACGACTTCGACGAGGAGCTCCCGACGTTCCAGCGGGACGCGGCCGGCAGCCTCAACGACGACCTCAAGGAGGTCTCGGAGCGGGCGCGGGCCAACGCCGACGAGGGCGACGCGATGGGGGGCGCTCAGCGCGGCGCCCAGCACTGCAGCCACGGCAGCCACGGCTCGCACGGCAGCCACGGCTCGCACGGCAGCCACGGCTCGCACGGCAGCCACGGCTCGC
>PABA01000174.1 GCA_002699025.1 Sandaracinus sp. | reverse complement strand
CGCTATCCGCCTTCCGTGCTGTCGCCTGCGTGGGCGGTCCATGCCGCTTCGCGGAGAGGCCGGGCGGACCCCTGCGCGCGCTGCCGCTTCGGTCGGGATGCGGTCCGCTGTCCGCCATGCGCCGTCCGTGGCGATCCCTCCGCGGCGCGGAAGCAGACCGTCGTGGACGTGCACGTGCACGTGCACGAGGACGAGGACGATCGGCCCGGCGTCGAGCGGTCCCGCGGTCCCCTGCGCGCGCTGCCGCTCCGCTCGGGGAATCCCTCGCTTCGGTCGGTCCGCGGTCCTGCCCGCCATCCGTGCTGTCGCCTGCGTGGGCGGTCCGCGCCGCTTTGCGGAGGGGGTGGCGTCCGGCGCTCAGAAGACGCGGC
Organism: Sandaracinus sp.; assembly: GCA_002699025.1. Taxonomy (GTDB): domain Bacteria; phylum Myxococcota_A; class Polyangia; order Polyangiales; family Houyiibacteriaceae; genus Houyiibacterium; species Houyiibacterium oceanicum. Next base: position 17,902 of record PABA01000174.1, on the reverse strand, counting down.
TGGCGCCGCTGGCGTCCGTGACGGCCTGCAGGTCCCGCCAGACGAAGTCGACGATCGCCGGGAGGTTGTCGCGGACGGTGGGGTGCACGTAGTCGGGCGCCGTGAGGCTCGCCGGAGCGCGCTCGCGGTAGAGGGCCATGTAGTGGATGAGCCCGGCGAGGAAGTAGGTCGTCGCCGTGCCGTGCGGGTCCGGGTCCACGAAGAGGTCCGCCTCGCCGAGCGTGCGCAGCGCCGGCACCTCCGAGAGCATGCGCGCGAAGACCCAGCCCACCGGGAGGAGGCGGAGGTCGGCGCCGGGATCGCGCCGGTTCACCTCGTCCTGGATGGCGACGAACCACTCGTGGAAGTCGCGGTGGTTGCGGCTCTTCCACTGGTCGAAGGTGAAGGTCTCGATGGGCGGCCAGTGCTCGTAGAGGTAGATGGGCACGCCGGGGTGGTCGCCGCGGATGCGCTCGATGAGCCCCAGCGCCTCGCGGGGCGGGATGGCCGTCGGGTCGTTCGTCTCGAAGTAGAAGTTCGCCTCGGTGATCGTGATGACGTCGAAGCCGGTCGAGGCGAAGCTCCCTTCCCAGCAGGAGGGGCCCTGGCCCTGGATGGGCTGGGGCGGGAAGGCGAAGTTCGAGAAGACGGACGGCTCGAAGCCCATGGGCCACTGGCCGTCGCCGCAGCAGGGGCGCCCGGCGGCCTCGGCGACCCAGCACATGTGCTGGCCCACGGAGGTGTTGGGCTCGGACCAGGCCGCGAGGCTGTGACCGAAGACGTACATGCTCACGGAGTCGCGTGGGGTCAGCCCGGAGGAGCCGCCGGCGTCGGGGGTGACGATGGGGCCCGAGTCGGGCTGCGGCCCGGTGTCCGTCCCCGGCCCGGCGTCCGTGCCCGGCGTGGAGCCGCCGCTCGTGGTCCCCGTGCAACCGGCGAGGAGGAGGACCATGAGACTCCGTCGAAGCGCGCGCGTCGAAAGCATCGTCGGACCATGGTGTCGGCGAGCCGCGCGAGCAAGCCGCGGCCTCGCCCATCGAGGGGAGGGTTGGGCTCAGGCGTGGGCGGCGGGGGCGACCCGGAGGCGCTCCTCGACGACCTTCGGCCAGCGGAAGCGTCGCGCCGTCCTCCGTGCCCCGCGCCGGATGCGGGTGGCCTCGCGCGGTCGATGGGCCAGGCCCTCGAGGGCGCCGCTCACCTCGCGTGGGCCGCCGCCGAGCACGAGCGCGTTCTCCCCGGGCTCGCAGAAGGCCTCGGCGTGCCCGGTGCACGCCACCCCCCCGGCCGCCATGGTCTCGAGCTCGAGCAAGCCCGAGGTCGCGCCGTCGCGCTGGGTGAGCACGGCCGTCGCGCCGCGGAGCAGCGTGCGCTCGGCCTCGCGATCGAGCGGCCCCTCGGCGAAGAGCACGTCGACGGCCTCGAGGCCGCGGAGGCCCATCTCGGCGCCGTCCGCGCCTGCGTCGAAGGCCCGGAAGGCCACGCGCAGGCCGAGGGCTCGCGCCCGCTCTCGCGCGGCCGATCCGTCCCCGCCGACCCCGCGCGCCACCAGCAGCGGCAGCTCGCCCTGGGCCTTCAGCGAGGCGACGACCTGCATGGCCTCCTCCCAGCGCTCGCGCGGATCGAAGACGCCCACCTTCGCGAGCAGCAGGCGCTCGCGCAGGCGGCCGCGGAGACGCCGGAGCGCCTTGCGGGGCACCGGCTCGAAGGCCTCCTCGTCGAGCCCGTTCGGGACGAGCAGCGCGTCCACGCCCCGCTCCCGGAGGAGCGCGCGCATGGACTCGGTCACCGTGGTCACCGTCGCCGCCGCGTCGAGCGCGGCCCAGTCGATGCGCTCGAAGCCGTAGGTGTCGCTCGCGTTCCAGCCGAGGGTCACCCGCTCGCGGAGGCCCGCCTGGCGGAGCAGCGCGTCGAGCTGGACGACAGCGCCCACCGTCTGGTGCTCCTCGGCGAGGATGGTGGCGCGCTCGCCGGCCATGAGCTTCGGAGCGAGGCGTTCGAAGAGGCTGGGCGGGAGCGAGCGCTGGTAGTCGTCGACCTTCTCCGCCTCGCCGTCGTAAACGCCGTTCGGGAGGCCGGCGCTGAGCCACTGGCACCAGCGGTGGAGGTGCAGCGCGGCGCCGTCCGCGTCGCGCCGCGTCTCCTGGCCGGGCGCGTCGGGGGCGCCGACGAACCAGAGGTGCGTCTCGTGTCCCTTGGACGAGAGGCTCCGGGTCAGCCCGCGCACGCGCCTCGCGGCGCCGCCGACGTGGGCGTAGGGGTCGGGACCTTCGAATGACAGGACGTGGACTTCCAGGACGACCTCCGGGGGCGCCGCGACCGGCGCCGAGTGGGCTGCGCGGGCCCGGTGCGACGTCCGTTGCGACGCCCGTGCCACGGAGAGACGCCTGGCGATCTGCGCCGCGTCACCGTCCCCCCACGCACACCCTGCGATCGATCCGGGATCGATCGCAAGAGCTGCCAGGCGTGTTTCCACCCTGGAAAAGCCGAGGAAACAGGCGCGTCACGGGGGCGTCACGCCGGGCGCGGAGGGACCGGTCGCGCGGCCCGCTCGCGCGGCCCGCTCGCGCGACCCGGTCACGCTCATGCTCGTGCTCGTGCTCGTGCTCGTGCTCGTGCTCGTGCTCGAAGGAGCTCGACTCGTCCGACTCGCCGTCAGCGAGTCGACGCTTCACCCCCGCTCACGAGATCGACGAGCGGGGCAGGTTCAGGCGCCCGCGAACGGCGCGCTCGCCGTCTCCGGGTTCTCTCTGGACGAGCAGACCTCGTGCGTGTGCTTCGTCCTGCACCTTTCGCCCCGCGGGCACGGGCAGGGGCAGGGGCAGGGGCACGGGTCTTTGGGCACGGGTTGGGGTCGTTCGGCGCTTCGGGGTCGCGGGGGGCTCGGTGACCGGCGGGCAGGGGCAGGGGCACGGGCAGGGGCACGGGTCTTTGCGCACGGGCACGGGTTGGGGTCGTTCGGCGCTTCGGGGTCGTGGGGGGCTCGGTGACCGGCGGGCAGGGGCAGGGGCAGGGGCACGGGCACGGGTCCTTGCGCACGGGCTTGCTCAGACGTGGATGCTGTTGGAGACGCGGGAGGGGCGGAGGTAGGGGTAGGGGAGGAGCCGGGCTGCGTCGCGCGCGGCGATGGTCTCCTCCACGGCGTCGAGCTCGGCGCGGAGCGTCTCCTCGAGCGGGGCGACGCGCGGGTCCGTGAAGTGGCCCTCCGGGTAGTGGCCGAGCCGGTTCAGCTGCACGCGGAAGATCGTGTAGAAGAGGTGCATCCCCTCGTAGGCGGCCTCGTAGGGCGGCCACATGGCCTCGAGCGCGGCGTCCGAGTCGGCCGCCGTGCCGCTCGGCCCGGGGCCGAAGGTCGCCGCCTGCATGTTCGGCGCGTAGGCGAAGAAGTCGTACGACGTGTAGTTGAAGGCGGCGTGGTAGACGGTGCAGCGGAAGAGGATCTGCGCCACGAGCTCCACGAGCCCGTCGACGGTCTCGGGTCGGCTCAGGCCCTTCAGGCGACCGCCCTGCTCGCTGCCCATCTCGTCGACCCAGGCGGCGAGCTCCGGGTCGGCGGCGACGTCCGCGTCGCTCTCGTAGTAGAGGTCGAGGTAGGCGCGGGCCCAGCGCTCGAGCGGGCCCCAGCTGAGCAGGCCGTCGTCCCGGAAGGGGTAGACGGGCAGGCCCTCGAGGTCGTCCGTGCCGCGCGCGGCGAAGTCCTTCGTGGGCGCCGACTCGAGCAGGCGGAACTCGCTCAGCGCCTTCTTCGCGAGGTCGAGGGACGCCTCGAGGGTGCCGCTCTGGAGCCGCTCCATGTTCCCGTCGGGGCCGATGAGCGACGTCATCGCGATGTCGTTCGTGATGAGCGTGTTGGCGAAGTGCGGCTCGAGGAGGACGTGGATCGGGTGCGCCTTCGCGAGCTGCCGATGGGTCGCGAGGATCACCGACTCCATGACCTCGTGGCAGAGCGCGAAGTGCGAGATGACGCCCTGGACGTTGCCCTCGGCGCAGGTGACGGTGGCGCGCGCCATGCGCCAGCTCGCGCCATCGGCGGGCGTGAAGATCGGGTGCTTCGACGGGTCCTGGCCGCACTGGATGGCGACGGGCGTGAAGGCGGCGGGCCGGCCCTCGCGCTCGGGGCGCCAGGCGTAGAGGGCGATGGGCGCGAAGATCGTCTTGTCCATGCCCTCGAAGGTGCCCGTGGGGATGCCGTCGAGGATGGCGTAGTCGGCGACGTAGAGGCGGCCCTCGCGCATGGCGGCCTCGAGCCGGTCCCCGGGGACGGCCTTGGCGTAGTGGGCCTCGGTGATCGGGAGGCGCGGGTGCGGGGCGGCGAGCCGGCGGATCATGATCGGGTTGGTGCCGGCGAGGGCCTGCCAGGCGAAGACGTCGTCGCGCTCCCAGGTGTCGACGACGGGCGGCTTCGGGATGCGCGCGTACATCTTCGCGTAGGCCTCGGGGCTCCGGTCGAGCTCGGCCGGGTCGACGCGGCGCTCGCGCGCGAGCCGGTCACCGACCTCGCTCGGGGCGAGCTTGGCGAGCTTCTCGGCGAGCCCCTCGAGGAAGGACTCAGCGGCGTGCTCGACGTTCTCGCCGAGGGAGCGGGTGGCGAGCTCGTTGGCCTTGAGCTCGGCCATGACCTTGGCGATGGCTGCCCAGTAGGCCGGGTCGGTCTTCTCGTGGAGGGGCAGGCTCTTCGCGGAGACGATCTCCTGGTAGGAGAAGTCGAACTGGTAGTCCTCCCGGGCCTTCGCGAGCCCGCGCGCGCGGGCGTCGGGGTCCGGGTCGGACTGCGGGAGGGTGGGCGCCTGCGCGGGCCGGAGGGTGGGCGTCTTCGCCATGGTGAGCGCGAGTCTCGCACGAAGGGCGGGGCGGCGTCCGGGCCACGGAGACGGAAACCCGAGCCCGGAGGGAGAGCGGCCGAGGCGATCTCGCCGCTCGAAACCCGTGCCCGTGCCCCTGCCCCTGCCCCTGCCCCTGCCCGGAGGGAGAGTGGCCGAACGAGCAGAAACGAGCGGAGACGCGAACCCGACCCGCCTGCGCCGCCCCGTTCCCCGCCCGCGCCGCGCCCCGCCTCCCCTCCCGCGTTCCGGGGACACACGAAGCGCCAGGCCTCGCGCCCACCCCGAGAAAGTCCCCCACGGCCCCCCGCCGCCGTCGCATCATCGCCCCCGCGACGGGCTCGTCGCCGTCCCACGGGCCCCCTCTCGACCGCCGATACGCCAGGAGAAGGCCCGATGAAGACGACGCTCCCCCAGGACGACCGCGACGCCCAGGCGCGCCAGGACCGGCTCGCCAAGCAGCGCGAGACCTACCGCTTCGCCTACGACTGGCCCCCGGGCGTCGCCACCTCCGCGGAGCTCCCGAAGGACGACGACTACGGCGCCCTCTACCTGATCGAGTCCGCCAAGATCTACGCGGACATCGGCGTGAACCTCGCCGCCATGACCCTCGACGGGCACGAGGCGGAGGACATCCTCGAGGGCCTCGAGGAGCGCTTCCGGAACCTCACCGCCGAGAAGCTCCACCAGCTCGTCTTCACCTCGCCGCGCGAGATCGCCGAGAACCTCCCGCCCCGCTGGCCCACCTCCTGGCGCGAGTACGAGGAGTTCTTCGCCACCTGGGCGCCCCCGGAGGTCGTCTCCTTCTACGACGATCCGGAGCACGTCGACCTCGACCTCGCCTTCGGCTGGCAGCGCGTCGCCGGCGTGAACCCGATGGTGCTCGCGCGCTGCGATGCCCTGCCGGACCACTTCCCGGTCACCGACGCCCTCTACCAGCGCGTCATGGGCGAGGGCGACTCGCTCGAGGCCGCCCGGAAGGAGGGCCGGCTCTTCCTCGCCGACTACGCGCTCCTCGACGGCGTCCCCACGGGCACGACCCGAGACCTGCCGAAGTACATCGCGGCGCCCATCGCCCTCTTCGCCGTCGACCGGAGCGCGCGTCCCGGGAGCCCCGGCCGCCTCCGCCCGGTCTGCGTGCAGCTCGGCCAGACGCCCGGCGACGCCGCCCCCATCTACGCGCCCGGCGACGGCTGGCGCTGGCGCATGGCCATGCAGCTCGTGCAGAGCGCCGACTCGAACCTGCACGAGGGCATCTACCACCTCGGCCGCACGCACCTCGTCATGGAGGCCGTGAAGCTCTGCATGGAGCGCCAGCTCGACGTCGCGCACCCGCTCTACAAGCTGCTCCACCCGCACCTCGAGACGACGCTCGCCATCAACCACTCGGCGAAGACCTCGCTCATCGCCCCCGGCGGCACCGTCGACCACTGCTTCGCGCCGACCATCGAGGCCTTCGCCGGGGTCGTGAAGAAGGCCCTCGACACCTACCCGATCGCGACGGCCACGCCCGAGCACGACCTCGAGGCGCGCGGCCTCGCCGACGCCGAGCTCCTCGAGCACCCCTACCGGGACGACGTGCGCCCCGTGTGGAAGGCCGTCGAGGCCTACGTCGGCGAGTACGTCGACCTCTACTACCCCTCGAGCGAGGCGGTGGCGGGCGACGCGGAGCTGCAGGCCTTCGCGCGCGAGCTGAGCGCGCAGGAGGGCGGGCGGCTCGTGGACGTGCCCGTGCCCCAGAGCGTCGACGAGCTGAAGGCGCTGATCACCAAGCTCGTCTTCATCGCCGGCCCGGGCCACTCCTGCGTGAACTTCCCGCAGTGGCCCTTCATGGGCTTCGCCTCCAACATGACCGGCGCGAGCTTCGGGGAGCTGCCGACGGCGGCGACGCCGGACGAGGAGGCGGTCTACACGAAGATGCTGCCGCCCCACCACATCGCGATGGAGGGGGTGCTGATGGTCTACTTCCTCTCGCACATGCGGCCGACCAAGCTCGGCCACTACCCGCCCTTCCACTTCCGAGATCGGAAGGCCGGCGCCGCCGTGCACCGCTTCCAGAAGGCGCTGAAGGAGGTCGAGGCCGAGATCGACGCCCGCGACGGGAGCCGGCTGATGTCGTACCCGTTCCTGAAGCCCTCGCTGATCCTGCAGTCGATCTCGATCTGAAGATCCGTGCCCGTGCCCGGGTACGGGCACGGGCGTTTCGTTGCCCCCGGCCGTCAGCGGCGGCGGCCGCGCGCGAGGAGCTCGCCGAGCTCCTCTTCGAGCTGCGCCACCTTCGCGCTCGCGCCCCAGTCCGAGTAGGCCTCGCGCGCCTCGCGCAGGTAGGCCCGCGCCGGCGTCGTGCTCCCGCGTCCCAGGTAGAAGCGCGCCGCCAGCTCGTTCGCGAGCGCCTCCTCGTGGAGGAAGCCGTGCTCGCGCGCCGCCTCGATGGCCGCGTCGTAGTGGCCGAGCGCGTCCCCGTCGCGCCCCTCGACGCGCGCGAGCTCCGCCTCCACCAGCGCCACCCGATGCGCGTGGTTCGCCTCCGAGAAGCGCGCACAGGCGGTGAGCCGCTCGAGGTCCGCGCGCGCCGTCGCGATCGCGTCCGCCGCGAGCGCGTCCGTGCCGCTCTCGTCGTCCCCGCCGCCCACGGCGCCGAGCTCGGCGAGCGCGCGGTACTGGTGGAACCACACCGGGTGGTAGGAGGCGCTCGCGCCGTCGGCGTACTCCTCGCCCTCCGCCGCCGCCTCCCGCGCCCCGCTCACGTCCCGCATCAGGAAGCGCAGGAAGGTCCGCGCGACGGTCAGGATGTAGGCCGCCCCCCGGAAGCCGACCTCCACCAGCGCCGCCATCTGCGCGCCCTCGTCGTAGCCCTCGCTCACGAGCCGCGTCCGGTCTTCCGCGCGCCCGAGCAGGTTCGCCACGAGCTGCCCGTAGGGGAGCGTGCAGCCGAGCGCCGGGAGCTGCTCGTGGCGCGCCATCACGTCGCGGTTGCGCTCGAAGAGCTCGTTCAGCTCCCCCAGCGCTCGCCCGGCGTAGAAGGCATGCGCCACCATGATGTGGAGCGCCCAGGCCGCGTACTCGAGGTCCCCCGTGTCCATGCCGAGCTGGAACACACCGCGGAGGTGCTCGACGGACTCGCCGATGGGCTCGACGAAGGGGTTCAGGTGCGCCCGCACGATGTGCTGCGTCTTCGCGAAGTGGGCGCGGTCGTCCACGCGCTCGAGCAGCGCCAGGGCGACCTTCCCGTTCTCGTAGCTCACGTCGATCGCGCCGACGGCGTTCATCACCATGCCGAAGACGGCGAAGCCGTAGGCGGACTGCACCGTGACGCCGTGCGCGAGGGTCGAGCGGACGATGTGGCTGGCGAGGAGCGGGAGGAGGTTCGGCTTCGAGAGGTAGGCGGCGCTCATCACGCCCTGGGTGATGCGCTGGGTGGCGCGCTCCTCGCGGGCCTCGGCGAGGGGGAGCGCCACGATGGCCTCCCGCGACGTCGCCTTCAGCGCCTCGAGGGCGGCGCCGACGGCCTGCTCCACGTCCACAGGGCTCGGCTCCGGCGGCAGCTCCACGCCGATCTCGCCCAGCACCTGGAGGGCCAGCTCGACCGCCTCGGCGAAGCGCTGCTCGGCGATCAGCGCCTGGATCTTCACCTCGCGCGCCTCGACCGCGTCGAGCACGTGGCGCGCGTGGAAGACGGCGGCGTCGATGAGCGCGTCCATCGCCTCGCGGTCGCCGTTCAGGTAGGCCGAACGCGCGCCCTCCACGTGGATGGCGAGGGCCTGCTCGTAGTCCTCCTCCCAGACGTCGCCATCCAGGAGCGCGCGCGCCTCCTTGTAGTAGTCCTCGGCGGGCTCGAAGGCCGCCGAGCGCGCCGCGCGCCGCGCCGCGCTGAGGTTCAGGGCGCGCAGCCGGGCCGCGTCCACCACGCGCGCCGGCTGCATCTCGGCGCTCTTGTTCAGGTGCTCGACCAGCTCGAAGAGCCGGGCCTCGCGCTCGTTCGCGTCGAGGTGCTCGAGCATGAACTGGCCGACGCGCTCGTGGACCCGGGCGGCCTCGGCGTCGGCGAAGAGCGTGCGCGCCGCCTGGCGGATCCGGTCGTGGGCGAAGCGGAAGGCGATGCGCTGGGCGCCGACCTCGCCGCCGCGCCAGCTCTGGTCCGAGGCGGGCACGACGAACTCGGCGGCGAGGCTCTCGCGGAGCGCCTCGAGGGCCTGGCGCCGGTCGAGCTCGAGGAGGAAGGCGAGCGTGCCGAGGTCGAAGTGGCCGCCGATGCATGCCGCCGTCGCCAGCGCCTTCCGCGGTCGCTCGGGGAGCCGGCCCATCTCGGCGGCGATGAAGTCGACCACGTCGTCGCCGAGCGGGCGCGAGAGGATGCGGGTCTGGTCCCAGGTCCAGCTCTCGCTCGCGGGGTCCCAGCGGAGCAGGTGGTCTTCGTGGAGCGCCTCGAGGAAGCGCCGCAGGAAGAACGGGTTGCCCTGGGTCTTCTCGTGGCAGAGCACGGCGAAGCGCACGCGCCCGGGCACGTTGCCGAGCACGTCCGTGAGCAGCTCGAGCACGGCGTCCTCGCCGAGCGGGCCGAGGCGGATCTCGTCGGGGGGCGCGCCGAGCTGGTGGAGCTTCGCCAGCGCGTCCGTGAAGGGGTGGCTCGCGTCGATCTCGTTGTCCCGGTAGGCCCCGAGCACCAGCAGGTGCGCGCCCGCGGGATCGCTCGCCAGGTGCGTGAGCAGATCGATGGAGGGGAGGTCGGCCCACTGGAGGTCGTCGAGGAAGAGCACGAGCGGGCGTTCGGGCGTGGCCACGCCGTGGAGGAAGCGGGCGACGGCGTTGTGGAAGCGGTGCCGCGCCTCCGTCGGCGAGGCGTCGCCGAGGGTCGGCTGGGGGCCGATCACGTCCTCGAGCTCGGGGAGCACGTCCGTGAGCACGTGACCGACCTCGCCGAGCGCGCCGTTCAGCCGCGCGCGCCAGCCGGCGATGGAGGCCTCGTCCTGGCCGCCGATGAAGCGCACCAGCTCGCGGAAGGCCTGCACGAGGCTGTCGTAGGGCGTGCCGCGCTGGAACTGGTCGAACTTGCCGCCCACGAAGACGGCGCCGCGGTCGGCGAAGCGGCGCCGGGCCTCCTCGACGAGGGCGGTCTTGCCGACGCCCGCGTAGCCCGCGAGGAGCATCAGGCGCGCGTCCCCGGCGGCGACCTTCCCGTAGGCCTCGTCGAGCTGGGCGAGCTCCGCGTCGCGGCCGTAGAGGCGCGCCGGGAGCTCGAAGCGATCGGCCGCGGCAGCCGGGCTGCGCGTGCCGCTCACGGCGCCGGCGAGGGTCTCGTGGAGCGCCTGCGCGAAGCTCTTCACGTCGGGGTGGCGCTCGGCGGGCTCCACGGCGAAGGCCTTCTCGAAGAAGCCGTCGAGCGCCGCGGGGAGCTCGGGCCGGGTGGCGCTCGGGGGCTCGAAGCGCTGGAGGAGCATCGCCACGCCCATCGCCGCGCGGTGCTGCCCGGGGAAGGGGCGCTTGCCGGTGAGGCACTCGTAGGCGACGACGGCGAGGCTCCAGACGTCCGAGAGGGGCGTGGCCGGCTTGGCGTCGATGAGCTGCTCGGGCGCCATGTAGGCGGGCGTGCCCATGAGGAAGCCCGCCTGCGTGAGGGTCATGTCCTCGGGCTCGGAGAGCGGCTTGGCGAGCCCGAAGTCGAGGACCTTGCAGAAGAGCTGCTCGGTGTTGGCGAGCAGCATGATGTTGTGGGGCTTGATGTCGCGGTGGAGGATGCCGTGGCCGTGGGCGTCGACGAGCACCTGGGCGACCTGGTCGACGACGCGGTCGACGTCGTCGGCCCGCATGGCGCCGGCGCGGCGGATGCGGTGCGCGAGGGACTCGCCCTCGATGAGCTCCATGACCATGAAGGGCGTGCCCGCGGCCGTGTGCCCGTGGTCGAAGATGCGTACCGCGTGAGGGTGATCGATCTTCGCGGCGAGCTGCGCCTCGCGGGCGAAGCGCTCGCGCATCTGCGGGTCGTGGGTCGCCCGCATGAACTTCACGGCGACCTGCGTGCCGAGCGTGAGGTGGTCGGCGACCCAGACGTCGGCCATGCCGCCGCTGCCGAGCGGGCGGAGCAGGCGGACGCGCTCGGAGACGGTCATGCCCGCCCGGGGCTTGTGCGAGCTCTCGTTCACGCGTGCACGGGCCGAGGGCGCGCCGGGCTGCGTGTCCTCCAGATGCGTGACGGCTGACGGCTTCTCCACGCCCCCCATGGAGGCGGGAGAGTATCGCGAAGCGGGTGAGGAGGGACAGGGGGGAATGGGGGCGCGGGCGTGATGGGGAACGGCAGCGCTCCGTGCCGGTGCGTTCGGGGCGAGTGTGTTCGGTGCCGTGCGTTCGGTGCCGTGCGTTCGGTGCCGTGCGTTCGGTGCAGTGCGTTCGGTGCGCTGCGTTCGCGGCCAGGTCTTCGGCGCGGCCGGGCGCAAGGCTTGCGCGGGGAGTCGCCCGGGTGGCAGCGCTTGCGCCGGGCGCGCGACCCATCGAAGGAGGGATCGAGGGCGGGCCGGGCTCTCGTGTAGGGTGGGAGCGCGGGGCGGCGGACGGCACGCGGCGTGCTCTCCCGCGCGGGGGCGCCGAGCGCCCGAAGGAGGACCTGACCGATGGCACTCACCTGGATCCTGGTCGCCGATCGCAGCGGCGCGCACATCTGGCAGACGCGGGGGCGGAACCTCGATCACGTGAAGGAGATCGCGCACCCCGAGGGGCGGCTCCACGACGGCGAGCTCGAGTCCGACGCGGCGGGCCGCTCCTTCGCCAGCCACGGCAAGGGCAGCGACGCCATGGAGAAGAGCGAGAGCCCGTCGGAGACGGTGGCCAAGCGCTTCGCGAAGGAGCTCGCCGACGTGGCGCGGGACGCGCGGGCGAAGGGCGCCTTCGAGCGGCTCTTCCTCGTCGCCGAGCCGGGCTTCCTCGGCATGCTCGAGGGCGCGCTGGACGATCCGACCCGGCAGGCGGTCGCGGGCACGGTGAAGAAGCGCCTCGTCGACGCGGACGCGGCGCACCTCGTGAAGGCGCTCGGGGATCGCATCCCGACGCTGGAGGCGTGAGCCCCTTGGGCGCGCGGCGGGGAGTGGAGCGCGGCGTGCGCGGCGCGCAGGTGCACGGCGCGGGGCTGTCCGGCGCGGAGCTGTCCGGCGCGGAGCTGTCCGGCGTGGAGGCGCGCGCGTGAGCGTGACCCACGACGAGCTCCGCGAGGCGACCCTCTTCGCGTCGCTGGGCCAGGAAGACCTCGACGGGCTCGCGCGCATCGCGACGGCCGAGGAGCGGGGGGCCGGCGACGTGCTCTTCGCCGAGGGGGACCCGCCGGGCGACGTCTACGTGGTCGTCGGCGGGCGCGTGACGCTCTGCATGGCCATCGACGGCGGCGAGGGCGAGACCTGCTTTCTGACCCTCCGCCGCGGCGAGCTCCTCGGCTGGACGGCGCTGCTCCGGCGCGAGCGCGTCGCGACGGCGCGGGTGGTGCAGCCGGCGCGCCTGCTCCGCTTCGGCGCCTCGGACCTGCTGGAGCTCTGCGAGGAGGACCACGACGTCGGCTACGCGATCATGCGCGCGGCCTTCGAGGAGCTCGCGGACCGGCTCCAGCACACGCGCGTGCAGCTGCTCGACATGTACGGAACGAAGGGATGAGCGACCCGGTGCTGCGCCGGCTCCCGAAGGCGGCGCTGGGGGCGCTGATCGCGCGCCTCGGGCAGACGCACACGGTGCGGGGGCCGCGGGTGCGCGACGGGGCGATCGTCTTCGGCGAGGTCGAGGCGGCCGAGGACCTGCCGCGCGGCTGGACCGACGCGCAGGGGCCCGGGCGCTACCGGCTCGAGCGGGAGGGCGAGGCCGTCTTCGAGGGCTACGTGGTCGGGCCGGACTCGCCGAAGCGGGCGCACTTCCCGGCGCGGGAGGTGCTCTACACGGCCGAGCGGCGGGCGGACGGGAAGGTCGGCTTCGCGCCGGTGGAGGCGACGCCCGGGCGCACGGCCTGGCTCGGCGTGCGGGCCTGCGACCTGGCGGCGGAGCGGGTGCGGGGCGCGGTCTTCGAGGCCGGTGGGGAGCCGCGGCCGGCGGCGCGGGGGCGCGAGGATCTGCGCGTGGCCGTGAGCTGCACGAAGCCGGGCGAGCTCTGCTTCTGCGCCTCGACGGGCACGGGCCCGCGCGCCGGGGAGGGCGCCGACCTCGTGCTCACGGAGCGCGAAGACGACTTCCTGATCGAGGCGCCGAGCGAGGCCGGGAAGGCGGTGCTCGCGGACCTGCCGGTGGAGCCGGCGGAGGAGGGCGCGGAGGCCTGGCTCGACGCGGCCATGGAGGCGGCGGAGGGCGCCATGGGGCGCGCGGTGGAGATGGACGGGTTGCCGGAGAAGCTCCTCGGGCGCCTCGACCACCCGCGCTGGGACGAGGTGGCCGAGCGCTGCCTGGCCTGCGGGAACTGCACGAGCGTCTGCCCGACCTGCTTCTGCTCGACGACCGAGAGCCCGGTGGCGATCAGCGCGACGGGCATCGGCACGGTGGAGGGCGGCGCGGTGGAGGTCGGCGCGGGCGAGGCGGCGCAGGTGCGCCTCTGGGACTCCTGCTTCACGGAGGAGCACGCCTACATGCACGGCGGCACGCTCCGGCCGACGGTGAAGGCGCGCTACCGGCAGTGGCTGACGCACAAGGTGGGGAGCTGGGTCGCGCAGTTCGGGACGTCCGGCTGCGTGGGCTGCGGGCGCTGCATCGCCTGGTGCCCGGTGGGCATCGACCTGACGGAGGAGATCGCGGCGCTCCGGGAGGGGGAGGGCGAGCTGGCGCTGCCCGTGCTCCGGGAGGCGCCCCTCGAGGACGAGGACCTGGTGCCGAGCGTGGCCGAGGTGGTCGGCGTGCGGCGCGAGAGCGCGGACGTGGTGACCCTGCGCGTGAAGAGCGAGCGCCTCGCCGGCTTCGGGCCCGGGCAGTTCACGCAGCTCTCGCTGCCGGGCGTGGGCGAGGCGCCGATCTCGATCAGCGGCGAGGAGGCCGGCGCGATCGAGCACACGATCCGCGGCGTGGGCGCGGTGACGAAGGCGCTCTGCGCGCTCGAGGAGGGCGACGAGCTCGGCGTGCGCGGGCCCTATGGGCGGGGCTGGCCCATGGAGGCGCTCGAGGGGGCGCCGGTGGTCGTGGTGGCGGGCGGCATCGGGCTGGCGCCGCTCCGCGACGCGCTGCGGAAGATGGTCGGCAGCCCGGCGTCGTACCCCGAGGTGCACCTGGTCTACGGGGCGCGGACACCGGACGACGTGCTCTACGCGCAGGAGATGCTCGGCTGGCTCGGGGGGCCGCACTTCCGGCTGCACGTGACGGTCGATCGGGCGGCGCCGAGCTGGCGCGGGCACATCGGCGTGGTGACGCGGCTGCTCGACGAGGAGAGCGTGCCCGAGGGGGCGCGGGCGATCCTCTGTGGGCCGGAGATCATGATGCGCTTCACGGTGGAGGCGCTCGGGAAGCTCGGCGTCCCGGACGAGCGCATCTGGGTGACCATGGAGCGGCACATGGAGTGCGCGACGGGGACCTGCGGGCGGTGTCAGCTCGGGCCGTATTTCGTGTGCCGGGACGGGCCCGTGTTCCGCTTCGACCAGGTGCGGGCGCTCTTCGGACAGGAGGGCTTCTGATGGGCGCGGGGTCGGAGGGATCGGCGAGCGGAGCGGGCGCGAAGGTGCGGCTCGGCGTCTTCAAGCTGGCGAGCTGCGACGGGTGTCAGCTGCAGCTCCTGAGCTGCGAGGACGAGCTGCTCGCGCTGACCGAGCACGTGGAGATCGTGAGCTTCGCGGAGGCGACGAGCCGGCCGGACGACGGCGGGCCGTTGGATCTGACGCTGGTGGAGGGGTCGGTCTCGACGGAGGCGCAGCGGGAGCACCTGCAGGAGGTGCGCGCGCGGAGCCGCTTCCTCGTGACCATCGGGGCCTGCGCGACGGCGGGGGGGATCCAGGCGCTCCGGAACGGCCGCGACGTCGGGGAGCTCTTGCGGGTGGTGTACGCGCAGCCCGCGTACGTGGACACGCTGGCGGAGTCGACGCCGGTGGCGGACCACGTGCCCGTGGACTTCAGCCTCCGCGGTTGCCCGATCGACAAGGGGCAGCTGCTCGAGCTGATCGGCGCGCTCCTGGCCGGGCGGAAGCCGGCGATCCGCGACGAGAGCGTGTGCATGGAGTGCAAGCGGAGCGGGCAGGTCTGCGTGATGGTCGCGAAGGGCGAGGCGTGCCTCGGGCCGGTGACCCACGCGGGTTGCGGCGCGCTCTGCCCGACCTTCGGGCGCGGCTGTTACGGCTGCTTCGGGCCGAAGGAGGGGGCGCAGGTGGCGGCGCTCGGGGCGCGCTTCGAGGCGGAGGGCATGGACGCGGAGACGCGGCGGAGGCGCTTCAAGCTCTTCACGGGCTGGGCCCCGGCGTTCCGGGAGGAGAGCGAGCGGTGAGCGAGCGGCGTGGCGGAAGGCGAGCGCTGAGCGAGCGGCGTGGCGGAAGCGGCGCCTCGGCCCGGCCGCGGCACCGCTCGGCGGCTCCGCGAAGGCGGCATGGACGTGAGATGTCGCGTGTCCGCACGGACGGCGGACGGCGGAGAGCGGACGGCTTCGGCAGGAGCGAGCGGCGTGGCGGAAGCGGCGCCTCGGCCCGGCCGCGGCACCGGCAGGCGACTCCGCGAACGCGGCATGGACGTCGGATGTCGCGCGTCCGCACGGACGGCGGACGGCGGAGAGCGGACGGCTTCGGCGAGAGGAGCGAGCCTTGAGCGAGCAGAACGGCGGCGGCGAGAGCGAGCGCACCTACCACGTCGACCTGATGACCCGGGTCGAGGGGGAGGGGCGCTTCTTCGTGCACGTGAAGGACGGCGCCGTGCTCGACGCGCGGCTCGAGATCTTCGAGGCGCCGCGCTTCTTCGAGGGCTTCGTGCGTGGCCGCGAGCCGGACGAGGTCGTCGACATCGTCGCGCGCATCTGCGGCATCTGCCCGGTCGCCTACCAGGTGAGCGCGAGCCGGGCCTTCGAGGCGGCCTTCGGCGTGGCGCTGCCCGAGCCGGTGCGGGCGCTGCGGCGGCTGCTCTACTGCGGCGAGTGGATCGAGAGCCACGCGCTCCACGTCTTCATGCTCCACGCGCCGGACTTCCTCGGCTACGCGAGCGCCGTGGAGATGGCGGCCGACCACAAGGGGCTGGTGGAGCAGGGGCTCCGCATCAAGAAGGCGGGCAACGCGCTCATCGAGGCGCTCGGCGGGCGGGCGACGCACCCGGTCTCGCCGCGGGTCGGGGGCTTCTGGAAGGCGCCTTCGAAGGAGACGCTGCGGGCGCTCGCGGGGGACCTCGCGCGCGCGCTCGAGGAGACGGAGGAGGCGACGCGCTTCGTGGCGACGCTGGACGCGCCGGACTTCACGCCGGACTACGTCTACGTCGCCCTCGAGGACGGCGCGCGCTACCCGATCGAGGCCGGCGATCGGATCGTCGTGAGCGGGCGCGAGCCGGTGGACGTGGCGCGCTGGGACGAGGTCATGGAGGAGCACCACGTGCCGCACTCGAACGCGCTCCAGGCGAGGCTGAAGGACGGCACGCCGTACCTCTGCGGGCCGATGGCGCGGCTCCACCATCACGCGGAGAAGCTGCACCCGCGGGCGGCCGAGCTCATGCGCGAGGTGGGGCTCGGGCGGAGCGAGGGGAACCCGCACCGGTCGATCGTCGTGCGCTGCGTGGAGACCGTGCACGCGCTCGCGGAGGCGCTGGACATCGTCGCGGGCTACGCCGAGCCGGAGGCGCCGGCCGCGCGCTGGGAGGCGAAGGCGGCGGTGGGCTGCGGCGCGTCCGAGGCGCCGCGGGGGCTGCTCTGGCATCGCTACGCGGTGGGCGCGGACGGGTGGGTGGCGGACGCCCGGATCGTGCCGCCGACGAGCCAGAACCAGGCGCGCATCGAGGACGACCTGCGCGGGATGGCGCCGGGGCTCGCGGAGATGGAGCACGGGGCGGCGACGGAGCTCTGCGAGCAGCTGATCCGGGCCTACGACCCGTGCATCTCGTGCGCGACGCATTTCCTCGACCTGCGCATCGAGCGGGGCTGAGCGGGCGCGAGGTGGGCGGCGTGACGGCGGCGGCGCGGGTGAGAGTGATCGCGCTCGGGAGCCCGATGGCGCGCGACGACGGGGCGGCGTTGCGGGCCGGGGAGCGGCTCCTCGAGGAGGGCGTGGACGCCGAAGTGGTGCTGGCGGGGCGGCCCGGGCCGGGGCTGCTCGAGCTGCTCGAGCCGGAGGTGCCGACGGTGTTGCTGGACGTGGTGCGCGGGCCGGCGCCGGGGAGCGTGGTCGAGCTCGGTCTGGACGAGGTGGTCGGCGCGTCGCTGGCGGGGGGCGCGCTCTCGTCGCACGGGCTCGGCGTGGCGGAGGCGTTTCGGTTGGCGGAGGCGCTCGGGCGGACGCTGCCCCCGGGGCGCTTTCTGGGGCTCGCGGGCGCGGAGTTCGGGCCCGGCGAGGCCCCGGAGCCGGCGGTCGCGGCGGGGATCGAGGAGCTGGTGGCGGCGGCGCGGGAGGCGATCGAGGCGCTGCGGTAGGCGGCCTTTCGGCCGCCGGGGTTTCGCCGCCGTTGGCGACGAGCCCGCCTTCGGCGGGCGGGGTTTCGCCGCCGTTGGCGACGAGCCCGCCTTTGGCGGGCGGGGGTCGGGGAACTGGGGCGTGTCGGGCGAGCGGGGAGGGCGTGGGCTTCTTCCGGTTCGTGCGGCGGCCGTTGGCCGCGGGGGTCGGGGTTTCGTCGCCGTTGGCGACGAGCCCGCCTTTGGCGGGCGGGGGTCGGGGAACTGGGGCGTGTCGGGGCGACTTGTGGAAGCGTGGGGCTCGTGCGCTGCGTTCCCTGGCGGCGGCGGCGGCGCCGGCGGTGTCCGCTTCCGTGCTGGCGACCGCTTGGGCTCGGGGGGACGGCTTCGGCTTCCGTTTCCGTCGCCCCTCCTCGGGCGACACGCTCGCGCTGGCGCTGGTGCTTGGGCTGATGGCTTGTTGGTGCTCGGGCTGGAGCTGGCGCTGCGGCTGGAGCTGGCGCTGTGGCTGGAGCTGGCGCTGTGGCTGGAGCTGGCGCTGTGGCTGGAGCTGGCGCTGTGGCTGGAGCTGGCGCTGTGGCTGGAGCTGGCGCTGTGG
>PABA01000173.1 GCA_002699025.1 Sandaracinus sp. | reverse complement strand
GACTCGGGGACGCGGGGCTCGGGGACGCGGGGCTCGGGGACGCGGGGCTCGGGGACGCGGGGCTCGGGGACGCGGGGCTCGGGGACGCGACCCGCCCGGCGCCGGCCGGGATCGCCGCGCTCTCACCGGGCGCGGGGTCCGGGCCCGACGCCGCGCCGTTCAGTTCCCGAGCTGGAGCTGCAGCCCGCCGCCGGGCTCGCGGAGACGCAGGTTCGAGGGGTCGCCGAGCATCAGCCCGGGTCCGCCCTCGTCGCCCCCGCCGAGGTCGTCGTCGAGGAGCGAGGGGCCGCCCTCGTCGCCGCCGCCCCCACCGAGGAGCGAAGGGCCCCCGCCGCCCTCCTCTTCCCCGCCGAGGAGGCTCGAGCCGAGCGAGAGCTCGCTACCGGCTCCGGGCTCGCCCGCCAGCTCGGCCTCGATCTCCTCTTCCGTCAGCTCTTCGTCCCAGCCCTCGTCGCCGGCGAGGAGCGGATCCTCGTCGACCTCCTCGAGCGCCGTCGGCCCGAGGAGCTGCAGGATCTGCTGCCGCATCACCTCCCGCTGGGAGCTCGGCACGAGCTCGAGCACGCGGTGCGCCTGCCGGCGCATGTCCTCGTAGCGCGCCGCCGCCCGGAACACGCGCGCCGCGCTGAGCCGCGTCTGCCAGTGGTGCGGGCGCGCCTCCACGGCCTGCCGCGCCTTCGTCACGGCCATGTCCTGGTCGCCGACGCGCAGGTAGTACTCGGCCCAGAGCATCGGGAGGATCATGCCGCGCGGCTCGAGGCGCTCGGACTCGGCGAGCTGCTGGCGCGCCAGGTCGAGCTCCCCCTGCGCGAGGTGCACGGCGCCGAGGGTGGCGTGCGCGTTGGCGAAGTCCGGGAACTGCTCGAGGGCCGCCGCGATCTCGCGCGAGGCCGAGTCGACCTCACCCATCGCCAGGAAGACCGCCGCCACCCGCGCGCGCCGCGGCCCGTCCGGGCGCATCTGCGCCGCCGACTGGAGCTCCTCGAGGGCCTGCTCCATGCCGCCGCTCAGGATCAGCACGTCGGCCTTCAGGGCCCGCAGATAAGGCGAGCGCCGATCCAGGCGGAGCGCCTTGGAGACCCGCGAGAGGGCCTGCACCGAGTCGCTCTCGTGCACGAGCCGGTGGAGCGCCTCGAGGCCGAGCCGCGCCGCCACCGCCTGGACGTCCGTGAGCACGCGGTAGCTGCCCTCCTCGGGCTCGGTCGCATGCCCGCCGTAGGGGTCGAGCACCGTCGGCGTGCCCTCGCCCGGCTCGCCCTCCCAGACGGCCACGCCGAAGTAGCCGATCTGCCCGCTCGGGTCCGGCGGGCGCCGATCGCCGGGGAAGGCCCAGATCTCCGCGACCATCGCCGGCACGTCCGCCTCGCGGAGCGCCGCCGTCGTCGCGAGCGCCACCTCGAGCGGGTAGAGGTGCGCAGCCTCGTCGGTGTCGCCGATCTGCGCGGCGGCCCACTCGGCGTCCTTCGGGGGCGTCTCCCGGGGCCGCTCGAGGAGCCAGGGCTCGAAGGCCCCCTCCTCCGCCTGGTGGCGCACGTGCGCGATGAGCGCCTCCGCCTGCGCCACCGCGCCGCCGCCGCTGGCCTGCTCGGCGAGCGCCTCGACGGCGTCCTCCGCCTCGAAGAGCTGCGCGTGGGGCCCGTCGGCGTCTTCGGCGCGGAGGTAGCCGCGGAGCTCGCTCGTCGAGAGCGGCGCGGTCGGCGCCTCGCCGCTCACCGGGTCGGGCGTGGAGCGGTTCCAGAAGGCGTAGCCAGCGCCCACGGCGACGACGAGGCCGACGACCACGGTCGGCACGAGCCACGCCGGGCGCCCGGCCTGCTCCTCGTCCTCGAGGCGCTCGAGGCCGCCGCGGCGAAGGCAGCTCGGGCAGCGCTCGGGCTCCTCGGCGGCGACGAAGCGATGGCCGCAGTGCACGCAGAGGTAGCGTCGCCCCCCGGCGTCGGCGTCGGTCGCCTTGGCGCCGCTCGCGCCCTTCTTCGACGCGCCGCCGCTCTTCTTCTCGCCGCCGGGCTTCTTCCCCCCCGAGGCCGCCTCGGCCCCGCTCGCGCCCTTCTTCTTCTTGGGCATGCGGCGCTTGCCGCCCGACGAAGGCTTCTTCTTCTTCACCTTCCCCGACGAGGAAGACGAGGACGCGCCGCCCTTCTTCGACTCGGTCGACTTCGACTTCGACTTCGACTCGGTCGACTTCGACTTCGACGACTTCGACTTCGACTTCGACGACTCGGCCTTCTCACCGGCGTCCGCCTTCTCGGCGTTCTCCTCCGGCTCGTCCGTCGTCTCCGGGGCGTCTTCCGCGTCTCGGCTCATCTTCTCCCTCACGAGGACAACGCGCGTCGCCTCGCCCTATTCGTCTGGTGTGTCGGTGGTGTCGGTCGACCGGCCCGCGGCCGGTGGCGCCGGGCCTCAGCGCGCGCGCAGGGCCTCTTCCACGAAGTCGAGGCGGTCGTTCCCGAAGAACATCTCGTCGCCCACGTACATGGTCGGCGCGCCGAAGGCCCCGCGCTCCACGGCCTCGTCCGTGAGGGCGCGCAGCTTCTGCTTGATCGGATCGGTGCCCGCCGCTTCGAGGAGCGCCGCTCCGTCGTGGCCCGCCTCGTCGGCGATCGCGTTCAGGGTCGCGGGATCGTCGACCGGCCGGTCCTCGCCCCAGTGGGCCCGGAAGAACGCCAGCGCGAGCCCGGGCACGGAGGCCGGGTCCTGCTCGCGCGCGGCCACCAGCATGCGCTGGGCGGTGATCGTGCGCGCCGGGAAGCTCGAGGGCATGCCGAAGGGCACGCCGTAGCGCTTCGCCCAGCGCTGCAGGTCCTTGCCGAGGTAGCGCCCGCGGGCGGGGAGCATGGCCGGCGGCTGGTTGCCCGTGGCCTTCATGACGCCGCCGAGCAGGAAGGGGCGCCAGTCGACCGTGCCGCCCGCGCGCTCCGCCAGCGCCTCGATCTGCGTGCAGGCGAAGTAGGAGTAGGGCGAGACGACGTCGAAGTAGAGCTCGATGGTGCCGGCCATGGCGGGCGTACTAGTACGAGCGCCGCGAAAGTTCGAGCCCCCGGCGGGGGAGGCCCGGCAGGAAGAGACCGGATGGCGGGGGACCCGCACGCGGCGCGGACGCCGCCGATCGGCGAGCGGCCGCTCCGCGCCGACCGTGCTATGCGGGCGCCATGCGCACCCGATGCTTCTCCCTCCTCCTCGCGCTCACCCTCGCCTGCAGCGGCGGCGAGACCTCCGAGAGCGGCTCCGGCGGCGAGCCCACGAGCGGCGGCGAGGCCACGGGCGGCGGCGAGGCCACGGGCGGCGGCGAGGCGGAGAACGGGCACGCCCCCGGCGGCACCCACGGCCGGCACCACCACGGGCACCACGGCCAGGGCCACGACCACGACTTCTCCGACGTCGAGCGCTTCGCGCGCATCTTCGACGACCCGGAGCGCGACAGCTGGCAGAAGCCCGACCACGTCGTCTCGCTCCTGGACCTGGCGCCCGGCCAGACCGTCGTCGACCTCGGCGCCGGCACCGGCTACTTCCTCTCGCGCCTCTCCGCCGCCGTCGGCCCCGAGGGCCGGGTCCTCGCGCTCGACGTGGAGCCGAACATGGTGCGCCACATGGAGGCGCGTATCGCCGAGGAGGAGCTCGCGAACGCCGAGGCGCGCGTCGTGCCCACGGACG
The DNA here is from genome assembly GCA_002699025.1 of Sandaracinus sp. Classification (GTDB taxonomy): domain Bacteria; phylum Myxococcota_A; class Polyangia; order Polyangiales; family Houyiibacteriaceae; genus Houyiibacterium; species Houyiibacterium oceanicum. Next base: position 25,144 of record PABA01000173.1, on the reverse strand, counting down.
ACCCGCAGCTCGAGCCGGCCGGCGCGGACGCCATCCTCATCGTCGACACCTGGCACCACGTCGCCGAGCGCGAGGCCTACGCCGCGAAGCTCTTCGCCGGCCTCCGCCCGGGCGGGAGCGTCTTCATCGTCGACTTCACCCGCGAGGCGCCCCACGGCCCGCCCGCGGAGATGCGCCTCACGGCCGCCGAGGTGAGCGAGGAGCTCGCCGCCGCCGGCTTCGAGATCGCCACCCTCGACGAGGAGCTCCCGCACCAGTACGTGGTCCGCGCCACGCGCCCGGCGGCCCCGGGGAGCGAGGAGACGCCGTGACGGACACGCTCTTCGACTGGGGCCCCACCCACGAGGTGCATCGCCTCGAGGCCTTCGACGGGACCGGCCTGCACGTGGAGACCGTGGGCGAGGGCGACGAGATCGTGCTCCTCGCGAACGGCCTCGGCGGCCGCCTCTACGCCTACGGCCCGCTCGTCGAGCGCTTCGCGCCCACCCATCGGATGGTGACCTGGGACTACCGCGGCCTCTTCGACAGCGACCCCCCGCCGAGCCGCCGCAAGCTCGCCATCGCCCACCACACCGAGGACGCGCTCGCCATCCTCGACCACTTCGGCGCCGAGCGCGCGCTGGTCGTCGGCTGGAGCATGGGCGTGCAGGTGAGCCTCGACCTCGCGGCGACGCACCCCGAGCGCGTGCGCGGGCTGGTGCTGCTCAACGGCACCTACGGCCAGGCGCTGAGCACGGGCTTCCAGCCGCTGACGAGCATCCCCTGGCTGCCCAAGCGCATCCACTGGGGCATCGAGCAGGTCCACGGGCGGCCGAGGCTCCGGCGCTTCCTCTCCACGGCGTCCCGCTACACCAACCCCGTCTACAACGCCGTCTTCCTCCTGACCGCCGGGGCGCGCGCCTTCGAGCTCCGCCCGCTCCTCGATCGCTACATGGAGGACGTGCTCGGCGAGAGCTTCGACAACTACCTGCGCCTCTTCCAGGAGCTCGACGCGCACAGCGTCTACCACGTGCTCCCCGAGATCGAGGCGCCGGCCCTGGTCGTGAGCGGCGCCCTCGATCTGCTCACGCCGCAACGCCAGTCCTTCGAGATCGCCCGGCGCCTCCCGACCGCCGAGCACCTCGCCCTGATGCGCGCCAGCCACTTCGCCCTCCTCGAGCGCCCGGACGCCGTCCTCCCGGCCATCGAGCGCTTCCTCGCGAAGCGCGTCCCCGCCTGAGCGCCGCGCTCTCGCTCGCTGCTCTCGCTCGCTGCTCTCGCTCGCTGCGCTCGCGGCCGTCCGCTCTCCGCTCTCCGCCGTCCGCCGGCGGCGACAGACGGCAGCGGCGGCGGCCGCGTTCGCGGATCGGGCGGGGAGCTCGCTCGCTGCGCTCGCGGCCGTCCGCTCTCCGCCGTCCGCTTTCCGTGGGCGGCGACCTACAGCAGCGGCGGCGGCCGCATTCGCGGATCGGGCGGGGAGCTCGCGGCTCGCGCACGCGAGCGCCAGCGAGCACCACCGCGCGACTCCGCGTACGCGGCCCTCCACCGCCCCGTCGACCGCCCCCCCACGGAAAGCGGACAGCGGATCGCGGACGGCAGCGAGCGCGAGCGAGCGGGCGAGCTACTCGAGCCAGTCCACGAGCGTGTCCACCTCGGCGTCGTCGAGGCCGAGGGCGCGCGCCGAGGGCATGGTGCCGCGGCCCTCGCGGAGGACGGTCCCGAGGGCGTCGCGATCCAGGCGCCCGCCCACGCCCTCGAGGGAGGGGGCGCCGCCGGCGTCGTGGCAGGCGGCGCAGCGCGCGTCGAAGAGCGCCTCGGCCGAGTCGGGGAGCGAGGCGCCGCGGCCCGCGCCCTCGGCGGGCTGGGCGAAGGGGTTCGAGCAGGCGCCCGCGTAGGGGCTCGCGTAGCCGGCGTAGCGGAGCACGCGCGACTCGTCGGCGCCCTCCTGGAAGAAGTCGGTCGAGAGCAGGAGCCGACCGGCGAAGAGCTCGAGCAGGCGCGGCTCGTCCAGGGCGCGGAGCGCGAGGTCGCCCTCGTGCGTCTCGAGGGCGGCGACGAAGCTCTCCACGGCGCCGTCCGCGAAGCGGAGGTGCGGCAGCGCGCCCCGGAGCGCCCGCGCGAGGCGCCAGCGATCGATGCGCTCGCGCCCGAAGATCCAGCCGCCGCCCGCCGCGAGCAGGCCGACGAAGATCGTGCCCCGGACGAGGCGCCCGAAGAAGCGCCGGCGCGGCGAGGGCGGCGGGAGGCTGCTCAGGCTCTCGCGCTCGCCGGGCGGCTCGCTCGGCGCCGCCTCGCGACCGGCGCGCGCGCGAGCCTCCGCTCCATCGCGCGCCCCGCCGCTCGACTCCGCCTCGCTCCCCCGCTCCGCCTCATCGCCGCTCGACTCCGCCTCGCTCCCCCGCTCCGCCTCATCGCCGCTCGACGCACGCACCTCGTCCGCGCCTTCGTCGTCCGGCCCGCTCACGCCAGCACCCCCGCCGCCGACCAGAGGGAGAGCGCGCAGATGGTGAGCGTCGGGTTCGCCGGCGTCGACGTGGGGAAGGCGCCGCCCCCGAGCACGACCAGGTTGCGCACGCGATGATGCACCAGGCGCCGGTCGAGCACGCTCTCCCGCGGGTCCTCGCCGAAGACCGTCGTGCCGAGGATGTGCGCCTCGGTCTCGTCCACCGGGCCCATCTCGAACGACTCGACGGGGAGCGCCCCGAGCACCGGGCCGAGGTCCTCCTCGACGTGCTCGAGGGCGCGCTGCGTGTAGTCGCTGTGCCCGTCCCAGATGATCTCCGGCGTCACGCCGTCGTCCGCCAGGCGCACCCGGTTCTGCGGCTGCCGGAGGTCCTCGAAGACGACCCGCAGCCGGAGCTGCTGCCGGTACTTCCCGGGCTCGAGGCGAAGCAGCGGCACGTTCCAGGTCTCGAGGAGCCCCCCGGCCCGCTCCCGCCGCCGCGCCCCGCCGTAGAGCATGTAGCCGTGGCCGGTCACGGACGTGCTCCCCTGGAAGTTGTCCACGCCGTCGAGCAGCACGTGCACGTTCACCCCGACCTGCTCGTTCAGCCCGCGCCCGAGCTCGCGATGCTCGAGCCCCGAGCGGAGCAAGAGCACCGGGTTGAAGAGCGCGTTCGCGCCGAGGATCACCAGATCGCCCCGCGCCTCCTCCTCGCGCCCGTCTCGCTCGAAGCGGACGCCGCGCGCCACGGCCCCCTCGACGTCCACGCCCGTGCAGGGCGCCTCGAGGAGGAGCGTGACCCGCGGGTCCTCGAAGAGGTGCGCCAGCTCGTTGAGCACCGTGAACTTCGAGTCGATGGGGCAGATCTCGCAGACCCCGTTGGCGCAGCAGCGCGCGCGCTTGGCGGTGGCGACGCTCGGGCGCGCGCAGGGCTGGGGCACGAACTCGCCGGGGAAGGCGTCGGCGAGGATGCGATCGACGTCGCTCAGCCGATGCGGGGGCAGCGGGTAGGGGCCGCTCCGGGGGAAGGCCGGGTGGTCGTCCGGGCCGGCGACCTGGAGGAGGCGCTCGGCCTCGGCGTAGAAGGGCTCAAGCTCCTCGTAGCGGACAGGCCAGTCGACGCCGACGCCGAAGCTCGTGCGCATCGTCAGGTCCGCGGGGGTCATGCGCGGCGTGCAGCCCCACCAGCAGTTGGAGTTGCCGCCGAGCTCGACGTGGGTGACCCAGGGCTTGTCGCGGTTGGAGGTGCGGTAGAAGCCGCGGGACTCGCCCCAGCCGCGGACCTGCGCGCGGTGCTGGAGGCGCCAGGCGAGGGGGCGGTGCGGGCCGCGCTCGAGGACGAGCACGCGCGCGTCGGCGGGGGCCTGCGCGAGGTAGGCGTGGAGGAAGAAGCTCGAGGCGAAGCTCGTCCCCACGAAGATGGCGTCGTACCGCTGCGGCACCGGGCCTGGGAGGATGCGGCCGGCGCCCGGGGCCGGGCAAGGGCGGATCCTGCCAGCCGGGGAAGCCGAGCGGGGATCGAGCGGGTCGGGCGACGGGCGCGACCGAGCCGGGCGGCGAGGGCGGGGCGCGGCGGGCCGAGCGACGTCCCCGACCGAGCCGGGGGCGAAGGCCCGGTCGCGGCGGGCCGGACGACGTTCCCGGATCGGCCGGGCGGAGGAAGGCGAGCGACGCGGCCCTGTACTACGCTCCGGGCGATGCGCGCCCTCCCCCTCGCCCTGCTCCTCGGCGCCCTCGCCTGCGGGGGCGCCGGCGCGGAGCCCGAGGAGGTCCCGGCGCCGACGCCGGTCGGCGGCGAGACGCCGCGGGACGAGGTGGAGGTGGAGCGCGAGGTGCCCGGCCTGGCGCGCGCGCTCGGCCCGACCGCGACCTTCACGGATCTCGTCGCCGCCGCGCGCCGCCTCGACGATCGCGGCGAGGGCGCGAGCGACGCGGGCTGCCTCCTCCGAGGCTCGGGCGAGGCCGGCGGCGCCTGGCGCCTCGAGGCCGAGCTCGCCGTCGCGCTGAGGCCCCTCCCCGAGCCCGGCGCCGCCCTCGCCCGCCGCGCCGCCCGGGGCCGCCCCTTCCGTCTCCTCTCGCGCTGGGGTCGCCGCGGCGACGCCGAGGGGCTCACGCTCGTCGCCTTCACGGACGCGCCGCCCCCGCCGGCCGGCCCGCTCGGCGCGCTCCTCCTCACGGAAGCCGGCGTGCACGCGCTCCGCTCGGACCGCGCCCTCGCCGGCGCCCCCGCCCCGCTCGAGGGCTGGGCCCTCCCCGAGGCCCTCGACGGCGTCACCCAGCTCGTCGTGAGCGCCGACGCCGGCACGCCCCTCGCCCGCCTGCGGCGCCTCCTCGCCGCGCTCCCGGAGGCCGCCTCCCGCGACGTCGTCCTCGCCGTGCCGCTGCCCGAGGACGTGCGCCTCCCCGACGCGCCGAGCCCCGCGGACGCCGACGACCTCCTCTGCGGCGAGGAGGGCCTGCCGGCGAGCTCGGGCCCGCTCGGCGAGCTCGCGCCGGCGCAGCTCCTCGAGACGCTCCGTCCCTTCCACCAGGAGGCGAGCGCCTGTTTCGCCCAGGCCTCCGCCGAGGCGGCCGAGGGGGGCCGGCTCGTGCTCCACTTCCGCGTCGGCCCCGATGGGGCCGTCCAGGCGGCCTGCGCGCGCGAGGACGACCTCGGCGACCCGGCCCTCCGCCGCTGCGTCGTCTCGCGCCTGAGCGCGCTCCGCTTCCCGGCCCCGGATCCGCCCGGCCACGTCGACGCCGCGCTCCCGCTGGTCTTCCGGCCGGACCGGAGCGCCGCCCCCCGCGCCCTCTGCCCGTAGCCCCGATTCGGCTCGAGCCTGGCCGGGGAGATCGTCCACATCCGCCCGCAGCGGGGGCGAGTCCCGCGAGACGGCGACCGGGCTCCAACGCCTGTGTCGGTATGACGAAGAGCACATCGAACCCGTGGCACGGGCCGCGCCCTTGGCGCACCATGATGCCATGGTCACTTTTCTGACAAAACGTTTCCTCCTCCTCGCGGCGTCTCTCGCGCTGGGCGCCTGTGGGGACGAGGGGGACGGACGCTGGATCGAAGGTCCCTTCGAGCTGGACGGCTACTACATCGGCGGCACGGCGACCCGCGAGTGCACGCCGGAGGACCCTTGCTTCAACGCCTTCGCGGCCTATCGCGCGGAGGGCCTCGTGCTCCAGGCCGCCGAGGACTTCGAAGGGGATCGGGCGGCCTTCGGCGAGCCCGTGCACGAGTACTTCTCCGGCAACGAATGGCTCGGGACCTTCCTGGGATGCCGGGGGAACGAATTCGCGATGGCCTGCGCCCCGACCACGCCCGCCGGCGTGCTCCGCGTGCACGGCCGGCGGGAGGGGGAGGTCTTCCTCGTCGACGCCGTCGACTGGGAGGAGAGCGGTCCGGAGACGATCGCTCCCTTCGACGCCTCCGATCGGCCGGAGATCCTCCTCGAGCCCGCCGAGGGCGACTGCGCCGAGCGCGGGCTCGGGGGCTGTGTGGCCCTCGAGTAGCTCCGGCGTGTGGGGCCGTCCCCCGCGGACAACGGGCCCGCGAGCGAGGATGATGCGGCCATGCGAACCGCGCTCGCTGTCCTGCTCGCCTGCGCCCTCGGGGCCTGCCAGGGCGACATCGAAGGCCCCGCCGGGCCCGGAGGCGGCGTGGACGCCGGCCCCGGCGGCGGCGGCCCCGACGCCGGCGAGGTGCCCTGCGGCGACACCGGCGAGGTGATCCTCTTCTTCGAGCGGAGCTGTGCTGGCTGCCACCAGGGCAGCCGCTACCCGGACCTGAGCCGCGAGGGGCTGGCGGCGCTCTCCACCCTCGAGAGCCGCCTGGTCCCCGGCGAGCCCCTCCTCGTGCCCGGCGACCCGGAGGCGAGCTTCCTCTACCGGAAGATGGCCCACACCCAGGGCGAGGACGGCGGCGCGGGCATGCCCCTCGGCCGCTCCGCCCCCGTCGGCGAGCTCGGCCTCGTCGCCCGCTGGATCGGCGACGGTGCCCCCCTCGCCTGCGACGAGCTCGCGCCGCCGGTCGTCGACTACGACCCGGACGCCCTCGACCCCGAGGCCCTCTTCCAGTGCGCCGAGCCGGACGCCCCGCGAAGCTCCCCCTCCCGGGTCCGCCGCATGGGGCGCGAGGAGCTCGTCCACGTCGCCGTCGGCGGCTACAACAACGGCGCGAAGATCGGGAACAACCCGCTCACGACGCCCGAGAGCCTGCCCTACTCCACCTACGCGGAGGGCGTCGGCATGGACACGGCGACGCTGAACCTGCTGCTCCTCCACCTGCCGGAGGCCAGCCTCCCCTGGAGCCGCTACGACCCGCACGGCGCCGGCGGCGCGCGCATGGCCGGCGTCTACCGCACGGACATCGTCCGCTGCATGGAGGACGCGGAGCCGACCGACGAGTGCATCGACGGCTACGTCGACACGCTGCTCCGTCGCCACGCCCTCTTCCGCGCCCCCACGGACGGCGAGCGGAGCCGGCTCCGCGCGCACCTCGTCGAGCTCCTCGCCCTCGAGGCGAGCGCGGGGAGCGAACGCAGCGAGACGCTCCACGAGCTCGCCCAGACCTCGCTCCTGATGGCCGGCGCCCTCTTCCGCTCGGACCTCGGCGACCCGGCGACCATGAACGACGCCGGCGAGCGGGAGCTGACGAACGACGAGCTCGCCCTCGCGCTCGGCAGCGTGCTCTCGCCCGCGCCCCCCGGCGCGCCGATCAACATCACCTTCGGCGTCTCCGACGACGATCCGGACGCGGGGGACACGGCCGCCGGCCGCCTCGGGCGCATCGCGGCCGCCGCCGCCGACGGCTCCATCCGGGACCCGGAGGTCCGCCGCGCCCTCTTCCGCCACTACGCCTCCGGCGTCTCCGCCGAGCGCCCGGATCTCCGCCTCGAGAACCCGCGCGCCGCCACCCGCGGCCGCGGCGAGTGGTGGCTCGCCCCGCGCCTCGCCGGCTTCTTCCGCGAGTGGCTGGGCTACGAGAGCGCGAGCACGGTCTTCAAGGACCACCCGGCGGAGACCAGCGCCTTCCCGAGCGACGGCAGCCAGTACGACCTCGCCGTCGTCGGCTGGGGCAACACCCAGACGCCGACCAACGGGATCGAGGCCACGCTCGTGCAGCAGCTCGACGCGGTCATCGCGCGGGTGGTCATCGAGACCGACGCCTCCGGGGAGGACGTCTTCGAGGAGCTGCTGACGACGCGCACCTGGCTGCTCCCGGCCAACCGCGCCGTCTCCACGGAGACGGCCTGTGACTCGGACGCGGACTGCAGCGACGGTCGGGTCTGCCCCGAGCGGATCGGGCGCTGCTCGGGCAGCACCTGGAAGAGCTACTTCGGCATCACCTGGCCCTACGGCGTCGCGGAGGAGATCGAGGCCACGGACGCCGAGCGCTGGGTCACCTTCCCCGAGGGCAGCCCCCGCCTCGGCGTGCTCACGCACCCGGCCTGGCTCGCCGCCCACGGCGGCAACTTCGAGGACGACGCGAGCCTCGTGCTCCGCGGCAACTGGGTGCGCCGCAAGCTCTTCTGCCAGAGCTTCGGCGACCTCTCGGACGTGCAGGGCCTCCAGGCGATGCTCGTGCCGAGCCAGCCCGACCTCTCGGCCCGCCAGCGCGTCCGCTACAGCACCGAGCCCGGCGTGGACCCGGCCGGGGACGACGCCACGACCGAGCAGTGCTTCGGCTGCCACCAGTTCATGAACTCGCTCGGCTTCCCCTTCGAGGCCTTCAACCACGCGGGCTACGAGCGCGCCGAGGACCACGGCGCCCCGCCGGACGGGAGCACCGTCGTCGACAACCTCCCGGACCCAGCGCTGAACCGCAGCTACGGGACGACGGCCGAGTTCGTCGAGGCCCTCGCCGGCTCCCGCTACGCGCGGCGCGGCATGGTGCGGCAGGCCTTTCGCTACTTCATGGGCCGCGACGAGACCCTCGAGGACGGGTGCACGCTCGTCGAGATGGAGGCGGCCCTCGACGAGACCGGCTCCTTCCTCGCGATGGTGGAGGCGCTGGTCGCGAGCGAGAGCTTCGAGCGGCGCCGGCTCGAGGGCGCCCCGATGGGAGAGGGATCATGAGCATCGGTCGCCGCGACTTCTTCCGCCTCGGCCTGGTCGGGGCCGGGGGCGCGCTGGCCCTGAGCCGGCTCGGCCGCCCCGCGCGCGCCGAGGGCGCCGCCTGCCCGCGCTTTCTCTTCGTCGTCGAGGGCAACGGCTACGAGCCGGCGCTGGTGCTCTCCGACTCGGCCCGCGCGGCCGTCGACGAGACCCTCGAGAGCCCGGTCGGGGACGCGCGCTGGTGGTACCGGCGCTACCGCCACGACCGCCCGCTCGTCCTCGACGCGCCGGACCTCGCGACGGCCCCCGCCCTCGGCGCGCTGGCCGAGCACGGCCTCGCGGATCAGGCCACGGTCCTGCTCGGCCTCTCCTCCCGCATCATCGGCGGCGGCCATTCGGGCTACCACGGCGCCCTCACCTCCACGCGCACCGTCCGCGGGCGCGCCGCCGGGCAGAGCATCGACGCCCTCCTGGCGACGCTCGACGACGTGCGCCGGGACACGCCCTTCGACGCCTTCCGCGTCGGCATCGGCACGGGCCGCCCCGTCGACTTCGGCACCTGCGCCTACGGCCCGGGCCGCGCCGCGCCGCTCATCCTCCAGGCAGACGCCGCCTACGAGCTCGCCTACGGCGCCTTCGCCGGGGGCGACGCCGGCGCGGCCTTCGAGCGGCGCGACCGCATGCTCCGCTTCGCCGCCCGGGACCTCGAGGCCGCCGAGCGGCGCTTCGACGGGGACCCGAGCGAACGCGCGAAGCTCGGCACCCATGGCGAGTCCATCGGCGCGCTCCTCGAGGCGCAGGACCGGCTCCGGGAGATGAGCGTCGAGGCGCCGCCGGCCCCCGAGGCCGGCCTCTCGCCGATCCCGCGCCTCGGCTCGCTCCTCGACCTCGCCGTGAGCACGCTGATCGACGGCCTGACCAGCGTCGCCGTCGTCGGCTCGGGCACGGGCGGCGCCTTCGGCCTGACCTACTCGAGCATCTCCTCGACGGGCCGGCACGACATGCAGCACCAGTCCGCGCGCGACCCGGCGATGCGCCAGGCGGTCTGGGACGTGACCACGGCGGAGGTGAGCGAGCTCGCGCGGGCCGTGAAGCGCCTCGACGACGCCGGCATCCTCGGTGAGACGGTGGTCGTCTACGTCGGCGACAACGGCGAGCAGCACCACTCCACGGCGAGCGAGTTCCCGGTGCTGCTGATCGGCGGCGGCGACCTCGGCCTCCGGGGCGGCCGCACCGTCGTCTACCCGGGCGTCGCGAGCGAGGGGAACCGGCAGCTCTCGAACCTCTGGAACACGCTCGGCTACCTGGCCGGCGCGACCCTCGACGACTTCGGCGGCGAGGAGGGCGACCTCCGCCGCGCCTTCGGCCCCCTCGGCGAGCTGATGGGCTGAGCGACCTTCCCCCACCAGCGCGAGGCCGAAGGGCTCAGGCGTCGGCTTCGCCGGGCTCGGGTGGGCGCTCGGACGTCGGCGGCACCGAGCTGGCGCGGGCGTTCTCCTCCTCGGGGCTGATCGCCGGCACGTCGTAGCCCTCGAAGATCGGGTGCTGCTCGGAGGCGACGACGCGCGTCGCGTGCGGCAGCGGCTCGATGCCGTCGCCGTTGTGGAGCGCCCAGGCGGCCGTGAGCTCGGCGCCGAAGAAGAAGATCTGCGCCGTGTAGTAGACCCAGAGCAGGAGCACGACGAGGCTCCCGGCGGCGCCGTACATGGACGCCGGTCTGACGCGCGCGACGTAGTGGCCGATCAGCCAGGAGCCGAAGGTGGCGAGCACGGAGGTGCCGAAGGCGCCCGCGAAGACGTCGCGCCAGGCGATGCGCGCGTCGGGCAGCCAGCGGTAGATGAGGGCGACGACCAGCGTGAGGAAGCCGATGCTCGCGAAGGCGTCGAGGACCCGCCAGACGAAGGGGACGCCGCCGAAGTAGGCGCCGATGGCGCTGATGCCCGCCTTCACGAGCGCGGCGGCGACCAGCGACGCGCCGAGCACGCCGACCATGCCGAAGGCGATGAGGCGGCGCTGGAGGACCTTCCAGGCGACGCCCCGGAACCCCGGCGGGTGCTTCGAGCGGACGCCCCAGACGTGGTTCAGCGCGGCGCGGAGCATCCAGAAGAGGCGCGTCGACGCGAAGATCAGGAAGAGGATCGAGAAGGTCGTCGCGAAGGCGCCGGACGAGCGCTGCGAGGCGCGGTCGACGACCTTGGTCAGGAAGCGCGCCGTGTCGCCCCCGATGAAGACCTCGAGCTGGGAGGTCAGCTCGCCCTGGGCCGCCTCGGCGCCGAGCACCCAGCCGGCCACGGAGACGGCGATCACGCCGAAGGGCGCGAGGGCGAGCAGGGCGTAGAAGGCCACCGCCCCCGAGAGGAGCGACCCCTCGTGGACGCGGAAGGACCACCACGCCTGACGCAGCACGAGCCACATGGCGCTGCAGGTGTACCGCAGAAGGGCCGTCCCCGCTGCGAGAGTGGGCGAACGCGCACGGACGTGTCGCCAGGGGAAACGGCCCGCGGGCGACCGTCCCCTACCCGAGCTGGACCGAGCGGCGCGTGAGCGAGCCGTACTCCCAGCCGGTCACGGGGAAGCTCGGCGCGTCCCCCTCGTCGCTCGCCCCCATGGCCACGAGCAACGGCCGGTAGTGCTCGTCGGTCGGGTGGTTCGTCGCGAAGGCCGGCGCCCGCGCCTCCGCGTCGACCAGCGCGTCCACGTCGCGCGCCCGGATGGCCTCGCTCACCCAGGCGTCGAACTCGCTCGCCCAGCTCGGCGGCGCCTCCCCCCGATCGGCGAAGTCCACGCGCCGGAGGTTGTGCGTGAGGTTGCCGCTCCCGAGCAGGAGCACGCCCTCGTCCCGCAGCGGCCTCAGCGCCCGCCCGAGCGCCACGAGCTTCTCCCGCGGCCAGCGCTGCGGCATCGAGAGCTGCAAGACGGGCACGTCCGCCGCGGGCCGCATGTGGAGGAGCGGCACCCAGACGCCATGGTCCATCGGGCGCCCGTCGTCGCGCTGCAGCGCCCACTCCCCCTCGAGGAGCCCCTCGACGCGCCGGGCCAGCTCCGGCGCCCCGGGGGCGTCGTAGCCGAGCTCGTAGAGCGGCCGCGGGAAGCCCCGGAAGTCGTGCACGATGCGCCCGCCCGCGGTCTGCCCGAGGCGGAGCGGTGCGGCGAGCCAGTGCGCGCTCAGCACGAGGATCGCCCGCGGCGTGGGCAGGGCCTCGCCCCAGCGGCGGAAGTCGGCGCCCCGGGCGGCGTCCAGGGCCAGCGTGGGCGCGCCGTGGGCCACGAAGCCGACGGGCATGGGAGCGGTGGAGGGGGTGGGCATGGGGCGCTCTCCCGGGCGAGCACGGCGCGTGGCGGAGCGGCAACCGAGCAGGACGCCGGCCGCGCCCGCCACGAAGAACCGCCGCCCGAAGGTGCCGCCCATGGCCTCAGCGTCGGACGGCTCCGCGCGCCCGGCAACGCGACACACCGTTGCGCCGGCCCTCGCCCCGGCCGCCGCGCGACCGCCGCCCGACGGCGCCCCAGGTCGTCCTCGACTTGGGCTCACCAGCGCCGCCGTAGGCGGCTCGGCGCTCGCTGCGCTCGCGTCACACGGGTCGGTCCTTCGACGCGACGTGACGCAGCTCCGGGGGGCCGGGCTCCGGGGCAGATGTGGGGGCGCTCCCCGCTCAGCCGCCTGGCTTCACCGCTTCGCGGCCGTCGCGCTCCTCGGCAGCAACGCGACCTCGCCGCTCCGCGGCCGCCCCCACGCCGCGCGGGGCATCGCGACACCCCGAACGGATCAGTCCGACCCGAACAGATGGCGCCCGACAGCGCCTCCACCGCGAGGGAACGCACAGCCCTCGTTCACAGAACGTCGATTCGTTAGGCAAACGGACCCGCTGTCCTACATCCGCGCACAAAAGCGACCCCTCATGCCATCTTTTTTCTTGACGCGCCGCGCCACGACGCTCAGGCTAGTCCTCGTGATGCAGAGCACGACCCGTCACGACGCTCCCTTCGCCGGCTCCGCCGGTCGCGTCGACGTGTCGCCCGCCGAGATCCTCCGCGTACCCGCCCGGGGCCTCATTGGCCTCCTCCTACTCATTGGGCACGGTGCGGGGACCGGCGCCTGACGAGCGCAACGCACCACGAAGCTTCCGGCCCCCGCACCCGACCACTCGGTGCGGGGGCCTTTTTTTCAGCTCCACCTCGACCTCGAACAGCCAGCCAGCCCGGAGACGACCGATGACCAAGACCGACACCAAGAAGCCCATGACCGCTCAGCAGGCCGACCGCATGGCGCCGCCGCTCCCGCCGACCCGCGAGGTCCTGCGCCGCTGCCGCGCCGAACGGCTCGGCCACCGCTTCGCCGAGAACATGTTCTGAGCGCGAGCGCCTCCCGAGAGACTCCCTTCCCTTTCCCCGACGCCCCGGAAGAGCACGCGCCCATGAACGCACCGCTCCCCACCCGCACCACCGCCCTCTCCTCCAACGGCACCGAGCTCACCGGCGCCGAGATCCTCTGGGAAGTGCTCGTACGGGAAGGCGTCGAAGTCGTCTTCGGCTACCCCGGCGGCGCCATCATGCCGGCCTACGACGCGATGGCCCGCTACCCGATCCACCACGTGCTCACGCGCCACGAGCAGGGCGCCTCGCACATGGCGGACGGCTACGCCCGCGCGAGCGGGAAGGTCGGCGTGGCGGTGGCCACCTCCGGCCCCGGCGCGACCAACCTGGTCACGGGCATCGCCACGGCCATGCTCGACTCCATCCCCCTGGTGTGCATCACCGGGCAGGTCCCGAGCTTCCTCATCGGCTCGGACGCCTTCCAGGAGACGGACATCACGGGCGTCACGCTGCCCATCACGAAGCACAACTACCTCGTGACCCGCCCGGAGGAGCTCGTCCCCATGCTCCGGGAGGCCTTCTACGTCGCCACCTCCGGCCGCCCCGGACCGGTCGTCGTGGACATCACGAAGGACGCCCAGCAGAAGAGCTGCGTCTTCGAGTGGGACGACACCCCGATCGAGCTGCCCGGCTACCGGCCGGAGCACCACGCCCTCCCCGCCGACCTCGCGAAGGCGGTGGAGATGATCGACGCGGCCGAGCGCCCCGTCGTCCTCGCCGGCCACGGCATCGTGAAGGCGCAGGCCACCGAGGAGCTGCTCGCCTTCGTCGAGAAGGCCGACGTCCCCGTCGCCAGCACGCTCCTCGGCCTCGGCGGCATGCCCGCGACCCACCCGCGCAGCCTCGGCATGATGGGCATGCACGGCGAGTCCTGGGTGAACGAGGCCATCCAGCAGGCCGACCTCCTCATCGCCCTCGGCATGCGCTTCGACGACCGGGTCACGGGCAACCTGAAGACCTACGGGCAGAACGCGAAGAAGATCCACGTCGAGCTCGACCCGGCGGAGATCAACAAGAACGTGAAGGTCGACCTGCCCATCGTCGGCGACGTGAAGGAGGTGCTCCAGCAGCTCCTCCCCTCGCTCGAGGCCAAGCAGCGCACGCCCTGGGTCGAGCACATCGACGGGCTCAAGGGCGAGTCGGCCGTGCGCGACATCCAGGCCATGCCCGACGAGGGGCGCCTCTACGCGGCCCACGTCATCCACGACCTCTGGCGCCTGACCTCCGGCGACGCGCTCATCGTCACGGACGTGGGCCAGCACCAGATGTGGGAGGCCCAGTACTACAAGCACGACCACCCGCGGAAGCTGCTCACGAGCGGCGGCCTCGGGACCATGGGCTTCGCCCTCCCGGCCGCCATCGGCGCGCGCTTCGCGAAGCCCGACGACGAGATCTGGGTCATCGCCGGCGACGGCGGCTTCCAGATGACCGCGCCCGAGCTCACGACCCTGCTCCAGGAGGGCGTGAAGGTGAACGTGGCGATCATCAACAACGGCTACCTCGGCATGGTCCGCCAGTGGCAGGAGTTCTTCTACGGCGGCCGCTACGTGGCGACGCCGATGGTGAGCCCGGACTTCGTGAAGCTCGCCGAGGCGCACGGCCTGAAGGGCCTGCGCGTGACCGAGCGGGCGGGCGTCGAGCCGGCCTACCGGGAAGCCCAGGCGCACCCGGGCGCGGTGGTCATCGACTTCCGCGTCGAGCAGGAGGACGCCGTCTACCCGATGGTCGCCTCCGGCCGGGACCTGAACGACATGATCCGGCGCCCCGAGCGGAAGGGCGCCCCCCACAACCCCATCTTCGAGACCGGCGAAGACTGAGCCTTTCCCCTGCCCGCCCCGCGTCTCCGCGCCCGCACGGTGGCTCCCGAGCCCTCATGCCCGTGGAGCGGATGGCGCCCCCTACCCGAGAGCAATGTTGGAGAATTCGATGGAGAAGCGGACCTTCGTGGTGCACGTCGAGGACAAGCCCGGCGTCCTGAACCGGGTGGCCTCCCTCTTCCGCCGCCGCGCCTGGAACATCGACTCGCTGAACGTGGGCACCACCCACGAGCCCGGCGTCTCGCGGATGACCATCGTCTGCCACGCCGACTCGTGCATGGCGACGCGCATCGAGGCGAACCTCTACAAGCAGGTGAACGTGCTGCGCGTGGACGACATCACGGAGCACGCCCGCGTCCAGCGGAACCTCGCGCTCATCAAGGTCGCCGCCGGGCCGAAGGAGCGCCCCCACGTGCTGCAGATCCTCGAGGCCGTGGGCGCCCGCGCCGTGGACCTCGGCCCGGACTCGCTGGTCGCGGAGATCACCGGGCCGCAGGACGAGATCGAACGGCTCGCCTCCGTGCTCGAGCCCTTCGGCATCCTCGAGATGGTCCAGACGGGCCTGGTCGCGATGACGCGCGCCGCCGAGCGGCCGCAGCTGCGCAAGGTGCGCGCCGCCTGAGCGCGCGCGAGACGAGACGGACTCTATCTTTCTGATCGGTTGGAACGGACGACGAAGCGATGGCGACGATTCGGTACGAGAAGGACGCGAACCTCGAGCTCATCCGGGGCAAGAAGGTCGCGATCATCGGCTACGGCTCGCAGGGGCACGCGCACGCGCTGAACCTGAAGGAGAGCGGCGTGGACGTGCGCGTCGGGCTCCGCGAGGGCTCGAAGAGCAAGGCGAAGGCGGAGGCCGAGGGCCTGAGCGTGAAGAGCGTGCGCGACGCGGCGGCCGAGGCCGACGTAATCATGGTGCTCGCCCCCGACACGAAGCAGCGGGCCATCTACGAGGAACACATCGCGCCCGGGCTGAAGGCCGGCGACACGCTGATGTTCGCGCACGGCTTCAATATCCACTTCGGCGCCATCACGCCGCCCGAGGACGTGGACGTCTCGATGATCGCGCCGAAGAGCCCGGGCCACCGGGTGCGCGAGACCTACGCGGAGGGCGGCGGCGTGCCCGCGCTCCTCGCCGTCCACCAGGACGCGAGCGGCCAGGCCGACGCGCTCGCCCTGAGCTACGCGGCGGGCATCGGCTCGGCGCGGGCCGGCGTGATCTCGACCACCTTCGCCGAGGAGACCGAGACCGATCTCTTCGGTGAGCAGGCCGTGCTCTGCGGCGGCGCGAGCGCGCTGGTGAAGGCCGGCTTCGAGACGCTGGTGGAGGCCGGCTATCAGCCGGAGATCGCCTACTTCGAGTGCCTCCACGAGCTGAAGCTGATCGTCGACCTCATGTACCGCGGCGGCCTGAACTACATGCGCTACTCGGTCTCGGACACGGCCGAGCGCGGCGACTACGTGGCCGGGCCGCAGGTCATCGGCGAGGAGAGCCGGGCGGCGATGAAGACGCTGCTGAAGAACATCCAGAGCGGCCAGTTCGCCAAGGAGTGGATCGCCGAGGACGAGGCCGGCCGGCCCGAGTTCCTCGCGACCCGGCGCCAGGAGCAGGACCACCCGATCGAGCAGGTCGGCGCCAAGCTCCGCGCGATGATGAGCTTCGTCGACCCGGTGGAGATCAAGCCGGGCGAGTGAGCGCGCGGGCGCGGCGGGCGCGCTCCCTCATGGGCTGGAGGCCGCCCCGAAGCGGCCGGAGAGGGAGCCTCGCGCCCGGCCGCCCGTGCCCCTCGAGCGGGCCTTCGAGCGGGACCCTTCGAGCGGGACCCTTCCACGAGACCTTCGAGCCAGACCTTCGAGCCAGACCTTCGAGAGCACGAGCGAGAACACGAGGAGAGAGCTTTGAGCGACGCGGGCTACGTACGGATCTTCGACACCACGCTGCGGGACGGCGAGCAGTCGCCCGGGGCGACGATGACCTCCAAGGAGAAGCTCGAGGTCGCCAAGACCCTCTCGCGCCTCGGCGTGGACGTGATCGAGGCGGGCTTCCCGGCGGCGAGCCCGGACGATCTCCGGGCCGTGAAGAGCATCGCCGAGACGGTCGGCGTCGACCCCGTGCAGGGGCGCCGCGGCGACGCGCTCCCCGTCGTCTGCGGGCTGGCGCGGGCGGCGAAGGGCGACCTCGACAAGTGCTGGGAGGCGGTCTCCCCGGCGAAGCGGCCGCGCATCCACACCTTCCTCGCCACCTCGCCGATCCACCGCGAGCACAAGCTCCGCATGTCGAAGGCGGAGGTGGTCGCGAAGGTCACGGAGATGGTCGGCTACGCGCGGAGCCTCTGCGAGGACGTGGAGTTCAGCCCGGAGGACGCGGGCCGGACCGAGATGGACTTCCTCTACGAGGTGCTCGCCGCCGCCATCGAGGCCGGCGCCACCACGCTGAACATCCCGGACACGGTCGGCTACACGCTCCCCCACGAGTTCGGCGAGCGCATCCGGCTGCTGAAGGAGAACGTGCCGGGCATCGAGAAGGCGGTGATCAGCGTCCACTGCCACAACGACCTCGGCCTGGCGACGGCCAACAGCCTCTCCGGCGTGCTGAACGGCGCCCGCCAGGTGGAGGTCGCCATCAACGGCATCGGCGAGCGCGCCGGCAACACCTCCCTCGAGGAGATCGTCATGGCGCTCCACACGCGCCACGCCCTCCTCGGCCTCGACACGGGCATCGACACCACCCAGCTCACGCGCGCGAGCAAGCTCGTCAGCAAGGTCACGGGCATGGTGGTGCAGCCGAACAAGGCCATCGTCGGCGCGAACGCCTTCGCCCACGAGGCGGGCATCCACCAGGACGGGATGCTCAAGAACGAAGAGACCTACGAGATCATGCGGCCGGAGACGGTCGGCGCGGCGCGCACGCAGCTCGTGCTCGGCAAGCACAGCGGGCGCCACGCCTTCGGCGCGCGGCTGACCGAGCTCGGCTACCCGCTCGAGGGGGACGCGCTCCAGAAGGCCTTCGCGCGCTTCAAGGTGCTCGCGGACAAGAAGAAGCGCATCACGGACGCGGACCTGGTCGCGCTGGTGAGCGACGAGCTCTACAAGCCGGTCGAGTACGTGACGCTCGAGGGGCTCCAGGTGGCCTGCGGCTCCATGGGCCTGCCGACGGCGACGGTGCGCCTCCGGGACGCCGAGGGCGAGGAGCACGTGATCGCGAAGGTGGGCACGGGCCCGGTGGACGCGGTCTTCAAAGCCATCGACGAGCTCTGCGAGGTCGACCTCGAGCTGCTCGAGTACACGGTCCAGTCGGTGACCGAGGGCATCGACGCGCTCGGCGAGGTGAGCGTGCGCGTGCGGCCGAAGGGCGAGGGCGCGGCCTCGAAGATGAACCCGCAGCGCGAGGGCGAAGAGGTGCGCGTGTATCACGGGCACGGCACGGACACGGACATCATCCAGGCGAGCGCCAAGGCCTACCTCTCGGCGCTGAACCGCCTCATGGCCGCCCGCGAGGCGGCGCGAAAGGCCGCCTGAAGGCGGCGCGGGACGAACCATGGGCACGAGTCACGAGAGCGCCGGCAAGACCCTCTTCGAGAAGATCTGGGAGTCGCACGTCGTCGCCCGGGAGCCGGAGCGGCCGGCGGTCCTCTACGTCGACCTCCACCTCATCCACGAGGTCACCTCGCCGCAGGCCTTCGCCGGGCTCGAGAAGCGCGGCCTGAAGGTGCGGCGGCCGGACCGGACCGTCGCGACCATGGACCACTCGACGCCGACCCTGCGGCGGGCCGACGGCTCGCTGCCGATCGTCGACGAGCAGTCCGCGGCGCAGCTCGAGAAGCTCCGGGCGAACTGCGAGGCCTTCGGCATCGAGCTCTTCGCGCTCGGCGATCCACGCAACGGCATCGTCCACGTCGTCGGGCCCGAGCAGGGGCTCACCCAGCCGGGCATGACCATCGTCTGCGGCGACAGCCACACCTCGACGCACGGCGCCTTCGGCGCGCTCGCCTTCGGCATCGGCACCTCGCAGGTGGAGCACGTGCTCGCGAGCCAGTGCCTGCTCCAGCGGCGCCCCAAGACCTTCCGCGTGACCCTCGACGGGCAGCTCGCGGCGGGCGTGACGGCGAAGGATCTCGTGCTCGCGCTCATCGCGCGCATCGGCACCGGCGGCGCGACGGGGCACGTGCTCGAGTACGCCGGGAGCGCCATCCGCGACCTCGACATGGAGGGGCGGATGACCGTCTGCAACATGAGCATCGAGGCCGGCGCGAAGGCCGGGCTGATCGCCCCCGACGAGAAGACCTTCGCCTGGCTCGAGGGGCGGCCGCGGGCGCCGAAGGGCGAGGCCTGGGCGGCGGCCGTGGAGCGCTGGCGGCAGCTCCCCTCGGACGAGGGCGCGGTCTTCGATCGGGAGCTGGCGATCGACGCGAGCGCCCTCGAGCCGCGCCTGACCTGGGGCACGAACCCGGGCATGGGCGTGGGCATCGGCGAGGCCGTGCCGGACCCCTCGAGCGTCGGCGACGCGCAGGAGAAGGCCGCGCTCGAGAAGGCGCTCCGCTACATGGAGCTCGCGCCCGGCAAGCCGCTCCTCGGGCAGAAGATCGACGTGGTCTTCATCGGCTCCTGCACCAACTCGCGCATGAGCGATCTGCGCGACGCGGCGCGCATCTTCGAGGGGCGCAAGGTCCCCGCGGGCATGCGCGCGCTGGTCGTGCCCGGCAGCCACGAGGTGAAGAAGCAGGCCGAGGCCGAGGGACTCGACCGCATCTTCCGCGAGGCCGGCGCCGAGTGGCGCGAGCCCGGCTGCTCCATGTGCATCGCCATGAACGGCGACCAGCTCTCGCCCGGCCAGTACGCCGTGAGCACGTCGAACCGCAACTTCGAGGGCCGGCAGGGCAAGGGCGGGCGCACCTTCCTCGCCTCGCCGCCGACCGCCGCCGCCGCCGCCGTGACCGGCCGGATCACCGACCCGCGCACGCTCCTCGGCTGAGCCGGCGCGGCCCCCCTCCCCCTCCTCCCGCGAACCTTCTTCCCCGCAAGCACCGAATCGAGAGAGCCCCCATGGAGCCCTTCGAGAAGCTCGAGAGCCGCGTCGTCCCGCTGGTCGCCGACAACGTCGACACCGACCAGATCATCCCGGCGCGCTTCCTCAAGGTCACGGACAAGGAGGGGCTCGGCGAGCGCCTCTTCGCCGACTGGCGCTACGAGGCCGACGGCTCGCCGAAGCCCGACTTCGTCCTCAACCAGCCCCGGCACCAGGGCGCGCAGGTGCTCCTCGCCGGCGCGAACTTCGGCTCGGGCTCGTCGCGCGAGCACGCCCCCTGGGCGCTCGTCGACTGGGGCTTCAAGGCCATCGTCGCCCGCTCCTTCGCAGACATCTTCCAGGGGAACGCCCTGAAGAACGGCCTCCTGCCGATCCCCGTGGACGCCGAGGCCCACGCCGCGCTCGCCGCGGCCCTCGAGGCGGACCCGGCGGCGACCGTCTCCATCGACGTCGCGGCGCAGACCCTCACGCTCCCGGGCGGCGAGGTCGTCGAGTTCCCCCTCGACCCCTTCTCGAAGCACTGCCTGCTCCAGGGCGTCGACGAGCTCGGCTACCTGCTCGGCTTCGAGGACGCCATCGCCGCCCACGAGGCGCGCCGTGCCTGAACGCCGGCCGCCCGAGAAGGAGACCTTGCCGCTCCGCCCCCCGGTGGACGTCTACGACACGACGCTCCGGGACGGGACCCAACGCGAGGGCCTGAGCCTGAGCCTCGAGGACAAGCTGCGCGTGGCCCGACGCCTCGGCGCCTTCGGCGCGCGCTTCATCGAGGCCGGCTGGCCCGGCTCGAACCCGAAGGACGCGGACTTCTTCGAGAAGGCGCGGGGCGAGCGCTTCGGCCAGGCGGAGCTCGTCGCCTTCGGCTCGACCGTGCGGCCCGGCGTCGAGCCCTCGGACGATCTGCAGCTCCGGGCGCTCCTCGACGCGGAGACGAAGGTGATCACCCTCTTCGGCAAGAGCTGGACGCGCCACGTGGAGGGCGTGCTCCGGATCTCGCGCGAGGAGAACCTGCGCATGATCGAGGCGTCCGTGGCGTTCCTGCGTGGGCGCGGGCGGCGGGTCTTCTACGACGCCGAGCACTTCTTCGACGGCTACCGCGAGGACGCCGCCTACGCGCTCGAGACGCTGAAGGCGGCGGAGCGCGGCGGCGCCGAGGTGCTCGTGCTCTGCGACACGAACGGCGGCTCGATGCCCTGGGACGTCGAGGAGGTCGTGCGCCGCGTGCGCGCCGAGCTCCGGACGCCCCTCGGCATCCACGCCCACGACGACGGCGGCTGCGCGGTCGCCAACAGCCTCGCCGCCGTGCGCGCCGGCGCCACGCAGGTGCAGGGGACCATCAACGGCTACGGCGAGCGCTGCGGCAACGCGAACCTCTGCACGATCGTGCCGGACCTCGAGCTGAAGCTGCAGCGCCGCTGCGTGGGCCCGGACAAGCTCGCCGAGCTGGTCTCGGTCGCGCGCTTCGTCGCCGAGGTCGCCAACCTGCCGCCGGACGCGCACGCCCCCTACGTCGGCCGGAGCGCCTTCGCGCACAAGGGCGGCGTGCACGTGAGCGCCATGCGCCGCGACGAGGCGAGCTACCAGCACGTCGAGCCGGAGCGCGTCGGGAACGTGAGCCGGGTCGTGGTCAGCGAGCTCTCGGGCAAGAGCAACGTGCTCTCGAAGGCGGAGGAGCTCGGCCTGAGCCCCTCGGCCGGCGCCGAGGCGCGGGTCGTGCGGACCATCAAGGAGCGCGAGGCGCAGGGCTACGCCTACGAGGCCGCCGAGGCGTCCGTGGCGCTGCTCCTGGCGCGGCAGCGGGAGCGGCATGCGCCGGCCTTCGTGGTGCTCGACTACCGGACGAGCGCCCAGCGGCGCCGGGGCACGACGCCCTGGTCCGAGGCGACGGTGAAGGTGGCCGTCGGCGACGAGGAGCGGGTGGCCGCCGGCGAGGGGAGCGGCCCGGTCGCGGCGCTCGACGCCGCGCTCCGCGAGGCCCTCGGCTCGGCGCTGCCGGAGCTCGAGGAGATCCAGCTGGCCGACTACAAGGTGCGCATCCTCGACGGCCACGACGGCACCGAGGCGACGACGCGCGTGCTGGTCGAGTGCCGGCGCGGGAGCCAGCGCTGGAGCACGGTCGGCGCGTCGAAGAACATCGTCGAGGCGTCCCTCGAGGCGCTGGTCGACGGCTACGAGTACGGCCTGCTCGAGCTCGACGAGGCGGCGAAGGTCGCCGGGCGGAGCTGAGGGGCGACCGGGCGCGGGCGAGAGCGTGGCGGAGGCCCGAGGCGACGCGCCGAAGAGCGGACACCGAAGAGCGGACGCCGAGAGCAGGCGCCGAAGAGCTGACGCCCACGCTCGAATCGCGTAGGAGAGCACGCGCGGCCGCGGGCCGCGGAGAAGAGGAAGAGTGAACGGCACCAAGAAGATCGCGCTCCTGCCGGGCGACGGCATCGGCCCGGAGATCGTCGCCGAGGCGGTGAAGGCCCTCGAGGCCGTGGGCGAGCGCTTCGGGCACGGCTTCGAGATGAGCGAGGCGCCCATCGGCGGCGCGGCCATCGACCAGACCGGCGCGCCCCTCCCCGAGGAGACGCTCGCGCTCTGCCGGGCGAGCGACGCCATCCTCCTCGGCGCCGTCGGCGGGCCGAAGTGGGACGACCCGACGGCGAAGGTGCGCCCCGAGCAGGGGCTGCTCCAGATCCGCAAGGCGCTGGGGCTCTTCGCGAACCTCCGCCCGGTGAAGGCCTTCCCGGGCCTCGAGGACGCCTCGCCGCTGAGGCGCGAGCGCATCGCGGGCGTGGACCTCCTCTTCGTGCGCGAGCTGACCGGCGGCATCTACTTCGGCGCCCCGCGCGAGGAGGGCACGGAGGAGGCCCTCGACACGCTGGTCTACACGGCGCCCGAGGTGAAGCGCATCGTCGAGCTCGCCTGCACGCTCGCCGCCGGGCGGAAGGGCCACGTGACGAGCATCGACAAGGCGAACGTGCTCGCGTCCATGCGCCTGTGGCGGAAGGTCGCGAGCGACGTCGCCGCGGCGCATCCGGAGATCACCCTCGAGCACCAGCTCGTCGACTCCATGGCCATGCGCCTGGTCACCGAGCCCGCGCGCTTCGACGTGGTGGTCGCCGGCAACATGTTCGGCGACATCCTCAGCGACGAGGGCGCCGTGCTCACGGGCACGCTGGGCCTCTTGCCGAGCGCCAGCCTCGGCGACGGGAGCGGCCCGGGCCTCTACGAGCCGATCCACGGCTCGGCCCCGGACATCGCGGGGAAGGGCGTGGCGAACCCGCTGGCGACCATCCTCAGCGCGGCGATGCTGCTCCGGCACGACCTCGCGCTCGAGGCCGAGGCGAAGGCCATCGAGGAGGCCGTGAGCGCCGTGCTCGCGGACGGGCTCCGGCCGCGCGACCTCGGCGGCGAGGCGGGGACGAGCGAGATGGGCGACGCGGTCGCCGCGAAGATCGGCGAGGGCGAGCGATGAGCGCGACGACGAGCGAGACGCGGCACGAGGCGGTGCCGACGAAGACGAGCGACCGGCCCCAGCGCGAGCGGCCGATCACGCCCTACTTCGACCTGAAGAAGGACGAGAGCGGGCGGAAGTACCTCGAGGTCTACCTCGAGGGCATCGCGCTCCTCCGGCTGGTGCTGACGAACAAGGGCACGGCCTTCACGCAGGAGGAGCGCATCGCGCTGAAGCTCGACGGGCTGCTCCCGCCGCAGGTGGAGAGCCTCGAGCAGCAGGTGGAGCGCGTCTACCAGGGGTTCTGCCGGGCGCCCTCGGACATCGCGAAGTACCAGTACCTGCGCGCGCTCCAGGAGCGGCAGGAGGTGCTCTTCTACGGGCTCCTCGACGCGCACCTCGAGGAGATGATGCCCATCGTCTACACGCCGACGGTCGGCAAGGCGGTGCAGCGCTTCAGCCACCTCTACGAGAACCCGCGGGGCCTGAGCTTCTCGCCGATCAACATCGACCGCGCCGCCCGCACCGTCGAGGGCTACCCGATGGAAGACGTGCGCATGATCGTCGTGACCGACAGCTCGGCGATCCTCGGCATCGGCGACCAGGGCTACGGCGGCCTGGCGATCCCCATCGGCAAGCTCGCGCTCTACACGGTGGGCGGCGGCGTGAGCCCCTTCCACACGATGCCCGTGGCCCTCGACGTGGGCACGGAGCGCATCGACCTGATCAACGACCCCCGCTACCTCGGCGTGCGCCAGCGGCGGCTGAAGGGGCCCGAGTACGAGGAGTTCCTCGACAAGTTCATCGACGCGATCCGGCACCGCTGGCCGAACGCGGTGATCCAGTGGGAGGACCTGTCGAAGCAGGCCGCCTTCGAGGTGCTCGAGCGCTACCGGGACGTGGTCCCGAGCTTCAACGACGACATCCAGGGGACGGGCGCGGTGGCGCTCGCGGGCGTCCTGAGCGCGTGCCGGCTGAAGGGCGAGGCGCTGACGGACCAGACCTTCGTGATCCACGGCGCGGGCGCCGGTGGCATCGGCGTGGCGGACGCGATCGTCGACGGGCTGGTGACGAGCGGGCTGAGCGAGGCGGAGGCGCGGGCGAAGGTCTTCGTGCTGGACTCGAAGGGGCTGCTCCTCGAGGGGCGGAGCATGGAGGGCTACAAGAAGCCCTTCGCGCAGCCGGCCTCGCGGGTGGCGGACTGGCGCTTCGAGGGGAACGCGCCGGACCTGCTCGAGACGATCTGCGAAGGCGGCGCGACCGTGCTGCTCGGGCTGAGCGGGCGGGCCGGGGCCTTCGACGAGGCGGTGGTGCAGGCGGTGGCGCAGAACACCGAGCGGCCGATCGTGTTCCCGCTCTCGAACCCGACGGCGAACAGCGAGGCGCACCCGGCGGAGGTGCTCGCGTGGACCGAGGGGAAGGCGATCGTGGCGACCGGCTCGCCCTTCGGGGAGGTGCGCTTCCAGGGGAAGGTCGTGCCCATCGGCCAGGGGAACAACGCCTTCGTCTTCCCGGGCCTCGGCTTCGGCGCGATCCTCAGCGAGGCGTCGAAGATCACCGACGGCATGGTGCGCGCGGCGGCCTGGGCGCTGGCCGAGTACACGGCCGAGGAGCACGTGGGCGAGGGGCTGATCTACCCGCCCATCGAGGACCTGCAGGAGACGTCGAAGCGCGTCGCGGCGGCGGTGGTCGCCCAGGCCGTGAAGGACGGGGTGGCGGGCCGGGACGACCTGCCGACCGAGGACGCGGAGACGCTCCGCGCGTACGTGGCCGAGCGCTTCTGGAAGCCGGAGTACCTCCCCTTCGTGCACGGGTAGATCTGGGCGCTGCGCGCGCCATTCCCGCTCGCTTCGCTCGCTCTCTTTGGCTTACCAGCGCGGCCGTGGGCCGCTCGGCGCCGCGTGGCCGCGGCGTCACAGGACGCGGGTCTTTGGCGGTGCACGAGGGCGGCTCCGTGGGGCCGGGCGACGGGGCGGACATGGGGGCGCTCCCCCAGCCGTGAGGCGGCGAGCCGCGTCGCGGCGGTC
>PABA01000172.1 GCA_002699025.1 Sandaracinus sp. | reverse complement strand
CGTCGAAGAACCGACCCGTGTGACGCCGCCGAAGGCGGCGCCGAGCGGCCCACGGCCGCGCTGGTAAGCAAAAATTAGCGAGCGCTAGCGAGCGGAAGACGCCCGGCCCCACGGAGCCGCGTCACCGTACCGTCGAAGAACCGACCCGTGTGACGCCGCCGAAGGCGGCGCCGAGCGGCCCACGGCCGCGCTGGTAAGCAAAAATTAGCGAGCGCCAGCGAGCGGAAGACGCGGCTTGCGCGTCTCGAGGGCAGCGGCGAGGCTCCGCGCATGATCGTCGTCACCAACCGCATCCCCGTCGCCGAGGGCCACGAGGAGGACTTCGAGGACCGCTTCCGCAAGCGCGTGCACCTGGTCGACCAGTCGCCCGGCTTCATCCGCAACGAGGTGCACCGGCCGAAGCCCATGAAGCTCGACCACGGGACCGGCGAGTGGAGCGAGGCGCCGGAGAAGGAGGGCTGGTACGAGGTGAAGACCTGGTGGCGCTCCTTCGATTACTTCGTGGCGTGGACGAAGTCGGACTCGTTCCGGGAGGCGCACTCGAGCCGGCCGCCGAAGGAGATGTTCCGCGGCCCGAGCGAGCTGACCATCCACGAGGTCTTCCTCTCGACCGACGTGAACGACTGAGGGGCGGACGACCGTCCCCAGCGCCCGGAGGCCCGTAACCCGGCGGGCTACGGATCGCGCGCAGGCCGGCCGATTCTGTCGGGGCGCGCCGGGCGTACGCGGGCATCGCGCTTGCTTTAGTCTCTCCACACCGCTCGCGAACGTCGTTCGTGGCGGGAGCGGGGAGACGGAATGCGCGACACGCGACGAACGAGATGGAGCGCGGCGGCCTGGGCGCTCGCGATGATGCTCGGCGGGCTCGCCTGCGAGGGCGCCATCGGCGATCCGAGCGGCGGCCCGAGCGACCCGACGGATCCGAGCGATCCGACGGACCCGACCGACCCGGCCCTGCGCGAGCCCCTCTTCCAGCTCGAGCCCGAGGGCGCCTCCCGCCAGCCGGGCCTCCGCGGGCTCACCCGCCCCGAGCTCGCGCGCACCATCGAGGACGTCACGGGCGTCGTCCCCGATCTCTCCGACCTCCCGGAGAACCCGGAGGACTACTACCTCGCCAACGACGCCTCGCAGCTCGCCTTCCGCGACGGCGCCGCCCTCCGCGCGCTCCTCCAGGTCGCCACCCAGGTCGCCGCCGCCGCCGACGTCGACGCGCTCCTCCCCTGCGCCGCCGCCTGCACCGACGCCGAGCTCCGCGCCTACCTCGAGCCGGCCTTCGTGACCCGCCTCGCGGACGAGGACTTCGCCCGCTACCGCGCCCTCTACGATCGCGCCCGCGGCGAGCTGAGCGAGGAGAACGCGCGCCGCGCCGTGGTCCAGGCCTCGCTGATCTCCCCGAAGCTCCTCTACCGCACGGAGCTCGGCGGCTCGGACGGCCAGCTCCTCCCGACCGAGCTCGCCCGCAAGCTCGCCTACTTCGCCTGGGGCCGCCCGCCCGACGGTGCCCTCCGCGAGGCCGCCTTCGACGGCTCCCTCGCCGACGCCGCCGTCTACGAGGCCGAGGTCGACCGCCTCCTCGCCGATCCGCGGACCCGCGAGCGCATGATCGAGCTGGTCTTCGACTGGCTCGGCCTCGACCACTTCGACCTGCAGTCGAAGGTGCTCGCCTCCGAGCTGCCGCCCGAGGTCGAGGCGTCGATGGTCGAGGAGGTCCGGCGCATGGTCGGCCGGGAGCTCTGGAGCGAGAACCGCGGCCTCCGCGCCCTGCTCACCACCGAGACCACCGAGGTCGACGGCATGCTCGCCGAGGTCTACGGGATCGAGGGCCCGAGCGGGGACGCCTTCGAGGAGGTCTCGCTCGCGGGCACGGAGCGCCGGGGGCTGCTGACGACGCCGCTGGTGCTCGCCGCCCACTCGAAGGAGATGGGGCGCTCGCCGATGCAGCGCGGCCACTTCCTGGTCTCCGAGGTCATGTGCCTCGGCTTCGGGCCGGAGTTCGGTGAGGTCACGGCCATGCTCTCGGCCGACGCCGGCGACCGCACCTTCCGCGAGCAGTTCGCCGATCTGCAGACCGTCGAGCCCTGCAACAACTGTCACCGCACGCTGAACGCGGGCTTCGCCTTCGATCTCTTCGACAACGTCGGGCGGCGCTGGTCCGAGGACGTGGTGCCCGCGAGCGACGCGGCCGGCGTCTTCAACGCGCTGCCCTACGCGGCGGTGGAGTTCGAGACGCCCGCGGAGGCCGTGGAGGGGCTCGCCGAGCACCCGCTCGTGACGCGCTGCTTCGTCGGGCAGACCTACCGCTTCGCCCAGGGCAGCCGCTCGGGCGAGGCCGACGCGCTCGCCCTCGAGGAGCTCGAGGCCGAGTTCGACCGGACGGGGGGCGACGTCGTCGACCTGTTCCGCCGCATCGCGCTCTCGGAGCGTTTCCGCATGGCCGTGGGGGAGTGAAGAGATGGGCAAGCAAAAGCGCCGCGCGTTCCTGCGCAACTCCGTGATGGCCGGCCTGCTCGCGCCGGTGGTCGGCTACTGGGACGACCTGGTCGAGGCCCAGCCGATGATGGACCGGCGGAACATGGTCCTGGTCTTCCTCCCGAACGGGAAGGTCGCCGGCAACGACTACCTGCTCGGCAGCGGCATGGGCTACACCTTCGCCTACGGCTACGAGCCCTATCAGCCGTTCCAGGGCGACGCGATCGTCTTCGACGAGTACGGCTTCCAGAGCTTCATCCGGGAGGAGTACGACGGCGACCACTCGGGCCACGTCGCGCCCGGCGCCGTGATGTACTCGGGCGAGGTGCCCTACACGACCTCGGCCGGCGCGGGCGAGGACATGATGGCGCCGAGCGTCGATCAGATCGTCGCCTGGGACTACATCGACCGGGGCGTCATCACGGACCCGCTCCGCAAGAGCCTGAACGTGAAGATGACGGGCAGCAGCTTCCGCCTCGACGCGATGTTCTGCGACACGCCCGCCGACTACACGCTCGGCGCGACCTACTCGCGCCCGCTCGCGCCGGTCTCGCAGCACCGGGCGCCGCAGGACGGCTTCGAGCAGATGTTCGGCGACTTCGCGGCCATGGGCGGCGATCGCGTGGAGGAGCTCTGGGCCTTCGGCAAGAGCATCCTCGACGTGCCGAACGCGGAGCTGCGGAGCGTGCGGCCGGAGCTGCCGGTCGAGGGGCAGCGCATCGTCGACGAGCACCTGCAGTCGCTCCGCGAGCTCGAGGCGAGCTTCGCCGACGACCCGCCGCCCGTGGGCGAGATCCCGCCGGCGCCGGGGGAGATGGACACCTCGCCGGGCAACCACGAGAACGTCTGGTCGCAGTGGGTGCGCATCATCGACGCGGCGCTCCGCTTCGATCGGACGCGCATCGTGAACGTGCAGTTCGGCGGGACGGCGAGCCGCTTCAACATCCCCTCGCTCGGGCTCGGCTTCGTCGGGGAGAGCGGCGACAGCAACTCGGGGAGCGACCACCACTCCTACACGCACTGGGACTCGGACAACGTCCCGCACTTCATGAACTGGTACGCGGAGCGGATGGCCGAGCTGCTGGGGACGATGAAGGCCGAGGGGAGCGGGCGCGAGAACCTGCTCGAGCGGGGCGTCGTGAGCGTGGGCATGGAGTTCGGGCGGAACCACAACGCCAGCGACATGCCGGTGATGCTCTTCGGGAGCCTCGGCGGCTTCCTCCGGCCGGGGCAGCGCATCCTCACGGGCAACGGCATCGAGAGCTACCACAAGCACACGGGGCTCTTGCTCGCGCTGGCGCACGGCATGGGGACGACGCGGCTGACGGAGATCGGAAACCGGAACGCCGGCATGTACCAGCAGGGCCTCTTCGAGGAGCTGCTCGCGTAGGCGTCGGCGGACGGACGGCGGGATTCGCTCCCAGGGCGTTCTCGTGCGCGGGGCGGACCTGCGCCGGAGACGGACGGCTCAGGCGAGGCCGATGAAGCGGCCCGCGTCCGGGAAGCGGCCGCTCCAGCGGACCCGGTCGGCGAGCGCCTCCGGGATCGGGCGGCGGACGTGCTTGGCGGGGACCACGATCTCGCGCAGCGCGGGGTGGTCGGCGAGCGGGGCGAGGTCGACGGTCGCCGCGTTCTTCGGCAGGTGCAGGCGCTCGAGCGCGGGGAGCCCGGCGGCCGCGCTCAGGTCGACGACGCGCGCCCCCCGAAGGCTCAGTGCCTCGAGCGTCGCGGGCGCCCAGTCGAGGTCCGGCGCGTGGAGGTTCTGCACGCTCAGGATCCGCAGCCGGAGGGCGTGGAAGGGCGTGAGGTCGACCTTCATGCCCGACCAGGGGCCGCGGAGCTCGAGGGCCTCGAGGGAGGGCGGGAGCCCGGCGACGTCCTGGAGGGCGCGGAGGTTCCAGGCGGTGAGCAGGCGGAGCGCC
Source organism: Sandaracinus sp. (assembly GCA_002699025.1). Taxonomy (GTDB): domain Bacteria; phylum Myxococcota_A; class Polyangia; order Polyangiales; family Houyiibacteriaceae; genus Houyiibacterium; species Houyiibacterium oceanicum. The sequence goes on along the minus strand of PABA01000172.1, from coordinate 14,157 downwards.
GGGAGGTCGGCGCCGGTGAAGGTCTTCAGCTGCGGGCTCAGGAGGGCGAGGCGCTCGAGCTGGGGCTGGGCGAGGCCCGCGAGCGAGGCCGGGTCTTGGAGGCGGAGGCGGCGGAGCGTCGGGATCGGCGGGAGCGTGGCGAGGTCCGGCGCGCCGCTCAGGCTGAGGACGCGGAGCGCGGGGAGGCGGCCGAGGGGCGCGAGGTCCGCGTCGGGCGCGACGGCGAGGTGGACCTCCTCGAGGTGCTCGAGGCCCGCGAGGGGCGCGAGCGAGCGCACGCCCTCGCCGCCCTGGGAGAGGTGCCGAAGCATCGCGAGGGCCTCGAGGCCTTCGAGGCGGGCGGGGCCCCGGCCGAGCGAGAGGAGCTCGAGGCGCGTCGCGCCCGCGAGCCAGCGGAGGTCGTCGGCCTCCACCTCCGCCAGGCGGAGCTCCCGGAGGCGCGCGCATGCGCCCACGGCCCCGAAGTGCTCGGCCTTCGCGCCGTCGCCCACGCTGAGACTCTCGAGGTTCGGGAAGCGTGCCATCGGGGCGAGCGAGATTGGCGCCGGGCCGTGGCGCCGGCCGCTGGCGGTGGCCCCCCGGAGCGTGAGCTCTACGGCGGCCTCCCGGAGCGCGCGGGCGCCCGTGGCCGCGTCGGGAGCGTCTGCGGCGAGCCGGCGCGCGAGCTCGGCGCGGAGGGGGAGCGTGGCCTTGGCGCCCTTCAGGCGGGCGCCGGGCTCGAAGTCGTGCGTGACCTTCGTGCCCTTCAGGAGGTGGTCGACGAGCGCCGGGTCGGCGGCCTCGCGGACGTGCCGGGCGATCGCCTCGACGCGCTCGGGCGTGGGCGCGTTCAGGAGCGGCGCGATGAGGTCCCAGGCCGCGGCGCCGGCCTCGCTCAGCCCCTTCGGCGTGCCCCGGCGGGCCGGGCGCTTCCGCTTCTTCTTCGCGCTCTTCGCCGAGCGCGCGCCGAGCACGCGGAGGTCCGGGCGCTGCGCGGTGCTGATCGCCCACCGGAGCGCCGCCGGGAAGCTCTCGGGCTCGAGCGGGCAGCCGGCGATGGCGATGGCGCGCAGGTCGAAGCCCTCGAGGGCGCTCACGTCCTGGAGCTGCGCGCAGCCGCGCAGGTCGAGCACGCGCAGCGTGTCCCGGAGGCCCTGGATGCCCTCGAGGGTCTCGAGGCCGCGGCAGGCCTGGAGGTCGAGGTGGACCGTCCCCGGCGCGTTGCCGAGACCCTCGAGCGAGCGGAGCTCGGGGCTGCGGAAGGCGCGCTGGGGGTCGCCGGGGGCGCGCGGGTGGCCGGTGAGGGAGGCGAGGCGGTGGCCGCTGCAGCGGAAGCGCTCGAGGGGCTTCTCCGCGAGGGGCGCGAGGGTGGTGGGCGCGCCCTGCAGGTCGAGGTCGGCGAGGGCCGGGAGGGCGGCGACGGCGGCGAGGTCCGTGGGGATCGCGTGGAGCTGGCGGAGGGCGGTGAAGCGCTCGGCTCGCTCGAGGGCGAGCTGGCCGGCGTCGAGGCGCGCGAGGGAGGGCAGCTCGGTGGCGGCGTGGAGGGTGAGCGGGGCCTGGTAGCTCGGCGCCTCGATGGAGACCAGCGCGGGCAGCTCGGCGAGCTCGACGCGGCAGCCCTTCCGGCTGTCGAGGCGGAGGTGCTCGAGCCGGGGGCAGGCGGCGACACGGACCTCGGGGCCGGCCTGGAGCGTGAGCGTGCGGCAGGCGAGGCCCTCGAAGCGGCGAACCCGCGGGAGCTTCAGGTGGGCCGCGTCGAGGCGCTTCATGGCGCGGAGGGGGGTGAGGTCGGCGAGCGCGCCGGAGGTGAGCTCGAGGTGGCGGAGCGAGAGGGCGCCGAGCGCGGCCACGTCGCGGAGGGGGCCGTCGATGACGAGGAGCTCGAGACGGGGCGCGCCCTCGAGCCCGGAGAGGTCCTCGAGCTCCGTGTTCCGCAGCGTGAGCGCCTCGAGCGTCGGCGCCGCCCCGAGGCCCGCGATGCCGCCGCGGAGCACGCCGGGGGCGACGTGGAGCGTCCGCAGGGCCGGGAGCGCGCCGAGGGCCCCGACCCCCTCGACGGGCCCGTCGACCCAGACGAGGAGCTCGCGGAGCGCGTCGAGCCCGACGAGGAGCGAGAGGTCGATGCCCTCGGGGAAGGGTCGCTGTTCGAGGCGGAGGGTCTGGATGCGCGGCCGGAGCGCGGCGGCCCGCTCCCCGGCGCCGCGCGCGATGAGGGCCAGCACGGCCAGCTCGCCGAGCAGGCGCGCCTTCTTCGGGAGCTTGCCGAAGACCTTCCCGAGGGAGACGCGCCCGTAGGGGCCGTCGGGCGGGCGGCGCCAGCGCTTGCGCTCGACGTCGCCGGCCGGGTCGTAGTCCACGTCCTCGAGGAGCGCGTCGACGACGGCGCCGTCGTCGAGGGCGAGGGCGAGCTCGACGCCCGTGCGCACGCCGTCGAGGGTGCGGCCGAGCAGGTGCTTCTTCAGCTTGGCGAGCGTCGTCCGGAGCGTGGCCATGGTCGCGCGATGGTACGTCGGTGCGCGCTCGCTTCGCGAGGCGATCCGCCGTCCGCTTTCCGCGATCCGTGCTGGCGCTCGACGTCGCGGTCCATGCCGCGTGCGCGGAGGGCGGGGGCGCGGGCTGCACGGGGGTGGCGCTCGCTTCGCTCGCTGGGCTCGCTTCGCGAGGCGGTCCGCCGTCTGCTTTCCGCGCTCCGTGCTGGCGCGCGACTTCGCGGTCCATGCCGCGTGCGCGGAGGGCGGGGGCGCGGGCTTCGCGGGGGTGGCGCTCGCTGCGCGAGGCGGTCCGTCCGCTGTCCGCGTCCGTGCTGGCGCGCGGGCTGCACGGGGGTGGGCGCTCGCTTCGCGAGGCGGTCTGCTCGGGCCGAGCTCGGGCTCCGCTCAGAGGCAGCCGCTCGAGGGGCGGCACCACTCGCCGGTCTCGAGGGAGGTGCTCGGCGGGAGCACGACGAGGAGGTTGCGCTGCGCGCCGACGAGGCGACCGTCGCTCCGCTTCACGTTGTAGCGGAAGAGGTGCGCGCGGATGCAGCCGCGGGTCGGGGAGGCGCCGCGCACGAAGCGGAGCTCGAAGCCGAGGAGCGTGCGCCCGACGACGCCGCGGAAGGCCTCCTCGTCGACGTCGATGAGCGCCACGTTCTCCGGTGGCTCGGCGAAGGTCGCGCGGCCGCCGCCGTAGAAGTCCGTCGCGGTCTCGCCCGCTTCGTCGGGCGTCCCGAGGGCCTCGAAGGAGCCCGTGTAGTCCTCGCCGTTGCCGAAGACCGACTGCTGGAGCGGGATGTCGATGGCCGCCTCGGCGCGCTCGCGGAGCGTGAAGACCGTCTCGCGGTCCGGCGAGGTGTTCAGCGAGGGGTTCGTGCCGAGGAGCACCTCGGCGTAGTCCGGGAAGCCGTCGAGGTCCGTGTCCGCGGCGTCCGGATCGGTGCCGCGCATGATCTCCGTGCCGTCGCAGAGACCGTCGCCATCGCGGTCGTCGGTCGGGACGAAGGGCGCGTCCGCGGCGCCGGCGTCCTCGGGCGGCGGGGGCGTGGTCGAGTCGCCGCAGGCGGCGAGGAGGGCGAGCGCCAAGACCCACGCGCCCCGCGCGCGCTCTCGCCTCCATCCTCGTCGCTCCACGCGCTGGCTCACTCGTGACGTCCGTCCGCCCCGCCGTGGGGGCTCGGAAGTCAGCGTGGCCAAGGCGAAGGGGAGCGTCAACGGTGAGCGCGCGGAAGATCGCCGCGCGATCCGGCCGCAACCGAAAGCTCCAGCCGCGTCGTGCGCTCGGCGTCGTCCGCGGGCCCCGTTGCGCGCGGACGAGCTGCGCGGAGCCCGGGGCGCGGCTCCGCGCTCACTCCTGCACGCAGGCGCCGAGCGCCCGAGGCCTCGAGAAACTGAACTCGACGTCAAGTTCAGTTTTCGGAGGCCTCGCCTTCCCCTTCGCCCCCGGGAGAGAGCTCCCCCACCCCACGCAAGCATCCGTCATCACGCCGCATTCCGCGATCTCGCGAGCCTCTCGCCGAGCGCCCCCGCCCCCGTGGAACCACCCCGGTGTCCGCAGGACGCGTGAGGGTGTCCGCAGGACGCGTGGGGGTGTCCGCAGGACGCGGAGGCCGCGCCGAGATGGCGAGCGCCAGCGAGCGGAAACCGCCGGAATTAAAGAAAGCGGCCGCGACGTAGGGGGGGGTTACGTCGCGGCCGCCGAGTTGGGAAATGGCGGGCTGAGCATGGGGGGGACGACGCTCAGATCATCGCCACTTCACAACCTCTACTTAGCGAACTCCGTGCCATATAGATTCCTCAACGATTCTCTGAGAGCGAGCCTGCCGATCGGCCGCAGGCGTGCATCGACGAAACGCCGTCTTTCAACTTTGGAACCTCCGCCGCCGATACGCTCTCTTCACAGTAATCGTGACAACGAGCAATGTGCCCAGGCCCCAACCCACCGGCCGCAGCCACTCGCGCAGGCGCCCCAGCGACACCGGCGGCGCCCTCGGCGGGAGGGTGACGACCTCCGGCACCTCGGCCGGGAGCGTCAGCGGCGGCGGCGCGCGCGGAGGCTCGGTCGCGGCCTCTGGCGCCCGCGCCCGCACCCCGAGCACGTTCATCACCTCCCGCTCGACCCCGCGCACGTACACCATCTCCCGCCCATCCCGCGTTCGCCGCCTCCGCCCGGTCTCCTCCCCCTCGACCCGCTCCACGCCGAACCCGAGCGCCTCCTCCCAGCGGCTCCCGCTCGGCGCGTTGATCACCCCACCGAGCCGCTCGACGAAGAGCGTGCTCGACCCGCCCCCGTCCAGGTTCAGCGCGTCCGCCGCCCCGAGCTCGGCCAAGAGCCGCCCCAGCTCGTAGAGCGTCATCCCCTTGCTGTGCTCCTGGCGCCCGTCGGTCACCGCCAGCCAGACCCGCCGCCCGTCCGCGGACACCCCCACGGCCGTCCGCGGCTGCCGCCGGTTCGCCGACTCGACGGGATCGATCGCCAGCACGTCGAGCTCGCCGTCGCGCACCAGCATGGGTCGCCCGGAGGTCGCCAGGGCGAGGTCGGTCGGCGGCGGGTCCACGAAGGCCTCGGGGGGGCTGATCAGCGCGCGGCGGCGCCCGCGGCGCTCCCGCACGGCGAAGAAGCCGTAGTGCCCGTCGTCGTGCGTCTCGGGCCAGGCCTCCCCGGCGGAGACGTGGAGGCCGCCCGGTCGGGAGAAGGACTCCCAGAAGCCGCCGTTCACGGCCGCCTCGAACCCCTCCTCCTCCGCGAGCGTGCGCACGGTCTCCCAACGGTCGGCGTGGGGCGTGAGCTCGAGCGCGACGCCCTCCTCGGCCAGGTCGATCGCCAGCACGTGGACGGTGCAGGGCGCGGTGGTGACCCGGCGCAGGTAGCGCACGCCCGGATGGGGCTCGGACCACAGATCCCAGGCCTCGACGGGCGGCCGCTCGCGCTCCTCGGCCCGGGCGGGGTTGGCGACGAGGAGCGCGGCGGGGAGCAGCAGGGCCAGAACGAGCCGGCGGCGCGGGCGCGGGATCGACGATGAGGCGGTCGGCAGCACGACCCCCGGCGGTGCAACCGCCGCTCCCTCACCGAAAGCGCAATGATTCCCGAGCGAGGCGCCGAGACGCTGCGGGCCCCGAGCCGCGCCCCCGCGGCTCCCTCGACACGCCGCTTTCTGGATCGTTCGTGCTCCCCCGATCGACCCTGATCGCGTGCGCCGCCCCTTCTTCTTCGCGCTCGCGGCCGCGTGCGCCCCCGACGCGCCGCCGGCCGAGCCGCCCGAGGAGCCGCCCCCGCGGACCTCGCCGGGGACGCTCGCGGCGCCGCCCGTCGACCCGCTCGACGCCGGGGCGGTGGGCCCGGAGCCGGAGCGGCCGCGCTTCCCCTCGCGCTTCCTCGGCGAGGACGACGAGGCCTGGCGCCGCTCGCTCCGGCAGACGCCCTTCGCGCGCGTCGAGGAGGGCTTCGGGGGGCGCACGCTCGCCTTCAAGATCACGCTCGTCGACGGCCGCGCGGGCTACTTCAAGCCGGCGCAGAGCTTCTCGGCGGCGCACTGGTACTCGGAGGTGGCGGCGCACTACCTCGACCGGGAGCTCGGCTTCGGGCGCGTCCCGCCGGTCGTCGGGCGCCGCTTCCCCTGGCGACCGCTCCGGCGCGTGGCCGGGGAGGACCCGCGCGTGAGCGAGGTGGAGGTCGACGAGGACGGCACGGTGGCGGGCGCCTTCATCGGCTGGCTCGAGGCGCGCCTGCCGCCCTGGGACGCGCTCGGGCGCGGCTGGGAGAAGTGGGTGCGCGTGCAGGGGGGCATGCTCATCACGCCCTACCAGCGACCCATCGACTGGCGCGGGCGCATCAACGGGCGGCGGAGCTTCGAGGAGACCGAGCTCGCGGGCTTCGCGGAGTGCCCGGAGGAGCCGGAGCCCGGCTGGGCCGGGGAGCTCTCGGACCTCATCGTCTTCGACTACCTGATCTCGAACGTGGACCGCTGGGGCGGCGAGTACACGAACGTGCGGCGCCATGGGCGCGGGGGGCCGCTGATCTACCTCGACAACGGCGCGGGGTTCTGGCCGGGGCAGCAGCGCCTCGGGCTGATGGACGCGCGCCTCGAGGCGCTCCAGCGCTTTCGCCGGGAGACGGTGGAGGCGCTCGAGGGCTTCGAGCGGGCGCGCTTCGAGGCGCGGCTCGACGCGGACCCGCTGGCGCCGGTGCTGAGCGAGCGGCAGCGCGCCGGCGTGGAGGAGCGGCGGCGCGCGGTGCTCCGGCACGTGCGGGCGATGCAGCGGGCGCACGGCGACGCGATCTGGCTCGAGTAGCGCCGGCCCGTGGGCCGCCCCACGACCCGTGCCCGTTCGTGCTCGTGCCCGTCCGTGCCCGTTCAGCCCGAAGAGGGAAGGAGCGGACTACCCCAGTGGACCGACGAGCTCTCCACTACCCTGCCCCGTCCAGCCCGAACGGGAAGGAGCGGCCCCCTGCAGACCGCGACCTCGCCCCTGCTGCGCTCCGACCACAGCAGACGACGACCCGCCAACCCACGCGGCTCGCGGCCGCCGCGCTCAGTCCGCGGCCGCGCCGTCCTCGCCGACCTGCACCTCGACGTAGTGAAGGCCCGCCCAGGCGATGCCGAGGACCAGCACCATCAGCATCGCGAGGATCAGCGGCCTCCAGCCGATCTTCGGGCGCTGCCGCTCGGCGAAGCGGTCGCGGTAGTAGCGGCCCCGGCTCCGCTCGCGGATCTTCCGCTGCACGCCCCCGAGCAGGTCGGGCGCGTCGACGGGCTCGGGCCCCTCGAGGAACTCGCGGAGCGCCTCCGGATCGTCGAGGTCCAGATCGTCGTCCTCGTCGGCCGTCTCCTCGCCGCCCCTCTCCGCGCCGCCCCTCTCCGCGCCGCGCATCGCCTCGCCGCGCAGCACGCCGAGCCCCAGCGCCCGCGTCTCCTCGAGCAGCGCGCGGAACTCCTCCCACTCGGCGCGCAGCACCGGATCCGCCGCGACCGCCTCCTCGAAGGCCGCCTGCCGCGCCTCGTCCAGCTCGCCCTCGAAGGCCTCGCTGAAGAGCTCCCGCGCCTCGTCGCCGGTCACGTCTTCTTCCCCTTCGCGTCGTCCTCCGACGCCTCGCCCTGAAGCTCGCGCACGCGCTTGGCCAGCGCCAGCCGCGCCCGGTGCAGCCGGCTCTTCACCGTGCCCGCCGGCAGCCCGGTCTTCTGCTGGATCGCCTCGTAGGTGAGGTTCTCGATGTCGCGCAGCACGACCAGCTCCCGGTGGTCCTCGGCGAGCTCGTGCAGCGCCACGCGGATGAAGTGCTCGAGCTGCTTGCCCTGCGCCATCTCGTCCGGCCGCGGGATCTGCGCGCTCGGGTTCATCGTCGCGCTCGCCACCTGGCGCGCGTCCGCGATCTCGTCGAACTCGCTCTTCTTCCCGCGCGCGCGCCGGCCCAGGTACTTGATCCGGTTCTTGCAGTGGTTCGTGGCGACCCGGTAGAGCCAGGTGCTCAGCTTCGAGTCGCCGCGGAAGCCGTGGATGCTCTTGAAGACCGTGACGAAGACCTCCTGGGCGAGGTCCTCGGCCTCCGCGCGGTCGCCGAGCATGCGGAAGACCAGCCGGAAGATGCGCCCCTGGTAGAGCTCCACCAGCTCGTTGAAGGCGGCCTCGTCCTGCCGCTTCAGGCGCGCGACCAGTTGCTCTTCGTGACCGTCCGGCATGGGGATGTGGAAGCCCGCTGCAGCCGCAGCGCGCTCGACCTCGAATTCGCTCGAGCTCGCCGCGCCCACGACGGGCGGACAACCCGCAGGGCCTCGGGTTCCGCCGAGCCTACCACCGGCGCCCCAGCGAGCGCAGCGAGCGCGAGCGCCCACGCCCGGCAGCCGAGGGGAGGGAGCGCCGCGGCGACGACCGCGGGCCCCGCGGCTGCGACGCGGAGCGTTCCGGCCGCGACCGCGGCAGAGCTCGGCTTCTGCGAAGGGGAGCGCCCCCATCTCTGCCCGGTTGCCCGGCCCCACGGAGCCGCGTCAGCGTACCGTCGAAGAACCGACCCGTGTGACGCGAGCGAAGCGAGCGCCGAGCGGCCCACGGCCGCGCTGGTAAGTGAAGAAACCGCGAGCGCGAGGCGCGCTTACCGCGTGCGTTGGATGACGTGGTAGCCGAAGGGCGACTCGATCGGGCCGCGGACCTCGTCCACCTCCATCTCGAAGAGGGCGGTGTCGACCGGGCCGGGGAGCAGCCCGTGGGGGAGGGTCCCCATGTCGCCGCCGTGGTCCTTGTTCGCGTCGTCGTCGCTCATCTCGGCGGCCACGGCCGCGAGCGTCTCGCCGCCCTCGATGCGCTCGAGGGCCTCCCGAGCGCGGGCCTCCGCCTCCTCCTTGCTGCGGCGCACGCTCGCGGGGGCGCGCTCGGCGCCGCGGAAGCGGACGAGCACGTGGGCGATGCCGCGCTGCTCGGGGGCGACGCGCCGCTCCGCGTCCTCGGGCGGGGCGAGCTCCTCGACCTCCACGTCGAGCTCGAGCGCGTCCGGGTCCGCCGGGGCCTCGTCTTCCCCGTCACCTTCTTCGGCGCCCTCTTCACCCTCGGAGGCCTCGCCTTCGGCCTCGCCCTCGGCGGCCTCTTCTTCGCTCGTCGCCTCGTCCTCTTCGCCGCCGCCGCACGCGCCGGCGAGTCCGAGGGCGAGGGCGAGCGTCACGCTTCGAAGTCGCATGGCGCCGAGGTTCCCCGCCCGGCCCCGCCACCGCAAGCGGAAGACGGGCCCAGCCCGGCCGAGCGCGGGCTCAGGCGACCGAGAGCCCGCCGCTCCGGAGTCAGAAGTCCACGCGCAGCGTGCCGGGCCCGATGGCCAGCGAGGGCCGGCTCGCCGCCCGCGCGCCCCGGCCGAGGGCGATCACGCCGCCGAGGCTGAAGAAGCCGACCATGCCCGATCCGGCGGCGTAGGCCCGACGCGCCCGCCGGTCGCGCGCGCGCAGGTCCCCGCTCGCGTTCAGCCCGCCCTCCCGGCCGTGCCACACGGCGAGCGCCGCGAACGCCGCCGACGCGCCGAAGCCGAGGAGCCCGAGGAGCACCGCGCCGACCCGACGCCGCCGCGCGACGTGTGGGGAGAGGGCCCAGACCCGCGCTTCCGCGTGGGCGCCCGTCAGCCAGGCCGAGAGGGTGAGCGTCAACGCGCCCAGCCCCACGAGGGGGCCGATGGCCAGCAGCCGATCGCCGGTGTCGAGGGTCCCGCTCGCCGGATCGTCGCGGCTCCCGTCGACCGTGAGCCAACCCGTGAGGGCGAGCGCCCCGAGCGTGCCCGTCGCGCTCAGCGCGAGCCCCGTCGCCAGCCCCCGGCGCCGCCGCTCGAAGCGACGCCGAAGCGCGTGCCGCGCGTAATCCACGGGCGGCTCCACGACCACCGCCGCCCCGGCGCCACCCCGCTCCGCGGCGACGTCCTCCGCCGGCGTCGCGCCTTCCGCCTCCGCGCCGCTCGCCTCCGCGCCGCCCGTCTCACCCGCCTGCCCCGCAGCGAGCGCCGGCCCAGCGAGCGTCGCCAAGAACGCGAGCAGAAGAGCAGAACGCATGCCTCAGCCCTAGCAAACCCGAGCCCCCCCGCCCACCAGCCCGCCAACCCGAACCCGAGACCGAGCCCCCCGAGAAGGACAGACCCAAACCCCGGCCCGGCCGCGAACGCGGCCAAGGCACGTGGCTGCAAAGCGGAGCGACCCGGCCGCGGAGCGGCGAAGTCACGCTGCCGCAGGGGGGGCGTCACGCCGCCGCAGGGGAGCGTCACGCTGCTGCAGGGGGAGCGCAGCGGCCGCGAACGCGGAAAAGTCCGCGTTGTGCGAAGGGGAGCGCCCCCAACTCCGCCCGGTTGCCCGGCCCCACGGAGCCGCATCACCGTACCCTCGAAGAACCGACCCATGTGACGCGAGCGAAGCGAGCGGAAGACGCGAAGGGGAGCGCCCCGGCCGCGCAAGCGGCGAACTCGCGCTGCCGCAGGGGGAGCGTAGCGGCCGCGAACGCGGCAGAGCTCGGCTTCTGCAAAGGGGAGCGCCCCCAACTCCGCCCGGTTGCCCGGCCCCACGGAGCCGCGTCACCGTACCCTCGAAGAACCGACCCATGTGACGCGAGCGAAGCGAGCGCCGAGGGCCCTACGGGCCCGCTGGTAAGCCAAAAATAGCGAGCGAAGCGAGCGGAAGACATGCGACGCCTGATCGTGACCCGCGGCCCGCAGGGGGCCGGCAAGACGACCTTCCTCCGCCAGCTCGGCCTCGAGCCCTGGCTGCTCAGCGCCGATCGCCTCCGCGAGGTCCACGCCGGTCCCGTGCTCACCGCCGCCGGCACCCTCGGCGTCTCCCAGGAGCACGACCGCGCCGTCTGGCCCGAGCTCATGGGCCACCTCGAGGCGCGCATGGAGCGCGGCGAGCTCGTCTGCCTCGACGCCACCCACCCGAAGGCCAAGAGCTTCGCGCCCTACCGCGCCCTCGTCCGCCGCCACCGCTACGCCGTGCGCGTCGTCGACTTCGCCCCGGTCCCCCTCGCGCGCTGCCTCGCCCAGAACGCCGCCCGCCCGGCCCCCCACGCCGTGCCCGAGGGCGTCCTCCGCGCGACCCACGAGGCCTGCCTCCACGGCGCGGTGCCGGACGACTTCCCCGCCGTGCCCTGGTCCGAGGACGGCGCCCACGCCGACGCGATCCGCGCCTTCCTCGACGTCCCCGTCCACGACCTCTCGGCCTACCGCGCCGTGCTCCACGTCGGCGACCTCCAGGGCTGCTTCGCGCCCCTCGAGGCGCTCCTCGAGCGCGAAGGCGGCCTCCGCGACGACGTCTTCCACGTCTTCGTCGGCGACCTCCTCGACCGCGGCGTCGAGAACGACGCCGTCTTCCGCTGGGCCCTCGAGCACCTCGACCGCGAGAACGTCGCGATCGTCTGGGGCAACCACGAGACACACCTCCACCGCTGGGCGCGCGGCCTGAGCGGCAAGTCCGACGAGTTCGACCTCCGCACCCGCCCCCAGCTCGAGGCCGCGGGCTTCGGCCCGGCCGACGCGGACCGGCTCTGCGACGCGCTCCACGAGGTCTTCCTCTACCGCTGGAAGGACCGGCGCGTGATGGTCTGCCACGCGGGCATGAGCACGGTCCCCGAGCGGCCCGCGCTCGTCAGCGGCCACCAGTGGGCGAAGGGCGTCGGCTACTACGCCGATCCGGTCGACGCGCTCTTCGACGCACAGGCGCCCGCCGGCTGGGTGCAGGTCCACGGCCACCGCAACGTCCCCGAGCTGCCCCTCGAGGCCGCGCCGCGGAGCTTCAACCTCGAGGGCAAGGTCGAGTTCGGCGGCGCGCTCCGGGCGCTCCGCCTCGACGCGGGCGGCTTCACGCCCATCGAGGTGCCGAGCCGGCGCTACCGACCCATCCACGAGCGGGTCGCCCACGGCACGCTCCGCGATCGGAAGCTCTACCCGCGCTGGGTCGCGCCCGACATGCCGCCCGCGCCGCGCCTCGGCGGCGAGGTCCTCGAGGCGCTCCGGGCGCACGAGCTCGTCTACGAGAAGCGCTCGACCAGCAAGCCGTGGATCGCCGCCTTCAACTTCACCCGCGACGCCTTCTTCGACCGCCGCTGGGACGCGCTGAACACCACGGCCCGCGGCCTCTTCGTGGACGTCGAGGAGGGGCTCGTCGTCGCGCGCAGCTACGACAAGTTCTTCAACCTCGGCGAGCGCCCGGAGACCACCATGGGCGCGCTGAAGGAGCGCCTCGCCTGGCCGGTCACGGGCTGGGTGAAGGAGAACGGCTACCTCGGCATCGTCGGCTACGACGCGCGCGAGGAGGCGCTCGTCTTCGCCTCGAAGTCCTCGCTCGAGAGCGACTTCGCCGGCTGGCTGCGCGAGCTCGCCACCGAGGCGCTCGGCGTGGGCGGCCTGGAGAAGCTCCGCCGCTACCTGCGCGACGCGCACGCCTCGATGGTCTTCGAGGTGATCGATCCGGTGCGCGACCCGCACATCGTCGCCTACGAGCGGCCGCAGCTCGTGCTCCTCGACGTCGTACGCCGCGCGGCGCGCTTCGAGCGCATGGCGCCCGAGCGGCTCGCCAAGGTCGCCAAGCGCTTCGGCTTCGCGGCGAAGGAGAAGGGCGTCGTGCTCCAGGAGTGGGAGGCCTTCCGGCGCTTCGTGGAGCGCGCGAAGGCGCCCGGGTTCCAGTGGAAGGGGCGCGAGCTCGAGGGCTTCGTCTTCGAGGACGCGGCCGGCTTCCAGGTGAAGCTGAAGCTCGACTACTACGCCTTCTGGAAGCGCGTGCGCTCGCTGAAGGAGCGCATCCGCAAGATCCGCGGCACGGGCAAGCCGCTGAACCGGGACCTGAGCGACCCGCGTGTCCGCGACGTGCACGACTGGCTCCAGAGCTTGCCGGACGAGACGCTCGAGCAGGACGTGATCACGCTCCGGGAGCTCTACCTCGAGGGGCACGTCCCGCCGCCGTCGACGCGGGCGGTCGTGGACGAGGCCGTGCGCGGCTTCGAGCGGGCGCTCGAGCAGCTCGGCGCGCACGTGGCGAAGGGCGGCGCGCTGAAGGCGACGACGGCCGACGACCTGCTCGCGCAGGCGCTGGCGCACGACGGGAAGCTGGACGCGCTCGGCCGCTCGGAGCTCCGCGTGCCGCTCCTGCTCGCCGCCGACGACCGCGACGCCCGGAGGGAGGCGGCGGATCGCTTGGGGATCGACCTGGACTGAGAACCCGAGCCGGCGAAACCCGACGAAACCCGTGCCCATGCCCGTGCCCGTGCCCGTGCCCGCGGGAGGAGGAGCGTGGGGAGCGTTCTTCGGCCGGGACGGCTCCGCCTCGATGGCGCTCCTCGCCGTTTCCATCGTCTCCCCGCGACGTCCTCGTGCACGTGCACGTGCACGTGCACGTCGACGAGGACGAGCGGCTCGGAGACCACGAAAGGTCCCGCGTTCTTCTCCTGAAGGCGAAGGCTTCGGGAGACCATGCCCGAGCCCGCAGGTCGAAGGACAGAAGAAGCGGCGCCCGAGCCCGACCACCCGCACCCGACGAAACCCTCACCCCCCTTGAGCCCCGCCGCCGACGCGCCCACCCTCGGGGCGTGCCGCGCGTCCGCGCCCTCGGTGTCCATACGGTCTGGAACCACCCCACGGTGGCGCCGCACCGCGACGCCGTGAAGGCCAGCGCCTCGCCGGCGCTCCGCGCGCTCCTCGAGGCGCCGACCTCCCCGCGCGTGTGGATCGACGAGGCGCTCCAGCTCGAGCTCCACCACCACGTCTTCGCGCAGCTCGGCCTCGCGTCGCAGGACGCGCGGATCGCGTTTCTCTCGGAGCTCCAGCGCGAGGCCTTCCGCGCGCTCTACCGGACGATCAACATCGGCTCGCCGGGCGCCGCGCTCGCCCGCATGGCCGCCGTCTGGCGCCACGGGCACGACACGGGCGCGGTGCGGATGGCCAGCCAGCGCCCGAAGGAGGCGCGCTTCCTCCTCGAGAACCACCCCTTCCTCCGCGACCCGGTCTACCGCGCCATCGCGGCGGCGGGGGGCGTCGCCTTCGTCGAGCTCGCCGGGGGCCGCGACGTGGAGGTCGAGGTCGAGCGGCCCCGGCCGGACGTCGCGTCCATCACGCTCCGCTGGCGCTGACGGCAAGGGCCTCGGCGAACGGCAGGGCCTCGGCGAACGGCAGGGCCTCGGCGAACGGCAGGGCCTCGGCGGTCGGCAGGGTCTCGGCGAACGGCAGGGCCTCGGCGAACGGCAGGGCTTCAGCGATCGG
>PABA01000171.1 GCA_002699025.1 Sandaracinus sp. | reverse complement strand
CGTCCTCGTCCTCGTGCACGTGCACGTGCACGTGCACGTGCACGAGGACGAGGACGACGGCGCGAGGGAACCGAGCCACAACGCACGAACCCATTCCGCCGTACGCCCCGTCCCACGCCCCCCAGTTCCCCGACCCCCATCCGCCCCACCACCCCGAAGCCCCACCTCCGCGCCGATGCCCGGGTCCCCACAGCTCCCCCGGCATCCCCCCCAAAAGCGCGCGATAGCGCGCGCCCCGCAGAGCGGCGGCGGCGGCGAAGCCGTCGTCGCCGCTCAGCCCAGCGCTGGTGGGAGGTCGCTCTTCAGCGCGTCCACGAAGGGCAGGTGCTCCTCCTCCGCCGCCGCCTCTTCCACCCAGCGCTTCATCGCCGGCCGCGCGTGGATCGCCTCCACGTACGCCTCCAGCTCCGGCGCCAGCTCGATCGCGTAGGTCCGGAAGCGCGACGCCACCGGCGCGTACATCACGTCCGCGATCGTCATCGCCTCCCCGAAGAGGTAGGGCCCGCCCGACGCCGCCAGGCACTCGCCCCACATCGCCCGGATCCGCTCCACCTCGAGCCGCGCCTTCGCCGAGAGCTGCTCGAAGCGCCCCGGCTTCGACGCCCGCACGTTCATCGGCAGCTCCGCGCGCACCCCGAGGAAGCCCCCGTGCATCTCGGCCGCCAGGCTCATCGCCCACGCCATCGCCCGGGGCTCCTCCGGCCAACCGCACTTCGTCTCGCGCGTCGCCCGCACGTACTCGATGATCGCCCCGCTGTCCCACACGCGCACCGCGCCCTCGGCCGGCACGCCCTCCTCGAGCGGCCCGTCCACCAGCGCCGGCAGGCGCCCCGCCGGGTGGAACGCACGCACCCGCTCGCGCCAGTCCTCGCCCTGGAAGAGCGGGATGCGCAGCTCCGTGAAGGGCACGCCCGCCTCCTCGAGGTAGAGCCAGGCCCGGAGCGACCAGGACGAGTAGTTCTTGTTGCCGACGACGAGTGTGAGCACGGCCCGAGTCTCGCACGACGGGCCCCCGATTGCGCGGGGGCCCCGGGGCCGGGTGCCTCAGCGCGCCCGCGCGACCTTGTCGAGGCAGCTCGCGACGAGCGACGTCCAGCCGGTCTGGTGGCTCGCCCCGCAGCCGCGCCCCGTGTCGCCGTGGAAGTACTCGTAGAAGAGGATCAGGTCGCGGAAGTGCGGGTCCTCCGCGTAGATCGCGTCGTCCCCGTGTGCCGGCCGCCGCCCCTCGCCGTTCGGCAGGAAGATCGCGCTCAGCCGCCGCGCCAGCTCCGCCGCTGCCACGTCGAGCGTCACCCAGTTCCCCGAGCCCGTCGGCAGCTCGACCTTCAGGCCCTCCCCGTAGAAGTGGTGGTAGCGCTCGAGCGCCTCGAGCAGCAGGAAGTTCAGCGGGAACCACACCGGCCCGCGCCAGTTCGAGTTGCCGCCGAACATGTACGTGTCCGACTCGGCCGGCGTGTAGGTCACCCGATGCTCGTGCCCCTCGGCCCAGAAGCTGTACGGGTGCTCGAGGTGCACGCGGCTCATGGAGCGGATGCCGTGCGGCCCGAAGAACTCGCTCTCGTCGAACATGTAGCGGAGCACCCGCTCGAGCCGCTCCCGGCTCGGCAACGCGAGCAGCCGCCGCCCGCCCTGCTTCGTGCAGTAGCTGATCGAGTGGCGCAGGTCGTCGCGGTTCTCGAGGAACCACTCCATGCGCTTGCGGAAGCCCGGCAGCTTCTCGATCACCTTCTCGTCGAGCACCTCCACGGCGAAGACCGGCGCCAGCCCGACCAGCGAGCGCGTGCGCATCGGCATCTTCTGCCCGTTGGCGATCAGCTGGTCGTAGTAGAAGCCGTCGAGCTCGTCCCAGAGCCCGCTCCCGCCGAGGTGGTTCAGCGCGTCGACGATCTGCACGAAGTGCTCGAAGAAGCGCGACGCCATGTCCTCGTAGGTCCGGTCGTGCTGCGCCAGCTCGAGCGCCATCGAGAGCATGGTCCCGCAGAAGAACGCCATCCACGCCGTCCCGTCCGCCTGCTCGAGGCGCCCGCCCATCGGCAGCGCCTTCGAGCGATCGAAGACGCCGATGTTGTCGAGGCCGAGGAAGCCGCCCGCGAAGAGGTGGTTGCCGTCCGCGTCCTTCCGGTTGATCCACCAGTTGTAGTTGAGCAGCAGCTTCTGGAAGCAGCGCGCCAGCCACTCCCGATCCCGCTCGCCCGCCGTCTCGGCGCAGCGCTTGTACACGCGCCAGACGCTCCAGGCGTGCACGGGCGGGTTCACGTCCGCGAAGGCGAACTCGTACGCGGGGATCTGCCCGTTCGGGTGCATGTACCACTCGCGCAGGAAGAGCAGCAGCTGGTCCTTCGCGTACTCCGGGTCGATCTTCGCGTAGGGGATCATGTGGAACGCCGAGTCCCAGGCCGCGTACCAGGGGTACTCCCATTTGTCGGGCATGGAGACGACGTCGAGGTTGAAGAGGTGCTGCCAGTCGTGGTTGCGCCCGTGCCAGCGCGAGTCCGGCGGCGGCGGCTGGCCCGGGTCGCCCTCGAGCCAGTCGCGCACGACGTAGTGGTAGACCTGGTTCGTCCAGAGCAGGCCCGCGTAGGCCTGGCGCCCGACGCGCTTCTCCTCGAGGCCGAGGCGCGTGGAGAGCTGCTTGGCGTAGAAGGCGTCGGCCTCGGCGATGCGGCGCGCGAAGTGCTCCTCGAAGGCCGCGAAGGGCGCGCTCGGCGCCTCGCTCTCCTGCACCAGCCGGAAGCGGAGCTGCACGTGGCCGTCGGCCGGCACGGGGAGCGCGTAGTGGTGCGCCGCCTTGGTGCCGCGCCTCTGCGGGCTGACGGCGTCCTCCTCACCCTCGATGACCCAGCGGTGGAAGGCGTCCTTCGTGTAGGGCGTCTTCGCGGGCTGGCCGTAGAGCCGCTCGGTGTTCGTCTCGTTGTTCGTGAAGAGCGCCGTGCCGGGCTGCTCCGCGTAGAAGCGGAAGGCGCCGAGCGTGGAGTCGTGCTCGAGGCGCCAGAAGCCCTCGCCCGTGTCGGCGATCGAGGGCTCGGGCCAGTAGCCGTCGCCCTCCCGGTCCCAGGCCCAGGTGTTGCGGAACCAGAGCTGCGGGAGGACGTGGATCGTCTTCTCCTCGTCGGCCCGGTTGTGCACCGTGACCTGGATGAGGAGGTCGTTCGGGCCGACCTTCGCGTACTCGGCGAAGACGTCGAAGTAGCGGCCGTCCTCGAAGACGCCCGTGTCGAGGACCTCGTGCTCGGGGAGCGACTTGTCGCGCGTCGTGTTGACGTGGACGAGCTCCTCGTAGGGGTAGGGCGCCTGCGGGTACTTGTAGAGGGCCTTCGCGTAGGAGTAGGTCGGCGTCGCGTCGAGGTAGTAGTAGAGCTCCTTGACGTCCTCGCCGTGGTTGCCCTGCGGGCCGGTCAGGCCGAAGAGGCGCTCCTTGAGGATCGGGTCCTTCCCGTTCCAGAGCGCGAGGCCGAAGCAGAGGCGCTGGCGCGAGTCGGAGAAGCCGAGCAGGCCGTCCTCGCCCCAGCGGTAGGTGCGGCTGCGCGCGTGGTCGTGGGGGAAGTCGTCCCAGCAGGTGCCGTGGGCCGAGTAGTCCTCGCGGACCGTGCCCCACTGGCGCTCGGAGAGGTAGGGCCCCCAGCGCTTCCAGTGCTTCTCGCGGCGCGCGTCCTCGTCGAGGCGCTGCACCTCGGCGTCCTGCTTCGGGCTCTGACTCATCCCTCTCCCCTCCTTCGTCGCGAGCGACGCGCGCGAGGATACCGAAGGCGCCGGTCGCTGTGGGGGTCGGCTTGGCAGCGCGGATTCGGCGCTTGATCCCGGGGCGCGCGATCGCCGACAACCGATCGCGCGTCGTGTGGCGCGCTGGATGTGGCAGGAGGGGCGAGATGAAGGCTCTGGGCGTATTCCCGAACGAGAAGAAGCTGGCGATCGTCGATCACCCGGCGCCGTCGATCGAGGCGCCGACGCAGGTGAAGTTCAAGACGCTGGAGGTGGGCGTCTGCGGGACGGACAAGGAGATCGCCCATCACCTGCACGGCGTGCCGCCGGAGGGGGACGACTACCTGATCCTCCACCACGAGGCGCTGGGCGAGGTGACGGAGGTCGGGGACGCGGTGGAGGGCTTCGAGGTCGGCGACCTCGTGGTGCCGACCGTGCGGCGGCCCTGCGGGGATCCGGAGTGCACGGCCTGCGCGGAGGGGCGGCAGGACTTCTGCTTCACGGGGAAGTTCACCGAGCGGGGCATCGTCGGCGCGCACGGCTTCTTCGCCGAGGAGTGCGTGGACGAGGCGCGCTTCCTGGTGAAGATCCCGAAGGAGCTCCGCGACGTGGGCGTGCTCGTGGAGCCGCTGACCATCGCCGAGAAGGCGCTCCTGCAGGTCTGGGACATCCAGGAGCGGCTGCCCTGGGCGGCGAAGCGGGCGCGCGAAGCGGGGACGGCGCCGAAGCTGAAGGCGCTGGTGCTCGGGGCCGGGCCGATCGGCCTGCTCGGCGCGATGGTGCTCGCGGAGAACGGCTTCGACGTGCACGTCTACTCGCTCGAGGACGTGGACTCGCCGCGCGGGAAGCTCGTGCGCGACGTCGGGGGGACCTACCACTCGGCGAAGGACGAGGACGTGAAGGCGCTCTGGAAGAAGATCGGCGACGTGGACCTGGTCTACGAGGCGACGGGGGCGAGCGGGCTGAGCTTCCGCGTGCTCGAGCTGCTCGGGCACAACGCGATCTTCATCTTCACGGGCGTGCCCGGGCGGAAGGAGCCGATCGAGCTGGACGCGGCGACGATCATGCGGAACCTGGTGCTCGAGAACCACGTGCTGCTCGGGACGGTGAACGCGGGCCCGGACGCCTTCCACGCGGCCGTGAAGGACCTGGCGAGCTTCAAGGAGAAGTGGCCGCAGACCTTCGAGACGCTGATCAGCGGGCGCTACCCGATGGAGGAGTACGCGGGCCTGCTGAGCGGGGAGGTCGGGGGGATCAAGAACATCATCACGATCGGGGGCTGAGCCATCGTCCCGTGCCCGTGCCCGTGCCCGGTCGGGAAGGCGGGCCTCACGGCCTCTCCACGCTCTCGACCGCCTCGCCTGGCTCGTCTCTCGGGCAGGGGCAGGGGCACGGGTTTTTCTTTCTCCCCTTCACGCACCCGCCATCGCTCTTGCGGCCTCTTCACGTTCTCGACCGCCTCGCCTGGTTCGTCTCTCGGGCAGGGGCAGGGGCACGGGCAGGGGCACGGGTTTCTCCCTTTCTCCTCTTCAGGCGCCATGACCATCCCCCAGCAGCTTCTCCGCCAGCTCTACACCTTCGGCTCGCTCCAGAACGACGAGGCCGGCGTTCGCTTCGAGCTCAAGAACCGGCTCGTCGACGCGGAGCTCGTCGCCCTCGTGGCGCTCCGCGTGAACGGCAAGGAGGTGCCCGAGGAGGCCGTCTCCCTCGACCTGGGCGAAGGCGCCCGGCCGCTCGCCGACGCCCTCGCCTCGCCCCTCGCCTTCGGCACCGGTCGCCGCGTGACGCTCCACGTCGACGGCGTCCACCTCGAGAAGGGGCACCACCAGCTCGAGCTCGACCTCGACGCCCGCCCCTTCGGCGCCCTCCACCTCGCGGTCGAGGACGTGCTCGAGGAGAGCCACCCGGACCGCGTGCACGTGCCCCACTCGGACGTCGACGACTACACGGCGGACCTCGTCGCCCAGCGGCAGGCCTTCGTGAAGGAGGTCAGCGGCGTCGAGCTCGAGCACGTCGCGCGCTTCTCCTTCGAGCCCCACGCGGTGAAGGGGAACATCGAGAACTTCACGGGCGTCGCGCAGGTGCCCATGGGCTTCGCCGGGCCCATCCACATCGACGGCGAGCACGCGCAGGGCGAGTTCCTCGTGCCCATGGCGACCACCGAGGGCACGCTCGTCGCGAGCTACAACCGCGGCATCAAGGTCATCAACCTCGCCGGGGGCGCGAAGTGCACCGTGAGCGGCGACGCCATGCAGCGCGCGCCGGTCTTCGTCTTCGACTCGGCCCGCGAGGCCCGGGACTTCGTCGTGTGGATCGACGAGCACACGGACGCCATCCGCGCCGAGGCGGAGGCCACCTCGAGCGTGGCGAAGCTCCTCGACATCGACGCCTACCTGACGAACCGCTTCGCCTTCCTGCGCTTCAACTTCTCCACGGGCGACGCGGCCGGGCAGAACATGGTCGGGCGCGCGACCTTCGCCGCCTGCAACTGGATCCTCGAGCGCGCGACGGATGTGCGGAGCTTCTACCTCGAGGCGAACCTCGCGACGGATAAGAAGCACTCGCAGATCAACCTCATGCGCACGCGCGGCAAGCGGGTGACGGCGGAGGCGACGATCCCGCGCGACGTCCTCGTCACGCACCTGCGCGTCGAGCCGGCGGCGCTCCATCGGCATGCGAGCCTGGGGACGGTCGGCGCGGTGCTGAGCGGAGCGAGCAACAACGGCGCCCACTCGCCGAACGGCATCACGGCGATGTTCATCGCGACGGGCCAGGACGTGGCGAACGTGGCCGAGAGCTCGGCGGGCATCCTCTACAGCGAGCTCACGGACGAGGGCGACCTCTACCTCTCGCTCACCATCCCCTCGCTCATCGTGGCGACCCACGGCGGCGGGACGCACCTGCCGACGCAGCAGGAGGCGCTCCGGGTGCTCGGATGCACGGGCCGCGGGAGCGTGCGGAAGCTCGCCGAGATCATGGCGGGCGTGGCGCTCGCCGGGGAGCTCAGCCTCGGCGCGGCCATCTCGTCGCTCGACTGGGTCTCCTCGCACGAGCGGCTCGGCCGGAACCGGTAGCCAACGCGAGGGCGCGGGCGGCGGGCGGCGCCGGGCGGACCGGCTGCGTCGAGGGCGAGCGTCGGGAGCGGGCGCTCGTCACGTGTCCGAGGGATGGGGAGGTCGCGCGTCGTGGCTGCCGTTCATTGGCGGCCTCGGGGGGGCGCTTGCTAGCTTGCGGGCGCGCGCGGAGGACCGCCCGCGAACGGACGGCAGGACTGGTGCAGGGAACGATCGTCGGGGGGCGCTATCGGATCCTCGAGCCGCTCGGCGAGGGCGGCTTCGGGACGGTCTGGGCCGCGGAGCACGTGGCGACGCGCGAGAAGGTGGCGGTGAAGATCGCGCACCCGAACACGGTCGAGAGCGCCGAGGCGGTGAAGCGCTTCCTCCGCGAGGCGAAGGCGGCGGAGGACATCGGCCACCCGGAGATCATCCAGGTCTTCGACGCGGGCGTGGAGGATGGGCGGCCCTTCCTGGTCATGGAGCTGCTGGTCGGGCGCTCGCTCCGCCAGGTGATCGACGCGGGCGAGACGGAGGCGGCCCTCGACGCGATCGAGCGGGTGCTGGCGCCGCTGGCGGCGGCGCACGAGAAGGGCTTCGTGCACCGGGACCTGAAGCCGGCGAACGTCTACGTGACGAGCCTGGGCGCGAAGCTGCTCGACTTCGGGCTCGCGCGGAAGGCGGACGAGTCGGGGCTGACGGTGGCCGGGAGCGTGCTCGGCACGGTCTGCTACATGGCGCCGGAGCAGGCCGAGAGCGCGAAGGACGCGACGGCCGCGGCGGACGTCTGGTCCGTGGGCGTGATGCTCTACGAGGCGCTCGCCGGGCGGCGCCCCTTCGACGGGGAGGCGGCCGCGCCGGTGCTCGCGGCGATCGCCACCGAGGCGCCGCCGCCGCTGCCCGAGAGCGTGCCCGAGCCGCTCCGGGAGCTGGTGGCCTGGTGCCTCGAGAAGGACGCGAGCGCGCGGCCGGCGAACGCCGCCGCGCTCCAGCCGGCGCTCCGCCGGGCGAGGACGGGCAAGGCGCCGCGCTCGAGCGTGGACGCCTTCGCGCCGACGGGCGCGCTCTCCGTCTCGGACCCGAGCATCCCTCAGCCGCCGAGCGCCGCGAGCGGCACGCCCCCCTACGGCGGCGTGGGCATGGCGCCGGCGGCGGGGCCCCTCGTGAGCCAGGCCCGCGGCCCGGAGGGGACGGGAGCGCATGCGACCGGAGCGCCGGTGACCGGAGCGCACGCGACCGGAGCGCCGGGGACCGGGCCCCAGGCGCAGGCGACCGGCAGCTACGCCATGCCGACGAAGAAGCGCCCCGTGCTCGTCGCCTTGGCGCTGCTCCTCGCGGCGGCCGGGAGCGCGGCGCTGGTCTTCTTCCTGGCGAGCGCCTTCGGAGGCGAGCGCGGGCCCGCCCCCGTGGCCGTGGCTCCCGGCGAGGGGCGCGTGACCGTGCGCGCCGAGCTCACCGGGCCGGCTCAGCTCTTCGTGGACGCGGCCGACCAGGGGGCGCTCGGGGCCGAGGGCGTGCAGCTCGCCCTCGCGCCGGGCACGCACCGGATCGAGGCGCGGCGCGACGCGCGCGTGGTGGCGAGCGAGGAGGTCGAGGTGGCGGCGGGGGGCGAGGCCGAGGTCGTGCTCCGCGAACGCGCGCCGCTGGCCCGGGGGGTGGCGCCGCCCGACGACGAGGGGCCGACGGAGACGGCCGCGAACACGGTGACCCGGGCTGCCCCGCGCACCGCGCGCGCGCCGAGCACGGCGACCCCGGAGGCATCCGCGCCGGCCGCGGTCGACCCGGGCGACGAGCCGGCCCAGGCCACGCCGGCGGAGGTCGCCGAGGCCGCGCCCGGAGAGACGGCGGAGGCCGAGCCGAGCGAGGCGGCGCTGCCCGGGGTCTTCGCGGCGGCCGAGCCCGTGCCCGTCGTCGAGAACACCGTGCCCGTGGTCGAGTCGTCGGCGCCGGTGGGCGTGCAGCCGGCGCCCCGCGCGCCCGGGGGCGCGCCCATGGCCGCTACGGTGCCCGCCCCGGCGCCCGCGACGATGAGCGCTCCGGCGAGCCCCGGCGCACCCCCGACCCGGGCGCAGATGCGCCAGGCCCTCGAGGCCGTGCGCCCGCACGTCGCCCGCTGCGCCGGCGCCTACCACGGCGCGCTCGAGGTCGCCGTGGCCTTCCGGCCGGACGGCACTGCGAGCGCGCGCGTCGGCCGCGGGCCGAGCCGGGAGGCGCGAGTCTGCGTGCAGCGCGAGCTCAACGCCCGCGCGCGGGTCGCGCCCTTCCGCGGGCGCGGCGAGCGGGTCCGCCACACCTACCGGCTCTGACGCCGGCCTCGGCTCAGCGGCTCGGCGGCGCTTCGCTCGCGTAGAGGCGGGCCATGCGCCGCACCGCGTCCACGAGGGCCGGGAGGGGGCTGCCCTTCTGCACGTAGGTGCTGTCGGGCGTGCGCTTGCTGAGCGTGTGCAGCGCGTCTTCGTCGAGCGCCGAGTAGAAGACGACCGGGAGCCGGCGCGAGCCGGTGCTCTTCGCGAGGAGGCCCGCCACGCCCTCGCCGTCGAGGCCGGGCATGGAGACGTCGAGCACCACGACGTGGGGCGCCACCCGTCGCACGAGCGCCCCGACGCCGATGGGCGAGCTCGCGGACTCGACCTCGAAGCCGGCCGCCTCGAGGGCGAGCCGGATCATCCGGAGGATGCTGTCGTCGTCGTCGACCACGACGACTCGCGGCGGAGGCGATGCCACCCGAATGGGATAGACCCAATCGAGGGACGGAGCACGCCGTGAGACGCTCCCGGGGCGTGTCAGCGGCCGCGGAGCTGGGAGCGGATGGCGCGCTCGTGCGCGAGCTGGGCGTCGTAGAAGTCGTCGCGGGTGGCGTGGAGCCGGGCGCGGAGCCGGAGCGGCTCGGCGTAGGTGCGCGAGCGGACCTCCGCGTCGAGCGTCGCCACGAGCGTGTCCTCTTCCAGGCGCTCCACCCGGACCTCGCCCTCGGTCACGCGGAGGTCCGGCATGTGGTCGAGGGCGACCGTGAAGACTTCCGTCCGATCGCCTCGCGCGGCGTCCCGGACCACCTCGTGCGCGCCGGGGGTCAGCGCGCCGAAGAAGGTCAGGCGCACCTTGCGGGCGTCGGGCGTGTCGCCCTCGGCGAGCACGACCAGGACGCGCTCCTCGTCGCTCCCGAAGAGCGCGGAGAGCGTGGGGGTGTCGAAGGTTCCGTCGGCGGCCGGGAGCGCGGCGCGGGCCTCGCCGCCCTCGGGCTCGGCGAGGGCGTCGAGGGCGGGCGGCGCGGGGCGCTCGTCCGCGGGCGCCTCCTCGGCCGGCGGAGGCTCCGGCGCGGGCGTGGGCTCGGTCGGCTCGTCGCAGGCCGCGAGCGCGAGGCAGCAGAGCAGCAGGGCGGCGGTGCGCATGGGCCGAGTCTAGTACCTCTGCCCGGTAGTTCGATCCCGCTCAGATGACGGCGCGCTCAGATGACCGCGCCATCAGATGACGATGCGCTCGTGCTCGACGATGCGCTGGAGCGCCGACTCCATGATGGCCCGCGCCTGCGCCGTGAAGAGGGCGAGGTCGGCGTGCACCTCGGCGTCCTTCGGGCTCTTGTTCTCGCAGTTCTTGGCGTAGGCCTCGAAGGCGCCCAGGGAGGCGACGATCTCGGCGAGGTGGTTCGGGCACTCGCAGTCCACGACCGAGGAGATCTCCATCAGGCGGGCGAGCTGCGGCTTGCTGAAGCGCGCCGGGCCCGGCTCGACCGCGGGGGGCTTCTCGGGGCGCGCTCCGGACGGACCGCCGAGGACGTGCTTCACGATCACGCTGAGCATCTGGGTACGGAGCCGGGCCAGGCTGACGGGCCCGCGCATGGGTCGGCCGTGCTCGGCGAGGGCCTCGAGGTCGCGGCGACGGAGGAAGGAGTAGAGCGCGATGACCAGCTCGGCGCCGGTCTCCTCCTTCAGCTTCGCGATGACCCGCGCCGGGTCGGGCTCGGATTCGAAGAGGTCCACGTTGACCACGATCACGTGGGGCCGGGTCTCGCGGCAGGCGGAGAGGAAGGCGTCCGGGCGCTCGCCCTTGAAGGCGATCTCGACGTCGTCCAGCTGCGCGCCGGCCTCGTCCATCTGGGTGGGAAGGGAGTCGTCCAGCACGGCCATGCGAATCATGTCCACGATCGTGGAGCCGTTCGCGCAGGCGCCAAGGTTTTGTTTAGATCTGTGCGCCTCTTCCGTCGCATATTGTCTTCCAGCGTGCCTGAATCGCCCTTGGATTGGGATGTGCCCTCCATTGTCTAGATGTGAGCGACGATCACTTCTCGAGCTCCTCGAGGGATCGATCACCCATACGAGGTGATTGGCGGCGGTCACGGGCGTCGATGCCTGGCCCAGAGCGACGAGCCGTTCGCGCCGCGCTCAGAACCACTCGGGCTGCATCTCGAGGTAGCTCGGCTCGCCCGTCTCGCAGAGCCGGCAGAGGTGAGCGACGCGCGGCACCTCGGTGGCCATCCAGTAGCGCGCTCCCCGGAGGAGCCCCTCGGCGAAGGCGTCCGCGCCGCCCTCGAGCCGCCTCGTCGCCGCGGTCGCGAGGCGCAGGTGCTGCCAGCCGATCACCAGCAGCCCGCTCGCCGTCAGGTAGTCGACGCTGTGCCCGAGCATGCCGAGCGTGTCCCCGGCCATGCCCCGCTGCCCGAGCGTCGCCGTGAGCGCGCCGAGCTGGCCCAGCGCCGCCCCGAGCGGCGCGCGCAGCCCCTCCTCGAGCCCCGCCGCCTCCGCCTCCGCGAGCGCCCGCTGGATCTCCTCGGCGAGCACGCGCAGCCCCGCGCCGCCGCGCGCCATGACCTTCCGCCCGAGCAGGTCGAGGCTCTGGATGCCCGTCGTGCCCTCGTGGATCGTGTTGAGCTTCTGGTCCCGGAGGAAGGCC
This sequence comes from Sandaracinus sp., assembly GCA_002699025.1. GTDB lineage: Bacteria > Myxococcota_A > Polyangia > Polyangiales > Houyiibacteriaceae > Houyiibacterium > Houyiibacterium oceanicum. The sequence goes on along the minus strand of PABA01000171.1, from coordinate 29,149 downwards.
TCGGGCAGGTACTCGCTCGTGTAGCCGTAGCCGCCGAGCACCTGCACGGCGAGCGCCGTCGCCTCGAAGCCGGCCTCGGAGGGGAAGGTCTTGGTGATCGGCGTGAGCAGGTCGAGGAGCAGGCGGTGCCGCTCGCGCGCGTCCTCGGGGCCGTGCTCGGCGAGGTCCGCGTGGAGCGCCGTCGTCGCCGCGAGCGCCAGGCTGCCGTCCACGATCGCTTTCTGACGCAGCAGCATGCGCCGCACGTCCGGGTGCTCGACGAGGCGCACGGGCTCGCCGCCCCTCTCGCCGAGCGCGCGCCCCTGCCGCCGCTCGAGCGCGTAGGCCCGGGCCTCGTGGTAGGCGGCGCTCGCCGTCGCCGCCGCCGTCGCGCCGACGCTGATCCGCGCCTCGTTCATCATCTGGAACATCATCCGGAGGCCCTGGTGCGGCGCGCCGACGAGCCAGCCGTGGCAGTCGCCGCGGTCGCCGAAGCCGAGGGCCAGGCTGGGCAGGGCCTTCCAGCCGATCTTGTGGATGACGCCGGTGACGTGGACGTCGTTGTCGACGAGGGCGCCGCCCTCTTCGCGGAGCCGCGGGACGGCGAAGAGGCTGATGCCCTTCGTGCCCTCGGGGGCGCCCTCGATGCGCGCGAGCGTGAGGTGCACGACGTTCTCGGCGACGTCGTGGTCGCCGCCGCTGATGAAGATCTTGGCGCCGCGGATGCGGTAGGTGCCGTCCGGGGCGGGGGTGGCGCTCGTCGTCAGGTCGCCGAGGGAGCTCCCGGCGTGGGGCTCCGTGAGGGCCATGGTGCCGGTCCACTCGCCGGCATACATGCGCGCGAGGAAGCGCTCCTTCACGGCGTCGTCGCCGAAGGCCTCGACGAGGTGCGCGGCGCCCGTGGTGAGCCAGGCGAGGGCGGCGACCGAGAGGTTGCCGGCCATCAGGTAGGTGTGGGCGAGCGTGCTGACCGTGAGCGGCATCTGCTGGCCGCCGACCTCCTCGGGGCGCGTGGCGGCGATGACGCCGAGCTCGCGGAGCTGCGTGAAGAGCGGGCCGAAGCGCGGGTGGAGACGCACGCGGCCGCCCTCGAAGACCGGGGGCTCGAGGTCGAGGGGGCGGTAGCTCGAGGCGAGGGCGCCGCGGGCGAGCTGGCGGCAGGCGGAGAGGTAGAGCTCGAAGGTCTCCGGCCCGTGGTCCGCGAAGTGCGGGAGGGCGGTGAGGCGCTCGGCCTGGAGGACGTCGCGGAGGAGGAGGTCGACGAGCCGGTCGTCGATCAGCGGGTTGGCCATCGCCGGGGAGCCTAGCCGGAGATCGTCGGCCGCGCGGCCGCGTAGCCGGAGATCGTCGGGCGCGTGGCCGCGGCCTCGGCCCGGCGCGTCGGCTGCGCGTCGTCGTGCGGGTCACGCGGACCTGCCGCGTGCCGCGTACCGCCCTGCTCGGTGCGAAGGCCCGTGCGCGGAGCGGGGCGGCTCGCGATCGGCTCGGCGTGCCACACCGCGAGCCCTCGAGGCTTGTTACGCCGTATGGACGCAATGGGCTGACCATGTTATTTCGTCCGTTCGACGATGCAGTCTCATGACGTTACAAGAGAGCCGACGGCGCGCTCGCTCGTGCTCGAGCTCCTCTCGGTGCTCGGCGAGGACGGGCCCCACGGCTTGCCGGTGGCCTCGCTCCTCCGGGCGGGGCAGCTCTTCGACCTCGAGGGCGGCGCCATCCGCGTCGCCCTCAGCCGCCTCCGCGCGCGTGGGCTCGTCGAGGCGCCGCGCCGGGGTCACTACCGGCTCGCGCCGGCGGGCCAGGCGGTCGCGGCGCACGTCGAGCGCTGGCGCGAGGTGCCCGCGCGCGTGCGGCCCTGGGACGGGGGCTGGATCGCGGTGGCGACGGGGGGCCTGCCGCGCGCCGATCGGGCGGCCCAGCGCACGCGGGAGCGGGCCCTCTCGCTGCTCGGCTTCCGCCCGCTCCGCCCGGGCCTCGAGGTGCGCCCGGACAACCTCGACCAGGACGCCGCGGAGCTCGCCGCGCGGCTCGAGGAGCTCGGCCTCGACGCGGGCGTGCCGGTCTTCCGCGCGGAGGGGCTCGGCGTGGCCGAGGAGGAGGCGGCGACGCTCTGGGACGCGGCCGAGCTCGACGGGCGCTGCGCGGCGCTGCTCGGGGCGGTGGAGGCGCTCGAAGCGGAGATGCCCGCGCTGAGCTGGGAGGCGGGGGCCTGCGAGAGCTTCCGCGTCGGCGGCGCCGTGCTGCGGCACTTCGCCTACGACCCGCTGCTGCCCGCGCCGATCGTCGACGTCGCGCTCCGCCACGCGCTGGTGGAGGCCATGGCGCGGCTCGACGCGATCGGGCGCGAGTGCTGGCGCGAGGCGCTCCACGAGGAGCGCGAGGAGGACGCGGCGTGAGCGCGGACGCCGAGGCGACCGGCGTGGAGGACGCGAAGGCGCCGACGAAGATCACGGCGGTGTTGAGCCGCGAGGAGATCGCCGAGCTCACGCGCGCTTCGGATCTGCGCGGGGCGCTCTCCCTGCTGACCGACTGGGGCATCGTCGCCGGGGCCATGGCGCTCGTCGCCTGCTTCCCCCACGCGCTCACGGTGCTCCTGGCGCTCGCGCTGATCGGGAGCCGCCAGCTCGCCCTGGCCGTGCTCACGCACGAGTGCGCGCATCGCTCGCTCTTCCGCACGAAGGGCCTCCACGACCTCGTCGGCACCTGGCTCTGCGCGGCGCCCGTCTGGGCCGACCTCGTCCGCTACCGCGAGCACCACCGGCGGCACCACGTGCACGCGGGGACGGAGGGCGACCCCGACCGGGGCCTCGTCGAGGCCTTCCCGACGAGCCGCGCCTCGCTCGCCCGGAAGCTCCTCCGGGACCTCGTCGGCTGGACCGGCGCGCGGCGCGTCCTCGGGCTCCTCGCCATCGACCTCGCCTACGTGCGCTACACGGCGTCCACCTTCCTCGGCCGCGCCGAGCCGCGGCCCTTCGGCGCGCGCCTCCGCCACGCGGCGCGCCACCTCGGCCCGGTGCTCCTCACGAACGGCGCGCTCCTCGGGCTGCTCTGGGCGCTCGGGCACCCGCGCCTCTACCTGCTCTGGGTCGGTGCCTGGATGACGACCTACAGCCTGGTGCTGCGCCTCCGCGCCATCGCCGAGCATGCCTGCACCGAGTGGTCCCCGAACCCCTGGCGCAACACGCGCACGACGCGCGCCGGGCTCCTCGCGCGCCTCTTCCTGGCGCCGCACCACGTGAACTTCCACCTCGAGCACCACCTGCTCATGACCGTCCCCCACTACCGGCTCCCCGAGCTGCACCGGCTCCTCGCCGAGCGCGGCATGCTCGACGCCCGGAACACGGCGCCCGGCTACCTCGCGGTGCTGCGGAGGGTCACCACGATCCCCGCGGCCTGACGCCGCGATCGGCTTCGCGGGCGCGGCCCTCGGGTCACGCTCGTCGCGCCGACCGCCACCGAGTCGTCGCGACGCTGCCACCTCGCCCGCCCGGCGCTCGGGCATCCTCCGCTCGTGCCCTCGACCTCGTCCCCGAAGGCCGCTCCCCGCTCCTCCGAGAGCTTCACCCTGGCCCTGGTCCGGGCCATCCATCGGCGGAGCGTGCGCCGCCGCGCGGGGAAGCCCCCGGGCCCGATGACGGCGCTGCTCCCGGGCTCGAAGCGGGCCGAGGCGAGCCGGCCGCCTCCCCGCGGTGCGGCGTGAGCGCGGCAGGCGCCCCGGGCGAGCTCCGCGCCGGGTCGAGCTCTTCGAGCGTCCAATAGAGGCGGAGGAGCGCGCGCCGCCCCGTCTCGGCATGACGGCCCCCTTCTCCGCCGGTGTGACGGATCGCGGGCGAACGCGTGACGGGGGCCGGCGAGACCGATATGAAACGGGTTCGTCACGGTCGCGTCGCAGGGTGGGCGCACACCGAGGCGATGCGTTGGCCGGACCCGGGGTGGTCCGGGCGGACGGACTTGGCTTGGCGCCTGCGGGGCGCGAGATGGGATGAGGGTGTCGGCGATGATCAAGCGGCGCGATTGGTTGAAGCGAACCGGCCTGGCGGGCCTGGGGACGGTGGCGGGCGGCGCGCTCGTGGGCTGCGGGGACGACGACGGGATGACGACCCCGGACGCCGGCGAGGGCGTCGACGGGAGCGTGGGCACGGACGCGGGCGTGGACGGGGGGCCCATGCTGCCGCCGCTCCCGACCTCCGGCTTCATCCACGGCGTGGCGAGCGGCGACCCGCTCCCGGACGCGGTCATCCTCTGGACGCGCATCACCCCCGAGGACGGCGGCCTCGCGAGCGCCGACGTCGACTACACGGTCGCGACCGATCCGGAGCTCACGGACGTCGTCGCCAGCGGCACCTTCACGACCGACGCCGATCGCGACTGGACCGTGAAGGTCGACGTGACCGGCCTCGACCCGGCGACCACCTACTACTACGGCTTCACCGGCCTCGGCTTCACGAGCCCCGTCGGGCGCACCAAGACCGCGCCGAGCGGCAGCGTCGACCGGCTCCGCTTCGTCGTCATGAGCTGCGCGAGCTACGCGCACGGCTGGTTCCACGTCTACCGGCACGTCTCCGAGATCCAGGACCTGGACGCCTGCGTGCACCTCGGCGACTACATCTACGAGTACGGCTCCGGCGACTACGGCGGGATGCGCGAGTACGATCCGCCCGACGAGATCGTCAGCCTCTCCGACTACCGGCGGCGCTACGCGCACTACCGGCTCGATCCGGATCTCCAGGCCGTTCACCAGCAGCACCCCTTCATCTGCGTCTGGGACGACCACGAGACGACCAACGACTCCTGGTCCGGCGGCGCCGAGAACCACGACGCCTCGGAAGGCGACTGGGAGGAGCGCAAGAGCGTCGCGCTCCAGGCCAACCTCGAGTGGCTGCCGACGCGCGAGACGGAGGACGGCCACCTCTGGCGCAAGCTCGCCTACGGCGACCTCGTCGACCTCATCATGCTCGACACGCGCATCTGGGGGCGGGACGAGCAGGTCTCGCGGAGCGAGCTCGCGGACGCCGATCCGGCGCGCACGATCCTCGGCGACGACCAGGAGGCCTGGCTCGAGGAGCAGCTCGAGGCGAGCACGGCGACCTGGAAGGTGCTCGGCCAGCAGGTGATGGTCGGCCAGTGGGACGCGGAGAGCGAAGAGGGCGAGTTCAGCCCGAACAACACCGACCAGTGGGACGGCTACCCGGGCGCGCGGGAGCGGCTCTTCGCGGCCATCGCCGACGTCGAGAACCCGGTCGTGTTGACCGGGGACATCCACTCGCATTGGGCGCAGGAGCTGACCTCGGACCCGCACGATCCCGAGGCCTACGACCCGGAGACGAGCGAGGGCTCGGTGGGCGTGGAGTTCGTGACGAGCGCGGTGAGCTCGCCGGGGGCGCCGGGCGTGATCGGCATGGCGCTCGAGGAGGCGGCGCTCGAGGCGAACCCGCACCTCCGCTACGTGAACTTCCGGCAGCGTGGGTGGATCGTGCTCGACCTGACGGCGGCGCGCGTGCAGGCGGACTACTACGTGGTCGACGGGGTGCTGGCGGACGAGGGCGAGCCGAGCCACGCGATCTCCTATGCGTGCGCGGCCGGGGAGCGGCGCCTCGAGGAGGCGAGCGGGCCGACGGAGGACCGGGGTGACGCGCCCGCTTTCGCGCCGGACCCGCCCGCCCGGCGGCTGCCGGTGTCCGCTCGCTGACGCGGGGGGTCGCCCATCGTCTCGGTATGTAGGAAGGCGCGCGCGTCGGGTTTTGAACTTCGTTCAATACGCTATGCTGCGCGCATGGCGTCTCGAAAGGTGCTCTCGCAGCTCGGCAAGGCCTTCGGGCGGACGGCGGCGCGTCGGCTCACGCGCGGGCCGAAGCGGCCGAGCTGGTCGTTCCGCTACGAGTGGCTCGTGGAGCTCCTCCGCATCCAGTTCGGCGAGGACCCGCCCCCCACGCTCCAGATCATGCGCAAGGTGATGGACGCGACCGGCGATCGCGAGGACCGGCGTCGGCGCAGCCACACGGAGTGGACCGAGGTCGCCGGCATGGACGCGGCCTGGGTGACGCCGCTCTGGCGCGAGACCTCGGGCACGGTGCTCTACCTGCACGGCGGCGGCTACGTGGTGGGCTCGCCGCGCTCCCATCGCGGCATCATGGCCTCCGTCGCCTGCACGGCGGGCGTGCGGGTGCTCGGCGTCGACTACCGGCTCGCCCCCGAGCACCCCTGCCCGGCGGCCATCGAGGACGCGGTCCGCGCCTACCGCTGGCTGATCGAGGACGCGCACGTCGACCCCCGCACGCTGCTCGTCGCGGGCGACTCGGCCGGCGGGGGGCTCACCGCCGCGACGCTCGTCGCGCTCCGGGACGAGGGGCTGCCCCTGCCCGCGGGGGCGGTGCTCTTCTCGCCCTGGCTCGACCTGACGGGCGAGACGGCGCTCCAGGCCGACACGCGCTTCGACTTCATCTTCCCGAACGAGGGCACGGAGTGGGCCGGCGCCTACGCGGCGAAGCTCGGGCGCACGGACCCGCGCTGCTCGCCGCTCTTCGCGGACCTGCACGACCTCCCGCCCATGCTCGTCCTGGCCGGCGAGCTCGAGGTGCTCGTCGAGGAGTCGCGCCGCTTCGCCGCCAAGGCGCGGGCCGCCGGCGCGGACGTGCGCCTCCACGTCGAGCCGGACGAGATCCACGTCTACCCGGCGTTCTTCGACGTCAGCCCGCGCGCCCAGGCCGCTCTCGGGCGCGTCGCCCAGTTCGTCCAGGATTGCTTCGCCGACGCCGAGCTCCACGAGTCGGCCCGGCACGCGGCCGAGTGAGCGCGCCGCTCAGCTTCCGCGCAGCCAGTCGAGGGCTTCGTCGGGCTCGAGGAAGACCCGCATCGCGATGCCGTCCGCGTCGGCGTGGCGTTGGACCTGGAGCCGACCGATCGCCGTCCGCACGACGACCGCCCGCCGCTCGAAGGCCGCGTAGATGCGACGGCGGAGCGGGGCGAGCACCTTCTCGAAGGCCGGGTCGTTCCGGCCGGGGGCGGGTCGGAGATCCGTCAGCAGGCAGGGCACGGCCTCGAGGGCTTCGAGGGTCTCGGTCAGCGTGCCGTAGGCGCGCCGCACGTCCTCGATGCGCTCGAAGGGCGTCGCGGTCCGGGTCATCACGGCGACCGGGCCGTCGACGCGGAGGGTGAGCCAGGGTTCGAAGGGAGGTGTGCTCATGGCCGTCATCCCCCCACGCCTGGGTGAGGTTAGAGCTTTCCGCTCTTGGCGCAAGACTCCACCTGCCGCCGACGAGGATCCCTCCCCTGGGGTGGGCTCGTCGTGGCGCCCGCTGGCGACATCTCGCGCAGCGGGCTCGCCGCGCCGGGCTAGCTAGGCTAGCTCGCGCGGGCGTGCGGGGCGCGCGCTTCGATCACGTCGAAGAGCTGGCCGATGGTCTCGACGCCATCCAGCGCCTCCGTCGGGAGCTCCAGGGCGAGCTCGCGCTCCAGGCTGCCGACGAGCTCGAGCACGCTGAGCGAGTCGAGGCCGAGGTCGGCGATGAGGGTGTCTTCCGTCGCGTGGCCGAGGTCCCGTTCGGCGATCTCGGACGCCTCGGCGTGGAAGAACACGAGCAGCTTCGTCCTGTCCATGCTCGTTGAGACGCCGCTGCGCCGAGAGGGTTACACGCGGCCGAGCGGCCCCGCGGAGCCCTGCGGACCCCTCACCGGCCCCTCCGAGAGGGAGTCCTGCGAAAGAGAGTCCTGCGGACACCCCGACTGAGCTCGCAAGCGGCTGAAATCATTTGTCCATCCACGTGGGCCCAGGAGCTCGAGGCGGCGCTCGGCGTCCCCCGAGGCCCCGCGCGGGAAAACAAATGACCCCGGGTCATCCGAGTCGAGGCGGAGGTCGGTCCGGAGAGCGTCCGAGGGAGTCCTGCGGACACCCCGACTGAGCTCGCAAGCGGCTGAAATCATTTGTCCATCCACGTGGGCCCGGGAGCTCGAGGCGGCGTTTTGCGTGCCCCGAGGCCCCGCGCGGGAAAACAAATGACCCCGGGTCATCCGAGTCGAGGCGGAGGTCAGTCGACGCGGACGAGCCCGACGCCGAGCACGCCGCGCGCGCCGTCCACCTCGACGCGGAGGTAGTGGCGGCCGATGCCGTCGAGCTCCTCCTCGATGGCCCCGCCGCCCCCCGCGATGTAGCTCTCGATGCCGGCGAGCGAGTAGGCGTAGTAGGAGTGCACGTGGCCGAAGAAGAGCGCGTCGACCTCGGCGTCGGCGAGCTCCTGGAGGAGGCTCGCGGCCTCGTTGCGGCTCCGGAAGGCGCCCGAGCGGAGGCCGGAGGCGTCGAGGATCGGCACGTGCGTGAGGAAGAGGTGCGGCGCGTCCCGGTGCGCCTCGAGCCAGGGTCGGAGCCGCTCGCGGCGGAGCGCCGGATCGACGGTGGCCGTGGACGAGTCGACGAGCGAGAAGGCGACGCCGCGGAAGCGGAAGAAGGCGTTGAAGGGGCCGAAGAGGTCGTGCCACGCCTCCGGGCCCGGCACCTCGTGGTTGCCGACGGTCGAGTAGAGCGGGATCGGGAGCGTTTCGAGCTCCTCCTGGAAGCGCACGAGCTGGGCGCGCGTGCCCGAGTCCGTGAGGTCGCCGGTGGAGACGACGAAGCGGAGCGAGGGGTCGGCGCGCATGCGCTCGTAGATGTCCTGCACCTCGCCGATGGCGTCCTGCACGTCGCTGAGCACGGCGACATGGAAGGAGCCGGCCGCGTCGGCGTCCGGTGGGGCGAGGCGGGCCGTGCGCTCGACGCCCGCGGGGAGGTCCAGGACGAAGCGCGCCTCGGTGGGGAGGCCGCCCGGCTCTCGCTCGATCACCGTGCCGTCGTCGAGCGTCAGCGTCGCGTCGCGGAGGGTGTTCCGGACGACGAGCTCGAAGGGGCCGCCGGCGGTGCGGAGGCGGAGGTGGAGGACGGGCGAGGCGGCCCAGAGGCGGGCGCCGCGGGGGGTCGCCTCGCGGATGGCGGCGAGGCCGTCCTCTTCGAGGACGAGCGTATCGGGGGTCTCGGCGCGGCCGACCCGCTCGTCGAGGCGCACGTGGTCCTCGGCCGGGCGGAGCGTGCAGGCGAGGGCGAGGAGGAGCAGGGCGAGGGGGCGGGTGCTCATCGGGCGCCTCCTTCGCGCGGGGCGGCGCCGCGGTGCAGGACGCTCAGACCCACGACGAGCGCCGAGCCGAGCTCGAGCTCGCCGGCGAGGCCCCAGCGTCCGTCACGGATGTAGCCGCGGCCGGCGAGGCCGAAGTGGCCGAGCACGCCCGACGCGACGCTGTCGACGCTGAGCCCGCCGGCGAGGTCGTCGCGGCGGTGGTCGTAGTAGGCGACGAGCTCGCCGCTCGGCCCGAGGAAGACGCCCCAGCCGACGCGGCCGAGGAGCAGGCCGTTCCAGTCTTCGCGGACGCCGCGGCCCGTGGCGTCGTAGCCGAAGCCCTGGAGCCCGAGGCCGACCTCGGCTTCGACGAAGCTGCCGGCGAGGGTCGGGCCGAGGTGTGCGAGCTCGAGGCGGCCGCGGAGGAGGACGTCGACGCCGAGCGTGCGGAAGCCGTCCGTGCCGAAGCGCTGCCCGTGGAGGGCGGCCTCGGCGTCGAGGGCGTCGCCCCGGCCGCGGGCGCCGAGGAGGCGCTGGGAGAGGCCGGCCGTCGCGCGCTGAGTGTCGTCGTCGAGGGCGAGCCAGGCGCCGCCGAAGAGGCGCGTGCGGTGAAGCCAGCCTTCGGCGGCGAGGTGGAGGCCGTGGCCGTAGGCGAACTGCGGGTCGTGCACGTAGCGGTAGCCGAGGGCGAGCTCGAAGGGGGCGGCGCGCGCCGGGCGGCCGGCGTTGGCGCCGCCGGAGAGGGTGCCGTAGAGGTCGGCGAGCCAGCTCGCCGCGAAGGTGCCGACGCCGAGGATGGCGAGGGTCGCGAAGGGGGCGACGGTCTTGCGGGAGGCGCCGGTGAGGGCGATGCCGCCGCCGCCGAGGACCAGGGCGCCGAAGCCGAGGCCCTCGGCGGCGAGGAGGCGGCGACCGGTGCGGCGCTCGCACGCGAGGAGGTGGCCGGTGCCGTGGAGGAGCAGGCCGGCCGTCAGCGCGAGCGCGGGCGCCGCCCGGCGACGGGCACGCGAGCAGCGCGGCGGCTCGGCTTCCGGTGGGGGCGGCTCGGCCGGGGCGTCGGCGCTCGGGTCCGTTCGCGGCGCCTGCGCGGCGACGCGCGCCGCGGGGAGCCCGGCCGCGACGAGGGCGAGGAGGAGATGCGCGGTGACCTGCGCTCTTCTCCCGTGTCGCCTCGTCATCGCGGTTCCGCTCACCCGTCCTCGTCGTGTGCTCGCGTGGCCCCTCGCCGCGCCCCCGGAGTAACGCTCGCGTCGCTCCGGTCGTCTGGCGCACATGGAGCTGGACCCCGAGTCGCTGGAGCCGAGCCAGCGTTACAAGCTGCTCGTCGGGGGCGTCACGCCGCGCCCCATCGCCGTGGTGACCACCGTCTCGGCGAGCGGCGTCCCCAACGTCGCGCCCTACTCGTTCTTCAACGCGGCCGGGCCCTCGCCCATGACGCTGATGTTCGTGCCGGTGACGAAGGGCGACGGTGGACCGAAGGACACGCTCGCGAACGTGCGCCCGCCCGAGGAGGGGGGCACCGGCGAGTTCGTCGTGAACCTCGCCGTCGAGGCCTACGCGCGGCAGATGGCGGCGACGAGCCACGCGCTCCCGCCGGAGGAGAGCGAGCTCGAGCGGGTCGGCCTCGCCACGGCGCCCTCGCGGCGCGTGAAGGCGCCGCGGCTGGCGGCTTCGCCGATGGCCTTCGAATGCGTGACGACGCAGATCGTGCCCATCGATCCGGGGCGGCCCGGGAGCGGCAACGTGGTCTTCGGGCGCGTGGTGCACGTCTTCGTGCGCGACGACGTCGTCAACGAGCGTTTCCACGTCGACCCGGAGAAGCTGCGGACGCTGGGGCGCATGGGCGGGCGCTTCTATGCGCGGACGCGGGAGCGCTTCGAGCTGCCGGCGGACCTGAGCGCGCTCGAGGCGCCGCCGCCGTTTCCGGAGGACGTGGGGGGCTGAGCGAGCGGAGCTGGGCGGGGGAGCGGAGTGGGAGCGAGAGCCCGAGCCCGAGCGGAGAGCAGGAGCCCGAGGGGGGAGCAGGAGCCCGCGAAGCCCGAGTGGGGAGCGAGAGCCCGAGCGGGGAGCCGAAGCCCGAGCGGGGAGCCGAAGCCCGAGCGGAGAGCCGAAGCCCGAGTGGGGAGCGAGAGCCCGAGCGGGGAGCAGGAGCGCGCGAGTCCCGCCCGAGCGGGCTGCGGCCTGGCTGAGGGGCCAGGGGTCGTGCCGCTGGCCGGTGGTCCACGCGCTCGGCTCGAGCGAGTAGGATCGGCGTATGCCTTGCCCGCCCTCGCTCGAAGAGCAGCGCATGATGCGCGCCGACCACGAGGAGCCGCGCGCGCGCCGCTTCTCGAAGGAGCTGAAGAGGCTCCAGGCTCTGCTCCGGGCGTTCGTTCGCTGGCTCGACGCGCGGAAGATCCAGCCGACCGAGAAGCAGCAGCGCGAGCTCGAGGAGGTGCTCCGCGAGTCGCCGGAGCTGCGCTTCGGGGCGCCGCCGGAGGGCTGGTACCACGACCCGGCGAAGGGGCGGCTGGCCATCGAGTGGGCAGACACGGTGAGCGCCGACCGGCAGCGGCTCGAGCTCGCGCTCTGCCGCGGTCGGACCCTGCTGGTGCAGCTCGGTGATCTGGACGGCGTGCCGACGGCGCACGCGCGGCGCTTCGAGGAGGAGGTCGCGCTCCACGCCGAGCACCGGGAGGAGGACCGGCAGCAGGTGCTCCGCAACCTGAAGGCGCGGCGGAAGAAGGCGAAGAGCGCGGAGCAGGGCGCGGCGCTCGACGCCCAGATCCGGAAGGTGCAGGGGCTCCCGATCGAGACGCTCCTGCGCGACCGCCACTGCTTCTGAGCGCCACGCCGGCGCCCTCGGCTCGCGCGCGTCATCCGCCCCGTGACGCCCCTCGGTGGCCGCGCCGAGGCGGAGTGGCGTCGCCCTCGGGGGCACCGAAGAGCGGGGCGCCTTCATCGATCGGGAGCGGGGCGCGGAAGAGGACGGACCGACGCGGAGCGCCTTCATCGATCGGGAGCGGGGCGCGGAAGGGGACGGACCTGGGCGCGCCGACGGCGGAGGTCGAAGGCGGCCCAGAGGGAGAGGCGGAGCTCGAGCTCCCGGTCGCCGAGGAGGTCCCCGACGCGCACGCCGCCCATGAGCGCGAGGTCTTCGTTCACGTCGCCCACGAGGCCGACGAGAGCGCTGAGGTCCGTCGACGCCTCGCCGGGGGCGAGCTCGACGTCGACGAAGGCCTCGACGGTCGGGCGGACGGCCCAGTCGAGGGGGCCTTCGAGGACGAGCGCGCCGAAGAAGGCCGGCGTCTCGAGGCCGTAGCGGAGGTCGACCTGGGCGTTGGCGTGGACGGCGAGGTGGTCGCCCTCGTGCGAGAGGAGGAGCGCGTAGCTGAGCCCCCAGCCGCCGACGCCTTCGTCGACGTCGAGGCTCGGTAGGTAGACGCCGGCCTGGAGCACGACGCTCGGCCCCGGGCCGCCGCCCTCGTGGTAGCTGCCCTCGCGGAGCGCGACGCGGACGAGCGCGGCGCCGTCGTCGAGCGTGAAGCCGCGGGGGCGGACGGCGGCGTAGCCCCGGCTCAGGAGGATGAGGTCCGCGCGCTCGGCGAGGCCCACGTAGAGCATGAGCGAGGGGGCGACGAAGGCGCGCTCGCCGTCCGGCCCGAAGGTCTGCCACCAGCCGACGGCCTGGAGCTCGATCTCGAGGTGCCCGGGCGAGACGGTCGTCGCGTCGTTCGCGTCGATGAGGTACGCGCGCGCCGGCGAAGCGGCGCCGAGCGCGAAGAGGGCCCCGAGGGCCACCATCCCCCATCGCATCGCGCGAGGATACTCCGCCTCGCGCGGCGCCCGGCGCGAAACCCGCGCAGCCCGCGGCACGAGACCCGCGCGGCGGGGGCCGGTCGGCTCAGCCCCCTCGGGGTCCGGGCGCGGTTCCGATACCGTCACGGCGACCCGCTCCCCGGCCGGCGTCCGCGCGGCCATGTCGCCGCGAGGTCCGCGATGGCGTCAGGGCGAGCTCGCTCGCGCCCTCCGGGCAAGCCTCCCCGGACTGTGCGCGAGCGACCACCAGGAGGTTCATCCGGGCTCGCCATCGCGAGGCGCTCGGGGCCTCGTATCAGTCGAGGTCGTAGACGAAGAGCAGGCCGGCGTTCGGGGTGCCGGCCGAGGTGCGGCCGAGGGGCAGGGTGCGCGTGGGGACGCTCGAGGCGAGGCGCCGGCCCACGCGGCCGAGGGCGAGCTGGCGGCCGAAGCCGTCCTCGGCCCGGGTCCCCATCGGCTTCACGTAGGCGGCCTGCGCCCAGCGCGCCCCGCTCCGCTCGAAGAGGTAGACGGCGCCGGCGGCGGGGGCGTCGTCGTCGTCGAGCGGGTCCATCCCCTCGCCCGAGCCGCTCTCGCCCGGCGCGCCGACGGCGAGCCGGTCGCCATCCGAGGCCAGCGCCACCGCCATGCCGAAGCGGTCGCGGCCGTCGGCGTTCGCGGCCTTCAGGTAGGCCGCCTCGGCCCAGCCGTCCTCGCCGCGCGCGAAGACCCACACCGCGCCGGAGGCGCCGCTCGCGCTCGTGTCGCGGGTCGGATCGCCGCCGACGCCGGTGGCGTCGCTCGCCTCCCCGGGGGCGCCCACGGCCAGCGTCTCTCCCGCCGCGTCGAGCGCGAGGCCGACGCCGAAGTCGTCGTGATCGGCGAGGCCCGCGGGGAGGACGCGCGCCTCCGCGCGCCAGCGCCCGCCCTCGCGGACGAAGACGTGGACGCCCGCCGCCGCACTCGGCGAGCGCCAAGCGGCGAGGGCGATGCGGCTCGCGTCGGCGCTGAGGGCGACCGCCCCGCCGACGCCGCGCGCCCCTTCGGTCGGCGCCTTCAGGTAGGCGGCGTGGGCCCAGCGCCCGTCCGCCTCGTCCGCCTCGCCCGCCTCGCGGACGAAGACGTGCGCCGCGCCCGTCCCCGGCGCCGAGGTGTCGCTCGCGTCCCCGTCGACCTCCGTGGCGGCGCTCGCGTCCTCCGGGGCGCCGACGACGAGCACGTCGCCCGAGACGTCGAAGGCGAGGGCGCGCCCGAAGGCGTCGGCGGTGGGCGCCGGCGAGATGAGGGTGGCGTCGAGGGCCCAGCCGTCGTCGCCGCGGACGTAGACGTAGACGGCGCCCGACGGCTCGTCGCCAGGGCCCGGCTCGTTCGGGGCGGCGACGGCGAGGGTCGCGCCGTCCCCGCTGAGCGCGAGCGCCGCGCCCCAGGTGGGATGGCCGGCGGCGTCGGGGCGCGGGAGGGTCGCGCGGTGGGACCAGGCGAAGGCGCCCCGCTCGAAGATCTGGATGCCCGCCGGGCCGCGCTCGTCGGTGACGCCCCGGTCGCCCGGCGTGGCGTCTGCGGAGGCGGCGAGGACGCGCCCGTCGGCGCTGAGGGCGAGGACGCGCCCGAGGCGAGCCTCGCGCGTGGCGAGGTCCCAGCCGAGCGCCGTGGGAGCGTCCGGCGGGCCGGCGTCCGGGACGAAGGCGTCGACGGGCCCGGCGTCGGCCGGGAGCGGCTCGGGCTCCTCCCAGCAGAAGCCGTCCACCGGCATGGCCCCGTTCGGGCAGACGCAGCTGCCCGCGTCGCCGCGGACGCCGCTCGGGCACGGCGCCTCCTCGTCGGCGCAGCCGGCGGCGAGGGCGAAGGCCACGACGGAGGCCATGACGGGAAGCGAGCGGCGCACGCCACGCAGTGTAGGCGGTCGGCGCCGGCTGGCCATGCTACATCCCGACCATGCGCTTCTGCTCCAGCCTGCTGCTCCTCCTCGCCCTCGCCTGCGGCAGCTCGACCGAGCCCGCCCAGGACTCCTCCTCCGGCGCCGATGCGCCCGCCGCGGGCGACTGCGACTACGAGCTCGGGGACCCGTGCATCACCGAGGAGAACCTCGCCGCGTGCCAGGCCCGCGCCGCCGAGTGCCCGGGCGAGGTGCTGGTGCTCGAGAGCTGCCCGCTTCAGTTCGCCTGCCCCTGACCGACGCAGCCGGTCCCGCTGACCGGCGTAGCCGGTCCCCCTGCCCGTGCCCCTGCCCGCGACGGGAAGAGCCTCGAGCTCCCCCCGTCAGCGTCGGATCTCGTGCCCGCCCTTCTGCGAGCTCGCGCCGCCCGCGACCGCCGGGTCCAGGCCGCGGCGTCTCGTCCGGGAAGCCGCCAGAGCGGAACGCCCGTGCGCGGTTCGCGGACGGACGATCTGAACCCGTCGCGCCCCGAGCTCCGCCCAGCGTCGACGCGCCACGCACTCCCAGCGCGACCGGCCGGGTCGCTCGCCGAGGCCGACGCCGGCCGCGCCCCGCTCAGGTGAAGTAGATCACCGCGACCACCGCGATCGCCCAGAAGACCAGGTTCAAGAGGAACGGCCAGTCCTTGAGCATCTGCTCGGTCGGGCTCTCGGCGTCGCTCTTGTGCCGCACCAGATCCAGAAAGCGCAGCACGCCGAACTCGGTGAAGACGATCGTCCCCGCCAGGTAGTCCGTCCCGAACGCCTCCCGCGTCCGCGGGTCCAGCGTGTAGATCACGTACGTGCCGGTCGTCGCCAGCGCCGTGAACTGCAAGAGCACGATCAGCGTCTTCTCGCTGTAGGCCGTCAGCACCTTCCGCTGCTGCGCCTTCTTCTCCTCGGTCCCCGCCTGCCGCAGCTCGTGCATGCGCTTGCCGAACCCGAGGAAGAGGCTCAGCAGCAGCGTCACCACCAGCAGGTACACGCTCGGCTCCACCCGGAGCGCGAAGCTCCCGGCCAGCACCCGCAGCTCGAAGCCCGCCGCGATGCAGAGCACGTCCACGTAGGGGATGCGCTTCAGCCGGAACGTGTAGGCGATCTGCAGCACGACGTAGCCGACGATCGCCGCCGCGACCGTCCACCCCATCAGCGCCGCCCCGGCCGACGCGATCACCATCAGCGCCCCGGTCGCCGCCTTCGCCATCCCCAGCGGCACCTCGCCCGCCGGGATCGGCCGGAAGCGCTTCTTCGGGTGCGCCCGATCCGCCTCGATGTCGGCGAGATCGTTCATCAGGTAGATCGAGCTCGCCGCGAAGCTGAAGAGCAGGAACGCGATCCCCGAGCGCGTCATCATCGGCACGTCGCCGAGCCCCTTCGCGAACACCAGCGGCGCCACGACGAAGCCGTTCTTGACCCACTGGTGGGGGCGCATGGCCTTCAGGAGCCCGCGCACGGCGCCCTTCTTCGGCGGTCCGCCCGCCTTCTGCCCCTCCTCGGCCATCGCGGCGGACTCTACCGCGGCGGGCGATCGGCGCCAGCAAGTGGCGCTCCGGCCCGCTTTCGTCGCCCCGCCCGGGAACATCGGGCCCCCGGCGCTTGTCCCCTGAAGAGCCTGTCAGTACCGTCCGGGCGGCTCCCGCACACCACGTCTGGGGGCCGTCCGCACCGCGCGCCCGGCGCCGAGCCGCGCCCCGCGCCCCCTCTCGGAGGTCTCCTTGCGCCCTCGCTCGCTTCGCGCCGTCCTCGCCGCGCTCCTCGCTCTCGCCGCCGCGCCCGCCGCCCTCCCGCCGACCCCGGCCGCCGCGCAGCCCGCCTCGAGCGCCGCCAACCCCTACGACGCCCAGGCCGCCGAGCTCGCCCGCGACGCGATCCGCGAGCGCGGCCCGGCCGGCATCCTCCCGCTCCTCGAGCTCTGGCGCGCCTGGGACGAGACCACGCCGAGCGCCGTCCTCGAGGCCCTCGAGGGCGTCGCCGAGGGCCGCCGCGTCCCCGCCGAGCGCCGCGCCTACGCCGAGGCCCTCCGCGCCCGCGCGCTGATCCGCGCCGGCCGCCTCGAGGACGCCGAGGCCCTCGTCGACCGGCTCGGCTACGTCACGAGCTGGCAGCTCATCGGCCCCTTCGACAACGAGGGCAAGCAGGGCTTCGAGCGCGCCTTCGGCCCCGAGGAGGCCGCCATGCAGCCCTTCGCCGCCGCCGTCCGCTACCCGGGCAAGGAGCGCGAGGTCGCGTGGCGCCCCTACCCGCCGATCTCCCGCGTCGGCTACGTCGACTTCGACGCCCTCTTCCGCCCGCGCCAGAACGTCTGCGGCTACGCCCAGACCACCGTGCACTCGGAGCGCGCCCAGCCCCTCGCCCTCTGGGTCGGCGCCGGCGGCGCGACGAAGATCTGGTGGAACGGCGAGGAGGTCCACCGCGAGGACGTCTACCGGAGCCCGGACCCGGACCGGCACGTCGCCCTGGTCGGCGCGCACGAGGGCGCCAACCGGCTGCTGGTGAAGAGCTGCATCACGGACGGCGCCTGGGGCTTCTACCTGCGCGTCGTCGATCCCCGAAACCGCCCTGCGCGCGGCGTGCGCGTCGACGGCAGCACCATCGAGGACGCCGCCGGGGCCGGCCACGGCGTCGCCCGCCTGCCGCGCGCGCCGGAGACGATCCTCGCGCGCCTCGAGGCCGCCGCCGAGGGGGAGGACGCGCCCGCCGCGGCCCTCTACGACCTCGCGCGCTACCTCGTCTGGACCGGCGCCGACGACCCGAACGAGCAGCGCGGCCGCCAGCTCGCCGCGCGCGCCGCCGAGGCCGAGCCCAGCCTCGCGCACCTCGAGCTCGCCGCGCGGCTCGCCACGCAGCGGAGCGAGACCACCAAGTACGTGCAGCGCGCCATGGAGCGCTACGAGAGCCGCCCGGCCGCGCGCCTCCTCCACGCGCAGGTGACGCGCGCGGGCCTCCACCCGGAGGACGCGCTGCCGCTCCTCGAGGGCGTCCCCGAGGAGGGCGTGCTCGGCATGGAGGCCGCCGTGCTCCGCGCGGGCATCCTCCAGGACATGGACCTCCCCCAGGCCGCCTGGCGCCTCGTCGACGAGGTCGCCCAGCGCGCCCCCGAGGCCCACGGCTGGCTCCGCCTCCGCGCCGAGTACGCGAGCGCCGCCGGCCGCCACGACCGCGCCATCGCGCTCCGCGAGCAGGCCGTGGCCGCCCGCTGGAACGATCGCCCGAGCCGCCGCGTGCTCGTCGCCGACGCCGTGCGTCGCCGGGACCGGGCCGCCGTCGCCGAGCAGCTCGAGGCGCTCCGCGCGAACGCCCCCGCCTCCGTGCAGAACCTCCGCTACGTCGCCGCCATCTACGAGGCCATCGGCGACACGGACCAGGCCCTCGCCGCCTTCACGCAGGCGCGCCAGCTCGCCCCCGAGGACGCGCCGACGCTCGTCGCCCAGGGCCAGATGCTCTGGCGCCTGCAGCAGACCGACGCGGCCCGCGACGCCTTCCGCGCCGCCCTCGACATCCGCCCGCAGGACGCCGCCACACGCGAGCTCCTCGAGCAGATCGAGCCCCAGCAGCGCGCCGACGAGGCCTACGCCGTCGAAGAAGAGGAGCTGCTCGCGCGCCGCGGCGAGAGCGGCGGCTTCCCGCTCACGACGCTTCAGGATCTGACCGTCAACACGGTCTTCGAGAACGGCCTCGGCTCCTCCTTCCGGCAGATCGCCGTGCAGGTCCACGACGACGAGGGCGCGCGCCAGTTCCGCACCTACGCCATCCAGTTCGACCCGACCTCCCAGCGCGTCGACGTGCGCCTCGCCCGCGTGCACCGCGCCGACGGGACGACCCTCGAGGCGACCCAGGCCTTCGAGCAGCAGCTCGGCGAGCCCTGGTACCGCATCTACTACGACACCCGCGCGCGCGTCGTCGTCTTCCCGGACCTCGAGCCCGGCGACGTGGTCGAGCTCCGCTGGCGCATCGACGACGTGGCCCACCGGAACCTCTTCGCCGACTACTACGGCGACCTGAGCTTCTTCCAGGCCTTCCAGCCCATCCGCCACAAGGAGTACGTGCTCATCACGCCGGAGGGGCGCGAGTTCTTCTTCAACGAGCCGAGCCTCGAGGGGCTCGCGCATGCGCGCACGACGGAGGACGGCCAGCGCATCGACCGCTACGTCGCCGAGGACGTGCCGGCGATCCGCTCCGAGCCGAACATGCCCGGCTTCACCGAGATCGCGCCCTACCTCCACGTGAGCACCTACCGGACCTGGGAGGACGTCGGCACCTGGTACTGGGGGCTCATCCAGGACCAGCTCATCGCCGACGAGGCCCTGAAGCGCACCGTGCGCGAGCTCGTCGCGGGCAAGGAGACGCTCCGCGAGAAGGTCGTCGCCATCCACGACTGGGTCGTCGAGAACACGCGCTACGTGGGCCTCGAGTTCGGCATCCACGGCTACAAGCCCTACCGCGTGACGCAGATCGTCCAGCGCGGCTTCGGCGACTGCAAGGACAAGGCCTCGCTCCTCTACACGATGTTCCGCGAGGCGGGCATCGACGCGCACATGGTGCTCGTGCGGACGCGGCGGAACGGGCGCATCACCGATCTGCCGGCCTCGCTCGCCGTCTTCGATCACGCCATCGCCTACGTGCCCGAGCTCGACCTCTACATCGACGGCACGGCCGAGCACTCGGGCGTCACCGAGCTGCCCGAGATGGACCAGGGCGTCACCGTGCTGCACGTCTGGCCCGAGGGCTCCGAGCTCCGCCGCACGCCCGTGCTCCCGCCCGAGCGCAACCGGCGCCAGCGCACCCTCGACGTGCGCCTCGCCGCCGACGGCTCGGCCACCATCGAGGGCCGCGAGGTGATCACGGGCGCCCAGGCGCCCGGCTACCGCAGCACCTACCAGGCCGAGGGCACGCGGAGCGATCGCTTCGAGCGCTCGCTGCGGAACCTCTTCCCCGGGCTGCGGCTCGAGGAGGTCGGCTTCGAGGGGCTCGACACGCTCGAGGGCGACGTGAGCGTCCGCTACGAGGCCGAGGTGCCGCAGCTCGCGCAGCGCGATGGGCAGCGGCTCCGCGCGGATCCCTCGACCATGGGCGAGCTGACGCGGGCCTTCGCGCGGACGCCGACGCGCGAGTACCCGATGGATCTGGGCGGCACGTCGTCGTACGTGGAGGAGCGCACGGTGCGGCTGCCGCGCGGCGCCCAGGCGGCCCAGGTGCCCGAGGGCGGCACGGCCGAGAGCCCCTTCGGCAAGCTCGCCATGACCGTCGAGCGGAGCGCCGGGCAGGTGCAGATGCGCACGGAGTTCGAGCTCCGCCGCGACCGGCTCCGGCCCGGCGAGTACGCGGCCTTCCGCCGCTGGGTGGAGGAGGTCGACCAGATCCTCCGCCAGCGCCTGATCCTCGAGACGGGGAGCCGGTGAGCGCCATGCCGACGACCCCGACGCCGACGACCTCGCACCGCCCCTCTCCCCTCGCGACTTCCTCGACCTCCTTCGCGACCGCGTCCCACGCCATGACCCGGACCCTCTCGCTCCTCTTCCTCGCCCTCTCCCTCGCCGCCTGCCCGCGCGGCGGCGCCGAGACCCCGCGCCAGGTCACCATCGACGACCTCCGCGAGGCCGCCGCCGAGGCGCCGAACGACTTCGACGCGCAGTGGGCCCTCGCCACCGGCGAGCTGCTCCGGGACGACGGCGACCCGGGCCGCGCCGCCGAGGTGCTCGCCCGCGCCGAGCGGCTCCGCGCGCGCGACGGCCGGGTCGCGCTCCTCCGCGCGCTCCTCGCCTACGTGCATGGCGAGCCCGCGGCCGCCCTCGACGGCTTCCTCGAGGCCATGGAGGAGGCCGGCACGCGCCAGCCCGCCGTGGCCGAGCTCGCCGCGAGCGGCGTCGAGGAGCTCACCCACATCGCGCCGCGCTTCCCGAGCACGGCCGGGCCGCGCCTCGAGGCGATGCTCGCGGACCTCCCCCTCGGCGCGCGCCAGACCGCCGTGGACGTGCTCGTCGAGCTCGCCTACCGGCGCGGCGACGTGGAGGCCGTCCGCCGCCACGCCGCGGCCCAGGGCTGCGTCACCGAGTGGAAGGTCGCCGGCCCCTTCGGCCCGCGCGCGCTCCTCGGCTTCGACCGGGATCACGGCGAGGCCTTCGCCACCGGGCCGCTCCCCGCGGAGGTCGACCTCGGCCCGCGTCGTGGCGTCCGCCCGACCCGCGAGGTCGAGGGCCGCGGCTGCGCCGTGCACCTCGGCGCCGGGCCCATCGCCGATGGCGGCACCACCTACGCCGAGGCCTTCGTAGACGTCGAGGAGGGGGGCCTGCACACGCTCCGCCTCGAGACGCCGAACTCGGTCGAGCTCCGCGTCGACGGGGAGCGCGTGCTGCGCCTCGACCACCGGCGCCAGCCCCTCGAGCGCGTGACCTTCCACGCCCTCGACCTCGCGCCGGGCCGCCACGAGATCGCCGTGAAGGTTACGACCCGGCACCCGAACCCGATCCTCATGGTCGCCCTCGAGAAGGGCGAGGCGCCCCACGCGCTCCCCGACGCGGCCGGCGGCCTCTTCGCGACCTATGTGCGCGGCGCCACCGTCTTCAGCCGCGGCTCGGTCGTGCAGGCCCGCGAGGCGCTCGCGCCCTTCGGCGACACGCCCGCCTCGCCCATCGCCGGCGCGCTGCGGGCCGCCATCGCCCTCGCCGACCCGCTGATCACCTCGGACATGCGCCGCGACCAGGCCCGCGCCGCGCTCCGCTCCGTCGCCCAGCACGACGAGGCCGCCTGGTTCCCGCGGCTCCAGCTCGCCCGGCTGATGGCCGCCGAGGGGCGCGACCTCGAGGCCCTCGCCGAGCTCCGGGAGGACGTCCAGCGCTGGCCCGAGCTCGCCGCCTTCCGGCTCACGCTCGTGCAGCTCCTCCTCAACCGCGGCTGGGACGCGCAAGCCGCCGAGCACATCGAGGCGGCCATCGACCAGGTGCCCGAGGCCTGCCCGCCCGTCGAGGCCGCCCTCGCCTTCGCCCAGCGCCACGACCACATCGCGGAGATCGACCGTTACACGGGCGAGCTCATGCAGTGCGACGCGCGGCGGAGCGAGCGCTACCAGCAGCTCGTGCAGGCGCGGAAGTGGGAGGAGGCCAAGCAGGAGCTCGACCGGCTCATCGCCCTCGAGCCCGAGCACGCGCAGGCGCGCTTCCTCCCGAGCCGCCTCGACCTCGCCGAGGGGCGCGCGAACGCCGACACGATCGAGCGCGTGCTCCAGGCCATGCAGGAGGCCTCGCCGCGCACGGACACGGTGCGCCTCGCCCGCGCCGACCGGCGCCTCGCCCAGGGGGACACGGCGGGCGCGATCCAGGTGATGAACGAGGCCCTCGAGGAGGAGCCGGCGGCCATGGCGCGGCTTCGGCGCATCCGCACGGCGCTCGGGGGCGAGTTCGAGTTCGAGGGCTGGCGCAAGAACGGCCCCGAGATGATCGAGGCCTTCGAGGCGAGCGAGCGGAGCTACGACGAGCCGCAGGTGCTCGTCTGGGACTACATGGTCGTGCGCGTCTTCGAGGACGGCTCGTCGCTCCAGCTCATCCACCAGATCTACAAGCTGCAGAGCGAGGAGGCCGTGGACGCGCAGGGCGAGTACGCGCCGCCGGAGGACGGCTACATGCTGGGCCTCCGCACCATCAAGGCGGACGGCACGCGCCTCGAGCCGGATCTCATCCCGGGCAAGGAGACCATCTCCATGCCGAACCTCGCGGTGGGCGACTACGTGGAGGCGGAGTACGTGCGCGTGCTCGGGCCGCCGGACGGGCTGCCGAACGGGCTCCTCGGCGACCGCTTCTTCTTCGCGAGCTTCGAGCTGCCCTTCGACCGCTCGGAGCTGGTGGTGATCCTGCCCGAGGGCATGGACCCGCTGATCGACCCGCGCGGCGACGCGCCCGAGGTGCAGCGGAGCACGGGCGAGGAGGGCGAGGTCGTCCTGCGCTGGGCCATCGAGCAGAGCACGCCGCTGGTGCAGGAGCCGGCGAGCGTGGCGGCGCGCGAGTTCATCCCCTCGGTGAACTGGGGCGTGAACGCGGACTGGAGCGGCTTCCTCGAGGGCCTCCGGGACGTGCTGGCCGACCGGGAGATGGTCGACCCGGCGGCGCGGGCGCTGGCGCGGGAGATCGTCGGCGAGGCCACGAGCGACGAGGAGAAGGCGCGGGCGCTCTACTACTGGCTGCTCGAGAACGTCGAGAACAACAACGACGTCTTCGGGCAGGCGGCGGTGATGCTCGCCGGGCGGACGGGGAACCGGGCGCGGGTGCTCCACTACCTGCTGGGGCTGGTGGACGTGGACTCGCAGCTCGTGCTCGCGCGCGGCTTCGGGAGCGACCAGACCGAGAGCGCGCTCGCCGACGAGGAGACCTACACGAACCTGATCGTGCGCCTCGGGGAGGACACCTATCTGCAGCCGACCGCGCGGGGCATCCCCTTCGGCTACGTCTCGCCGGCGCTCCACGGGCAGGACGCGCTGGTGCTCGGGCCGGTGGCGGACGCGCGCGACGCGACGGAGATCCGGCTGCCGCCGGCGACCGGCGAGGAGGACCACCACCGCGTGGAGGTGACGGCGGACGTGGCGCCGGATGGGTCGGCCCAGGTGGAGGTGGTCGAGACCTTCCAGGGGACGGGCGCGATCCAGTGGCGGAACGACCTCGAGGGCATCCCCGAGGCCGTGCTCGAGCAGCGCTTCGAGGAGGCCTACGTGGCGCGCATGCTGAACGGGGCGTCGCTCGAGTCGCTGCGGATCACCGGGCGCGAGAACCCGGAGGAGCCGCTGGTGCTGCGCTACGCGGCGCGGGTGCCGGCGCTGGCGCGGGAGCAGGGGGACGCGCGGGTGCTGCCCGGGCTCTTCCCGAGCGTGCTGGGGCCGCGCTTCGCGCGGACGGATACGCGGCGGACGACGCAGGTGGTCGGGCCGCCGCTGAACCAGGACGTGGTGCTGCGGGTGACGACGCCGAACGGGGCGCCGGCGACGGCGATGCAGCCGGTGGAGCTCGAAGGGCCGGGCGACGTGCGCTTCGCGATGAGCGCGGAGCGCGAGGGGGAGCACCTGGTGATCTCGCGGAGCCTGCGGGTGCCGCTGATGCGCGTGAGCCCGGCGCAGTACCCGCGCTTCGCGAGCTGGTGCCGCGCGGTGGACGAGGCGGAGGCGCGGGAGATCACGCTGAGGTAGCCCGTGCCCGCGGGCCGAAGGCCCGAACGACCGAAACCCGTGCCCGTGCCCGTGCCCATGCCCGTGCCCGCGGGCCGAATGGCTCAACGCGCCGCGTAGCAATAAACGACCATGGCGCGCGAGCCCATCTGGGCTCAGGCTGCGGACCGATATGCGCCGTCGACTCCGGGTCTCGCTCCTCTTCCTCTTCGCGCTCGGCTGCGGGTCGACCGCCCACTCGTCCTCCGGGGCTCAACGCGCCGCGTAGCAATAAATGACCATGGTGGTCGTGCGCGCCTGGGCTCAGGCTGCGGACCGACATGCGCCGTCGACTCCGGGTCTCGCTCCTCCTCCTCTTTTTCTTCGCGCTCGGCTGCGGGTCGACCGCCCACTCGTCCTCCGGGGATCGGGGCAGCACGGATGCGGCGCGCGCCCGACCGTCATGCGAGCTCCACGCCGTCGACTTCCTGCCGCAGGAGTCCACGTTCGCCGTCGGCCTGGACGTGGATGCCGCCCGTCGCGCCCCGGCGTACGAGCGCATCTTCGCGCGGTCCGCCTCCGCGATCCTCGACGGGGACGTGGCATTGGAGGGCGTCCGCGAGGTCGGCTTCGCCATCCGGACGCCCGACGGCAAGCCGCCCACGGCCGGCTCGATCGACGCGCGGGACGATGTCTTCGTCATCTTGCGCACGGACGGTCCGCCCCCCGGACCCGATGTCCGGCGCGCTCTCGCCGTGGCGCCCGGGGAGCTCCGCTGGCAGGACTTCGGGGATGGCTTCCACGGCTTCGGGGTCGGCGGCTGGCGTGGCTGGGCTCCGCCGCGCGGCTCAGGCTGCCATGCGGGTCGCCAGGTGGTGACTCTCGGCACCGACTTCCGGCACTACCGAGACCCGGGCATCGCCGAGATGCAGGCGGCCTTCGCCACCATCGGCATCCCGGCGATGCGCCGCGTCGACGCGAGCTTGCTCGAGCGGGGAGACGTCGTCTGGGCCGAGGTCCGTCTGCGTTTCGAGGACGACCTAGACGACGGGAGGACGCAGGACGGGCTGCGGGGCTTCTTCGATCGGGTCCATCGCGACGCGCCGGCCAGCTTCTACTGGAGCGTGAGCGGGTTGCGCGAGGTCACCTTCTCCCTGGGCGGCGCCGAAGCGGAGAACGAACGCGTCCTGGCGGTCGCGCTGACGCTCTTCGGGGAGGAGGAGTAGCCCGCGCCCGCGACGGTGAGCGCGGAGATGCCCTGCCGGTCGGGTGACGCCCGAGCTCCGCCGGGGCGCAGCGGCTCCGTTGACCCGGGCGCCGCCTCTCCCCAGAAACCTCCCATGGGGAGATTCGCGTTCGGGGTCGTGGTCCTTCTCGCCTTCGCCCTCGCGCCGCGCGTCGAGGCGCAGCGGCCGGCGGCCGGCTTCGCCGCGGGCGACGCCGCCGCGGCCCCCCGCGAACGGGTGGGCGCCGAGGCCGCCACCCCCGCTCCTGTCGATCCGCGACCTTCCGTGGGCTTCTTCTTCGCGACCGACTACCTGGCGGGGGTCGGGCCCAGCGGCGGCGACCTCTCGCGCGGCCGCGTCGACCTCGGCCTGCGCATCCGGCCGAACATGGGGTACTTCGCCGTGGACCTGGCGCTCGGGCTCGGCGGCGGCCGCGTGCAGCGCCCCGACCTCCGGGACGCCTGGATGGAGATGGGCCTCCGCCTCGACGCGCGGCTCTACGCCAACCCGTGGCATCGGGCGCAGCTCTTCGCCGTCTTCGGGGCCGGCCTCGGGATCGGCAGCTCGCCGGATCCGGACGCCGCGCACGTGGAGATGACGACCGAGGAGTGCCCGAGCCTCAGCATGTTCTTCGTCGACGCCTCGGCCGGGCTGGGCACGGAGATCGGGCTCGGCGAGAACGCCGGGCTCTCGCTGAGCGCGCGGGTGGTGCGCCGGGTCGGTCTGGCGGGCGACCTCGCCTTCGCCGGCGACGGGCGGAACCCACCGGGGGGCGCGTCGGACCGGCTGCTCGGCGTGCAGGTGGGGGCGACGCTCGCCGGGTACTTCGACGCGGTGTCGCGCGCGGAGGAGTGAGGGCGCCGGGCCGGCCCCGGCTGGTGATGGGGCGTGGGGGTGAGGCAGCGCGGGGGGGCTGGGCGGGGCGAGGCCCCCGCGAGCTCGCCGTAGGTTCGTGCGGCCTGCGGGCACGGGCAGGGGCACGGGCAGGGGCACGGTTTCGTGTCTCTTCGATGTCCCTCGGTGGCGCCTCAGCGACGACAGAGGCCCAGCGTCGTCCCCGGCAGCGGCTCGCAGCGCCAGCCGGTGGGGCAGAGGCCGTCCTGGCAGAGGCGCGTGCAGTAGCCGCCCGTGTCGCAGAGGGCGCTCTGGCAGTCGCGGGCGGCGCCGCAGCTCTCGCCGAGGACCCGGCCGCCGGCGCGCGCGCAGAAGGTGCGGATGCTGCCGTCGTCGAGCACCTCGGGCTTGCAGCCGAAGCCCGGCGCGCAGCCCCCCTCGGCGCCGCAGACCTGCGTGCACATCGGCGGGTTGGCGTCGGTCTCGTCGAAGTCGACACAGAGCCCGCTCCGGCACTCGTTGAAGCCGCTCGCGGGGCAGACGGTCCCGATGGCGTCGTCGCCGCGGATGTCGCCGCCCATGCCGTCTCCCGCGACGGGCGGCGCGCAGATGGGCACGCTCGAGCCGAAGGCGGCGGCGCAGCGGTAGGCGGGGAGGCCGAGGTAGGTGGCGCGCGAGGGGCAGTCGGCGGCGCCGCGGCACGTGGCGGTGCAGCCGAGGTCCGGGATGCACAGGCCGGTTCCGCACTCGGTGCCACCGGCCGTACAGGGCTTCTCGATGTCGACGCAGATGCGGAAGGCGCCGCCGCCGGGCGGCTCGGTGCAGGCCCAGCCGGCCGGGCAGTCGAGGGCGCTCTCGCAGTCCCGCGTGCACTGGCCGCTGCCGCCGCTCGGGCCGAGGCAGAGCCCGGTGGCGCAGACCTCGGGCGTCGCCACGGGGCAGATGGTGCCCGAGTCGTCGGGGACGCAGGCGCCGCCCGCGCAGACGTGCTCGTCGGCGCAGTCGCCGTGGCGCGTGCAGGAGCGGGAGCAGAAGCGGCGGGTCGCTCCGTCGGCGACGCAGAGGTCGCTCACGCAGTCGATGGGGGCCGAGCACTCGTCGAGGTACTGGCCGTCCCCGCGGGGCGGGCCGGCGTCGACGCCCGGGCCGGCGTCGATGCCCATGGGGCCGGCGTCGATGCCCATGGGGCCGGCGTCGATGCCCATGGGGCCGGCGTCGGTGCCCGTGGGTCCCGCGTCGGTGCCCGTGGGGCCCGCGTCGACCTCGCCCGCGTCCACGGCCGCGTCCCGCGGGCGCCGATCGACGGTCTCGCCGGCGGAGCAGGCGACGGAGAGGGGGAGGGCAGCGGCGAAGAGAAGGGGGGCGAAGCGCATCGAAGGCCCGCACGATAGCGCGAAACGGGTTCGCGGCGTCGACCCCGGGGTCAGAACGGGTAGACGTCGATGTAGACGCGCTCGGGCACGGCCGGGTCCGTGCGGGCGCAGCCGTCGGCGAGTCGCGGCTCGAAGGTGCCCGCGAGCGAGCAGCGCTCGGGGATGGTGCTGAGTCGGATGCGGCCGAGGCCGCCGGCGCCGCTGTCGTCCGCCGGCGCCACGCCGCCCACGGCGGAGACCTCGCCCGCGGTCGAGAGCTCCGGCGCGGCGAGGTAGATCACACCGCCCGAGCCCCCGCCGCCCGAGGCGCCGTTGCCGAAGCCGAACCGCGGCCCGCCCGGGCCGCCGTTCGCGAGCAGGCGACCGGTGATGGTGATGGAGGTGGCCGAGGCGATGCGCAGCGCGCCGCCGCCGCCGCCGCCCCCGCCGCCGCCTTCGCCGCGGTTGTGGCCGCCGCCGCCGCCCCCGCTGCCGGGTCGGAAGGTGGTGGCCACCGCGAGGTCCGCGATGGCGTCGCGCCCGATGGAGCCGCCGCCGCCCCCCGTGGCGCCGACGTTGCCGCCGCCGTTGCCGCCCGAGTAGGCACCGAAGCCCGGCTCCCCGCCGCCTCCACCGACGCTGCAGTCGTCCGGGCCGCCCGCGCCGCCCGTCGATACGCCGGCGATCGATGCGCCGTCTCCGCCGTCCACGAAGGGCACGGAGCTCTCGCATTTCGTCCCGCCCCCGCCGCCCGCGTAGCCGCCGCCGCCGCCCGCGCTGGTCTGGCAGCCCAGCGCACCGACGGCGCCCATGCCGCCGCCGAAGCGCCCCTCGGAGCCGTCGACGCACATGTTGGGGGCCGTGGGAACGGCGCGCGCGGGGCTCCCCGGGACGCCGCTGCCGCCGCCGCCGCCGTCGCGACAGACGCCGTCGTCCACGGCGGTCGGAGCGGGGGCGTCGGCGTCGCCGGTGACGCCTCCGCCGGAGGTCATCTCGCACGTCGCGTGCCCGACGCTCGCGCCGCCGGGGCCGCCCGAGACGTCGATGGTCCCCTCCACGACGACGTCCCCGCTCGCGTAGAGCTCGAGCACGTCCGTGCCGTTGGTCGTCACGGTCACGCCCGCCGGGATGACGATCGTCGTGAACTGGTAGACGCCGGCGTCGAGCTCCGTGTCCTCCGTCGGCATGAAGGCGCCGTCCGAGCCGTCGCTCTCGAAGGCGGCCGCCTGGCAGAGGCCCGAGACGCAGGCGTCGGTCGCGCCGGGGCAGGCCGCGCCGCAGCTCCCGCAGTGCGCCGGGTCGAAGGCGACCTCCGCCTCGCAGCCGTCTGCCGGGTCGCCGTTGCAGTCCTCGAAGCCCGCGACGCAGGCCGTCTCGCAGACCCCCGCGTCGCACGACGCGACCTGGTTCGGGCCCGGCTCGCAGCGTGCGCGGCAGGCGCCGCAGTTCAGTGGGTCGTCCATGAGGCTCGCCTCGCAACCGTCGGCGGCCCCGTTCTCGCAGTCGCCGAAGCCCGGATCGCAGGAGAGCGCGCAGGCGCCGTCGACGCAGAGCGACGAGCCGCCATCGACGGGCCCGCAGTCGTTCCCGCAGGCGCCGCAGTTCCGCGGGTCGCTCATCGGGTCCGCTTCGCAGCCCGTGAGCGGCTCGCCGTCGCAGTCCAGGAAGCGGCCCTCGCAGCTCAGCACGCAGGCGCTCGCGGTGCAGGTGCCGCTCGCGTTCGGGAGGTCGCAGAGGCTCGCATCGTCGCCCTCGTCGACCTCGTCGTCGCAGTCGTTGTCGACGCCGTCGCAGAGCTCGGGCGCGCCGGGGTAGCGGGCGTCGTCGGCGTCGTCGCAGTCGCTCGGGAAGGCGCCCACGCCG